>DBEZXW010000061.1:0-40108 GCA_048291725.1 Collinsella sp. | reverse complement strand
ATCCTTAAAAGAAAGTCCAGTTTATCCTTCCCACTCCAACTGGAGGTTCGCATGTACAGCAGGGAGAAGGTCGAGCTCTTCCTCCTGGCGACGGAGGACGGCATGGGGCCCACCGCCGCCGCGGAGTTCGCGGGGGTCACGGTGAGCGCGGCCAAGAAGTGGGCGACGGGGCACCTCCCGCGCAGCTACACCGGCGGGGGCTGTAGAATCGTGGCGAGGAAACCGCCACGGAAGGAGGCCAGCTTGGGCCCCGACAAGTCGATCTACGCCCCGCCCGCGACCGGCCCGCTCGCCGGGCTCAACGAGGATCAGATAGAGAACCTGCTGCTCAGGGCGGTGTTGGCCGACCTAAAAGCGGAAGGGTGGGACCCGGCTTCGATCTCGAACAGGAGCAAGTGCGAGCTCGGCGAGAGATTGAGGCTGGCGACCGCCCTGCCCCTCCGCTCGATCACAGGTTTCTTGAGGATATCGAAGAGCTCCTATGAGTCCTGGAGGCCCCGCGTCGCCGCGCCGCGCGACCGCGACGCCGACATACGCGACCGCGTGGTGCGCATCTTCCGCGAGGGCTCGGGGTGCTGGGGGTACCGCACCGTCTGGGCGCGCCTGCGCCGCGAGGGCGTCCGCGCCAGCGAGAAGCGCGTGGCCCGCGTGATGCGCGAGGAGGGCCTCGAGGTCGTCTACAACAAGAGGCGCGCCCGGGGCTACAGCTCCTACGCCGGCGAAGTCTCCAAGGCGCCGGAGAACCTCGTGAACAGGAATTTCCACGCCGACGAGCCCAACAGGCTGTGGCTCACCGACATCACCGAGTTCAGGCTCCCGGGCGGCGAGAAGGTCTACCTGAGCCCGGTCATCGACTGCTTCGACGGGATGCCCGTCGCCTGGTCGATCGGGCTGCACCCCGACAAGCGCCTCGCGAACTCGAGCCTGCTCAAGGCCTGCGCGGCGAGGCCGGCGGGGGCGCTCACGACGATCCACTCGGACCGGGGCGGCCACTACCGCTGGCCGGAGTGGATCGGGATCTGCGAGGAGAACGGCCTGGTCAGGAGCATGTCCGCGAAGGGCTGCAGCCCGGACAACTCGGCCTGCGAGGGCTTCTTCGGGCGCCTCAAGAACGAGTTCTTCCGCTACAGGGACTGGGAGGGCGTGACGGCCGAGGAGTTCATGGGGAGGCTCGAGGCCTACCTCGTGTACTATCGGGATGGGCGCATCAAGAAGTCCCTCGGGTGGCTGAGCCCGACGGAGTACCGCAGGAAGCTTGGATACGCCTAGGCGCGGTCCAAGAAATCGTCCGCACCCTCAAATGATTCGGTAAACGGGGTGTTATTTCACTTTAGCGGGGTGCAGCGGCTACCCGCGGCATTCGTTATCAACCTAGCTAGGCTAGTCCACCCACATCGTCTTCAGTTCGCCGCAGAGCCGCGGCCCCATATGGGTATACTCTCGGGGATTCGACTCGATTCGCCCCCGCTGGGGCGTCAAAGGAGACTGCATATGCCCACCACCTCAACCGACCCGCGCGCCGCAGCCGCTGCACTGCTGGTGCCCGGCACTACCTGCCACGGCTTTGCCGTCGAGCGCCGCGAGACCGTGCCCGAGCTCGACTCGGACGCTTACGTGCTGCGACACACTGCCTCGGGCGCTCGCCTGCTGTACCTGGCGTGCGACGACGAGAACAAGGCCTTTGCCATTGGCTTTAAGACGCCGCCGGCCGATTCCACCGGCGTGTTCCATATTCTTGAGCACTCGGTGCTGTGCGGATCGGCCAAGTTTCCCGTCAAGGAGCCGTTCGTGGACCTGATCAAGAGCTCCATGCAGACGTTCCTCAACGCCATGACCTACCCCGACAAGACCATCTACCCCGTTGCCACCACCAACGAGCAGGATCTGTACAACCTGATGGACGTGTATCTGGACGCGGTGTTCAACCCGGCCATCTATACCAAGCCCACCATTTTTGAGCAGGAAGGCTGGCACTACGAGCTGGACCTGCCGGAGGACGCCGAGGTCGACAGCAGCTCCGCGAGCCTGCGCGAGGGCACGCTGCGCTATAACGGCGTGGTGTTCAACGAGATGAAGGGTGCGCTGTCCGACCCCATGAGTGTGCTGGACGATGCCGTCAACGCCGCGCTCTATCCCGACACCGCCTATGCACACGAGAGCGGTGGCGACCCGCGCGCGATTCCCGCGCTCACCTACGAGCAGTTCCTGGACACGCACGCGCGCCACTACAATCCTTCCAACTCTTATATAACGCTCTACGGCGACCTAGATGTGGACCGCGCACTGGCCTTTTTGGACGAGCGTTATCTGTCGCAGCCGAGTGCCGCGAGCCGCCGCATGGACGCTGCCGTTGCCGCCGGCGAGGGCCCGTCCACGCTGGCGCCCAATCCGCTGGACGTGCAGTCGCCCGTGACCTGCGAGTACAAGCGCATCGAGATGGCCACCACGCCCGAGAACGCCTTGGTGGGCCTGGGTCTTGTACTGGGCAGCGCCCTCGACCGCAAGCGCACGATCGCGGCGGATATCCTGTTCGAGGCGCTGCTGGGCTCCAACGAAGCGCCGGTTAAGAAGGCCATTCTGGCCGCCGGCCTGGGCGGCAACGTGGTGAGCTACACCGCGGCCGAGAGCCTGCAGCCCTACGAGCTCATCATGCTGCAAAACGCGCAGCCCGGCGTGGCGCGCGAGCTGCGCCGCGTGTTCCAGGACGCCTGCCGCGACCTATGCGAGCATGGCGTTCCGCGCGAGCGCCTGGAAGCCATCATCAGCAGCAACGAATACGACCTGCGCCAGCGCGACTACGGTATCGCCGACGGCGTGGCCATTGCGTGCGACGCGCTGAGCACGTGGCTCTACGATGACGACGCCGCGACGCTGGCGCTCAAGTACGGCCCGGTGTACGAGGAGCTGCGCGGCGACCTGGACGGCAGCTACTTTGAGGACCTGCTGCGCGAGCTGGTGCTGCAGAACGATCACATGGCGTTGGTCGAGCTGGTGCCGGTGGACGCCGCCGAGGGTTCGGAGGGTGCCGAGGCCGCCGAGCTGGCAGCCAAGCGCGATGCCATGACCGATGCCGAGCTGGCCGACGTGGTCGAGCGCACGGCCGCGCTGCGTGCCGCGCAGGAGGCAGAAGACACGCCCGAGGACAAGGCCACGCTGCCGCGCCTGCGCGTGTCCGACATTGGCGAGGCGCGCCCCGAGCCGCCGCTGGTCGTGGACACCACTGCGCCCATCCCCTGCCTGCGCCACGGCATCCCCACCAACCGCCTGGCCTACGCCATGCAGTATTTCGACCTGAGCCGCGTCGCGTTTGAGGACCTGCCCCATGTGACGCTGCTCTGCCGCCTGCTCAAACAGCTACCCACGAGCGAGCACTCGGCCGAGGAGCTCGACAACTTGCTCGCCGGCAAGCTGGGCTTTTTGAGCTTTACGACCGAGGTCATGACCCAACCCGACGTGGACGGCGTGCGCCCCTACCTGCTGGTGAGTGCCGGCGCCCTGTCCGAGAAAATCGATGCGCTGGCAAGCCTACCGCGCGAGGTGTGGTCGAGCACGCTTTTGGCAGACGCCGACGCCGACCGCGTGCGAGACGTGCTCACGCAGATTCGCATTGGACTTGAGCAGGGCTTTATCAACAACGGCCACTCGGCGGCGCTCGGTCGCGCGATGAGCTACAGCTCGCCTTCGGCCGTGGTGCGTGAGCAGCTCTCGGGCGTAGACTTCTACCTGTTCCTGCGCGATTTGCTCGAGCACTTTGACGAGCGCGTGGACGGGCTGCGTACCAAGCTTGCCGAGCTGGCAGGCCGCATCTTTGTGGCCGATGGCTGCCTGGCGAGCTTTACCGGCAGCGATGAGGACTTCGATGCGTACTGGGCCGCCGCGGGCGACCTGGGGCTGGGCGCTGGCGACGGCGCCGATGCCGGCCGCGACGCGCTCGTGGTGCCGACGCCGTGCGACCGCCACGAGGCTTTCGTGATCCCCAGCGACATCTGCTTTGCCGCGCGTGCGTGCGATCCGCGTCGC
This sequence comes from Collinsella sp., assembly GCA_048291725.1. GTDB lineage: Bacteria > Actinomycetota > Coriobacteriia > Coriobacteriales > Coriobacteriaceae > Collinsella. The sequence continues at coordinate 36,088 of DBEZXW010000061.1, read as the reverse complement.
TTGGGCATTGACGTGACAGGCGCTTGGGCCGTTGCCGCCAACGCGCTCTCCTACGACTACCTGTGGAACGAGATTCGCGTGAAGGGCGGTGCGTACGGCTGCGGATTCCGCGCAGCCGGCGAGCGCCAGACGGCGTTCTACACCTACCGCGACCCGGCGATCGATCCTTCGATTGAGCGCGTGAAGCGCGCGGGTGCATGGCTTGGCAGCTTTGAACCCGACGAGGCCGCCTTTGAGGGCTTTATCGTGAGCTGCGTGAGCGGCATGGACGCGCCGGTGAAGCCGTACGCGCTCACCAAGCGCCGCAACACGACCTACCTGGCCGGGCTCGATCCGCATGCGCGCGAGGAGCGTCGCGCCCAGATGCTCGCCGCCACGCCCGGTGAGCTGCGCTCGCTCGGCGCCGACGTGACGCGCATCGCAGCCGAATCGCCCACCTGCGTCTTTGGCAGCCGCGAAGTCATCGCCAAGAGCAACGCCGGCTTCAACGTAGTCGACCTGCTGGGCTAAGGCACGGCAAGCAAAACTACCACGAAGGGCGCAGTTCACAGGCGCCCTTCGTGGTAGTTCGAACACTTGTTCTATACGCACACATGTTCTATAGTAGAGGTGCTTGCATCGAACTGAAATTGCAACTAGAATATAGTTGCAGAATGTGAGGCAGGATGACTCGATCCGATAAACTCATCGCCCAGCTGCTTAGCTGTCCTTCAACGTATAGATTTGCTGACTTTCTTAAAGTTATGGCTTCATATGGCTTTGAAATGGACAGCAAAGGCAAGACGTCCGGATCGCGCGTTCGCTTCTACAGGCCATCAGATGGCAGGATGTTCGTAATGCACGCGCCTCATCCATCTGACGAATTGACAGCGGGGACCATTCGAAACATCGTTCGCTTTCTGCAAGATGTCGGAGGTAGTCATGAGTAACGTTTTGGCATACAAGGGTTATTTCGCCCCGGTCGAGCTCGATGCCGAACAGCATGTGCTAACCGGTATGGTCGCCGGCATTAGGGACGCAATCGTATTTGAAGGCTCCACGGCCAAAGAAGTGGAGCAATGCTTCCACGACGCCGTCGACGATTACCTTGAGTTTTGCGCCGAGAAGGGCAAGGAGCCCGAGCGGGCTTTTAAGGGCTCGTTCAACGTAAGAACGGGCTCTGAGCTCCACAAGCAAGCAGCGCTGGCAGCGGCAAAGAAGGGTGAGTCGCTCAATAAGTTTGTGACTGAAGCGATCGCTGCGGCGCTGTGAAGCCAACGTCGAGTCGAAGCCGCCACACAGGGCGCCTTTGTGGCGGCTTCGACGTTTGCCCAGATAAAACCTGCCAAAATAAACCTGTCCCTTTTTGGCAGGTTTGCTAGAGGAGGTTGGGATGGACAAGGCTGAGTTGCGGCGGGCGGTGGTTGCTCGGCGCGATGCTCTTGATTTGGATGTGCGGGCGGCAAAGTCCGCCGTTATCTGTGCGCGGCTGGTTGAGCTGCTGGGCCGCTTGGATGCCGCGGCTCCGCACACCGTTGCCGTCTATGCCGCGATGGGTTCCGAAGTCGATCCTGCCGCGTTAACCGCAGCGGCCGCCAAACGCGGCTGGTGCGTGGCCTATCCGTGCATGTTCTCAGCAACAGACGCCATGGCTTGTGGCCAGCGCATGTACATGCGGGCAGTTGCTGTCGACGATGCGTCCGTGGCTCCGTTTATCGGCCACCCCACGCGGGCCTTCGCGGCCACGGACATCGACAGCGACCGCTTCCCCATCGTGCCTGCCGAAGCTCTCGACATGATCGTCGTGCCGCTCGTGGCCTTCGACCAAACCGGCGCGCGCCTAGGCTACGGCGGCGGTTGTTACGACCGCTACCTGCCTATGCTCTCGCCCGCATGCCAAATCATCGGCATCGCCTTTGACGAGCAGCGTGTCGACCACGTTCCCACCGACGCCCACGACCTGCCGCTACCCCACATCATCAGCGCCTAACCGCCGTTGCATCGCACCTGCACGATGAGCGTGGAAAATCTCCCGCTTTGAACCCCCCTTGCGAGCCAAAAACGGGAGATTATCCACGCTCATTCAACAAGCGTCCGATTATCCACGCTCGTGCGGCTCAACGCCCTGCAACCGCCTCAGCACGCACGCGGCACGCCGGCAACTTTGAGCTTGCGATCAAGCTTTCCCGGATCCCTCAGATCATCCCAGCACAAGCGCACAATCTTGCAGTTATCAAGCAGCGAAAGCCTCGACTCGCGCTGGCGCTCATCAAACTGCGCCTTTGCGAGCTTGCCCTCCTCCGCCGCCTTCTCGCTTTTAACGAATCCGTCAAATTCCCCGATGATCAGCCGATCTCCCACGCGCCACAAGTAGTCGACGCGATACGGCCGTCCCGGCTCAACCGGGTCGAACAGCTCAATTTGCAGCTCCGGCGTCTGCCAGCCGCGCTCGATCATCAGGGCGCGCGCCTTGGACTCGCCACCGCTTTCCGACAGGCCGTCGGCACACCGTGCAACACTTCGCGCCGTCACAACACCGCGTCGATTCAGGCCAAGCTTGTCGACCGTCTCAACGAGATGCTCCTTCGACAAAAGCTGCTCATGGAGCGCCGAGTCCGCAATGATCAAGCCCTCGACAAACGATGCATCGACCAGGCAATCCGTAATCGTTTGATCGATATCGGTCACGGCAATGTCCATCTGGGTGGCCCGTGTTTGACGAACATAACGATGGCGAACGACCTGAGAGCCCGGCGTCGTTGATTGTGCCGGTGCCACGGCGATATGGATGTGCGTCAAATTGGCATGCGAAACCGAAAGACCGTAGATAACAGCCGCCGTATAGGAGCAAAATGTCCAGTCGGGGTGCTTTTGCGCAAGGGCCCGCACTCGATGCAGATAACGCTGCCGAAACTTGAGCTCGGACCAGTATTCCGGACGCGCATACAGCCCCGGCATGACCGCCTCTAGACTTCCCGCCGCCACCCGCCGCTCAATCTGCTTTGCCTCCGCCGCCGTGCGCGCGTACACGCAACTCATCTGCTGTTCGCATGCTTTAATGTGACTTGTAAGTCTTTGATTCGCCGTCATGTTTCCCATGTCGCCTCCCAACTCATGGAACGGCGCAAACGTACCAGACGGTTTCATGCGAAGTCTAACCAAATGCTGTCCAGGCACTGACCAAATGCTTGACGGTTTTGGACGTTTTAGGCTGATGGCTTATATCTGCAGGCAGAAGCCTTACCGAGAGGTCCCTGTCTCCACATTTAGATGCCTGTGTCCATCGGATTATCAGAAAGAAAAACCCGTCGAGATACGAGACTACGCCGAATGCGACTTGGCCTCTTCACGCACCGTCTCTTAGCCGAGCCATCGGCATCTACATATAAAAAATGAGCGTGGATAATCTCCCGTTTTGAGTCTAGTTTCAAGCCAAAAGTGGGAGATTATCCACGCTCGATTTGTAAACGCCCGAAAATCCACGCTCGTGTGTCCGATAATCCACGCTCGTCATGCCGCGAGCACAGCCGCAGCCACGGCTACAGCAGTACCATCGCAGCCTAGTGCTCCTCGCCGGCGCGGGCCAGGTCGTAGGGCGTGGTCTGGTAGACGTAGTAGTTGAGCCAGTTGGTGTAGAACAGCTGAGCCTGGCTGCGCCAGACGTTGCGCGGCTCGGCGGAGGGGTCGTCGCCCGGGAAGTAATGCGCCGGCACCTCCGGGTTGAGCCCGCGCTTCACATCGCGCTCGTACTCCAGGCGCAGCGTATCGGTGTCGTACTCGGGATGGCCAAAGACAAAGAAGCGACGGCTGTCGGTCGACTTGACGATGTACAGGCCCACCTCGTCGGACACGGCCACGACCTCAAGCTGCGGCTCGGCCTCCACGTCCTCGCGGCGCACGTCGGTGTTGCGCGAATGTACGGCATAGAAGCGGTCGTCAAAGCCGCGGACCAGCGGGCTTTGCGGCTTCACCAGATAATGCTCGAACACACCGCTCGCCTTTGCCGGCAGGTCGTACTTCTGGATGCCGTAATGATGGTACAGGCCGGCCTGCGCGCCCCAACAAATGTGCAGCGTAGAGTGCACGTGCGTGGTGGACCAATCCATGATCTGGCAGAGCTCGGGCCAGTAGTCGACCTCCTCGAACGGCATCTGTTCCACCGGCGCGCCCGTGATGATCAGGCCGTCGTAGTGGATGTCGCAGATGTCGTCGAACGTGCGGTAGAACGTCTCCAGGTGGCCGGCGCTCACGTGCGTGGCCTCGTGCGTCTTGGTGCGCAGCAGGTCCACCTCCACCTGCAGCGGCGTATTGGAGAGCTTGCGCATGATCTGCGTCTCGGTGGCGATCTTGGTGGGCATGAGGTTGAGGATGAGCACGCGCAGCGGACGGATGTCCTGGTGCAGCGCGCGGTACTCGGTCATGACAAAGATGTTCTCGCTCTCGAGCTGCGCGGCGGCAGGGAGGGCGTCGGGGATGCGAATGGGCATGAATGCTCCTTACGAGTCAGTTGCAGTTATGGTACAACGACCGGCCCCATCCGCGCGAGTACATCGCCCGGCGATGCCGTCAGCGGCCCAAATCACTCCAAAAGTAGAGATTAAGGCATGCCCAAAAATCTATGGCGCTTTAGCCTAGCAAAGTGGCAACAGGACGCTACAATGGTTCGACGCGAAAAACTCGGCCGAAAGGATACATATATGTACCAGACGCGTAAGATCGGTGTGGTCGGCCAGGGCCACGTAGGAGCACATGTCGCCAACAGTCTGCTCATGCAGGGCATTGCCGATGAGCTGTACCTGTGCGATATCAACGAGGCCAAGGTGACGTCCGAGGTCCAGGACCTACGCGACTCCCTTTCGTTTGTCCCGTACAACACCAAGATCGTCAACTGCTACGACCACTACGAGGAGCTTGCCTGCTGCGACGTCATCGTCAACGCCGCCGGCAAGGTCGCGCTGGCCGCCGGCAACCGCGACGGCGAGCTGTTCTTTACCACCGACGCCGCCCGCACCTTTGCCAAGTGCATCGTCGACGCCGGCTTTGACGGCATCTTCGTGAGCATCTCCAACCCCTGCGACGTCGTGTGCACCGAGCTGTGGCATCTGACCGGCTACGATCCCAAGAAGATCATCGGCTCGGGCTGCGGCCTGGACTCCGCCCGCCTGCGCACCGAGATCTCCAAGAAGGTCGGCGTGAGCCCTAAGTCCATCGACGCCTACATGATCGGCGAGCACGGCTTTAGCCAGCTTGCCGCCTTTAAGGCCGCAACAATCGCCGGCAAAAACCTCAACGAGCTTCAGGCCGAGAACCCCGACAAGTACGCCTTCGACCACATGGAGGTCGAGGAGCTTGCACGCAAGGGCGGCTACGTAACCTACCAGGGCAAGCAGTGCACCGAGTACGCCGTCGCCAACTCCGCCGCGTGCGTCTGCGCCGCAGTTCTGCACAACGAGCACGCCGTGCTTTCCGCCTCCACGCTCATGACCGGCCAGTATGGCGAGGAGGGCATCTTCACCTCCCTGCCGTGCGTGATCGGTGCCGAGGGCGTCGAGGAGGTCTACACACTCGACCTTTCCGAGCACGAGCTCGAGGGCTTCCACAAGAGCTGCCAGCACATCCGCGACAACATCGCCCAACTCGACTGGTGGGATGCCGAGGCCTACGACGCCAAGTAAGCCGCTGGCTCCGCAACCTTACCAATCTATGCGCGATACCAAGCGGGCCGCGCCGGAAATCCCCGGCGCGGCCCGCTTTTTTGACTCACACGACACGCTTGCGAATCGAAGGTGAATGCTTTCCCCGTTACCTAGTACTGCTCGATGCCCATGTAGCGACGAATCTCAGGGCTGTGGTCGAACACCTTTCCGCGAGCGGCGCGCAGCTCGCAGCTCATGTTGTAGAAGAAGATCGGCTCCAGGTACGAACGCACGCTGGCGGGTACCTCGCCCACGCCGTACTCGAGTGCATCGAGCACCATGACCGTATCGGTGTGCGTGTTGAGGAACGCCAGCGCGCGCTCCTCCATGGGGCGGCACTCGCCCGATCCGAGCTGTACAAAGTAGAACACGCCGGGCTCGGTAGCCTCGAACGGGCCGTGGAAATACTCGCCGGAGTGGATGTAGCAGCAGTGCTGCCACTGCATCTCCATAAGCGAGCAAATCGCCATGGCGTAGGTCTGGCTAAAGTTGGGGCCGGAGCCCAGGATGTAGAAGAACTTGTGCTGCTGGCAGAGCTCGGCAAAACGGGCGCCCAGCTCGGCGTTGACCTTCTCGCGGGCGGCGGGCAGCAGCGCATCCATCTGCTTTAGGCCCTCGTACATGTCGGCGAGTGCCTCGTAGCCTTCCTGCTGGTCGAGCAGCTCGGCGGCGATCAGAGCGCCGATGCCCTGAGGCACCTCGGCCTGCGGCACGCCCTCGCCCCAGGGGTAGACCCAGGTGGTCCACTTGCCGTTGTCGATCTTGGAGCCCTCGCAGTCGGTGAGGGCAACGACCTCGGCACCGGCCGCCAGCGCCATCTCGCAGCCGTCGACGACCTCTTGCGTGTTGCCGCTGTGGCTGCAGGCAATAACGAGCGACTTCGGCCCTAGGCTCTTGGGGGCCATCAGGCAAAACTCGCGTGCCGTGTAGACCGTCGAGGTAAACGTGGTGGCTTCGCGCTTGAGCAGCTCGTTGGCCGGCATCAGGTCGATCATCGAACCGCCGCAGGCGATCCAAAAGACGTTCTCAATCTTGCCCTTGCGCTCGATGATTTCCTGAATCAGATCGTGTGCGTTCATGGTGATGCCCCTTCTTGTGTGGCGGTTTTGAACGACTGCAGCTCGTACCTGCTGTCGTTCTATGTTGTCCTATTTATAACACGTGTAACAAAGCCCGTGAAGTCATCTCGGCAAATTTGTTCTATGTTGTTCTATCTATGGACGTTAGATGTCGAAGACGTAGCGCAAGCCCACGATCTTTTGGCGGCCGAGCAGTAGAGGGCGCCCGCCAGCGTCGGTAAAGTAGGCCTCCATATAGAAGAGCGGCTCGCCGACCGGCACCTCCAACAGCGGGGCCGCCTGAGCATCGGCAAGCGCAATCTCCACGGTGCAAGGGTCGGACTTGAGCGGTGCGCGGCCCGAATGCTCGGCAACGAGCGCAAAGATCGAGTTATCGGTGAGGTCCTTATCGGCAAGTGTCTGCAGATAGGGATGGTCAGCCAGCACAAAGGCGTTGTTCTCGAGCATGACGGGGATGCCGTCGGCCGTGCGCACGCGCTCGACCACGATAAGCTCGCAGCCGGGCTCTACGCCAAAGAACGCCGCGTCCTCGCGCGTCGCCGCAACCACCGTGCGCGATACCAGGCGCGCACCCGGCACCATGTCGTTGGCAGCGCAACCCTCGGAAAAGCTCTGAACGTCACCCTTCTGGACAATCTTGCGCTTGAGCTTGGGCGCGCACACGAACGTGCCCCTCCCCTGCTGGCGGTTGAGATACCCCGCGCGCGACAGCTCCTCGATGGCGCGGCGCACGGTGATGCGTCCCACGCCGTAGTACTTCGCGAGCTCCATCTCGGAAGGAATGCGCGAGCCGGATGCGTACACGCCACGCGCGATCTCGCCCTTTAGGTCGTCCATAACCTGCTGGTACAGCGGCACAGCGGACACCTCAGTGCGCTCGGTTTTATCATCGGATGCCATCGTTATGCTCCATTCCGTGCATGCTCGGACTCAAACTCTTCAATCGCCGCCATAAACTGCTCGCCAAAGGCGTCGGCCTTTTTCTCGCCGATGCCGTTGACCTGGATAAGCTCGTCGCGCGTCTGTGGGCGTAGGCGGCACAGGCCGCGCAGGGCCTTGTCGGAAAAGACCATGTACGGCGCCATCTCCAGCTCGGTCGAAATATCCTTGCGCAGGGCACGCAGGCGCTCGAACAGCTCGGCATCGTCACCCACGCGCGGGCGCTGATCCAGCTCGGCCTCCTCGCGCAGCAGATCGACGGCGCGGCGGGCGCGGGCCGAGGCCTTGCGCTTGGACGCGCGACGCTTAACGGTAAAGGCAAACGTCTCGTCCTCGACCTCACCAGCGCGCGGGCCCAGCCCCACGACCGGGTACTGCCCCTGCGAGGTAGCCAGATAACCGCGGCCGCACAGCTGGCCGATGATGTCCTTGATACGCCCGACCGATTCGCTCGACAGCTCACCGTAGCCGCGGTCCTCGTCCAGATGCATCTGGCGAATGCGCTCGGTGTTGCCGCCGTGGAGCACGTCGGCGATGAGCGACTTGCCAAAGCGCATGGGTCGCGTGGCCACATAGCACACAGCGGCGCGGGCCATATCGGTGACGTCCTCGACCTCGAACTGCGTGAGGCAGTTGCTGCAGTTGCCGCAGCCCTCGGCCTCGTCCGTGGCGGTGGCGCCCGCACCAGCCGCGGCAGCATGCTCGGCCGCGGCCTCGTCGCCAAAGTAGCGCAACATATATTCGCGCAGGCAGCCGGTGGTATTGCAGTAGCCCTCCATCTGGCTGAGCAGACGATATCGATTCTGGAGCGCCCACGCGCGCTGCTCGTCGTCGAGCGCCTCATCGGCAGCGTCGCCGCGGTCGATCAGAAAGCGGCGCATGCGAAAATCGTTGCCATTCCACAGCAAATGGCAGCTGGCCGGGTCGCCATCGCGACCGGCGCGACCTGCCTCTTGGTAGTAGGCCTCGATGCTCTCGGGCACATTGTTGTGGATCACGTAGCGCACGTTGGGCTTGTCGATACCCATGCCAAAGGCATTGGTGGCAACCATCACCTGAATATCGTCGTCGATAAAGGCGCGTTGGCTTTGACGACGGGCGTCGTTGCCCATGCCGGCATGGTAGCGGCCAACGCGAATGCCGCTGGGGCCCAGCGCCTCGGCAAGCTCGCCTGCCAGAGCATCGACCGACTTGCGGGTCGAGCAATACACGATGCCGCTCTCGCCCGAATGCGCGATCACATAGTCGCGCACCCACGCGGCCTTGGCCTTGTCGCCCATCTCCTCGCAGCCAAAGTAGAGGTTCTTGCGATCGAAGCCCGTCACCACCGTCGCGGGGTTTTGCAAGCCGAGCATCTGCTGGATATCCGCGCGCACACGCTCGGTCGCCGTAGCGGTAAAGGCTGCCACGATAGGGCGCTGCGGCAGGGAATCGATGAACTCGCGAATCTGCAGGTAGGCGGGGCGGAAATCCTGGCCCCATTGGCTCACGCAGTGGGCCTCGTCAATGGCCACGAGCGGCACGCCGATGCCGCCTTCGGCCGCAGCTTCCTGCGCAAAGGCCAGAAAGCGCGGCTCGAGCAGGCGCTCGGGCGCCACATACATAAGCTGGTAGCGCCCCTCACGAGCACGCTTGAGCACGGTGTTTTGCTGGGCCGGGGTAAGGCTGGAGTTGAGATAGCTGGGTCGCGCACCCGCCGCGAGCAACGCACGGGTCTGGTCCTCCATAAGCGACAGCAGCGGACTCACCACAAAGGTGATGCCGGGCAGCATGAGCGCGGGCACCTGGTAGCAAATGGACTTGCCGGCGCCCGTGGGCATAACACCCAGCGCATCGCGACCGGCAAGGATCGCATCGACCATGCGGTCCTGTCCCGGGCGAAACGAGGTGTAGCCAAAATAGGCGCCGAGCGTGTCGAGCGCCATCTGCTGCATGCTATCGGTCATGGTTTCCTAACGTCCAAGTCATCTGCCGCCGATTATACGCCGCCACGCGGACAGCAGCACACGGCCGCCGCCCAGACTAGTCGTTTAAGAACGCCCCCAACGGCTAAGGAGTGTCCCCAGGTGCCGGCAGAAAAGGAACGTCCCCAAGTGCCGGCCCGGCAACGCCGATGTTTTGGCGCGGACAGCGAAAACCCACCAGAGCGAGCAAGGTGCCTTGAAACGAGGCGGCATTGACCTTCTGGTCATGCCGCCGAAGTTGAAAGGCAGATTGCCGCTCTGGCGGGCTTGCAGCGTCGAGCCGTTGCGCGGTTTGGAAAACCGCGCAACTAGAGCTACATGACCATAACGTAGCGCGATCCCACGTAGTACTGCTTACCCATCAGGACCGGCTCGCCATTGGGACCCGTGAAGCCGGCACGCAGGTTGAGCAGCGGATCGTGCGGAGCAATGCCCAGCTCGGCCGCCTGCTCGGTATTGGCACGAACGGCCTCGACCGTGCGGTAGCCAACCGAAACAATCGGCGTTCCGCCAACACGCTCGACCTCGGCAAAAATCGACTTGTCCTCAAGATCGGCCGTCAACAGCTCACGGTAGGCATCAAACGGCACAAAGATGTTCTCCTCAAAGATGGGCTCGCCGTCGGCCGTACGCACGCGCTTGATATGCAGCAGCAGCGCATCCTTCTGCAGGCCAAAGAACTCCATCTCGTTTTGGCGCGCCGGAACGATCTGGCGATCGATCACGTGCGCACCGGCCTTCATGCCGTTGCCGGCACACAGCGCGGTAAACGTCTGCAGCGTCGAGGCGTGAAACTGGCGATTGATGTGCGGCGTGGAGACAAAGGTGCCACGGCCCTGCTGCTTAACCAGGTAGCCATCGGAGCACAGCTCCTCGACGGCGCGGCGCACCGTAATGCGGCTCACGTCGTACTGCTCGGCTAGCTCAAGCTCGGACGGAATACGCTCCTTGGGTGCATAAACACCTTTCTCGATCGCATCCTTGATTTCGTCGTAAATCTGCTGGTAAAGCGGTGCATTTTTGGGCGCAGGCATATCTAATCACTCTTATCGAAATATCGAAATAACTAATACGTATATAACGTCTAGTTTCATATTACCTCATAATGATAAAACGATACACCCTCCCTACCAAAAAGCGACAGCTTCATTTTGGTAGGTTTTATCTGGGCAAACGAGAGCCTCTCGAAAGCAACGGGGCTTTCGGGGGGCTCGTTCGGATGGGTTGCGCAGGACCGGCAAAATGCCAATACCCTACTTGCCGTCGTCCTGCTGCAGGCTGTCCTGTTCGCTGAGGCGCGCCTGCCTGCTGGCCATGCGTGCGGGCTTGTCGGGATCGGGAACGGCCGTGGGCATGGGCTCGTCGACATGACCACCCCACCAGCCGCCCACAAAGTTGAGCGTGTGGAACACGTTGATCACGGCGCCGGGATCAACGTCGCACACCAGCTTGATAATGTCCTGACTCTCGTAGGTCGAGACAACGGTGTTCAGCAGGTACATCTTTTCGCGGCTATATCCGCCGACGACCTCGGCGCAGCTAATGCCGTGCTGAAAATGGTTTACGTAGGCAGTCATGACCTCGTCTGCCTTGCGCGTCGTGATCTGCAGCGTCACGCGATCGTAGCGACGATAGAAACTGTCGATGGTCTTGGTCGAAATAAACTGGAACACGATGGAATACGCCGCCTTGTCCCAGCCAAACATAAAGCCAAAGATCGCCAGGATAAAGCAGTTGAAACCAAAGATGACGCCCCAGATGGTCTTGCCCGTGTGGTTGGAAACCCACAGCGCGATAAAGTCGGTGCCGCCGGTGGATGCGCCGGATTTAAGTGCGATGGCAGCGCCCAGACCCGAGACCACGCCGCCAAAAATGATTAGCATGATCTTGTCGCCCAAAAACGGAGCGAAGTGAAAGACGTTGAGAAACAGCGATGAGAGCACGACCTGCATCATCGAGAAGATGACGAAGCGCTTGCTAATGCCGCTCCAACATAGGAGCGCCACGGGGATGTTGAGCGCGAGCATACCGAGCGAGATGTCGATGTGAACGCCGCCGAGCGAGGTAACGCGATCGAGCAGGACCGCGACGCCGGTGAGGCCGCTCGGAAGCAGGTCGGCGGGCTGGATGAACGCCTGAATCAGAAATGTCTGGAGAACGGCAGAAATCGTGACCGCCACGGCGGTAATAGCGCGGCGAACGATGGTGAGACGGCCGAGCATGAGCACGCGGTCCGTGAGCTGATCGATGGCGTTCGCCACGTAGGCTCCTTTCGAAGGCAGATGTAGTTGTGGGGCATGCCCGCGATTGTAGCATGGAGCGTGCGGGGGCGCTTCAATTCACCCTCCCTCGACAACCAAAGCGGGACCAGCTACCCCACGACCAAAGGCCCAAATTACAAGTGAGTAGACTTTTTACGATCTGTCGAGCACACCCAAAACCGCCACCCCTGTGACCTGCGGTTTTACAAAGGAAGATATGCATTGTGCTCGGCCTGCGCCAAAAAGTCTACTCACTTAGCCCGAATCGAAGCCAAACGGGTCAAAATAGAAACCAAATTGAGCCAATCCACCGCAAAAAACGTTTGAACCCGTGCTTCACGCGGCGGATTGACACTACAAAGCGGCCAAAATGTCGGTCAGATTATCGATAACGGCATCGGCTCGCGATTGATCGAGGTTAACGCCCTCGTGCGGACGCAGCGCCAGGACGCGGGCGCCGGAACGTTTGCCGGCCTCGATGCCTAAAGGCGAATCCTCGATAACCAGGCACTCGGCAGGCTCCACCCCCAGCGCCTCCATGGCACGCACGTAGATTTCGGGGTCGGGCTTAAACGCACTGCACTCGTGGCCGCTGATGGTGTAGTCCAGCACGTCGGCGATACCGGCAATCTCTACCAGTTCGTCGATCAGCTCGCGATAGGACGAGCTCGCGATGGCACACTTCACACCGCGCTCGTGCAGCTCGCGCATCACCGGCTCCGTCTGCTCGTTGAGCAGCTCGGCATACGGAACGGGATGTTCCGGGCTGTAGACCTGCTTGTACTCCACGCGCAGGCGCTCGCGCAGCTCAACATCGTCGGGCACCAGCGCCTCCCAAATGGCCGGCTCGTTAGACCCCGAAAGATCGGGGATCTCGTCAAAGTGGAACCCCTTCTCTTCCATAAACGCCACGCGACGACGGTTGTAGAACCACTCGGTATCGACCAGCACGCCGTCCATATCAAACAGCACTGCCTTGATCATACGCATCTCCTCCCACCTGCCAAAAAGGGACAGGTTTATTTTGGTAGGTTTTATCTGGGGTTTTGCGACGCGACGGATACGCCCTCCCCAAAGCAAAAAAAGGGGACGGGGCGCAAACCCCATCCCCTTTCAATCAACCCGTAAGGTCTACTTACTTGTGATTAGTAGGAAAGCTTCCACATGTAGCGACGCATGGTCAGCGGGTGCTGACGGGCCTCGGCGATCTGGTTGCCGTACTCGCGCATAACGGCGAGGTGCAGCAGCGGGTTGAAGTAGGTGACGACACTCGCGGGCACAGCGTCAGCCAGGCCGTAGTCCTTGGAGTCGATCAGAGCGACCTTGGCGCCCATGCGCTCGAGGAAGGTGAGGGCGCGGGCGTCCATCGGACGGGTGGCGCCATCGGACATGAAGAAGACGTAGGGCTTACCCTCGGTGGAAACCTCGAACGGGCCGTGGAAGTACTCGCCGGTGTTGTAGGCGGCGGCGTCGATCCACTGCATCTCGGTGAACAGGAAGGCGGCGTGAGAATAAGCCATCTTCTCGGAGGCACCGGAAGCCATGAAGTAGATCATCTTGTCGTCCTTGAAGTCCTCGGCGAACTTCTTGGCGAGCTTCTTGCAGTGCTGAGCGGCGTTCTCGCAGAGCTCGAAGACGTTGGTGAGGCCGGTGATCATGTCCTCGTAGTGGTCATAGCCCTCGGTCTGCTGAAGGATCTCGACAGCAAGAGCGATGGCGTAGCCGGGCTTCTCGCACTTGGCAGCGAAGTTGGCGTGGAAGCCGTGAACGATGACGTAGTCAGCGTCGACGGTCAGAGCGGAGCCAGCCTTGTTGGTGAGGGAGACGACCGGGCAGTTGTGCTTCTTGGCGGTCTTGTTGGCCTCGACGGTCTCGGGCGTGGAGCCACCGAGGGAGCAGGTGATCACGAAGGTGTGCTCGTTGACCCAGGAAGGCGTGTCGTAGTTGAACTCGTTAGCAGTGAAGATCTGAACGTTCAGCTTGTCCGTGTTGTTGGCCAGGAAGTACTTGGCGGGGTAAAGGTCGGACATGGAAGCACCGCAGCCGACGAAGGCGACGCTGTGGATCTCGTGGTTGGACAGGACGTCAGCGACGATCTGCTTAGGGAGGTTAAGGTCGATCTCGTACATCTGACACATTCCTTTCGATTTTTGCGGCGCCACATTGCCGGGCGCTCGCAGGGTTACCGTGGTTTGGACCGAGTCGCCGGCCCGTTAAGGATGCGACAAAGGGACTGTCCCATTGTCGCATTTTGGGGATGGAAGCCTGCCTGGGGTATGGGATGCCAGGCAGGCCCCCGGGGGAAAGCGGTTAGACGCTTGGTCGCGACTAGGCCAGGATGCCGGCCGCGGAGAGGGCGATGCCGCCCACAATGGCGATCACGAGAAGCCAACCGGTGTTGACGTTCTTCTTGATGAGCCAGTACATAAGGCCGGTGAGGCCAAGGGAAATCATCTGGGGCATCATGCCGTCCAAGATGTCCTGGATAACGACGGTGCCCTCAGCGAACTGCAGCGGGGTGGTGGCGCCGATCAGCGTGGCGATCATGCCGCCCACGGACATAAGACCCACGATGCCGCAGACATACATGAGCTTCTCCATGAGGTCGCCGCCCTGAAGCTTGCTCAGGTACTCGTGGCCGCCCTGATAGCCCATCTTGGCTGCGAACCAAGTGATCAGCACAGAGGGGACGATGGAGATGAGCATGGCCAGGATCGGGCCCATGATGGAGCCCTGCTGAGCCAGCTGAACGCCCAGGCCAAAGGCGATAACGCGGATGGTGCCCTGGAAGAAGGAGTCACCGATGCCGGAAAGCGGACCCATGAGGGAGGTCTTGACCGCGTTGATCGAATCGGGATCGAAGTTCTCGGGATCCTTGGCGTACTCCTCCTCCATGGAGGCGGAGAGGCCCAGGATGAAAGCGCTCGTCTGCGGGGTGCAGTTGTAGAACGCCATGTGACGGTGGTAAGCCTCTTTCTTAGCAGCGAGCTGCTTGGGGTCGGACTCGTCCGGATAGAGGCGATCGAGCGTGGGAACCATACCGTAGAGGAAGCCCATGTTCATCTGACGCTCGTAGTTCCAAGAGGCCTGGATGGCCCAGGAGCGCCAGAAGAACTGGCTGACCTTCTTGTTCAGGGACACGTCCTTGGTTGCGGTTGCCATAGTGTGTTCCTCCTTAGTCTTCGTCGTCTTCGAGCGGATCGTAGTCGGAATCGACACCGGCGGCTGCATGGGAACCGTTGAACTTGAAGCCCATGAAGACGACAGCCAGGCACACACCGATCAGAGCGACCGCGATGACGGACAGGTTGAGGTAAGCGGCGAGCAGGAAACCGATGAACAGGAACGGAGTCATACCCTTCTTGATCATCATGGTGAGCAGCAGGGCCAAGCCGTAGGCGGTCATGATCTTGGTCGAAACGTTCAGACCAGTGGACAGCCACTCGGGAACCATGTTGACGATGGCCTGAACCAGGTCGGTGCCAACAAAGACGGCGAGGAAGATCGGCAGGAAGTACATGACGGCGTACAGACCGGAGCCGGCGCAGATGTGCATACGGTAGGCGGTCTTGAACTTTCCGTTATCGATCGCGCTATCTGCCACATGGGTGAGGGCGGCGATGATGGAGCGGAACACGATGCCGAGGAGCTGACCCAGGACGGCGACCGGGATGGCGATCGTCATGGCGGTCTCGGCGGAAGCATCGGTCAGGCACGCAAAGGCAGCGGCCACGATGCCGCCCAGGACCATATCGGGCGGAACGGCGGCGCCGACCTGCACCAGGCCCATGGACACGAGCTCGACGGCGGCACCGACGGCAAGGCCGGTGGGCACATCGCCCAGCAGCAGACCGACGAGCGTAGCGCCAACGAGGGGCTGCTCGAAGTTAAGACGACCGAGCAGGCGGGAGTCCCACATGCAGAACACGCCGACGAGGCCGACGAGCACCGCACTGATGAACGTATTCATACCCTTCTCCTTTCAGTCAGGCAAAAGCCTGGTTGATTACAGCTTGGCGTCGATGTCGACGCTCTGATACGTAGGGGTCTGCTGGACGTAGAGCTTGATGCCCATGTCGATCAGCTGGTTGACGTCGGCCTTCTGGTTGGCGTCGAGGAAGACGGAGCTGTCCTTGCCGCCGACCTGATCGGCACCGTCGTGGTTGGCGGTGGCGCCCAGGTTGATGGCGTCGAGCTTGTAGCCCTGGCAGAACTGCAGCATCTCGGCCGTGTTGCCAAAGACGAACATGACGCGCTCGCCGAGGGTGTTGAGCTTGTCCATCTTGGCGAGGGCACGCTCGACGGTAAAGACGTTCAGGCGCACGCCCTGGGGCTTGGCCAGCTTAAGAGCGCCCTTCTTGATGTCATCGTTGGCGGCAGCGTTGTCGACGACGATGATGCGCTCGGCCTGAACCTTGGTGGTCCAGGTAAAGACGACCTGGCCGTGCAGCAGACGGTAGTCAAGACGTGCGAGGACGATCTTGGCGGGACCGGAGCTGTGACGGGACGCCTTAGCCTTCTTGGCGGGAGCCGCGGCAGCCTCGACCGGTGCGTTGGGGTTGGTCAGACCGGTGCGGGCCTCGTTGATGAGGGCCGCGAGCTCGGCGCCCTTGACGGGGACGGGGCTCATAGCGAGCGTCAGTGCCAGCGGGATGTTGAAACCGCTGACAACCGTGAACTTCGTGCCGTTCTTGGAAAGCTCGACCATGTTGTTGTTGACCGAGCTGCCGAGCATATCGGTCAGCACATAGACGGTGTCGTCCGCGTTGAACGTGGCGATCATGGCGTCCACCTTATTGGTGATGGGCTCCTTGTCGTCACGAGCAAGCGACACGACGTGGACGTTCGACACGTCGCCGAGAACCATCTCGAGCGTGTCTTTGGCGCCTGCGGCCAGGCCGCCATGAGATGCGAGAATGATCTGATTCATCTTGCCTCCTCCTTTTCGTTATGGTCATTATAACGTCTTATACGTTGCGGATATTGTTAATTAGTATAAAGACCGTTCGCGGGTGAAAATCGACCGTTGACGGGTTTAACGTACTTGAAACGTTGGCGCAGGGAAGGCCGGCGCTGGCCAGGCGGTGCCCGATCAGACGCCGCGCCAATCCCTTATCGCACGAAGTACCAGGGGCTTTCCTGCACGGTGGGCTCCAGCGCGATGCCGGTGCGCTCCTTAAACAGATCCATGTCCTGCGATTTTTCGGTCCACCACGCATTGGGCTTAAAGGTCATGCTCTCAATGACATGACCGACAAACACACTGTTGCGCAGCTTGGAGAAGTCGGTGTTCATAATCAGGATGGACGCGAGCACCAGCACGATGCCCAGGACTTTGATCGCGCCGGCGGGCTCGGCATAGACACCAATGCCCACCAGTACGGTGACGACCGTCTCGAATGACATTACGACGGGAACTTTCGACGTCTCGAGCCCCATGGATAGACCCTGCATATATAAGATATAAGCCACGGCCGTGGGGATGAGTCCAAAGCCAAGGAACAGCAGCAGCAGCTGTGGCGACATTGCCGCGGCGACATCCGGCCACGGAGCCGCGATAGCCGCCATAACCGCACCGCCAAAAACAAAGCCCCAAAACGTGACAGCCAGCGGGTGGACCGTCTTGGTTGCCATTCGGCTAAACACCGCGAGCGACGCACCGCAAAGGCCTGCAATCACGCCCGACGTGACGCCCCAAACCGAAAAATGAAAACCGGAAAGGTCGCCATTAGTCACTGCAAGCACGCAGCCTACGATGTTAAAGACAATGGCAACGAGCTTGTTGGGGGTCACGTCCTCGCGATAAAGCACGCGGCCGAGCATGACGCCAAACACCGGCGAGGTGTAGAGCAGCACCGAGGCCGTGGACATGCCCACCTCGCCCATGCACTCGTAATAGCAGGTGTTGGCGGCGGCCAAACCGACGATACCGACAAGCGCGCAGGGAACAAGCTCTTTAGGGCTTGCCTTGAACAGGGCCAGCGGGCCCTGAGCCACGGTAGACCCCTCGCCCGGACGGCAGCCCATAAACATCAGGACCGGCGCCAAGATAAGCGCTCCGACCAACAAGCGAAAGGCAGCCATGCTCTGGGACGAAACGCCCATGGCCGAGATGCCGTTTACAAAGATTCCGATGCTGCCCCACATAAGCGCGGCGATCAGCACCAGCACATAGCCCAGATTGCTTTTCTTCAACGCAGCCTCCTCGATATTGTTTCCAATATGTTTCACACTACGTTATAGTCGTTATATACATTTTTCAAGACACAAATCGGCGAGCGGAAAAGTGATCCGCTGGGGACGGAGGAAAACGGATCACTGAGGGGCTGGTCTGAGTCAGTGATTCGTTTTCCTCCGTCCCCAGCGGATCATTTGGCTGTTGCGGTGAAATAGTTCCTACATAGAGGCTTCAAGCCCCCAAACAGGAACTATTCCACCGCAACTTATGAGGACATCGAGCTGTTAGGCCGCTCTATCCCCTAGTAGTCCAGCTTCCACATGTAGCGGCGCGTCATGTAGTCCTTGTGGGTGACTGCAGAGAGTGCACGCATGTACACGTTGTTGAGGATCGGGGCAAAGATCAGGTGGTTGAAGTACTCGCTCACGCTGTCCTTGATGTCGTTGAGGCCGAGCTCCTTGGCGTCGAGCTGATAGACGCGCTCGCCACCGTACTGGTTGACGAAGCGGATGCCGCGCTCGTCGTTGCAGCGGCTGCGACCGACGCTGATGAGCTGGAACAGCGAGGTGCGCTTGTCCAGGATCTCGAAAGGACCGTGGAAGAAGTCGCAGGTGTTGATGGTGCAGGAGTCGATCTGCAGCATCTCCTGCACGTTGCAGATGCTAAAGACGTAGGCGGCACCAAAGAGCGGACCCTGAGCCATGACGTTGATGCAGGGCTTGTCGGCGTTCTGCTCGGCCCACTTAGCAGCGAGCGGACGGGTGTACTCGACGGCCTTGCGATAGATGGGGTCGACCAAGTCGAACGCGGCCATAGCGGTCTCGTACTCGGCATAGCCCTCGGTCTGCTGCGTAAGCTCCATGGCGATCATGGTCACGACGGCAGAGTTGGTGCGGCCCATGCAGGACTCGTCGACGGCCAGGCTGTCGTACTGGATCTTGTAGTCGCAGACCTCGGTGAGGCCGGACTCGTCAACATAGATTGCGATGGTGCTGGCGCCGTGGTCCTTGGCGACCTGGGCGGCGACGATGGTCTCCTTGGTGCCGCGCATGGACACGACGACGGCCAGGGTGTTCTCGTTGACGTAAGCAGGGGTTGCGTGCACGAACTCGTTGCTGGTGTAGCTGGAGCTCACGACCTGCGTGGCCTCGTGCTCCATAAAGTACTGCGCAGGATAGTTGCCGCCGTTGGATCCGCCGGCGCCAATCCACACGACGCGCTTGATGCCGCCCTTGTCTGCCTTGTCAGCCAAAACCTGGGAGACGACATCCTTAACCTGTTCCTGAGTAGTCATCGTGCATCAGCCTTTCTTCTCGTTTGATGCTCTCGATGGCATACAAGTTACATACATGTTTTGGTTATGTCGACTAGTTGTATGCTATATTTGTCATAGAAATATTGCTGATGCGGTTTTTGATAATTTGCTACCAGCGGTTTTGTTGTTGTATTGGATACATGCTTAATTAGATTCACATACAAGTTAGATACAGGTTGATAGCATGAACGCTTCGTCTAAGAAGAAACTGGCCCAATACGAGCGCTTGGCGGGTACGCTGCGTGACCGCATCGCCGCCGGCATCTACGCACGCGGAGACAAGCTGCCGTCCGAGATGGAACTCATGGACGAATCGGGGCTGTCGCGCAGCACCGTGCGCCATGCTCTTAAGGTGCTCGTCGATGAGGGTCTGGTTCGAACCGAGCGCGGGCGCGGCGCCTTTGTGGCCGACACGCCCGCGCTCCACGAGAACAACCTGGTGTTTTCGAGCTATACGGCGCAGGTCCAGGGTCAGGGCATGAAGCCCACCACGCGCACGGTGGACTCGGGCTTTACCAAGGCGGGCGGCAGCATAGCTAAGTTCTTTGATGCCGCCGTGGGCAGCAAGCTCGTCAAACTTGTCCGCCTGCGTTATCTGGACGATGCGCCGTTGTGCCTGGAGACCACCTATCTGCCGCCAAGCTTTGAGGCGCTCATCGATCGCGATATCAACGGTTCACTCTACGCCACGCTGCGCCAAGAATTCCATCGCGCGCCGGCACAGGGACATAAGACCTTTGAGGTGTGCTATGCCTCGCAAAACGAGGCGTTTTTGCTCAACGTTGAGCGCGGGCAGGCGCTGATCCTGATCACCGACTACGTCTACGACACCGACGGCCGCCCGCTCCATGTCTCCAAGCGCATCCAGCGCACCGACCGCGCCAAATACACCGAGCCCATCGGCTAACCTGTCCCTAAATGGTAGGTTTGGGGAGGTCGGGGAACCAGGTTGGTTTGGGTTGGTTGGGAACGCGCTCGGCTAGGACCAGCTCCATCCAACACATATCGTACCAGCGGCCGAACTTTTGGGCGCAGCGGTCGAAGGCACCCACCAGGCGATATCCCATATGGGCATGGAAGTCCTGGCTGTTGTGCGTCAGGTACTCGTCGTCCTTGTCGTGCGGCACGGCGATGAGGGCGCACATGTTGGTGATGCCCATCGAGACCAGGCATTGCTTGAGCGCGTCATGCAGCTTGCGGCCCAGCCCACCGTGGCGCACATCACGCGCCAAGTAGATCGATGTCTCGACCGACCAGTCGTATGCCTCTCGGCTGTTGAGCGGGCTCACATAGGCATAGCCCACCGGACGTCCGCCGAGTTCCATCACCAAATACGGATAGCGCCTGAGCGTACGCTCGATGCGCCCGGCGAACTCCTCAACGCTCGGCACCTCGTATTCGCAGGTAATCGCCGTCTGGCGCACATACGGCTCATAGATGGCAAGCAACGCCGGCGCGTCATCGGGCGTCGCCAGGCGGATCGTCGGCTCGGACATCTCGGTCATACAATCCTTCTCCCCAAAAAAGCAAAGGCCGCCCTACGCCAAGCTCAGGCGCAGGGCGGCCCCTCGTCATTACATCAGGCTACAGGACAGCCGCCAACGCGTCGATATCCTCCTGCGTCGTGGCCCAGCTGGTGCAAAAGCGCACCACCGTGTGGGTCTCGTCGTACTTTTCCCAGTACTCGATCGCCGCATGCTCGCGAATGCGCGCCATGTCCTCGTTGGGCAGAATCACGAACTGCTGGTTAGTCGGCGTCTCCAAGAAGAACCGGTAGCCGTGCTCGTGCAGCACGCGACGAAGCGCCTGCGCGGTCTCAATCGCCTGGCGGCCAATCTCAAAATACAGGCCGTCGGTAAAGAGCGCCTCAAACTGCACGCCCGTCAGGCGGCCCTTGGCCAACAGCGCGCCGTGCTGCTTAATACGCGGAATGGGATGCGCCGGGGCGCGCATGCCGCAGAACACCACAGCCTCGCCGCAGAGCGCGCCGCACTTGGTGCCGCCGATGTAGAACACGTCGCACAGCTGCGCCAGCTCGGGCAGGGTAATGTCGCACTCATCGGCCGCCAGCGCATAGGCCAGGCGGGCGCCATCCACAAACAGCGGAATCTCGCGCTTCTGGCACACTGCGTGAATCGCCGCGAGCTCGGCCTTGGAGTACAGCGTGCCGTACTCGGTCGATAGGCTCACGTACACGGCACCCGGGAACACCGTGTGCTCGTAGCTCTCGTTTTCGTAGAACACCTGGATATAGTTCTCGAGGTCCTCGGCGTGCATCTTGCCCTCGTAGCCGGGGATGGTGAGCACCTTGTGGCCGCCAAACTCGATGGCGCCCGCCTCGTGGCAGGCAACGTGGCCAGTCTCGGCAGCAACGACGCCCTCGTACGGCGCGAGCAGCATGTCAATCACCGTGGCGTTAGCCTGCGTGCCGCCCACCAGGAAAAACACGTCGGCGTCAGGCGCCTGGCAGGCCTCGCGAATAAGTTGCTTGGCACGCTCGGTATGTGCATCGGTACCGTAGCCGGGCTGCGGCTCCATATTGGTGTCGACGAGCGCCTGCAGCACCGCCGGGTGTGCGCCGTGGGAATAATCGTTGTTAAACGCGAGCATGGCAATCCTCTCTTACCGGGTATCGGCCAGATGATTCAAACGGAGCTATTGTACGCCGTTGGGATAGGCAATACGCGCGGCAAGGCACTCAAGCGCCAGCACCAGGGCAAAGCCGCAGCTCACGTCACTCAAAAAATGCGCTCCGATCACGATACGGCCAAAGGCGACGAGCGCCGCGACCACAGCCGCCGTCCAAAAGACCACGCGGCGGCGCGACGGTTTTTCCTTAAAGGCCGCCGCGGGAAGCCCGGCGAGCATAAGGCCGATCGCCGCGTGCGCCGTGTGCCCGCTCGCGAACGACTTAAAGCCGTCCTTGATTACGCCGGCCGCGATATAGCTCCACTTGTCGGGGTTACCGATTACCCACCACGGCTGAAAATTGAGCCCCGGCGTGACCTCGATCACGCGCATGCGTGGGCGCGACCACAGCGGCTTGACGATCACGTTGAGGATAATGGCCTGAGCGACCCACACGGCAAGCACCATCAACGCCCAGCGCGTAAGCTCGTCGGGCTCGGTCGTGCGCGTGAGGCGATAGACGATAAGGTTGGCGGCGATGACCAGCACAAACGTCAGCACCAGCTGAAACGCAATAAGCTTGCCGCCGACGCGCAGCGATCCGATAATCTCGTAGCCGACCAGACCCACGTTGATCAAAACGCCCAGCGCAGCGAGCCACTTGCTCGCCTTGGAATCGGGGCGTGCCGAGCGCACGAGCATAACGCCCGCGATGCTCGCCGTCAGCTCGAACGGCAGCTCACCGGCCGCCTCGACAAAGCGACCGTACATGCTGCCGATGTTGAACAGCGCACTCGAGATCTGATAATCGAAGAAACTGCCCGCGCCCAGACAAAGACACAGGACAACCGCGATAATGGCGACATCTTTCTTATAGATGTATCCGAACATGCTTTCCTTTCGGTCGGGCGAAGGGTCGACCCGCAACGTGGTGGGGCAAAGATAGCTTTGTCCCATAAATACCCTTACAGGTTGAGCATAAGTGAGCGAAAACGTTCCATTTGTGGCAAGGTGGCCCGAAGGAGGAGGGAAACGTACTTGCGTACGCGACCGACGAGTGAGGGTCAGATTGCCCAAATGGAGCGTTTGCAGCGTCGACCCGCTAGTCGTCGTCGCTAGCACCCAGCTGTTGCAGCAGCATGAGCGCCGCCGCCACCGGGCCGGTGCCGTCGTTGGCGTCGAGGCCGCGGCCCAGGCCGCTGCCCGCGCCGGCGCCCGCCTTGTAGGGCACCGACAGCTTGCGGCTCTTGGGGAAGTTCACCGCGCCATAGCGGGTCTTAAGTTCAAAGGCCACTTTCTTGGGCACCTCGACGCCCAAAAACGTGATGCGTCCGCCGCTGAGCGTGACGCTCTCGAGCCCCAAGCGCTCGCCGCGGATGCGGATACGCGCGCGGTTGAACAGGTTGAGTCCCGCCAACGGCAGCTCGCCATGCGCGGCCTCGGTCTCCTCCTGCACCTCGTCGATACTCTCCAAGTCCTCAGCCACCGCGAGCTTGCGGTACACGAGCACGCGCTGGTCCACCGCCGGCAGGTACTCCTCGGACAAGAAGTAATCGGCCGGCAGGTTAATACCCACGTTCGCCGCCTCCACGCCGGCATCGTCATCGCCGCGCGCCTCGG
The DNA here is from genome assembly GCA_048291725.1 of Collinsella sp. Taxonomy (GTDB): domain Bacteria; phylum Actinomycetota; class Coriobacteriia; order Coriobacteriales; family Coriobacteriaceae; genus Collinsella. The sequence goes on along the minus strand of DBEZXW010000061.1, from coordinate 12,429 downwards.
CCACGGCCTGTCCCAGCATCTGCGTAAACAGGTCAAAGCCCACGCTCGACAGGTTGCCGTGCTGCTCGGCACCCATGAGCGAACCGGCACCGCGGATCTCCAGATCGCGCATGGCGATGCGCATGCCGCTGCCCAGGTCCTGGAACTCGGAAAGCGCGGTCAGACGCGCCGTGGCCTCCTCGGTGAGCGGCAGCTCACCCGGGAACATAAAGTACGCGTATGCCTGCGTGGCCGAGCGGCCAACACGGCCCTTGAGCTGGTAGAGCTGTGCCAGGCCCAAGCGCTGCGAGTCCTCGATGATCAGCGTGTTGGCCGTTGCGTTGTCGATGCCGCTCTCCACGATGGTCGTGGCGATGAGCACGTCGATCTTCTTGGTCGCGAACTCGATCATCACGTCCTCGACCTCGCGCGGGCTCATCTTGCCGTGCGCCACGCCCACGCGCGCCTCGGGCGCGGCCTCGTGCACGCGCGCCACGGCATCATCGATGGTCTTGACGCGGTTGGACACGTAATATACCTGACCGCCGCGGCCCACCTCCAGGCGAATCGCCGCACTCACCACGTCGGGGTCGTACTCCCCCACGTGCACGATCACGGGACGACGCCCGGTCGGCGGTGTGGTGATCAGGCTCATGTCGCGCACGCCGCTCGTGGCCATCTGCATGGTTCGCGGAATAGGCGTTGCCGAAAGCGTGAGCACGTCGATTTGCTCGCGCAGGTTCTTGAGCTGCTCCTTGTGCTGCACACCAAAGCGCTGCTCCTCGTCGATGATCACCAGGCCCAGGTTCTTGGGGTTCACATCGGCAGAAAGCAAGCGGTGCGTGCCGATGAGCACGTCGATCGTGCCCTCGGCAAACGCCTTGAGCGCGCGCTTCTGCTGCGCCGGCGTGCGGAAGCGGCTGAGCACCTCGACCTCGAGGCCAAACGGGGCAAAGCGCTCAAAGAACGTCTCGTAGTGCTGCTGGGCCAGAATGGTCGTGGGGCAGAGCACCATGACTTGGCGGCCGGAATCCACGCACTTAAACGCCGCGCGCAGGGCAACCTCGGTCTTGCCGAAACCCACGTCGCCGCACAGCAGGCGGTCCATGGGCTTGGGCGCCTCCATGTCGGCCTTGATATCGGCGATGGCCTCCAGCTGGTCGCGCGTCTCGTCGTAGGGGAAACTCTCCTCCATCTCGATCTGCTCGGGCGTGTCGGGCGGGCAGGCGATACCGGTAATCGACGAGCGGCGCGTATACAGGTCAACCAGGTCAAACGCCAGCTTTTTGGCGTTCTTGCGCGCCTTGTTGGTAGCACGCGTCCAGTCGGCGGTGTTGAGCCTGGTCAGGCGCGGCTTGTCGCCGTCGGGGCCAACATAGCGCGTGATGCGGTCGACCTGCTCGAGCGGCACGTAGAGCTTGTCGCCATCGGCATATTCCAGCAAAAAGTAGTCGCGCTCCTTGCCGCCCACTTCTTGGCGCGCGATCTCGCTAAAGAGCGCGATGCCGTGAGTGGCGTGCACCACGTAGTCGCCCGGCTTAAACGGGAAGGTGATCTGCGTAATGTCCACCTTGCGGCGGCTGCGCGCGCGGTTGGCGTCCATGCGGGCGTTGAGGTCGGCGATCGAGAACACGGCCAGGTTGGCGTCGGGCACCACCACGCCCTGCGGCAGGGCAGCGTCCACAAAGGTCACGCGCCCGCGCGAGATCGTGGGCACGGCGGCGCCGGCGGCAGCCTGCGCGGCGCCCGCCTCGAGCGAGCGGGCGTTGAGCGCATCGGCCTTACGCTCGCGAATGGAAGCATGGGCCTCCTGGCGTGCGGCACGGTCGGCGGAATCCGCCGCTGCCACGCGCACGCGCTCGCCGATAGCGCCGGCGTTTTCGGGCGCCGCGGTCAGCGATTCCTCAAAGGTAATGCCCTCGTCGCCAAAGGTGAGTTCCATCGACTCGCGCGCACCGCGGTCGGGAATGGCAAACACGCAGGCATAGCGCTTGCCCACGACCTCCTGGATGCGCGTCATAAAACGGTTGTCCGAGCCTGCGATGGCAGGCTGCTCAATCTTGAGCTCGGCCGTCACCGCACCGCCGGCACGGATGAGGCTCACGTAGTTTAGGCGCTGCTGGGAACCAAAGTCGAGTTGCTGGGCACGCACGTACAGACCGTCCAGGCGGTCGACACCCGCCTCGCCGGCACGTGCCTCGATATCCTCGTAGGCGTGCAGGCAATCGTCGAACAGCGAGCGCGGCTCGGACAGCACCACGAGCGCCTTGCCGCTCACATGCGATAGCGGGCTCACGGTCTGGCCGTACATCACCGGCAAAAAGCGGTCGAGCTCAGGCGTGACGATGCGCGCATCCACCATCTCGAGCAGCGCCGCCAACTTGCTGTCGTCCTGGCTGGCGCGGTAGAGCGCCACATGCATGTTGTGGACGGCCTCGTCGGTAAGCGCCAGCTCACGGCACGGGAAGATCTCGATGCTGTCCTCGTTGCCGATGGTCTGGCCCGTTGAGCTCACCATGCGGCGGATGCGGTCGATCTCGTCGCCAAAGAACTCAATACGCACGGGCGCCTTTTCCTGCGCCGGAAACACCTCGACGGTGTCGCCGTGCACACGGAACAGGCCGGGCGCGTCGGCGGCGCCGGCATTGGTGTAGCCCATGCCCACCAGGCGCTGCGGCACCTCGTCAAAAGGAATCTCCTCGCCCACCGCAAAAGTAGTGGACTCCCAGTAGCGGCTCTCGACCGGCGGCACGCAGCGCAGCAGCGCGCGAGCCGAGGCGACCATGATGCAGTTGTCCCCGCGCACGATACGCCCGAGCGCCTCGCAGCGCTGGGCCACCACGGCGTCGTCGGGCGCCTGCTCGCGCCAAGGATAGTCCTTGCGCTCGGGAAAGCGGCACACGTGCGCCAGGCCCACATAGGCGGCAAGGCTACGCGCGGCGCGATCGGCTGCATCCTCGCCACTCACGATGTAGACCGTAGGGCGCGGGCGGCGCGCAAACTGGGCGGCGGCCATAAGCGTTCGACCCGACTGAGACACGGCCAGCGTCACGTCCTCGCCAGAATCGAGCCCGGCCTCGACGGTCTGCAGCGCCTCGGCAGTGTAGAGCTGCGCGGCTATACGGTGAATGAGCATGCTGTTCCTCCGGCATTGCAACGCCAAAAGCCCGCCGAGGCAAGCTCGGCGGGTCGTTCGTCAAATTCGTTGCCTGTTATGGTAGCGCATGGAGAGGACTCCGGCTCAAGGGCAAACCCAGACCCGCAAAAAACGCCAGACGAAGATGCGTTCCGCCCTATCCCGCTACGCGCACGCTGGGGCACAAATCTGCCAGCGGACACTCGTCACACTTGGGTTTGCGGGCGTCGCAGATCTCGCGACCGAAGGTGATCCACTGATGGTTAACCGACTCCCAATACTCGTGCGGCAAAATCTTGAGCAGATCCCGCTCGGTCTTGAGCGGCTCCTTGGCATGCGTCTTGGGACTCAGCATCAGGCGGTGCGCAATGCGGTTGACGTGCGTGTCCACCGCAATGCCCTCCACGATGCCATACCCCACGTTGAGCACGATGTTCGCCGTCTTGCGTCCCACGCCCGGCAGCTTCACGAGTTCCTTCATGTCGGCCGGCACCTCGCCGCCATAGTCGGCGACGATCATCTGCGCGGCCTCGACGGCATGTTTGGCTTTGCTCTTGTAGAAGCCGAGTGACTTGATGGTGTCTGCCACGTCAGCCACACTCGCCCCGGCCATGGCCTCGGGCGTGGGCCACTGGGCAAACAGCTTCGGCGTCACCTTGTTGACCTGCGCATCGGTCGTTTGCGCCGAGAGCAACACCGCGATCAGCAGGCGGAAGGGATTCTCGTGGTCCAAAAAGCACTCGACCGGGCCATAGCGACGGTTGAGGCGCTCACACACCTCAACGGCGCGCTCGCGTTTGGCGGCATTGGTCTCGCGTGGCATAACGACTCCTCGGCTCAACGGCACAATAAACTTATGGGCACAATTGTCCCACGTCCGAGACGCTTACGCCTCCAAGAATGCGCCGGTCTGACGGCTCCACAGGCTCGCGTACTCGCCACCCGCCTCGACGAGCTGCGCATGCGTGCCGTCCTCGACGATCTCGCCATCGGCCAGCACCACAATGCGGTCGAGCGCCGCCACGGTGGACAGGCGGTGCGCCACCACAATGGAGGTACGTCCACGCATCAGGTTTTCGAGCGCCTCCTGCACCAGCGCCTCGGACTCGCTGTCGAGAGCAGAGGTCGCCTCGTCGAGCACCAGAATCGGCGCGTCGGTTAGGATGGCGCGGGCGATAGCCACGCGCTGACGCTGGCCGCCCGAGAGCTTGACGCCGCGCTCGCCCACCATAGTGTCAAAGCCACGGGGCAAGCGGTCGATAAACTCCAGGGCATTGGCCAGGCGCGCGGCCTCGCGAATCTGCTCATCAGTGGCGTCGGGACGACCGTAGGCAATGTTTTCGCGAATGGAGCGGTGGAACAGCAGCGCCTCCTGCGGCACGTAGGCAACCTGGCGGCGCAGGCTCTGCTGCGTGCAGCGCGAGACGTCCTGACCATCCACGAGCACGCGGCCGCCCTGAACATCGTCTAGGCGCAGCAGCAGCTTGGTGAGCGTCGTCTTACCCGAGCCCGATTTGCCCACCAGGCCCACGCGCTGGCCCGCCGCCACATGAAGTGTCAGGTCATCGAACACGCTCTCGCCCGCCGCAGCGTCACGGTACGCAAAGCTCAGGTGCTCAAAATCAATCGCGCCCTCGGTCACTTTGAGCTCAGGGGCGTCCGGGTCATCTGCCACCAAACGTGGCTCGTCCAGCACGCGCGTCATCTCGGCCGCATCGCCCAAAGCGCGGTTGATGCGCTGCATCATGGAGCTTACGTAGTTCAGGCGCATGGTGAGGTTATAGGTGTAGGTAAAGATCATGACGAGCGAGCCGGCCGAGATGCCAAACCACGCGTTGCCGCCCGCCACGAACACACTCACCACGGCCATGGTGATGACGATAAGGCCCGAGGTCGTAAAGTTGCGCTGCATCATGGCGTGCATCGAGACCGTCTCGGCGTCGCGCGCGGCACGATCGGCGGCGTCGAACAGATCGCGCTCAAAGTCCTCGCGCCCACAGGTCTTGACGGCCAGGATATTCGTGACCGCGTCGGAGAGCACGCCCGAGAGCTTGTTCTGCGCGGCGGACGTCGCGGCCGAAAGCGGCATGATGCGCTTGTACATAAGCCAGACAAACGCGATGTAGACGGCCATGATGCACACCAGGATCACGGTAAACGTCGGCACCACCGGGGCGAGCGCCGCCACCGTGCAGATGACCGAGGTGATGGTGGGGATGAGCGAATACACCGTCACGTCGACCAGCCCCGTATAGCCGCTCATAAAACGGCTCGTCTGGCTCACGAGCGATCCGCCAAAGCGGCTGGTATGAAATGTCATGGATTGATTGGAGAGCGTGTCGAAGCATAGACGCGCCAGGTGATAGTTGCCCGCAATCTCGAGCTTGTAGACGGTGTAGTCCTGCAGCTTGGAGAGGATTTGGCCCACTAGGTTAACGAGCACGAGCGCCAGAATGTAAGGACCAAAGACCTCAAACACCTGGTCGCCTGCCACGGGACCGGCCTGGACGCGGTCGACGATGAGGGCCATCACATAGGTGTTGGCAAACGTGAGCAAAAAGATGTAGCCCGCCGACGAGAACACCGAGAGAAAGACGATCAGCGGCTGCGTGCGCGTGACGTCCCAAAAACGCTGCAGCGTGCGACGCACGGTGGAGCGTTTGAGCGGACTGGTGTTTCTCTGAGACATGGGCTTCCTTTCGCGTCTGATAGGGCGAAACGCCATTGTTGCACACTAAAGCGCACTTCAGGCAAGTGCGACGCGAAAAGCGCCCGCGCCCCGCGCTTGCGCAGGCGCCCCGCCGTCAGATGAAGCTAGTCCTCGTCTTTTTGGTCTGCGAGCAGGCTCGCAGACGTAAGCCCCAAGATCTCGTCGGCCTCCTCGGCATCTTCCAGGGCGTCGATGTCCTTGAGCTTGCGCTCCATGACGTTGGTGCGCGTGGTGATGATGCCCTCGACCGTTTTGCCCGCGGTCTCGATCTGCTGCTGGGCGCGGCGCAGCGCCTTTTGATAGCGCGGCAGCTCGGCCTTGACAGCGGAGAGCACGCGCAGTACATCGTCGGTGCGTTTTTGCAGCTTAAACGTTTGGTAACTCATCTGCAGGCTGTTGAGAATGGCCGCCATGGTGCTGGGGCCGGCAACGTTGACGTGATAGTCGCGGCCCAGGGTCTCGATAAGCCCGGGGCGGCTGACGACCTCGGCGTACAGTCCTTCAAACGGCACGAACATGATGCCAAAGTTGGTCGTTGCCGGCACACTCAGGTACTTTTCGCAGATGTCTTTAGCCTCGCGCTTCACCATCATATCGAGCGTCTTGCGCGCTGCGGCAACGGCCTCCGCGTCACCCGACTCCTGCGCGTCGAGCAGGTGCTCGTACGCGTCGCCCGGAAACTTGGAGTCAATCGGCAGCAGCACGGGGTCGCCCTCGTCCACCGGCAGCTTGACGGCAAACTCAACACGCTCCGAGGCGCCGGGCCTGGTGGCAACGTTTTCCAGATACTGGTCGGGTGTGAGGATGTCCGTCAGGATCGCACCCAGCTGCACCTCGCCCAAAATGCCGCGCGCTTTTACATTGCCCAGCACACGCTTGAGGTCGCCTACGCCGGTGGCGATAGATTGCATATCGCCCAGGCCCTTGTACACGGCCTCGAGCTGGTCGCTCACCTGCTTAAACGATGCCGACAGTCGGTCGTTGAGCGTGCGAGAGAGCTTCTCGTCCACCGTCGCGCGCATCTGATCGAGCTGCACGTTGTTGTCTTTGCGGATGGCGCCCAGCTGAGCATCAACCGTCTCGCGCACCTTGTCCAGGCGATGCTCGATGCCCTCGCGATTGGCGCCGAGCTGTTGGGCCGTCTCGCGGCGCAGGTCATCCATCCGGTCACCGGCTTGCGAGAACTCGCGTGCGATGGCCAGGTAACGTTGCTGCTCCACGGCCGCATCTGTCGTCTGCTGCTGCGCGATGGCATTGGCCGTGCGGCGAGTTTCGGCCAGCGCGACGTTCAGGGCATCGAGTGCGTTGTTGGCCTGCTCGAGTGCTGCCAGCGTTTCCGCGCTACTGTCGCCACGCTCCCGCAACTCGGCACGCAGGCTCTTGAGTTGGAAGGCGCAAGCCGCAGCAACCCCCACCGCCACCAAAGCGATCACAACAAGCACAATATCAATAGCAGACATAAACTCCGCCCAACAAACCCAATCGAGCACCAATCAAAACCGCGATCAATCTTACCCCGCCATACGCACCGGGCGCCCGGCCCCTTCTTGGGCGCCCCTCTCCTCCGCATATTCCATAATGCGGCGCGCCGTCTCCCTGCTCACCTTTGAGTCATCACCGGCTAAATATGCGTACACGTTTCCCTTATTCAGATTCAAATCGCGGCAGAGACCGTAGCGCGTTACACCCGATTCCTCTAGCGCTCCCAACGTTCTTTTTCGCATCAGGGCGTTGATCCTTCTGTCCGCCACTGGCTTTTCCTTCACCGCTCTATACGCACGCCAAACGTTGGCATAACGATTAGGAAGTTTGTCCTCGGCGCATAGAGATGCCAGGCTACCCGTTTGGGCGTACAAGGACAAAACGCCTCGGTAACCCTCTTCCATCCACGAACCCTCGGATAAGCCCAGAACGTATTCGGCTTTACCCTGTGCCAAAGCGAGCAAAAACAGGGGCTCCGCCACGCGCGGCGCAACCGTCGTCGCTTGCGTAACCAGTTTTCTAAAACTGAGCGACTGCTGTCCGGATAGCTCTCGGCAATAGCCTTTTAAGAATCCCTCAAAGGTCAGATTCAACCGAGCACCTCCTTTTTGTATTGGCTGTATGCGCAGACCATCTCTTGATAACTCCGCTCCGAAGGCGACGACGCCAGCGCCTCGCCCTCGTCGAATATAAGCCGTTCGAGCAGTCCCCAATCAAGTCGGTCGACGAATGCCTGGCTATGAAGATCGACGATGTCGTTCGGGCGGTAGGCATAGAGCTTCATTACCGCCAGATCCTCCAAGGATGGCGTAAAGTACCTGATAAAACGCGCCCCAATATCCAAGGGGATCAAACGATCTTCGTAATTGAATGGCATCTGATTACAATATGCCACCGCCATACCATTCACCTCGGGGTATCGAGCTATGATCTCCCGGAGGCACCTGTCTGCCTCAAACACATCGATGTCATGTGTAACCGAACGATTCGTCACATCGTTTAGCATGAAGGCGCTTCCTCCCACCAATACAACGCTCGGCCTGTCGTCTCTTGGACCTATTTCCAGCTCTGCCTCTTCGTCAATGCCCAACAGAGTCTGCTCTAAATCCTGCTTATACATATCAAATCCTATTATTATTTATCTTCAATAATACTATTCAGTCGCACGATAGGGCCCGTAAGATGCAAGGATTCCACTCGTGGCGATAATCCTTGCATCCGAGAAGACCAATGGCGGCAAACGTCAGCCTTCCCAACCGACCTGGATGGTTGTTATGACATCGCCTAGGCGCTGGCCGAGGGCTGACAGATGTTGGAGCACTTCGCCGGGCGAAGCGCCATTGAGGATGCAGGTGAGCGCATACGAGACCAAGAAAATCGCCGCAAGTCCTAGCGGAATGAGCACGATCATCGCCAATGTGCGCAGGCGCTGGCCCACGCGGCGATGACGCGTGCGGCGTTTGTCAAACGCAAGCTCCTGCGCATATGAATCTTGTTGTACGGAATAGTTCTCTGGCGCCGATCCGCCCGCAGGCGAAACCACGGGCGTAACGTTTTGCGCAGGGGGCTGGGCGGCTACCCCTTGCATTTGTATCTCCATGAGTCGTTGCTGCTGACGCAGCATGCGCTCAGCTTGTTGCTGCGGAGTCTCAAGAAACAGATCCATGCTGGCCTCCAAAATCGGAGCATTCGACGCTTACGACCAGCATCCCGCACCGCCAATGCCACGGCAACGCAATCCGTAGCAATAGCTGCAAAGTTTCTTGTTGACAAAAGCTGTCGAAAAGCTCAACAACTCCCCTACCAGCACTTTCTTTGAGCTTTTTTATCGAATGATCTTTCGCCCTTCCGCCAACCCGCCAACTAACCAAAATCTAACCAAAAGCTTGACGAAAATTGTGGAGACCGGGACCTCAAACAAGGCGCGGCGTCCCGAATGAGGCGCGGAAAAGTAAGACGGCACGGCCTTGGGCGAAGCACCCTGGACAGTTAGTTCAAATACGTATAATTCAAACCCCCTCCATATGCTCTAAGATGCTACGTTTGGCGCGATTGAGTCCACACACGGGCAAGTAAGACCTAAAACCAGGCCCTTCAGGCAGCCCAAAGAGGCTCGACAGGCCTCTAACTGCCAAAAAGCCAACCGCAGAGCGATCGGAAAAATACGAATCTGAACTAACTGTCCACCCCCATACAAAACGTGCCGCCCCAAAAAGGGGCGGCACACAATCTTTAATATCAGCTTTTCTGTAGCGAGCACGCGACGACCCGAAGCCGGAGCGCAGGGCGGGGAAATACCTTTGCCTCGCGCGACCCTGCGGAGCCGTGAGCGAGAGGGAAAGGTATTTCCCCGCCCTGCGCTCCGCAGCAGTCAGCGCCACGCGCTAGTAGTTCACCACCTGCTCCTCAAAGTACGCCTTCGGGTGGTTACACACCGGGCACACCTCAGGCGCCTCGGCACCAACGTGCAGGTGCCCGCAGTTCAGGCACTTCCACACCTTTACGCCCTCGCGCTCAAACACCTCGCCCGACTCGATGCGCTCGACGAGTTTGTTGTAGCGCTCCTCGTGGGCCTTCTCGACGGCGGCGACACCACGGAACTTCTCGGCGATCTCGACAAAGCCCTCCTCCTCGGCGGTCTTGGCAAACTCGTCATACATCGTGGTCCACTCGTAGTTCTCGCCCGCGGCGGCGTCGCGCAGGTTGTCCAGAGTGCCCGGAACGGCGCCGTCGTGCAGATACTTAAACCACAGTTTGGCGTGCTCGGACTCGTTGCCTGCGGTCTCGGCAAAGACATTCGAGATCTGAACGTAGCCATCCTTCTTGGCCTTAGATGCGTAGTAGCGATACTTGGTGTGTGCCTGGGACTCACCGGCAAAAGCGGTCTCGAGGTTCTTCTTGGTTTGGGAGTTCTCAAAATCCATAGGTGTACTTCCCTTCAACGCATGCCGCCCGTAGGCTTCGAGCGGCCTCGTCTTTAGGATGCCCCTCAAGCCGAGAATTTAAACCTTACAATCCCGTTCTTCAGATTTGAGCGGGCTACACACTCAACCAACGATCGTCCTCGGCTCGGCAAAAGCCCTCGCGCTCCAGGTCGGCTAGAATGCCCGCGACAAGCTCGCACTCGACCGGCCCGCGACCGGCTGCCGTCTCCATTTCGTTAACGCCCACCACGGCATCAGCAAGCGTAATCCCCGCCGGTTGGCCATCGCGCGCTGCCAGCAACATGCGCACGATATGCGCGCGCTTTTGGCGACGTGAGCCCTCAAACTTTGATTGACGGCTATAGCCCGCCGAGCGCCTGGACGGATTGGGCAACGTCTTTTTTAGATATGCGCCGTAATCCAGCAACGCGTAATACCACGCGCGCGGCGTGTCGGCATCATCGAGCGGCACGGCAAAGGGAGCGATCTCGTCGGTCGCCGCACCGGGGACCGCCGGACAGGCCGCCTGAATCAGCGGCACCAGCTCGCGGTCGGGAACAGCCGGCACATCGGGAAAGAAGTGATGCAGAAAGACCGTGCGCACGTTGGTCTCCAGATACACACCCGGAAGATCAAACGCAAACGACCGGATACCCTGCGCCGTTGCCGGGCCAATACCAGGCAGGGCGACCAAGTCACGCGTCTCACGCGGAAACTCCCCGCCCCAATCCCCTACGACCCGTTGAGCGGCATTGTGGAGCGCCAGAGCGCGTCGGTTGTAGCCCATCCCTTGCCAAGCGTCCAAAACATCGGAAGGTGCGGCCTGGGCAAGCGCCTGCACGGTCGGAAAGCGATCGAGCCACGCCGGCATACGCGTCTCAACGCGCGGCACCTGTGTTTGCTGCAGCATGACCTCGGAAAGCCAAATGATGTACGGGTCACGCGTACGGCGCCACGGAAGGTCGCGATAACGCAGGACCCCTTCCGAACGAATCATCGAACGAAAGGGGTCCTGAATCATGGCTATGCTCCTTATGCGGCGCTATTCCTCCCGGTAAGCGCACGCGCAGGTGGCGTACTCGGGAAACGCTTCGCGGTCGGCGAACTTGGGATCGACGGCCGGGAACTGGCGGTGAGCGACGATGTCGCCGAGCGAAACGGAATCGAGGTAGTCGCGCATCAACGCCTGGGCTCCGGCCCACAGGGGATGATAGCAGCACGCGCCCATGCGCGCACAGTCACCATCGGGCGCAGTGCAATCGTTCATGACCATAGGACCCTGAACGGCCTCGACGACCTGGCGGATAGTGACGTCGTCCGGACTGACCTTGAGACGCATGCCACCGTGGACGCCACGCAGGCTCTCCACAATACCGGCCTGGACCAAACCGTGCTGAATCGAGCGGGCAAACGAATACGGGACATTGACCTCTTCGGCAGCGGTGCGAACAGAAAGCAAACGCTCCGGATCCTCGGCAAGCATCGCCAGCATGCGAAGGGCGTAATCAGTCTTCCTCGATATGTCCATTTTTCCCCTTTCAAGGAATACGAACAGCTCGAACGAGCTCCGGGGCCGAGCTTGTGTCGAGACGCTAAATGACCGCCAGGACATCCAAATGGTAAATCGGATATCCACTGAGTGCCGCGCTTGGAGCGAAATGCATCAGATGCGGCGCACATTGCAATTTAGTATAACCTAACCCCCTGTCTCGTTGAACAGGTGTTGCGCAACAAAGCTGTTGTTCAGACAGATATACTTATTGGATTTTACTTGCGTTCCCGAAGGCGCGAGGATTCTGGGCGAAGATGCACCAGGGCGATCGTTCTATCGAAACAAAGTGCATCAAACGCAAAAAGCCACGTCCGAAGACGTGGCTTTAATTGCGTTGGCGGGAAGTACGGGGCTCGAACCCGCGACCTCCGACGTGACAGGCCGGCGCTCTAACCAAACTGAGCTAACTCCCCAGGCAGACGTTCGCGTTTGTTTCCGCTCGCGTGCGCTGCGGGGATTAGTATACACAGAAGTCTGTCTGGCGCGCAACAACTTTTTTGAAAAATTTTTTGGGGCCATCCGGGAGGGCTTCCGGGGCTGAGGGCGGGGGTTAAGTTTGCTGCTCTACAGTCCTGCGCAAGACGGAAAGCACATTAAGTGCTTTCCATTGCGTGCGGAACTCGCGACAAACTTAACCCCCGCCCTC
>DBEZXW010000060.1:0-1756 GCA_048291725.1 Collinsella sp. | reverse complement strand
CCCAGCCTAAAGCGAGGTATTCAATATGTCTGACAAGCGCCGCACCTTTGCCGTTATCGACGGCAACTCGCTCATGCATCGCGCCTTCCACGCCGTGCCGCCGACCATGAACGCGCCGGACGGTCGCCCCACCAACGCGATTTTTGGCTTTCTGAACATGTTTCTTAAGATGATCGACGCCTTTAACCCCGACGGCGTTGTTGTGGCGTTTGATAAGGGCAAGCCGCGCGTGCGCATGGAGATGCTGCCGCAGTATAAGGCGCAGCGCCCGCCCATGGACCCCGATCTGCATGCGCAGTTTCCTATGATCAAGGAGCTGCTCGTCGCACTCAACGTGCCGATTCTGCAGTCCGAGGGCTGGGAAGGCGATGACATTCTGGGCACTATGGCGCGTCTGGGTGAAGAGGCCGGCTGTGACATGCTGCTGGTGACCGGTGATCGCGATATGTATCAGCTCGTGACCGAGCACGTCAACGTGGTCTCGACCCGCAAGGGCCTGTCCGACGTGGCGATCATGACGCCCGAGAGCGTGGACGATCTGTATCACGGCATCACGCCGGCGCTCGTGCCCGACTTTTATGGTCTGAAGGGCGACACGTCCGATAACATCCCCGGCGTGCCGGGCATCGGCCCCAAAAAGGCGAGCGCGCTCATTGCGCAGTACGGTAGCCTGGACGAGGTCATCGCGCATGCTGACGAGGTCAAGGGCAAGATGGGCGAGAACCTGCGCGCGCACATCAACGACGCGCTGCTGAGCCGCAAGGTCGCGACCATCCGCACCGATGCGCCCGTTGAGCTCGATTTTGAGGCGACGTCCTTCCCGGCGTATTCTGCCGATGAGGTTTCCGCGGCGCTAGGTACGCTTGGTATCACCGCCATGCAGAACCGTTTTTTGGCGCTGGTCGGCGGCGAGGGCGGGGCTGCTGCTGCCTCCAGTGTGTTTGAGATACCTGCTATGGTTCGCGCAGCCGCCGGCGATGCCGACGCGCTTGGCGCCGTTGCGGCTGAGGTCTCCCGCGCGATTGATGCCGGCGAGTGGGTCGCCGCCGTGGTGGACGACGATAAGGAAGAGGGCGCGCTCTTTGGACTGACGCGCACGCTGTGGTTGGCGACGTCCAAGGGCCTGTTCGCGCTCGAGGAGGGCGACGGCGCCTCCACTGCCGTAGTCGATGGCTTCAACTTCGCTCACGGTGTGATCGCCGGCGTGCTTGCGCGCCTGTTTATGGAGGGCCGCGTGGCGAGCCCGGATACGAAGGCGCTGCTGCACGAGCTTTCGCCCATCGATTCTTCTGAGCCCGAGCTCATGGATCCGCTCGCTGCCGATTCCACGCGTATCTTCGATACCGTGGTCGCTGCCTATCTGCTGGATTCCGATCGCTCCGAGTTCGATGAGGCATATCTTGCCGATACGTATCTGCAGATGGCGTTGCCTGCGGCGCGCGGCGCAGAGGGTGCTGGTGAGGACGCTCCAGCGCCTGCCGCCCGTACTGCGGCTCTGACGCTGGCGCTCGTGACGCCGTTGCGCGAGTGCATGGCCCGTGAGAATGCCGCCAACGTGTTCGATGGCATCGAGATGCCGCTCGTGCCGGTGCTTGTCAAGATGGAGCGCGCGGGCATGCTCGTGGATCCCGACCGCCTGCGTAATCTGTCCGAGGGCCTGGCGACCCAGATCACCGAGGTCGAGCGCAGCATTCGCGACCTGGCGGGTGACGAGACCTTTAATATTGGCAGTCCCATGCAGCTGTCGCATGTGCTC
>DBEZXW010000059.1:0-8610 GCA_048291725.1 Collinsella sp. | reverse complement strand
CCACTCACCATATATTGCAAAACACCCCCAAGCATATGTTCGAAAACACAATATGTTGTGTTTTCAGCAAAGGCGTGATGCCACCTGTAGAACCACACCCGCGAACCTCAACCTTCAAGTTGACCTTGAGGCGATTTTTACGTCCCTTTACATGCCGTTCACATCGCCCCCAAACTCCCCCACCCAAGGCACGTGCGGCCCACCACCGCGACGCCAAGTGGCGAAAAATGGGACGGGCCCCAGATTGCCCATGCGCGCGCAAAAGCACGCCGCGGCAATCTGGAGCCCGTCCCCAAATACCTATAAATATGCAGGTCAGCGATGTGTTAACGATGTGCCAGCGGGTGCGCCGCCAAATAGACCTCGGTCAGTTGCGTACGATCGACATGCGTGTAGACCTGCGTGGTCGATATATCGGCATGTCCCAAGATCTCCTGTAGCACACGGAGGTCTGCGCCGCCCGCAAGCATATGGGTGGCAAAGGAGTGACGCAGCGTATGGGGATGGAGCCCCACCAGTCCCACCTGGCGCCCGTAGCGCTCACAGATGGCATGGATGCCCTGGCGCGACAGACGGCGGCCGTTCTTATTTAAAAAGACCGCCGAGGTCTCGGTTCCGCGGGCATGGGCCGCCAAGCGAGAACGCCCCTCAGTTACATAAAGCGTCAGAGTTCGCGCCGCGCTTCCTACCAGCGGGGACAGGCGTTCCTTCGAGCCCTTACCACGAACGAGCACAAAGCCATCGTCGATATGGATATCGCCCACATCGAGCCCCACCAACTCGCTCACACGCAAACCGCATCCGTAGAGCACTTCCAAGATGGCATGGTCGCGCAAGCCCATCTCGCCCTCGGGGAAGTCTTGATCGAGCAGCGCCGAGACATCCTCCACCGATAGATACTCCGGCAAACGCTCAGCCCTTTTAGGCAGGCGCAACGCCGCCGTTGGATTTTGGGCCACAGCCCCATCGCGCACCAAAAAGGCATGTAGGCCCTTCACGGCCGCAAGCGCACGCTCCACCGAGGCATCCGAATAGCCCCCATCGCGACGGTCGGCGACAAAGCCCTCCACGACCTGACGGGTCACCTCTTCAAAAGACACAATACCCGCCCGCTCCAGATAGGCGCAGTACGTCGTCAGGTCACGACGATAGGCCGCAATCGTGTTGCGCGCCAAACCCCGCTCGACCGCGAGGTAATCGAGATACTCCCCCGCCGCCACGGCGAGCGACGAGGGAGTAGCTTCGGTATGTTCCTTATTCGCCGGCACCCTTAGTCCGTAGCGAGGTTCATGGGCGTCACCTGCAGACGGTCGACACCCTCGTGCTGGCCGATCGAAGCGCGCACGAACTCGCGGAACAGCGGCTGCGGGTTGGTCGGGCGGCTCTTGAACTCGGGATGAGCCTGGGTTGCCACATACCAAGGATGCACGTCGCGCGGCAGCTCGACCATCTCGACCAGGCGCTCGTCGGGCGACAGACCCGAGATAACCAAGCCGGCGTCCTCGAGCTGGTCACGGAAGGCGTTGTTGAACTCAAAGCGATGACGGTGACGCTCGTAGACGAGCTCCTCGCCATATGCCTCGCGAGCAAGGGTATCGGCGGCGAGCTTGCACGGATAGGCGCCCAGGCGCATGGTGCCGCCCTTCTCGGTCACGTCCTCCTGCGAGCTCATCAGATCGATGACGCTAAACGGGCCGTCCGGATCGAACTCGGAGGAGCTGGCGCCGGCAAGGCCGACGACGTTGCGGGCGAACTCGCACACGGCCACCTGCATACCCAGGCAAATGCCCAGATACGGAATCTTGTGCTCACGGGCAAACTCGGCCGCGAGGATCTTGCCCTCCAGGGCGCGCTTGCCAAAGCCGCCGGGGACCAGGATGCCCGAGGCGTCGCCCAGAACCTCGGAGACATTCTGCTCGTCGAGGCTCTCCCCGTCGACTAGCTGGACGTCCACATGGCGATCGTAGAAGACGCCCGCATGGTGCAGGGCCTCGATAACCGACAGGTACGCATCGGGCAGCTGCGTGTACTTACCCACGACGGCGATCTTCACCTTGTCGGCGTGATGGTTGGCGTGATTCTGTTTGCGCAGGAACTCGTTCCACTCGCTCATGTCGCGCTCACGCGGGTCCAGACCCAGGCGCTCGCAAATGCGCAGGTCAAAGTCCTGCTCGGCAAGCAGCTGCGGAACATCGTAAATGCTCGCGCAGTCCTCGTTGGTAAAGACACAATCGGTGTCGACGTCGCAGAAGCTTGCGATCTTTCCGCGGATAGCGTCATCGATATGGTGGTCGGAGCGCAGCACGATGATATCGGGCTGGATGCCAAAGCTGCGGAGCTCCTTGACGGAATGCTGCGTGGGCTTGGTCTTGACCTCGTGGGCGGCGGCGATATAGGGAACGAGCGACACGTGGATGTAGCAGACGTTCTCGGGGCCGGCCTCCTTGCGGTACTGACGAATGGCCTCGACAAACGGTTGGGACTCGATGTCGCCGATCGTGCCGCCCAGCTCGGTGATGACCACATCGGAGCCGGTCTGCTCCTCGATGCGGCGGAACTTGTCCTTGATGGCATTGGTGACGTGGGGAATCACCTGCACGGTACCGCCCAAAAAGTCGCCGCGACGCTCACGGGCGATTAGGCTTTTGTAGATGGCACCGGTCGTAAAGTTGGAATCGCGGGTCAGGTTCTCATCAATAAAGCGCTCGTAATGACCCAGGTCCAGGTCGGACTCGTAACCATCCTCGGTAACGAAGACCTCACCATGCTGGAACGGGCTCATGGTACCGGGGTCGACGTTCAGATACGGGTCGGCCTTCTGCATCGTTACTTTGTAGCCACGCGACTTGAGCAGACGGCCCAGCGAGGCCGCGGTGATACCCTTGCCCAGGGACGAAACCACACCACCGGTTACGAACACATGCTTGGTCATATTGAGTTACCTGCGCTTCCCGTAGAAGTTGTTTATCCACATCTTACGGGTCTTCATTGTAATACTCGCGCCGCGGACCGTTCGCAATTTTTCTCGCGTGCGATTGCATTTCTCAATCTTGAAACAAAACGCCGCCCGGTTTCCCAGGCGGCGTCGCTATGGCAAGGGTTACATGCTGCTATCGATCAGCAACCTCGTCCTCAAGCATTTCTTGAACGAGCATGCCGGTACGGACGCCCTCAAGATACCACTCGCCACGTTCGGTGAGGCAAATGCCATTTGCAAGCTGGCCGCCGTCGTCGCTATAACGCGAGACGACATCAATCATGCCTTCGGAATCCAAGCGATCGATTGCGGCGCGGGCACGATACGGCGAAACCCCCACGCGCTCGGCAAGCGTTTTGCGCGAGAAACCATACGGCCCGCCATTGTCTTCGGTTTGCTGGTCGATCTCCATCAACACCAGCACCTCGACACGCTTCATATCGTTGACACTCGCACGACCCTTGCCCGCCATAGCAGCCTCCTCAAACCGAGCACGAGCATCTAACGCGCCGTGCGCGACCGATACACCTCACGATGGCAGGTAATATCCATCATGCGGCATCCCGCTAAGGATGAAACAGTTACGGTTATTGTATACCGCTCAAATTGTTTCTAGGCAGGTAAACGGCTATTTTTCGCCGAAATAGGCGCTTTATTGATCAAAAAGCCGTACCGGGCGCTAACCCGATACGGCCAAAATGCAATGCAATTACCGCGGTGCTTCAAACTTAGCGGTGGAAGAAACCGCGGCGCTCAAACTTGGGCTCGCAGCACACGTTGATACCCAGTTTGCGCAGTACCGTCTCGTCCGTCGGCGAGATAATCACGCTAAAGAAGGCATCGCAACCGCGCAGCTGCTCCAGGCCCGAAAGGACGCGAGCGGCCGTCTCACTCGTGGCCGAGGTGATCGACAGCGCCATAAGCGTCTCGTCGGTGTGGAGGCGAGGGTTTTTGCTGCCCAGGAAATGCGTCTTGAGCTTGCTGATGGGCTCGATCGCTTCATCGCTAATGACCTCGAGCTCAAGGTCGACGCCCGAGACATGCTTGAGGGCGTTCATAATGAGCGAACTTGCGGCGCCCAGGCGCGTGGAGGTCTTACCGGTCACCACGGAGCCATCGGGCATGACCATGGCACCCACGGGACCACCCGTCAGCTGCTCCCTGGTGAGGGCCGCCGAGCGCGCCGGTGAGTAGTTCTTATCGATGCCGGCTTTCTTCATAATAATCTTGAGACGGTCGACTTGCTCATCGCCCACGCCGGTACGGCGCACATTTTCGACCGCGGTAAAGTAGCGGCGGACGATCTCCATCTTGGAAGCGTCGCGGCAGGCATCGTCATCGGTGATGGCAAAGCCGACCATATTGACGCCCATGTCCGTAGGACTCTGGTAGGGGCTCTTGCCCAGGATCTTTTCCATCAGAGCACGGACCACCGGGAAGGCCTCGACGTCGCGGTTGTAGTTGACCGTGGTCTTGTTATAGGCCTCAAGGTGGAAGGAGTCGATGATATTGGCATCGTCGAGGTCCGCCGTGGCCGCCTCGTAGGCGATGTTGACCGGATGCGTGAGGGGAAGGTTCCAGACCGGGAAGGTCTCGAACTTGGCATAGCCGGCGGCCGTGCCATGCTTGTGCTCGTGATAGAGCTGAGACAGGCAGGTGGCAAGCTTGCCCGAGCCAGGACCGGGGGCAGTGACCACGACGAGCGGTCGGGTGGTCTCGACAAACTCGTTCTTGCCGTAGCCATCGTCGGACACGATCAGATCGACATCGTGCGGATACCCCTCGATGGGATAGTGCAGCTTGGCGGGAATACCGAGCGCGTTCAGGCGGTTGCGGAACACATCGGCAGCAGGCTGGCCGGCGTACTGGGTGATGACCACAGCCGCGACAGCAAAGCCGTTGCCGCGGAACAGATCAACCAGGCGCAGCACATCCTCGTCATAGGTAATGCCGAGGTCACCACGAGCCTTGTTTTTCTCGATGTGGTTCGCGTTGATCGCGATGATAACCTCGACATCGTCGGCGATGCTCTTGAGCATGCGGAACTTGCTGTCCGGTTCAAAACCCGGCAGCACGCGGCTCGCATGATAGTCATCGAACAGCTTACCGCCAAACTCCAAATAGAGCTTGCCACCAAACTGCGAGATGCGCTCCTTAATGTGAGCAGCCTGCAGCTCGATATACTTCGCGTTGTCGAAACCCTGGCGCATACATGGCTCCCGTCCCGTTTCCATTTAATGTTCTAGGCGATTATAACGGAGCCCGCCCTCCCCGATACCCAGACCATCAACAGGCACCAACCAAACACGCCCACCGCAACCACCGGGGACCCGGGGTAGATCATTTGGGACGGGAAACAAGGCACTCAGCACCAACAATGAAAACGTCACAGGCAAAGCCAAAGCCAGCGAACGGGCACCAGAGCGAGCAAGCTACCCCCTGCACCAACAATGGCAGCGCCGCAGGTGGAGCAAAAGTCAGCGAAAGCCCGCCAGAGCGAGCAAGGTGACGTGAAAGAGGAGGGCATAGGCCTTTTGGCCATGCCCGACGATTGAACGTCAGATTGCCGCTCTGGCGGGCTTGCAGCGTCGAGTGGTTCCGGCGTTTGGTAAAACGCCGGAACACAAGAGCGCCCCCTCCCGCGCACGGAACGGAAGGGGGCTAAAGGTAGGAGTCTACCGGTGGGTTTACCCCACCGGACAGACGATGACCAGGTGATCCTCTACAGGATCGTCAAGGTTTCCGTGGGGTACCCGTTGGGTACTTAGATCAGCACGCAGGCGACGGTCAGGATGATGGCGCAGACGACAGAGAGCGCGACGATGAGCTTAAGGGCAAACTTGAGCCAGGTCGTCCACTCGATCTTGGCCAGGGCGAGACCGCCCATGATGGCGCCGGAGGTCGGGGTGAACAGGTTCACGACACCGATGGCGGCGGAGAAGATCATGACCATGACCTCAGGCGAGAAGCCGAGCTTAACAGCCAGCGGTCCCATGATGGGCATGGAGACGGTGGCCATACCGGAGGTCGAGGGGATCAGGAAGGACAGGCCGAAGTAGACCAGGAAGCTCATGGGAGCGAAGATCACGCCGGACAGGCCAGCCAGGGCATTGGCGGCAGCGTCGAGGACGAAGACATCGAGGCCGGTGTTAGCCATGAGGACGGAGATACCACGGGCGAGGGCGATGACGAGAACAACGGACATCATGTCGGCAGCGCCGGTGATGAAGGTGTTAACGATCTGCTTCTCGGACAGGCCACCGATGATACCGATCAGGACGGCCATGAGGAAGAACCAGGTGGAAGCCTCGTCGAAGTACCACTGGCCAATGGGCAGGCCGGTGATCAGGGCAGACCAGCCCTGGACGACGGCGTTACCGTCGGCGTCGTAGACAGCGCCAGCGTCGAAGAAGTTGGCGACGCCCTCGTTGAGGTCGGCCAGCGGAATGAAGCCGACGATCATGACGACGAAGGTAAAGGCGAAGGCGATCAGAACACCCTTCTGACGACCGGTGAGCTTGACCTCCTTGTGGACCTCGGAAGCAGCCTTGCCGTGAGCCTCTTCGGCGTCCTTGAGCTCCTGCATCGACAGGATGGTGGAACCCTTGTCAGCCTTGACCTTCTTGGCGTAGCTCATCACGAAGAAGATGGACATAGCGGTAGTGACAATCCACAGGACGGCACCGAGGCCGATGATGATGGACTGGTTGACCTCAATGCCAACGCCGGTCAGAGCGTCGACGGCAGCGCCGACGGCGAACGGGTTAACCGTGGAGCCCAGGCAGCCGCAGCCAGCGCCGAGCAGGACGGTAGCGGCACCGACCATGGGGTCGAAGCCAGCAGCCATCATGGTAGCGGCGAGCAGGGCGTAGAAGGGAACGGTCTCCTCGCACATACCATAGGTGGTACCACCGAGGGAGAAGATGAGCATCAGCACGGGAATGAGCATAATCTCGTTGCCCTTAAGCTTCTGCACCAGAACGGCGATGCCGTTGTCCAGAGCGCCGGTCTCGGTCATCATGCCGAGGAAGCCGCCCAGGATCATAACGAAGAGGCAGACGGGCAGAGCGTCAGCGAAGCCCTTAATCGGGGCGGTGCAGAAATCGCTCAGACGGGCGGCAGTAACCGCGCCGCCGGACGTGCCGGAGACGATAACGGTAATCACTGCGACAATTGCCAGCAGAGCAAGAAGAATGGTGAACGATGAAGGCATACCGCGCTTTTTCTTAGCGGTCTCAGTCATAGTTCTCATCCCCCCTCCATAAATCATTTACTGATCTCGCCAGAAGCGGCTCTTCCGTGCCGTGCCTGCCGCTTGATGCGAGATTATTACCAGATAAAACCGCTCGGGGTGTGCAGCAATACACCCCGAGCGAGATGCTAGATGCTCTTACTTGAGCGTGGCGTACATGACAGCCTTAATGGTGTGCATGCGGTTCTCGGCCTCGTCGAAGACCTTGGAAGCGGGGCTCTCGAAGACCTCGTCGGTGACCTCCTGCTCGGTGATGCCGAACTGCTCGCACTTCTCGGCGCCAATGGAGGTGTTGGTGTCGTGGAAGCTGGGCAGGCAGTGCAGGAAGATAGCACCCGGGTTGGCCATAGCCATGACCTCGGAGGTGACACGATACGGGGTGAGCTGAGCGATGCGCTCGGCCCAGACCTCGTCGGGCTCGCCCATGGAGACCCACACGTCGGTGTAGATAACGTCGGCACCGGTGACGCCGTCCTTGACGTCGGTGGTCAGCTTGATGGTGCAGCCGTTAGCCTCGGCGATGGGCTTGCAGGCCTCGATGACGTCGTCAGCGGGCATGCACTCCTCGGGGCCGCAGGCCACGAAGTTCATGCCGAGCTTGGAGCAGACGACCATGAGGGAGCGAGCAACGTTGTTCTTGCAGTCGCCCATGAAGACGAGGGTCTTGCCCTTGATGTCGTAGTTGAAGTTCTCCTGGACAGTCAGGATGTCGGCGAGCATCTGGGTGGGATGCCACTCAGTGGTCAGGCCGTTCCACACGGGCACGCCGGACTTAGCAGCGAGCTCCTCGACGTCATCCTGGGCAAAGCCACGGAACTCGATGCCGTCATACATGCGGCCGAGAACGCGGGCGGTGTCCTCGATGGACTCCTTCTTGCCCATCTGCGACGAACCCGGATCGAGGTAGGTGACGCCCATGCCCAGATCCATGCCGCCGACCTCGAAGGCGCAGCGGGTACGAGTAGAGGTCTTCTGGAAGAGCAGAACGATGTTCTTGCCCTCGAGATAGCGGTGCGGAACGCCAGCGCGCTTCATATCCTTGAAGTTCTTGGAGAGCTTGAGCAGGTACTCGATCTCCTCGGTGGTGAGGTCGAGAAGCTTGAGGAAGCTACGGCCGGAGAGGTTAACACCCATGGTTTGATTCCTTTCGAAGAAATGAATTACGTAAGTATTAGTGGTGCCCGTTTAACGGGCGAAGCCGGTGCGGTTGTAGGGGGACCGCACCGGAAACGGAAAGACTTAGAGGTCCTCGCGCCAGAAGGGCATGCTCATGCAGCGCGGGCCGCCGCGGCCGCGGGAGAGCTCGGCGGAGGGCACGACGAGAAGGTCCAGGCCCTCCTTGTACAGCACGTCGTTGGTGACGGTGTTGCGGGCGTAGACG
>DBEZXW010000058.1:0-38510 GCA_048291725.1 Collinsella sp. | reverse complement strand
ATCAGGTAGCAGGTGGCCTCGATCGCCTCGGTGAGGTTATGCGGGGCGATGTTGGTGGCCATGCCGACGGCGATGCCCTGGCTGCCGTTGACCAGCAGGTTGGGGAAGCGCGCAGGCAGTGCCACGGGCTCGGCGAGCGATTCGTCGTAGTTGGGCTGCCAGTCGACGGTATCCTTCTGCAAGTCACGCAGCAGCTCCATGGCGGGTTTTGCCAAGCGACTCTCGGTGTAACGCATGGCCGCCGCGCCGTCGCCATCGATGTTGCCGAAGTTGCCGTGACCGTCGATGAGCGGCGTGCGCATGGAGAACCACTGCGCCAGGCGGACCATGGCCTCGTAGACCGCAGAGTCACCGTGCGGGTGGTACTTACCGATAACTTCGCCGACCGTCCAGGCCGACTTTTTGTGCGGGCGGTTGGGGTAGATGCCGCTCTCGTTCATCGCGTACAGGATGCGGCGGTGTACCGGCTTTAAGCCGTCACGCACGTCCGGCAGGGCGCGCGCCGTGATAACCGACATCGAATACTCGATGAACGACTGCTTCATCTCGCGACCGAACTCCGAAATCTGGAGCTGGCCGCCGTTGATATCCTCGCCGGCCGAGGCGCCACGGTCGACTTCGCCAAAGCTCTCCTCGAGCTCGGCGTCGTCTTCTTCCTCATCATCATCGGCATCGGGGTTATAGGCGTCCGGGTCGCCGTCCTCGCCCTGCTCAGCACGGGCAAGCAGGCGCTTCAGATCGTCGGGCATACCGGCATCGCCGGCCTCGTCCATACCCTCGTTATTGTTGATATCGTCTGCCACGTTACCTCCTCTTAAGCGTCAAGGAATCGTGCATCATGTGCATGCTTCTCGATGTACTCGCGGCGATAGCCGACCTCGGAACCCATCAGCTCGCGCACGGCGCGGTCCGCCACCACGGCGTCCTCGATCGACACGCGCTGCAGAATGCGGGTCTTGGGGTCCATCGTCGTCGAGGCAAGCTGCTTGGGGTCCATCTCGCCCAGGCCCTTGTAGCGCTGGACGGTATAGCCCTTGCGCTTTTTGGTAATCTTGCCGTCCTTGGCCTTGCCGTCCTCGTCGTTATCGTCGGGGTTCAGGCCCAGACTCTGGATGGTGTCGCGCAGGATCTCGTCTTCGGGCTGGCGGCCGTTGGGATACACGTAGTGGATCTTGTTGCGCACCTTAATGCCAAAGATGGGCGGGCAGGCAACATAGACGTAGCCGGCATCGATCAGCGGACGCATGTACTTGTAGAAGAACGTCAGCAGCAGGATGCGGATATGCGCACCGTCGACGTCTGCATCGGTCATGATGATGATCTTGTGGTAGCGCGCCTTGGTGATATCGAAGTCGCCGCCGTCGCCGGCACTCGTCGTGACGCCGCAGCCGATCGCGGTAATCAGCGACTGAATGGTGTCACTCGAGAACGCGCGATGGTCACCAACGCGTTCGACGTTCAAAATCTTGCCGCGCAGGGGCAGAATCGCCTGGATGTCTCGGCGACGGCCGTCCTTGGCCGAACCGCCTGCCGAGTCGCCCTCTACGATGAAGAGCTCGGTCAGCTCGGCATCGCGCACCGAGCAGTCAGCGAGCTTACCGGGCAGGGACGCCGTCTCGAGCAGGCTCTTGCGGCGGGTCGCCTCGCGCGCCTTGCGGGCGGCATTGCGCGCCTTGCAGGCCTGTTGCGCCTTCTTGACGATCTCGCGAGCGGGCTTGGGATGCTCCTCGAGGTAATCGACAAGGCCGTCGGTCACAATCTTGAGCGTGAGCGCTCGCATATAGGAGCTGCCGAGCTTTGCCTTGGTCTGGCCCTCAAACTGCGGATCGGGCAGCTTGACCGAGATAACGGCCGAAAGGCCCTCGCGCACATCGTCGCCGGTCAGGTTGGCGTCTTTTTCCTTGAGCAGGTTCTGCCTGCGCGCATAGTCGTTGATCACGCGGGTGAGCGCGGTGCGGAAGCCCTCAAGGTGCATGCCGCCTTCGGGGGTGTAGATGTCGTTGGCAAACGACATGACGTTCTCGCCGTAGCCGCTATTCCACTGCAGGGAAACCTCGACCTCGCCCATCTTGGCCACAGGCGCGTCCGGGTCCGATTTGCCCTCGATGTAGATAGGCTCCTTAAAGGCCTCGGGGACGTCCTTGCCCTCGTTAAGGAACTTGACGAAGTCGATGATGCCGCCCTCGTAGCAAAACTCCTCCACGTGGGGAGTAGACTCGCGCTCGTCAGTCAGCACGATTTTGAGGTTCTTATTGAGGAACGCCGTCTCCTGCAGACGGTTATGCAGCGTATCGAAATCGTAGATGCAGGTCTCGAAGATCTCGTCGTCGGGCCAGAAGGTGACGGTGGTGCCCGTCGAATCCGAGGTGCCCACGACCTCCATCTTCTTGACGGTCTTGCCGCGCGAGAACTCCATCTCGTAGGTGTTGCCATCGCGACGAACCTGAACGACCACACGCTTGGACAGTGCGTTGACGACGGAGATGCCCACGCCGTGCAGGCCGCCCGAGACCTTATAGGCCGAGTTATCGAACTTACCGCCGGCGTGCAAGATCGTCATGACAACCTCGAGCGTCGGGATCTTTTTAACAGGGTGCTCGTCGACGGGGATGCCGCGCCCGTTGTCGACGACCGTGATGGAGTTGTCGGCGTGGACCGTCACCTGGATCTCGGTGCAGAAACCGGCCATGGCCTCGTCGACAGAGTTGTCAACGATCTCCCACACCAGGTGATGCAGACCGCTGGCGCTCGTCGAGCCGATATACATGCCCGGGCGCTTACGAACGGCCTCGAGACCTTCGAGAATCTTAATCTCGCCGCCATCGTAATCGTTTTCGTTTGCCACACGTCCTCCTTCAGTCAAGAAAATGTGTACAGCCTTACTAGTTTATCGTAAAAAAATACCCTCGGGAACGAGGGTATTTGGCTCTACAAGGCCACCAGATGCGATTTAAGGCTCTTTTTTGCTTTGCACGCCCTTGTCCCACTCGGCACTGGCTCTCATGGCGTTCTCGAGGGCCTCGCGCAGTTTTTGGTCTTCGATGGGCGCCACTTGGCGCTCAATCTCGGTGCGCTCGGCATCGCTGAGGTCGGCGTGTGGGGCCGGCGGGCGCTCGGTCGTCGCTGGGCGAAGGCGCTCCTTGGCGGCGGGCGGCATGTGACCGGGCGCGGTGGTTTTGAACACCAGGCCGTCCACATGCGCACCGGCGCGCTCCATGCGCGCGCGGATGATCTCGCGCAACAACGTCATTTCCTGCGTCCACGAGGGCGAGTCGAGATATACCAGCAGCTCATTGGACTCGGGCAGGTAGCGCAGGCCCGTCACATGTCGCCCCTCGCGCGTGCCCGAGCACACCGCGTTCCACGCGCGATAGACCGCGCGCGACTCCTCGGCGGCCTCCATCTGCGCACGGCGCTCAGGGGTCGCAGCCGCCAGGATGCGCTGGCGCTCTGCGTTCAAAAAGCCACTGAAGGCGACCGTTTCGCTCTCGCGCTCGTAATTAGCACGTCTCACCCATGCTCACCACCTTGGCTCGATCAAGCAGGTCATCGGTAAAGTACCCCAGGTTGGTCGTGGTTATGACCGTCTGGATATCATCGCCGATCAGCCGCAGGAAAGCGCCGCGACGCTCGCCGTCGAGCTCGCTCATCACGTCGTCCAAAAGCAGCAGCGGGGCGGTGCCCAGAACATCGCGAGCCACGGCCACCTCGGCCACCTTCCAGGACAGTACCAACGTTCGCTGCTGTCCTTGGCTGGCAAATGAACGAGCGGAGCGACCCGCCACGGTAAATTCAATCTCGTCGCGATGCGGTCCCACCAGCGTCACGCCGCGGCGAATTTCCTCGTCGGCGTGCCCATCAAGGGCAGCCAGCATGCGCTCGTACGCCCAGCCCTTCAGCTCTTCGCGATCCTCGACCTGGGGCAAATCCCCCAGCGTGGACGCATAGGACACGTTGGCGGCTTCACCGGACGCCACTTGCCCGTAGGCAGTGCGCACATGGCCCGCCAGCCGGTCGAGCAGGGCCAACCGGTGCACGAGCAGAGCCGCGCCCGCGCGGGCAATCGAATCGTTCCACGCGCCGAGCATCTCGCGGCAGCACCAGGCCTCCTTGAGCAAGGCGTTACGCTGGGTCACGCAGCGACCATAGGTGCTCGCAAGATCGGCATAGCGTGCGCTCAGTTGCATGCCAAAGTCGTCGAGGGCGGCGCGGCGCACACTGGCGCCTCGCTTAACCATGTCCAGATGGTCGGGGCAAAACAGCACGCTCGGCAGAACCCCGCGCACACCGGCGGCAGAGCATCTCTTGCCGTTGCGACTAAACGAGCGCTTACCGTCCTCCACGCTCAATCCCATATCAAGCACGCGGCCGTCGCCCTCGAGCCTCAGCTCGACCTTGCACGAGCCCACGCCATCATGGACGAGCTCGGCTGCGGTCGGATGCCTAAACGAGGCGCCGCTCGTCAGCAGCTGCAGCGCCTCTATGAGATTGGTCTTTCCCGCCGCGTTGGGTCCCGCAAGTATCGTCACGCCCTCGTCCAGGGCAAGACGATAGCTCTCGAAACTGCGGTAGTGCGCGACGGAAAGATCGCGGGCGAACATGGTCATGGCGAAGCGCTAGATGCGGACCGGCATGACCAGGTACAGGTAGTTGATCTTGTCGTAGGACTTGAAGATGCCCGCCTGCGAGTAGCTCTTGAGCTCCAGCGTGATCTCCTTCTCCTTGGACAGAGCATTGAGGCAGCCGAAGATGTAGTGGTAGTTGAAGGCGATGGTGCCCGACTCGCCCTCGGCCTCGACATCGATCGTCTCCTGCGCAAGGTCCTGGTCATTGGAGATGGAGGACAGGCCCATCTGCCCGTTCTCGACATCGATCTCGAACTTGACGGCGGGGTTGGCGCTCGCGATAACGGCTACGCGCTTGAGGGCGGCGTTAAAGGCGGCGACGTCGATCTTGACGCTCGTCACGCACGAATCGGGGATGAGCTGCTTGTAGTTGGGGTACACGCCCTCGATGCGGCGCGACACGTAGGTGGTGTTGCCGGCCTCGAAGACGACCTGGGTGTCGGTAGCCCCGATCATGATGGTCGCCTGGCTGGCCATGATGTTCAGTGCGTCGTTAAAGGCGTCAGCCGGAACGTTGAGCTCAAAGGAGCCTTCGAGGGTCGAGGTCTCGACCTGCGTATCGCACACGGCCAAACGGAAGGAATCGGTCGCCACCAGGCGCACGGTGTTGTTCTCGACCTTCATGTGCACGCCACCCAGGATGGGGCGGGCCTTGTCGGTCGAGGTGACGCGCCACACGCGGCCGACCATCTCGGACAAGATATCGGTCGGCAGTTCCACGGCGCTCTCGATGGCATAGGCCGGAAACTCGGGGAAGTCATTAGCATCGAGCGTGTTCAGGCGGAAAGAGCTCTTCTCGCAACCAATCAGCACCTGGCGCTCGGACAGCTCAAAGGTGACCGGGGCATCGGGGAGGGTCTTGGTAATATTGGAGAGCATCTTACAGGGGATAACCATCTCGCCCTCTTCTTCGACATGCGCCGCGATGCGATGACGGATCGAGATGGTGTAGTTAGAGGTCTGGAATTCCAAGATGCCGTCTTGGGCCTTAACGAGCACGCCCGACAGGATGGGAAGGGTGGATGCCGAAGCGACGCCCTTCATAACGACGCCGATGGCTTGTGTAAGCGAGCTCTGGCTGACGGTGAACTTCATCTTTTAATACCTTTCTATAGATATAAATATCTTAATAATAGTAATAGCACTGACGAAACTGTTGATTACTCCCAAAGACGCAGGTCAGACCCAGAAAGAGAATCGACAGCAACCTGTGTGCAACGGGGGTGGTTTTCCACGTTCAAAACCTGCGCAAAACTTTTCATCACCGCGGGTTGGGTTTTAGACACCTTATGCCCGTGGTTTCGACAAGTTTTCAACAGGTGTCTCTATTTCCCTACGAGCGCAGTGTAATTTTATCGCGCAGCGACTTAAGGTCTTCGGTGACGGTGCGGTCTTCCTGGATCATCTTCTGGACCTTTTTGTAGCTCGTGCTGACGGTCGAGTGGTTGCGGTTGCCAAATTCGGCGCCCACCGCCGTGGTCGTCATCTCGCACATCTCGATGGCCAGGTAGATAGCGATATGGCGTGCTTTGGCGATATTGGCGTTGCGACGCGGGCCGATGAGCTCCTCGTGCGTCACGCCGTACTGCTCTTCGATGACGGACTGAACCGTTTGCACGTTGATCTTTTTGGCCGATGTGTCGAAGTACTGGCTGGCGATGGCGTCGATATCGTCAAAGGTGAGCTCCCCGCCCTCGCGTTCGCGGTCGCCCGCCTCGCCGGCGCAGCGCTCGCAGAAGCTCTCGAGTTCGCGGATGTTGGTGCCCGACACCTCTGCCATGTGCTTAAAGTGCTCATCGGTCAGGTGCCCGCCGTCGCCCCCATAGGCCGCCAGCAGCGAGTCGTCGCCTGCCTCGGGAGCGGCGACGATGGTGTTCTCGTAATAGCGCTGCAAGATCTTGTATTTCATCTCGTAGCTGGGCTCTGCGACTAGGCAGAGCATGCCGGCGTTGAAGCGGCTGGTCAGACGCTCGTCCATGCTCAGGTCCTTGGGGGCGCGGTCTGCCGCGATGACGACTTTCTTGTTGTTGCGGATGAACTCGTCCATGAGCTGGAAAAAGTAGTCCACGCTCGCGCGCTTGCCGATGATGTTTTGGATGTCATCGATGATGAGCACGTCCACACCGTGGTACGCCTGCATGATGGGGGCGTTGCTCTTCTTTTGGCGGTCGAACTCGGTCATCAGGTCGTCCAGATATGCCTGGGAGTTGGCATACTTGACCTTGATCTCGGGCGACTTCTCGGCGAGCTCGTTTTTGATGGCAAGCAGCAGGTGCGTCTTGCCCAGGCCCGATTTGCCGTAGATGAAAAGTGATGTGCATGTGCCGCGCTCGTCCGCGAGGGCGGCAAACTTGAGTGCCGAGCGATAGGCATGGCTGTTCTCGGGGCCGTAGACAAAGTTCTCAAAGGTAAATTTTGAGTTCGCGGCGAGCGGGGCTCCATCCGTATTCTGCTCGGCCGGCACGGTCGGTGCTGGCATGGGTGAAGCGGGGGTCGCAGCTTGCGTGGATTTAGTCGGCGCTCCGCCCTTCATCTGGTTCATCATGCGGCGAAAATCGTCGGCTGAGAGCGTGTTCTTGATTGCAATGCCCGAATCCGCGCCCGCCGCTGCGTCGTGAGCGATGGGCATGTGCGTGACGGGTGCGTTCGTTGACGTCGCTACCGCGGTCGGCAACGGCGCCATGGTTTCACGGGAAACATCGCTGTGCTGGTGCTCGATTGTCGGCACGTCGCTTGCGGAGGCTGGTACCGTCGGGGAAGCAGCGGGGGCCGTGGCGGGCGCCGTCGCGGCAGCGGATTCCGTCGCGGCGCCTTGCGGCGCCACGATGTCGAGCGCAATCGGTGCAAAGGCGATTTCTTCCAGATAGGCCTCAATAGTCGGCTGATGCTTTTTGAGCTGCGCGATGGCAAAGCGCGAGGGAGCCTCGATCGTGAGCGTATCTTCGGTCAGGCTTATGGCGCGCGATTGCCCCAGCATGTTGATGAGGCGTGCATCTTGGCCGTCGCGCTGGCAAAAGGCGATGGCATCCCCCAGGATGATGCTTGCTTCCTCGTCCACTGTCTCTCCCGTTCTTTAGCTCTGAGCTCGCACGCGAGCGGCGCCGAGTTCGGTCAGATGGTATTTCTGGCCATGCTTGATGACCAAGCCGGCCTGCGCCAAGTCATTGAGCGTGCGTGACCAAGTGGGGGCCGAGTTTCCAAACGCCCTCGCCAGATCGGTTGCACCGCACGCTTGATTTTGCGTCAGATAGCCCAGCGCGGCGTTGCCGCGATCGCTTACGAACACGTCCGGTTGTGGCTGCGCATGCTGATTTGTTGCATTAGGATACATCATTTGAGCTGCTGGTTGTTGAGAACTCTGCATCGGCGGCATTTGCTGTTGAAAACTTTGAGGCCACTGTTGGTAAGGCTGCGGAGGCATCTGCTGGACCCAGGGGTTGTACTGCTGCTGCGGCATCTGCTGGTACGGCTGCTGATATCCCTGCTGGTACTGCTGCGGGAACTGCTGGCCATACCCCAGTGGCGTCATCTGCTGATATGGATTTCCCTGTTGGTACGGCTGATAGCCCATTTGCTGGCCACCCAGTGCCCCCGTCGCCTGCTGCATTGCTGCTGCATCCTGATCCGCCAGCGGCATGGTCTCTGGCATGTTTGGCGGCATCGACATCGATGTCGCCTGGGGCTCTTGTGTAGGAAGCATTCCGGGCTGCTGCATCTGCCCCACGGGGGGCTGCATCTGCTGCGTTGCCATGGGCTGCTGCGCAAAAGCTCCCGGCAGGGGATATGTGGGCTGCTCCGTCTCGGGCCGCACGGCAGCACCGCGTCCGCCGGCGCGCTCGATTTCCTGCACGCGTTTAGGGTCCAGGCTTACCGTAACCACGGTGCCGTTGCCCATGTTGTCCTCGATGGATACGGCACCGCCGGCGTTTTCCAAATACTCCTGCACCATGGGAAACCCTGCTCCGGTTCCACGGATATAGCGCTTCATCTTGCTGTTTGCGCTGGTAACGCCAAAGTCGAAAGCGCGTTCCTTGTCGTCGATGCCGGGTCCTTGATCAGCAAAGCGGATGGTGTCTCCGCCGTCCAGAATCGAGATGATGGGCTCGGCAAAGTGCGCGTGGATAAAGTTTTCGACAATCTCGCGGATGACCATGAGCGAGATATGGCCACCTTGTTCTTTCATGCACTGGTAGACGGTGTTGGTCGTCTCTTCCAAATACGTGCGGACATCTTGCGGATCAATGACGATCACACGCGGTGTCGACAGCATGTCGTCATAGACGGCGATGCGCGCGGCGTACATGGCTTTTGGCGCCTGCGTGGTCGTCTGCTCGCCTTCCGCACGCTCTTCGCGCACGCCGGTGATGTGCTCGTTGTCGGGTGCCGGGTCTCCGGAATCGACCATGGTGTAAAAGTCGTCAGACATGCCGCTCGCAATCTTTCAAAAGGTTTCGGACAAATAGTAGCTCACCGTGCAATGTTTCTCATCTTTCGACAACTTTTCAAAACCTGTTGAAAACTTTGGAAAACGGGCGAAAAGTTCTTAACATTGCCAACATGACCTGTTGAAAACTCGGTGAAATATCGTGAAAAGTTGTCGTACCCCGCAAATTTCAGTTGGGCTTATGGGGGAACCGTGTGAACTGCGCGACCTTTTACCTTTGATTTCTTGACATTTGAACATTGATTTCCCTACAATCTTCAAGCTCACGTGTCTATATCTGCGTCCGCGCTCCCGCGGACACTCGAAATGCAGCAGGAGGAACTTAAGATGAAGCGTACGTATCAGCCTAATAAGCGTAAGCGTGCCAAGACCCATGGCTTCCGTGCCCGTATGGCCACCAAGGGTGGTCGTGCCGTGCTCGCCCGTCGCCGCGCCAAGGGCCGCAAGCGTCTCACTGTCTAGCAGCGATACACACATCTCGCATGAAGACAATTAAGTCTCGGCAAGATTTCGAGCATGTGTTCAGTCAGGGGCGTCGTTTCAATCACCCTCTGATTCGAATGACCATATGTGAATCGGTTGGCGAAGGCGACTCCGGAAGGGTCGCCTTCGTTGGTGCTAAACGGCTCGGTTGTGCAGTTGTGCGCAACCGTTCTAAGCGTGTGATGCGCGAGGCCGCCCGCAGCTGCGGATTTCCCGTTGCGGGTTATGACATCATCTTGTTCGCGACTCCCAAGACGAGGATCTCCTCGCCGCAGGAGATGGACAAGGCATTGCGTTCGCTTATGAAGCGCGCCGGCGTTGCCGGGGAGGAGCGATGAGCAATCACGTTTTGCGACGTGTTGCCATCGCTCCTATTCGCATATATCAACAGGTTATTTCGCCCTTATTGCCTGACGCCTGCATTTATTACCCAACGTGCTCGCAATACGCCGTCCAGGCGATTGAGAAGCACGGTGTTTTGAGAGGCTGCTGGCTTGCCGTGAGGCGCATCGCTCGCTGCAATCCCCTGCACGTCGGCGGTTATGACCCTGTGCCCTAGCGGGCACTCGCTATCGGAGGAAAACTTACATGTGGGATTGGATCGTTAACATCCTTTTCGAGCTGCTCAAGCTCATCCAGACCTTTGCGGTCGACTGGGGCCTGTCCATCATCATCCTGGTGGTCATCATCCGTCTGCTGCTGACGCCGCTCATGCTCAAGTCGACCAAGTCGACGGCTCGCATGCAGGTGCTGCAGCCCAAGATGCTCGAGATCCAGGAGCGCTATGCCGACGATCCCCAGCGTCAGGCCGAGGAGATGCAGAAGTTCTACAGCGAGAACAAGTTCAACCCCATGGCTGGCTGTCTGCCGCTGCTGATTCAGATGCCTATCCTGTTCGCCCTGTTTACATTGCTGCGCAACCTGCCGCAGTACTTTAACGACGGCACGTTCTCGTTCTTCAACATCCTGCCCGACCTGACCACCACGCCGAGCGCTTCCTTTGCCGATGGCTTTATGGTTGCACTGCCTGCGCTGGTCTGTCTGATCCTGTTCGCCGTCCTGACCCTGATTCCGCAGCTCTATATGTCGCGCAACCAGACCGGCCAGCAGGCTCAGAGCATGCGTATGATGGCCGTTGTCATGACGGTCATGATGCTTTGGATGGGCTGGAGCCTTCCCGTTGGCGTTCTGTTGTACTACGACGTCTCGTCTGCTTGGCAGGTTATCCAGCAGATTTTTGTGACGCAGAAGGTCATCGACAAGGCGAAGGCCGATGAGGAGGAGCGTCTTAAGAACGCTCCGCTGCAGGTTGAGGTCACTCGTCGAGAGAAGAAGCCGCGCCCGCACAAGAAGAAGTAGTGGGATATCAATCTTATTTAGGTACCTAACTTTTGGAGTACGTTATGTCTGAAGAGATCATCGAGGATATGCTTGAGGAGGTTGCCCCGCAGGTCGCGGGCGATTATCCCGAGATTGCACAGCGCTACAAGGCTGGTGAAGAGCTGACCGATGAGGAGCTCGACACCATTGCCGATGTTGCGATTTCCATCCTGCGTTCCATCCTTTCGCACTTCGATGCTGCCAACTCTCCTATCGATGAGTATGAGGGCGACGAGGGTGAGCTGATTTTGGATGTAACGGCTCCCGACCTTGCTGTTCTCATTGGCCGTCATGGTCGCACCCTTGATGCCCTTCAGGTTATGTTCTCTTTGCTGGTGAGCCGCAAACTTGGCTTTAGGTATCCGGTTGTAGTGGACGTAGAGGGATACAAGAGTCGCCGTCAGGACAAGGTTGCTTCCATGGCTCAGTCTGCTGCCGAGCGTGCCATCCGCACTCATAAGAGTGTTTCGCTTCCGCCCATGAATGCCTACGAGCGTCGACTGGTTCACATTGCACTTCGTGGCAATGATGCCGTCGATACTCATTCTGAGGGTTCTGACCCTGATCGCCATGTGGTGATTGTTGCTCGATAATCTTCTCGAGCTTATGCTAAGGGGACGTGGTTTCCACGTCCCCTTTTTTTGTCAAAAGTTCTCGATACACTGATTTTTGTCAGAAAGGAGCTTTCGTTGTTAGTACTTACTGATCAGCAGGCTGACGAGATGTTGAGTTGTCTAACTTCCTATTGCAAAGAGTATTCCTTGAGCGTAACTGATGTTGAGCTGAGGAAATGTATTCAGCATTTGGATTTGGTTCTAGAAACAAATAAGACAACCAATCTCACCCGTATTCTTAACGTAGAAGATGCTGCAGTACTTCATATCCTCGACTCACTTGTTTTGCTCCCCTATATCAACAAGGCTCCTGAGGGAGCTTTGCTCGATATGGGAACAGGTGCGGGCTTCCCTGGTATTCCATTAACCATAACCACGCATCGTAAAGCTACTTATATTGACTCTGTTGGCAAGAAGGTTGATGCGGTTAATTCCTTTGTCCATGCTCTTGGATTGAAACATGCTCATGCGGTTCATGATCGTCTTGAAGAATATGCTCGAAGCCATAAGAAGCAGTTCTCTGTTGTGACCGCCCGCGCACTGGCCCCTCTACCGATTCTTGTTGAGTATGCGGCTCCGTATCTGAAGGATGGAGGGCTATTTGTTATAACCAAGGGCAATCCTTCGGATGAGGAGCTTGCTTCCGGCATGTCAGCAGCTAAGATTTGCGGCTTCACTTTGCTTCTGAATGACGCAATTGATTTGCCTGAAGGCTTGGGTCACAGGGAGTTCATTGTTCTTAAGAAGAGTCATCCAGCATCCGTCTCATTGCCTCGTGCAAATGGCGTGGCAAAGAAGAATCCGCTTGCCTAGATGTTTCACGTGAAACATAATGGATACTAACAACTTGCAGTGTTTCACGTGAAACATGGCGGTTGATATCGAATCGGAATGTTTCACGTGAAACATCCTCCGTTTGACAGCTTTACTACACACCAGGAGGGACCGTGGGATTTCGCGACGTTAAGCGTTCTAAGAGCGCAAAAGACACGCGTATCATTGCAATTATCAATCAAAAGGGCGGCGTTGGTAAGTCAACGACGGCTGTAAACCTAGCAGCAGCACTGGGTGAGCAGGGTCGTAAGACGCTGATTGTCGATTTTGATCCGCAGGGAAACAGCACCAGTGGATTCGGAATTGAAAAAGAAGACCTTGATCACTGCATCTATGATGCATTGCTGAATGATGTGCCGGCAGAGTCGCTTGTCCTTGATACAAATTGCAAAAAGGTATTCGTAATTCCGGCTACAATTCAGCTTGCAGGCGCCGAAATTGAGCTCGTAAGCGCAATTGCTCGTGAAACCCGCCTCAAAGATTTGCTTGAGCCGATTCAGGACGAGTTCGATTTTATTTTCATTGACTGTCCTCCTTCGCTCGGCTTGCTTACCATCAACGCCTTGACCGCAGCAGACAGCGTTTTGATTCCGATCCAGTGCGAATATTACGCACTCGAGGGCGTTACGAAGCTGCTTGAGTCAATGAAGATGGTCAAATCACGGCTGAACAAGGGCTTAGACACCTATGGTGTGCTTATGACCATGTATGACTCGCGTACTTCTCTGTCGAATCAGGTTGTTGAGGAGGTTCAATCGTACTTTGGTGATAAGGCGTTTAAGACGCTAATCCCCCGTACGGTTAAAATCTCCGAAGCTCCGTCTTTTGGAGAACCGGTAATTACCTATGCACCTCAAAATAAGGGTGCAAAAGCATATATGAACCTTGCAAAAGAGGTGATCAAGCGTGCCTAGTGTAAAGAAACGTGGCGGATTGGGACGTGGACTCAATGCTTTGGTCTCAGAGGCCGAGTATGAGACCGGCGGTTCGGCTGCATCGGCTTCAAATGCCGCATCTGAAACAAAACTACCAATTGAGGATATCGTTCCCAACCCTAATCAGCCGCGAATTCACTTTAACGAAACTGAACTTCGTGAGTTGAGCGAGTCAATCCAAGAACATGGCGTTTTGCAGCCGCTTTTGGTTCGCAAGCATGGAAACGGCTATGAGATCATCGCTGGTGAGCGTCGTTACCAGGCGTCAAAGCTTGCTGGCCTTGAAGAATTGCCAGTCATCATTAAAGAGGTAAATGATGAAGAGATGCTGGCTCTTGCTCTTATCGAAAACCTTCAGCGTTCTGATCTGAATCCCGTCGAAGAGGCTAAGGGCTATCGCCAACTCATTGATGCCAGCGGGATGACCCAGGAGGCATTGTCGAAGGCAGTAAGCAAGTCACGCTCTGCAATTACAAACTCGCTGCGTCTTCTCGATCTCCCCGAAGTAGTTCAGCAGATGATTTTTGAGGGCAAACTTACTGCTGGTCATGCACGTGCGATTCTTGCAGTTCCCTATGAGGACGCGCGTATTCGACTTGCAGAGAAAGTTGTTACAGAGGGCCTTTCCGTAAGAGCGACAGAAAATCTTGCTCCGTTGTTTTCTGCCGGAGAGACACCTAAGACGCCGAGGCCTGCAACCCCTCAGTCTTTTAAAAAGGCAGCCCGCGTGCTTCGTCAGGTTTTTAATACCAACGTGCGTGTGAAGAGCTCGCGTGGAAAGAATAAGATTGAGATTGAGTTTAAAGACGAGGAAGAGCTCTCTCGTATTCTTGGCGAAATGATTCAGTTTGATCAAGGAGGCCAAGATGAGGAATAGAATTTTAACTGCGATTGCATTGGCGACGACTGTCGCGGCTGGTGCCTTTGCTGGCTATAAGATCGCGACAGACGATGAACTTCGAGGTCGTTTGCTTCGTAGTGCGCAAGATATTGTCGATACATCCATGAAGAAAATGGATGTTATGACAGAAGATGTTGCCATGCGTACTGCTCAGGTAACGAAGAATCCCAAGATTAATCAGGGTTGGGTCAGCAACCAATGGGAAAATGTAGGCTATTAGGTACCTAACAATTACTTAGCATATTGTGATGGGTCCTTGTCTGATTCACGAGACAAGGACCCCTTATTTTGGCCGTAAAAATGGGACCAGTAGCAGCTGATTCAAAATTAAGGTCAATAAATGAAACGACCCCGGTTGCATATCCTGCAACCGGGGTCGTTCGATGTTTCACATGAAACGTCTTGGGGTGCGACTCCCCTATGCGTTCTTCTGAACTTTGAAGCGCTGCTTCAGCTGTCCGCAAGCGGCGTCAATATCGTTACCACGGGAGTTACGAATCGTGGTCTCGATGCCACGGGACTCAAGACGACGCTGAAGATCCTCAACCTTATGAATCGGCGACGGCTTGAGCGGGCTACCCTCGATGTCGTTAAGCTGAATCAGGTTAACGTGGCACAACGTTCCCTCGCAGAAGTCGCAGAGCGCCTGCATCTCGGGATTCGTATCGTTAACGCCTTCGATCATGGCATACTCATAGGTCGGGCGGCGGCCAGTCTTCTCGGTGTAGAGTTGAAGCGCCTCGTGAAGGCGAAGCAGCGTGTACTTCTTAACACCGGGCATGAGCTTATTGCGCGTCGACTGAATGGCGGAATGCAGGGAAACGGCAAGCGTGAACTGCTCGGGGATATCGGCAAATTTGCGAATACCGGGAATAACGCCGCTGGTGGAGACGGTGAGGTGACGAGCACCGATACCAATGCCATCGGGGTCGTTGAGGATTCGCAGCGCCTTGAGAACCTCATCGTAGTTGGCAAACGGCTCGCCCTGGCCCATGAAGACAACGCTCGTGGCACGCTCGCCAAAGTCGTTAGATACATGAAGCACCTGGTCGACGATCTCTTGAGCGGTCAGCGAGCGCTTGAGGCCGTTGAGACCGGTAGCACAAAAGGCGCAGCCCATGCCGCAGCCTGCCTGGGTGGAAACGCAGACGGAAAGCTTGTTACGACGTGGCATGCCGACAGTTTCGACGGAAATGCCGTCGCGGTACTCGAGCAGATACTTGCGAGAGCCATCTTTGGAAACCTGCTTGGTGAGTTCAGTTGGCGTGTCAAAGGCAAAAGCCTCTTTAAGCTGCTCGCGGAAAGCCTTGGGAAGGTTGGTCATATCGTCAAACGAACAAACGTTCTTCTCGAAGACCCATTCGATGAGCTGCTTCGCGCGAAACGCGGGCTGGCCAAGTTCGGCCACAAGGTCGCGAATGTCGTTTTGGCTCAAGTCGCGAATGTCCTGAGATTTAGTCCTGGGATTCATGGAAGCCTTTCGATTTTGGGGAAACGTAGAGGGTATCGCTACAATATGGTATCAGCTGCAGAAATTATAGAGGAGGAGTCTGCCCATGCCGGGTAAAAGCCTAGAGAACATGCACGTAGCGGTCTTGGCGGGCGGTCATTCCGCTGAGCGCGAGATCTCGCTCAATTCGGGAAAGAACGTCGTGGTTGCCTTGAAGGAGGCCGGCTACACTTCGGTGGAGCTGCTCGACACGGCTGCCGATGATTTTATGGTAACCATGGCGACCGGCGGCTTTGACGTGGCGTTTATCGCCATGCACGGTGCCGGCGGCGAGGATGGCGCCATGCAGGGCGCCATGGAGACCCTGGGTATCCCCTACACGGCCTCGGGCGTGCTTGCCAGCGCCTGCGGTGCCGACAAGGAGGTCTCTAAGCTCCTGTACGCCAAGGCGGGCATTCCCATTGCCCCCGGCCTCGCGCTCGAGGTGGGCGATGAAGTCGATATCGATCATATCGTCGAGGTTTGTGGCGAGCGCTGCTTTGTGAAGCCGGCCGTCAACGGTTCCAGCTATGGCATTTCCCTGGTCCATGAGCCCTCCGAGCTGCCCGCGGCAATCGCCAAGGCGTTTGCGTACGGCGACAAAGTGCTGGTCGAGAAGTGCATCGAGGGTACCGAGATCACCGTTGGTGTGTACGGCGAGGACGACGTGCGCGCTCTGCCGATTGTCGAGATTCGCAAACCCGAGGACTGCGAGTTCTACGATCTGGACGTGAAATATGTCGACCCTACGGACATCCATCGCATTCCGGCGCAGATTTCACCCGAGAATTACGCTCGCGCTCAGGAGCTTGCCTGTGCTGCTCACAAGGCCCTCGGTTGCCTGGGTATCTCGCGCAGCGACTTTATCGTGAGTGAGGACGGCCCCGTTATCCTCGAGACCAATACCATTCCCGGCATGACCGATACGTCGCTGTATCCGGACGAGATCCGCCACACCGACGACATGACGTTCCCGCAGGTCTGTGACAGCCTGATTCGTATGGGCCTTCGTCGAGCGGGCATTGCATGCTAATCGAGGACGCGGTTTCGTCGGGAACGCCGCAGTTTGTCATCGACTCCTATGCCACGCTTGCCGAACGCGCCAAAACGCAGTACTTCGGCCTTATCGAGGAAGATGTGATTGTCCTCGATACCGAGACCACAGGTCTTTCGGTGCAGGACAATGAGCTGATCGAGATCTCGGCGGCCCGTCTTTCGGGCCGCGAGGTCGTCGACCGCTTCGATACCTTCGTGCATCCCAAGCAGCTGATTCCCGCCGAGATTACCGAGCTCACGAGCATTACAAATGCCGATGTGGCAGATGCCCCGTCGGCCGTTGAGGCCGTAGCCGCTCTCGCCGATTTTGTCGGTGGTTGCCCGGTAATCGCACATAACGCCACGTTCGACCGCTCGTTTATCGAGTCGGTCAAAGGCGGCGTCAACGTGAGCGATATTTGGATTGATTCGCTGGCGCTGTCGCGCATCGCGCTTCCGCGCCTGGCCTCGCACAAGCTGTCTTTTATGGCCGATCTGTTTGGCTGTGACTCGGTATCACACCGTGCCAATGCCGACGTCGACGCCCTGTGTGGCGTATGGCGCGTGTTGCTCGTGGCGCTCACCGACTTGCCCCAGGGCCTCATGGCGCGCCTAGCCGACATGCATCCGGACGTGCCTTGGTCCTATCGTCCTATCTTCTCATTCTTGGCGGGGCAGAACCCTGGTTCTATCTTCTCTCTCAGCGCCGCTCGTGCTGACGTTCTCAAGGCCGATCGCGCCGACGATCGGGTGGACGCCGACGAACTGCCGATCCTCAAGATGCCGAGTCGTGAGGAGATTGAGGCAGACTATGCGCCGGGTGGCCTGGTCAATCGCATGTATCCCACTTACGAGCCGCGTGATGAGCAGATCGCGATGGCGCTCGAGGTCCGCGATGCGCTGGTCACGGGCACACATCGCGTAATTGAGGCGGGCACGGGCGTCGGCAAATCGATGGCCTATCTGGTGCCTTTTGCCGAGGCAGCACGCCGTAACAACATCACGGTTGGTATTGCGACCAAATCGAACAATCTTGCCGACCAGCTCATGTACCATGAGCTGCCAAAACTTGCCGAGCAACTGGACGGTGGCCTGTCATTTTGCGCTCTCAAGGGATATGACCACTATCCGTGTCTGCGCAAGCTTGAGCGCATGAGCCGCAGCCAGGTCGAGATTACCACCAAGCGCGATCCGGCGGACACGCTCACAGCGGTCGCGGTCATTATGGCGTACGTCTGCCAATCAGCCGATGGCGACCTCGACTCGCTCGGCATTCGGTGGCGCAGCGTCAACCGCCCCGACTTTACGACGGCCTCGCGCGAGTGTGCTCGTCGCCTCTGCCCGTTTTTCCCTGATAAATGTTTGGTCCACGGCGCTCGCCGTCGTGCGGCGCATGCCGATGTGGTGGTCACCAACCATTCCCTGCTGTTCCGCAATGTCGCGGCCGAGGGCAGGATTTTACCTCCGATTCGTCATTGGGTAATCGACGAGGCCCATTCCATCGAGCGCGAGGCGCGCCGTCAGTGGGCGCGCGTGGTGTCGGCGGACGAATCACGTGTTCTGTTTGAGCGCCTGGGTGGCTCGAGCACCGGCGCGCTAAGCCAGGTTTCCCGTGATTTGGCAACCTCCGAGGGCTCTACGCTCTATCTGGGCCTTACTGCCAAGGCGACGTCGACAGTTGCGCGCGCGAGCATGGCAATCGCCGACGTGTTCGATGGCGTTCGCGAGCTCGGCCGCCGTGCCCGTGGGGGTTATGACAATGCCAATCTATGGATTGGCCCCGAGCTGCGCGAATCTGACGACTGGCATGATTTCTTACCGTCGGCCTACACTGCCATCGACGCATTGGAACAAGCTGACAAGAGCGTCGACGCGCTGGTGCAAGCCGTCGCCGCCGACAAGCCCGAGGTTGTTGTTGACCTGGGTGATATCTCGCGCCGCCTGCACGAGCTGGCCGAGAACCTCAAACTCATCATTGATGGCGCCGATGAACACTACGTGTATTCGCTGCAGGTCAATCGCAGGTTGCGTGCCGGCGGAGAGTCGATGACCGCAGAGCGCATCGACATTGGTGAGGCCTTGGCA
Source organism: Collinsella sp. (assembly GCA_048291725.1). Taxonomy (GTDB): domain Bacteria; phylum Actinomycetota; class Coriobacteriia; order Coriobacteriales; family Coriobacteriaceae; genus Collinsella. The sequence continues at coordinate 19,685 of DBEZXW010000058.1, read as the reverse complement.
ACCGAGTGGCTGCCCGAGGTTCACACGGCTATCTTTGCCTCGGCGACCATGACGGTGTCCAAAAGCTTTGAACACTTTAACCACGCGGTCGGCCTCGATCGCATCGGTGCTTCGACATCCTCATCGCTGCACTTGGATTCGAGCTACGACTTCGATTCGAACATGGCCGTAGTCGTTGCGGACGATATCCCCGATCCGCGCGATCGTGAGAGCTATCTTACGGCGCTCGAGCGCGTGCTGGTCGACGCCCATCTTGCCATGGGCGGATCGGTGCTCACGCTGTTCACCAATCGGCGCGACATGGAAGACCTGTACGCCCGCGTTGAGCCCAAGATGGCCCGTGCGGGTCTGGAGCTCAACTGCCAGCAGCGCAACTCATCTCCTCGTCGCCTGCGCGACCGGTTTATCAACGAGCCGACCTCGTCGCTTTTTGCTCTTAAGGCCTTTTGGGAGGGATTCGACGCCAGCGGCGAGACGCTGCGCTGCGTCATCATTCCCAAGCTGCCGTTCTCGAGTCCCACGGACCCGCTCTCGTGCGAGCGCAACCTGCGCGAAGACCGCGCTTGGGCGCGCTATTCGCTGCCCGAGGCGGTGCTCGAGGTCAAGCAGGCGGCCGGCCGCCTTATCCGCTCGTCGACCGATTGCGGCGTGCTGATTCTGGCCGACCCGCGCCTGGTGACGAAGGGCTACGGAAAGAAGTTCTTAACGTCGCTGCCTACGAGCTCCTACCAGCGCATCGAATCGGCGCAGATCGGGCACTATCTGCAACTGTGGCGTGCACGCCACGAGCGGCGGCGCTAAAGCGGACAGACGAGGGTCTTTGCCATATCGCACAGACGCTTTGACAAGGCGGGGTCATCCAAGATGCGGATGGCTCCGCCCGCTGCGATTACCTGGCTCAGTAGCCAACGCTCGGAGCCATAATGCACGGTTACCGTTGCCATGTCTGCCCCGCTGCGCTCGATTAGGGTGATGCCGGCCCAGTCCAGATGCTCCGCCATATCGAATGGCATCAAGAGCTTTGCGCTACGCTGCGTCCGAGCAAGGGAATCGTGGAGGGATGTGACGTCCGGTGCATGAGGCACGACGGAGTCTTCCGTCAAGGCGAGTCCCTCGATTTTATCCATGCGATAGGTGCGCTGCTCATCGACCGCGATGTCCCAGGCAATCAGGTATGTTTGGTCGCCGTTTGCCGTAATGCGCAAGGGGTCGACCAGACGCTCACGTGGCCGTGCATCGTCCATCGAGCGATACGAGATGCGGCAGCGAACACCGTCCTGAATGGCGCAGCTCAGCTGCTGCCAGTGCGACCCGTGGTTGACGGTGTCAAAGACGCGCTGGTTATAGCCGAGCTCTTCGGGTAGAAGGGCATGTCGAATCCGAGCTGCCGTATGCGGCTCGATCCCCAACGATTCAAGTTCATGGTTGAGCACAGCGCCCTCGGCGGCACTCAAGCGCAGCGGTAGCACACGCCCGGCGTCACCGGTGAGGACCACACGCTCGCCGCGGCATTCGCAGATGATGCGCGCGCCCGATTCTCGGTCCGCGAGCGTCGAGACGATCTCGAGAATCTCGTCGAGCGACACCCCCGTGATGTCAAAGCGACTGCAAATCTCGGTTCGCGTCATGCCGCTCTCGCCGGCGGCGTAGAGGGCCTCCATGATGTCGATGGCGCGCGAGAGTCTCTGCTCGCTGGTGAGTTTACGCACGGGCATGCTCGTGCACCGTCCTTTCAATGAGGTGGTTCCATGCCTGCTTGAGCGATTTGGGGGCCATGGGCCTCATGCCGTCCATGGCGTGGGCCATGCAAAATGAGGCGGCGGCTTCAAGGTCACGCACGTCAACGGTCCAGGTCCATCCCGCATCGGTGTGTGCGAGCTCACCTCGCCCGCGCGTGAGGCCGTTGATCATATCGATCTGCGTCTGAGGGGCGAACGAGAACGTGGCTGCAACGGGCGGTCGGTCGGCAAAATCGAATTCAAAGAACAGATAGTCGTTGAGATTGAAGTCTGCAGGGATGGCGTAGGCCTTCGAAGGACGCCAAGCGCGAACGATACGGTCGCAGCGGAATGTCCTGATGCCGTCGGTAACATTGTCGAGGCCGCAGAAGTACGCCACGCCCTCGCGCTCGAACATGCCGTAGACGCAGACGGTACGTTCTTTCTGCTCGCCGCGTTCGTTCTGATATAAAAATCGCAGCGCGCATCGCTCGGCAAAGGCGCTCCATACCGCATCGACGGTGGGAGAGCGGCGGATCGGTACTTCGTCCACCGTCGTCCTGCCGGTGAGATAGGCAATCTTGGAGCGAATACCGGCAAGCGGTGCGGCAAAAGTGGATGAGCCGGCCGCTAGTGTCTGGTCGATGGCGTTGAGCAGGATATCGGCGTCGTCTGCGGTAATGACGCCGCCTGCCGCAAACGTGTGCTCGCGGTCGATTGTCCACGAGCTTTCCTCGGTCTCCTGCGCGCCGGCGGGGCGAACCTCCTTGATTAAGATGCCATGCTCGAGCAGTTTGTCACGATCGCGCCGAAACTTGCGCTTATCCGAGTCGATATTGCCCGAGCCATATCCCAGGTCGGAATCCAAGACGATCTGCTCGGTCATCAGCGGTTCGGGGGAGCTGTTGAGCACAAAGAAAAGATTGAGGATGCGCTGAGCCGTTTTATCGAAACTGGGCTCCAAATTTCCCTTTTTAATTGTCTCGGTCGTGTCGCTTGCCGTCATAGAGTCCTCGCATGAGAAGGTGGTTTGCTGTCATGATTTTAGTCCGATATGGAGATTAGGCTATATCCTTGTCCGCTCGGGGCGTTAAGATGGGCCGAATTCGGTCGTTTGCGCTCGCTCGGGGTATACTTTCGACTATATACGGTTCTAATGTGCATGCATTGGGCCTATTTGTCGGATTATGGATGTGGAGCGCACATGGCGAACACCCAGAACTATATTAACCACCTGCTGCAGAACACCGGCATTACGCCGGCATGCAGCGAAGAAGAGCGCTTGGCTGCCGAGGATATCGCTCAGATCTTCCGCAACCACGGCTTTGATCCCGAGGTTCAGGAGTTCAATGCCCCGGCGCCCAGTAGGTTGGCATTTGCCGTTACCGGTATTCTTGCGTTTGCCGGTGCCCTGCTGATGGGCATCGGCGGCGGTATCGGCTTGGTCGGCACCTTGCTGGCCATTGTCGGCGCCGTTCTTTACGTGCTCGAGCGCACGGGCCACCCCGTGGTTTCGCGCCTGGGCAAGACGGGCGTGAGCCAAAATGTCATCGCCTACCACAAAGCCTCGGGCCCGCTCGCGTCTCCGCGCAACCGCCCGGTGGTCGTTGTCGCACACTACGACTCTCCCCGTGCTGAGCTGCTCGCCCGCGAGCCCTATGCTTCGTATCGTGCGCTCATCGCCAAGCTGTTGCCTGTTGCCACGGTTGCCCCTGCTGCCGTTGCCATCCTGCGCATCCTGCCGCTCCCCGGCGTGCTCAAGGTTCTGCTGTGGATTGTCGCGATTCTCGCTTCCCTCGTTGCACTTGCCAACGCGGCAAACATCATCTCTAACCGCCACATTCTTCCCTATACGTCCGGCGCGGTGTGCAACAAGTCTTCTGTCGCCGCTATGCTCGGCGTTATGGACAACGTTGCCCCCTTCCAGGGCGAAAACGAGTTTCCCGACGATGTTCCGTTCGATACCTATTTTGGGGAGCAGAAGCGTCGTGCCGAGGAAATGGCGCGCGCAGCGGCGGAATATGCCGCGGCTCAGCAGCAAAACGACTACGGCAACACCATCGAGTATGAAGAGCCTACCTACGCCGAGGACGAATTCGGTCAGCCGATTGCTCCCGACGCTCAGACCGAGCCCGAACAGGGTGAGGCTTTCGACGAGCAGATCGAGGGCTTTGAGGGTGCGTCTGCCGACGAGACGCTGATCGGCGCCATCGTGCCCGAGGATCAGAATCAGGCTGTCCAGGCTGAAGAGTTCAATGACGAGGTTTCCGCTGCCGAGCCGGTGGAGGAGCCTGTTGCGACCGAGCCCGAGCCCAAGCTCTATCGCAATGCCGCCGGCAACATCCGCTTTGGTTCGGATGCCATCCGTGCGCTCGGAATGCTTCCCGAGTCCTGCACGCTCGATTACGAGGAGGGCGAGGAGCCGACGTTTGAGCCCGAGCCTGCCCCCGTTGTCACTGCGGATGATGAGTCTGCCGCGGTTACCGCTGCCGAGCCCGAGGCGGTGTCCGCGATCGATCCCGCGGCAGGACTGGACATTTTGGCTCCCGCCGCGCCGGCGCAAGACGTTGCGGACGAGTCTGACGACGATTACGTTGAACAGCCGAGACACGTGTCTTACGAGAGCGATACTGATTTCTCGGCCGAGATTCCCGCGGCAACGCCCCATGCCGATATTGCATCTGCGTTCTCGTCGATTGGCGCCAGCGCTTCCAACTTCTTTAAGGGTGCGCTTGCAAAGGGCAAGAAATTTGTCGACGATTTCGAGGAGAAGCGCGCTGCCGCACGCGAGGCTGCCGAGAAGGAGGCTATAGCTCAGCAGCAGGCAGCCGAGGCGGCACGTGAGCACGCGGCGCAAGAGTTCGAGCAGAACGAGGCTATGCAGTCCGCGCCCGTCGACGCCGCCGAAGCTACAACGTCCTTTGAGTCCCGGCAACTGGCGTCCGCGGATGTTGTTGAGGCGACGACGTCTTTCGAGGCTCAGCAGCACGTCGATAGCACCATGTCGTTTGATGCCGCGCAGTTCGATTCCACGATAACGTTTGAAAAGCAAGGCACCGCGATTGCCGAGCCCCTTCCTGTTTCCGATGAGCAGGGCGACGCGGCAGACGATGACGAGCCTATTGATGCTGCCGAAATTCAGGATGCCGCCGAGGACGAGCCCGTCGAGGCCAACTCTGGCGAAGAGCAATACGCGGCAGCCGATCAAGGTGATTCGACCGAGGCCGAGCAGGAGGAAGTGTCTGTGGTTTCCGAGACTCTCGAAACGGATGAGTCGAGGCCTTACTCCACGCAGATTTTCACCATGCCAACGCCGAGTGGTTCCGGTGCCACGGTTGCCAATGTCGTTCCCACCCAGGACGAAACGGTCGATTCCCTTATGGCCCAGATTTCCTCCCAAGCATCGCCGCGTCCGCAGATGAATGTTCCCGATCCGGCGTCGGCACCGTCGCCTGCACCTTCCTCGTCTCCGCTGGCTTCGGTCCCCGATCCGTCGCTGCCGTCTATGAAGCAGGCAAACGTTGCGTCTCGCACGTCGCTGTTCGACCTTCCCGATCCCTCTGCCCAGGTCAACGACCCCTTTGCTACCGCCCAAGGTCCCGAACCCACATCGGCACCCGTTGCGCCTCCTATGCCCGTTGCGTCGGGCGCGCAGCCGATCGAGACCATTTCGGCTCCCGCCCCGGCGGCACCCAAGTCTCGTAAGCGCGGCCTGGGTGGCCTGTTCGGTCGTAAAAAGAAAAACGAGCAGGACAGCATGAGTGACTGGCTGGGCGTCGAAGACGATTACGATGCCAAGAAGTCCGGTCGCGGTATCGGTTCGTGGGATAATTTCGAGGACGATAATGATGGCTGGAAGGGTGGCGCTACGTCTTCCGATGGCGCTTCTTCCGAAGATATGCTCTCGGCTGTCGCCTCTATGGGCGACGATGAGCTGCTTGGTCACGATATCTGGTTTGTGGCAACGGGCGCCTCGGACTGTGATGGCGCCGGCATGAAGGCCTTCTTGGCTTCGCATCGCGATAAGCTCCGCGGCGTATTCTTTATCAATCTTGAATCCGTCGGCGCCGGTAGGCTTTCGGTTGTGACGGTCGAGGGCGAACAACAGCTGCTCAAGGGCGATCGCCGCATCATGAACCTGGTCAGCAAGGTCTGCAAGTCGTTCCATGTCGATTGTGGCGCGCTCGAGATGCCCTATGCCAAGACCGATGCCTATGCCGCGCTCGAGGCGAGCCGCCGAGCCCTCACCATCGCCGGCGTGGACGGCACGCGTCTGGCTTGCGCTCGTACCGAGGACGACCTGCCCCACAATGTCAACCCGACGAACATTGCCACGGTATCCGAGGTCGTGACCGAGGTTATCCGCCGTTCGTAGACGGAGCTCTAAGGAGTCAACGTGTTTTCGTATATTAAGCGCCATTGGCCTGTCTACGTGATTTTGACCTTGATTGCCATTGCGTTAGGATTTGGGGCTGCCTACATCGTGGGTGCAAAGGGCTCGACCCCCGCCTCCGCAATCAGCGAAGAGGTGGAGCAAGAACAGAGCACGGGTGCCGATGGGATTCCTGAGTCCGAGCAGGCAATCGTTGATGGTGGATCTTCGTCTGCAGAGTAGATACGGCGATTTACATGATTGAAAGCGGGCGAGCCAGGGGACTGGCTTGCCCGCTTTTTCATTGCGCTAGCGCTTCTTTGGGATCGACCTAAGGCGAGCGAACCATAGGGCTGCGGCACCCGAAGTCAGGAGCGCGGTGATGCAAGCGGCGATGGGAACTGATCCTGTTGCCGGTAGGTCTTGCGGTAGGGTGCAGCGTTGAATGACACAGTCCTCGTCATGTGACTCAAGTTTATCGCCGCCGCCGTTGCGGCAAAGATCGACGCGCGCGCTGTTGGTGAGTGCGGTTTGGGGCGTATAAGCCGACGTTGCCTGCATGTGCACGACTGCGCCCCGAGCGTCTGTGCCAAGGATTGCTTTGGCATCGTCAAGGTCGTCGTGCTCATCTTTGAGATCATCGCGGGTCCAAGAATCCGCATCGCTTCGAGTCGTAAAGTCGGCGGCTACCGCACCGTATTCAATTCGAATGCCCGTTACGACGGTATTGGATGCAAGGTCGAGATCTTCCGCCTCGAGCGTGGTGGATTCCGTGGTCGAGACATCCGCCTTCCAGAGGCGCCAGCCGTCGTAATCGACGAGGCGACGGTCCTCACCAAGGCTCTCTTTTACTTCGTCGGACTCAAGCCAAGGATTTTCGTGCCCATCGTCAAGTGTCGCGTTCGCCGGTTCATCGACGTCTGTCGAGTCCAACGGCGTCGTGCGATACCACACGTTGCACAGACCGTTGAGGTCGCCGATGGCGACGGGGGTTTCGATTGAGATGAATCTCGCCGTGCCGTCTTTGGCGCACTCAAGATCATCGGTAATCGTAAACTCATCAACCCAAGTAGCGGAATCGTTTCGAGCATCGATGGTATAGGAGAAAAGCCCATCACTATTGGTTTGCGTCGTGGCGCGGTTTTTACCATCGCCGTTAGCCAACAGGCCCTTTTCGATAGGTTGGACAAGTTCCTGACGTTTGTCGACCTGCCCCTTGATCTCGATGGGCGCATCCTTCATCGCGACGGATTGGACCTCTCCCGTATCTTTTATTTCAAACGTTATCTCCTCGGCAAGGTCATAGGTCCGCGGAGACATCATTTCGCGCAACGAGTAGGTGCCGGGTGCAAGATGTTCGACGCGGTGCGGCTTGTCGGATGAGGTCCAGGAGTCTATTTCGGTTTTATCGGGACCATATAAGGTGAGCTGTGCGCCTTCCACTTCCTGCTCACCGCTTGCATCGACCTTGGAGATATCAACCTTGGTGTAATCGTCGGATACGTTAAGCCGTGCTTCTACAACGGGTGTTTTCTGGTCGGCATAAGTAAGGTCGACAATATGGGATGTCCGATCGAGTAAGAAGCCTGCCGGCGCTTGAGTCTCGACAACCTCGTAGCGTGCGGTGCCAGATCCCAGCGGGAGGTCGTCCGCGCGTGCTTCTCCAGTTTCATCCGTCGTGACGGTAGCGACAGTCTCACCGTCGAGCGCGGCAATGCTACCGTCGGGGCGCACGATATCACCCGAGGCACGGATCTCAAAGACGGCGCCCGCGAGGCTGCTGCCGTCTACGGCATCGGTTTTAACGATTCTGATGTTTCCGGTTGCGGCGTGGTCATAATACGAGGCGATTGCAACGGGCGTTAGGTTCATGTCGGCGGGTATGTTTACCTCGATCTCCTTGCCGACAAGATAGGGCTCTTTGGCCGAGGTTTCGCGTACATAATAGGTGCCCGGCACGAGCGATTCGGGCAGTGTGACGGTCCCGGTCGCGTCAGTCGTAAAGGTGTCCATTACGTTATGTGTTGGATACCAACAAGTTTGTGAGACAGATTCGTGATTGCTGTCGAGTAGTTGGAAGGTGAATCCGGCTAGTGGAACAGAAGCGCCTGCTTGGGCATCGCGTTTTACAATCTGGAGATGCGTCGACAGAGCGTGGTTGTCCACGATATATTGAAGCTCGGCGCCGTTGGAAATCTGATTGGCCCCGACGGTCCATTCCCCTGCACGTTTAAAACCCTCGGGGACGGTTTCCGGAACCTCGCGAACCGTGTAGCCGGCACGGTCGTATGGGACGGCTCCGTGGACACCGGCGGGTCGCTTACCTGTGCCGAACCATGCTTCGGGCTGGTCTTTGGTGGAGGCAAAGCCATAGATGTTTGTGGTCAATGTGCCAACAACCTGCTGAGAGCTGTTGCTGACAACCTCAAAGACAACACCACCCGCCGGCTGCTCCAGGCCGGATTGGTCGCTATTGCCGTAATCCTTGAATTTGGAAATCTCAAGGTCAAAAGCAATGGGGATATCGGAAATGCGAGATTCGATCTCGACCACGCCTGAATCGCCGAGCTGGTCGGCTCCAACGGTATAGGTCCAGCTGTCGTTGGATGGCAGGTAGCCCTCGGGGGCTTTTGATTCGTAGATGGTAAAGGTTCCTAAGGGGACATCGGCGAGGGTGGCCCGACCGCTTTCGTCGGTCGTGAGGATTTGCGCCCATCCAGGGGTTGATTGTGACACACACGTGAACTCTGCTCCTGCGAGTGAAGATCCCACCTGGGGGCCGGCATTCGTCGCGGCATCGAGTTTTACGATACGCAGGTTGATGGTGCCGGGCTGTTCATCAATGGCGACCTGTCCACCGTCATTCCCCGTGGTAAAGGCGATGCGATCACGACGGGGGACATAGCCGGCCGGCGCCTTCGTTTCAACTAGGTAGTATGCCGTGTTGGGCAGAAGTGTTGCTTGCACCCGACCGTTGCTGTCCATCTGGATGGTGCCGACATGCGCGCCGCTGGCGCTCTCAAAAATATCGAATGTTGCCCCGTCAAACTGATAAGTATTGTTTCCGCTGGTAATGGCGGCGTTTGCAGACTGCTTTTGGAAGGAAACAGAGACCGCCGGCAGTACATAGAGCATGTCTTGACGTTTGCTGCCGCCCGATACGGCTCCTAGATAGCGCCGCGCGCGGTGCGGAGCGGCTTTGATGCTTCCTGATTTTGCGTTGTCGTGGAGCCACCGCGCAGCTGCCACGACTTCATTGTCAGCGGTAAAGTGCCCACTCTTGGTTTTGCCCTGAGCGGTCGTGTAGGAATAGGTACCGTCGACATGGGTAGTGCCGTTGAGCATCCATACGGCAAGCTGGGTTGCGGCGCGGGCGCGATCGGGTGAAAGATGGTAACCGCCAAACGACGTGGCGGTAGGATATCCGTGACAAACGATTGCCGCGAACTCGTCGTCGAGCCACACCCAGCCTTGATCAAAGTTGAGCCATGGGCCGCCCGGCTTGGTGGGGCCGGGGCGCTCCTGGTTCATGCAGTAGGCAATCGAGGCGTCTTGAGCTTCATACTTGCCGATGAAGAAGGGCCCACAATCATCACTAATAGTGCGGAAGCCGAGTTGGTCGTAGCCATCGACGGCAAATGCGGCTCCCGGTGCCAGGCAGCCGAAAAGCAGGAAGAGGAGCAGGAGCAGCGGGCCTGTTGCGATTGCGCTGTGGACAGAGTGCGTGGGTGCGTTGGACATGGCTGCTCCTTATCCCTCGTGCGCCGCACGGGGAGGCTGCGACGCGTAGGATGAGGCTACCCCCGAGGTTCATGCGGGTAAGTACCGGAGCCTGACCAAAAGCTTGCCCATTTCCTGACAAATTGAGCTCAAATACAACAATCAAGCAAAAGTGCAGGTAGAAGATAGGGAAAACAGGAGGCCAAAGGTCCTCATCTCCACAATTGACGCGATTTTCAAACGAATCTCCACAGCTAAAACAAGCATCGCCACCCTTGTATCGAACAAGACAACCGCGTTATACTAGCCAACACACAAGCGGGCATCGCCAAGTGGTAAGGCATCAGCTTCCCAAGCTGACACTCGCGGGTTCGAGTCCCGTTGCCCGCTCCAGTAAAAAGCACAAGTACGGCAGCGTTACGTTGCCGTGCTTTTTACTATCAAGCGCCGGGACTCGAACCCGCCAGGGTGCGAGCGTTAAGCAAACGCGAAGCGTTTGTAGCGAGCAGGCGAAGGCGCCGACAGGCGCCTGAAGCCGGTGCGGATTTGCGAAGCAAATACGCGGACGTCCCGTTGCCCGCTCCATGGAGCAAGGAAGATTTCGGGAATGGTAGATTCAGCCCGCTTTGCTCCCACACTTCCCCGGATCTCGGTATGCCACTGAAGCCGGTGCGTATTTGCGAAGCAAATACGCGGACGTCCCGTTGCCCGCTCCAATTCCAAAATGTTAGGTTAATGCCTGCTGCCCATACTTGCACCTGCGCACGGTACAATGGTTGGGTTACGACCAACGTGCCAATAACCAAAAAGGAGCCGCTATGATCGATCGCTATACCCGCCCGGAGATGGGACACATCTTCTCCCTCGAGAACAAGTACGCCATTTGGCAGGAGATCGAGGTTCTGGCCTGCGAGGCCCAGGCGGAGCTCGGCAAGATCGGTATTTCCAAAGACGAGGCCCAGTGGATCCGCGACCATGCCAACTTTGAGAAGGCGAAGGTCGATGAGATCGAGGAAGTCACGCGCCACGACGTCATTGCCTTCCTGACCAACATGAAGGAATACATCGATGCCGATGTTCCCGAGGGCGACCCCAAGCCCAGCCGCTGGGTTCACTATGGCATGACCAGCTCCGATCTGGGCGACACGGCCCTGTGCTACCAGCTCACCCAGGCCTGCGACCTGATCATCGAGGACGTCAAGAAGCTCGGCGAGATTTGCAAGCGTCGCGCCTTTGAGGAGCGCAACACGCTCTGTGCCGGCCGCACTCATGGCATCCACGCCGAGCCGATGACCTTCGGCATGAAGTTTGGCTCTTGGGCCTGGGAGCTCAAGCGCGATCTGGATCGTCTTGAGGACGCCCGCAAGAATGTTGCCTTCGGTGCTATCTCGGGCGCTGTCGGCACGTACAGCTCCATCGAGCCGTTCGTCGAGGAGTACGTCTGCGAGCACCTGGGCCTGGTCCACGATCCTCTGTCCACGCAGGTCATCAGCCGCGATCACCATGCCTACCTTGCCGGCGTGCTTGCCACTACAGCGGCCACCTGTGAGCGCATCGCTACCGAGGTTCGCAATCTACAGAAGACCGATACGCTCGAGGCCGAGGAGCCGTTCCGTAAGGGCCAAAAGGGCAGCTCAGCCATGCCGCACAAGCGCAACCCCATCACCATGGAGAAAGTCTGCGGTCTGTCGCGCGTCGTGAAGGCCAACGCGCAGGTTGCCTTCGACAACGTCGCCCTGTGGCACGAGCGTGACATTTCGCACTCCTCTGCCGAGCGCGTCGCCCAGGCCGACAGCTTCATCGCCCTCGACCACATGTTCCAGTGCCTCATTCGCGTTATCGACGGCCTGCAGCTGTACCCTGCCCGCATGATGGCCAACCTCAATAAGACCCGCGGCCTCATCTTCTCCTCCAAGGTGCTGCTCGCCCTCGTCGACACGGGCATCACCCGCGAGGACGCGTACGCCATTGTGCAGGAGAACGCCATGGCAACCTGGCACGAGGTACAGGATTGTGTCTCCGGCCCCACCTTTAAGGAACGTCTCGAGGCCGACCCGCGCTGCATCGTCAGCCAGGAGAAGCTCGACGAGATCTTTGATCCATGGGACTTCCTCACTCGTATCGACACAGTCTTTGATCGTCTGGAGCAGCTGAGCTTCGAGTAGGTTCGGGCATAACGTTAGCTTTTTAGGGCGCTTTGCTGGTAATGTGTGTTGCCGGCAAAGCGCCTCGTTGCATTTAGGGAAAGACGGGGATAATAGTCGTCTCGAATAACATTCTGAGAGGGGATCGCATGATTTCGTTTGATTACAAGCCTCAGGGCGTGTGTGCTCGCAATATTCACCTTGACCTTTCCGATGACGGCAACAAGGTGATGGGCGTTGAGTTTACCGGCGGCTGCGATGGCAATCTCAAGGCTATCTCCAAGCTGGTCGAGGGCGCTCCTGCCGATCGCGTAATCGAGGTTCTCGCCGGTAATACCTGCGGTATGAAAAAGACCTCCTGCGCCGACCAGCTTACACGCGCTATCGAGGCCGCTCGCGCCGAGATCGCCTAATGGGTATCGCCGATCACATCAAGAACGGAATATCGCGTCGCGGCTTTGTACTCGGTGGGGCTGCCGCGGGCGCTGCCACGGTGCTTGCCGGATGCTCGAAAAAAACGGGCACCAGCGATGATGCCGCCGGCGAGCCGCAGGTTATCAAGGATGATTCCAAAATCATCTCGATTACGGATGAGTACGAGGCAGTCGACATCGATCTTGAGCCGGCGGCGTCATGGACGCTGCCTCTGGGTACGCTGCTGTACTACTGCGACGGCGATTACGCCGCGGCGATGATGGCGCCCGCATCGGCACTGCACGCCAACACACTCGGTGTGCTCAACCTGGGCGATGGCTCGCTTACCACATTAATCGAGGATCCTATCGAGGGCACGGGATATGCATTCTACGATGTCCGTGCCGGCGACAGCGTATTCGCGTGGGTTGAGATGAACTTTGCCAATTCATCGTGGAAGCTCTACGGTCAAAATCTGTCGGGCGCTTCGCTCTCTGGCGACGTGGTTGAGCTCGATCGAGGTGGCAAGGACTATGATCCGCCGCTGTTTACGGCGTTCGGGTCATCAGTCATCTGGTATAAAATGCCCTCGGCAGGTGGCAATAAAACGAGTAGCGATTCGTTTTGCTATCGTCGCTCGCTTGATGAATCCAAGGCCGAGACAATTTGGAAATCGACGGGTCGCTTTGCATCGGCCCCGCGCGCGAGCGACGGCATTTTGACCATCTCGCCGCGTGTCCGCAACGACGAGGGCGTCTACTACGGCATAACGGCAATCGATCTGACCGACGGCAACAACACCAAGCGTGCCCAGTTGGTCCTTCCTTCGTCAGTTTCGCCTTTCGAGGCCGTATATATGGGCGATACCTTCGTGTTTTCTATCGAGGCGGCCTATAGTGGCGTGGGCAGCCTGGGCAATATGGGCACGTATATCGGTAATGAGGGAGGGCCGTACCTCTTCCTGTCACGCGAGCCGCTCGCATGTGCGGCTGGCAAGAAGAATAAATACCTTGTTAAGGTACAGGCGTCGCATTTCCTGATCGACACCTCTGCCAAGACCTATGGCTCGCTGCTGTCGCCCGACCGCGCTTTGGAGTATGGCGATTATCCAGCTACGGCGGGAAAATCGGACTCATTCCTTACGTACGCCACGGTGCGCAACAGCCAGGGTATACCAGAGACGGTCACTGCACGCCTATTCTCTCTTTAAGTTTAGAGGGGTTAAAAAGGCGCCAACAGGGGAATAAACGCGTTGTAATTGTGAGTACCGCCCGCCGAGCTGCCGCGTCATAGCGGCATCTGGCGGGCTCAGGTGCGTTAAAATGGGCTTGTTCTTAGCTAATTGAGACAGGGGGGCCGTGTTATGGCTTCAGATGCAAAAAAGATTCTGCTGGTCGAGGATGAGAAGGCAATCCGTGACGCCGTCGCTGCCTATCTCGAGCGCGAAGGCTACTGGGTTGTGGGCGTCGGCGACGGCCAGTCCGCGATCGAGGAGTTCGAGAAGCATCAGTTCGACCTGGTCGTGCTCGACCTTATGCTCCCCAAGATCCCCGGCGAGCGCGTTTGCCGCACCATTCGCGATACCTCGGATGTCCCCATCATCATGCTGACGGCTAAGGGCGAGATCGAGGACCGTATTATCGGTCTTGAGCTCGGCGCCGACGACTATCTGATTAAGCCGTTCTCGCCGCGCGAGCTCGTCGCCCGCGTTCGCGCTCTGTTCCGCCGTGCCCATCAGGCCGACGAGCCCGCCGTCGAGGTACTCGACTTCGGCGATCTGGTCATCGATATCTCGGGCCACAAGATCTTGGTCGAGGGCAAGGAAGTCGATCTGACGGCTTCCGAGTTCAAGCTGCTCACCACGCTTGCCCGCCATCCCGGCCGTGTGTATAACCGCATGGAGCTGGTCGAGAAAGTGCTCGGGTATGACTTTGAGGGCTATGAGCGCACCATCGATAGCCACGTGAAGAATCTTCGCGCCAAGCTGGGCGATGATCCCAAGAAGCCCAAGTGGCTCTACACCGTCCATGGTGTCGGCTATCGCTTCGAGGCTCCGGCCAAGACCGATAAGTCGGACGAGAAATAGGGAAATCACATATGACACCTGCGCGCTTTGAAATCGGACAAAAGCACAAGCAGGAGAGCGAGGCGGGTTCCAAGGCTAGTTGGAACACGCCTCGTTCCGATTCACGGCCAACGATGAGCTATCCCTCGCGCATGGCACTTGCTTTTGCTCTGACATCGCTCATGACGGTATTGGTGCTGGTGGGCGTTGTCTCTGTTGTGTGGGGCACGGTCTTTTCGGATTACACACGCTCCAATATCGTCGAAATCGCAAATTCCGCTGCCGAGAAGTTGGCAACCTCATATGAGGAAAACGGCTCTTGGACCGCGGGAGAACTGCGCACGGTCGCAACGTCGAGTTTGGTTTCCGACGATCTGGGTATGCAGGTCGTCAATAAAAAGGGCGTGATCGTTTATGACGATTCCTGGCCCTCGGCAAGCGCCACCGCCGATGTACGCGAAAACCAGGCTACGACCGACGACACGAGCGGCAAGAGGGCATCGCATAGCCCGGTCTCGTCTGCTCCAACCGACTCCGATAGCGTTGCTAACGTCGAGATTGTAACGTCTTCCGGCGAGCATGTCGGACAGGTAAAGCTGTGGGCCATCGGCTCCGACGCTCTGCTCACCAAGGCGGACTCTGCGTTTAGGGAAAAGACCTTTAACGCCATGGCCCTCGCCGCGGTTGTTGCAATCTGCATTTCGGTCGTTATCGGATCGCTCGTGTCGCGCATGCTCACCAAGCCGATTCATCGCATCACCAGTACCGCAAAGCAAATCCGTGACGGCGACCTGTCGGCTCGCACGGGACTGCGCGGTGATGACGAGATCGATCAGCTGGGTGAGACCTTCGATGAGATGGCCACTTCGCTCGAGAAGGATATGAAACACGAGAAGCGCCTGACCTCAGACGTTGCACACGAGCTTCGCACGCCGCTTATGGCCATGCTCGCAACGGTCGAGGCCATGCAGGATGGCGTGTATCCCACCGACGATGAGCATTTGGAAACCGTTGCTTCCGAGACGCGTCGCCTGGCTCGTCTGGTGCAGCAGATGCTCGACCTGTCGCGCATGGAAAACAGCACGGCTCCGCTCAACCTTGAGCCGGTGGACATGGTTCCTTTCGTGCGTTCCATCGTTAATGCCCAGGAGCGCCTGTTTGTCGACCGCGATCTGCGCCTGCGTTTTGCGGACGAGACCCAGGGTCACGACGATGTCGTCGAGGCCGATCCCGACATGATCACGCAATGTGTTATCAACCTCATGAGCAACGCCATGCGCTACACCCCCGAGGGCGGTTGGGTCGTGGTGTCGGTGCTCAGTGACCGCAAGCACGTCAGCATTGCCGTTTCTGATACCGGCATCGGTATTGCCAAGGACGATTTGTCGCGCATCTTCGGGCGGTTTTGGCGCGCCGATGCCAGCCGCGCCCGCGAAGCTGGCGGCCTGGGCGTTGGCCTCGCCGTGACCAAGCAGATCGTCGAACGTCACCATGGCTACATATCCGTGGAGTCGGAGCTTGGAAAGGGTACGACTTTTACAATTCATCTGCCCCGCGAGCACACGGCAGACGCGGCATCTACTACAATGGAGCACTAGCTTTTCGCTATTCGGTGAAGGAGGGGCCGCGTCCCTGCCGCTCCGAGTTTGCGAAAACATGCGGGAAAGAACCCGCATTTCTGTCGTATTTAGGTAAGGAGTGACTCACGTGACAACGATGGAGCGTCGTCCGGATTCCCGTGGCAAGGTTCGTGATATTTACGATGCCGGTGAAAACCTGCTGATGGTCGCCACCGACCGCATTTCTGCGTTCGACTTCATTCTTCCCGACGAGATTCCGTTTAAGGGAGAGGTACTCAATCGCATCTCGGCATTCTGGTTCGATAAGTTTGCCGACATCGTCCCCAACCATCTCGTTTCCATCGACCCGGCGGATTTCCCCGAGGAGTTTGCTGAGTATCGTGACTACCTCGCTGGCCGCGCCATGCTGGTTAAGAAGGCCCAGACGATTCCTATCGAGTGCATCGTCCGCGGCTATCTGACCGGTTCGGGCAAGAAGACCTACGACGAGAACGGCACCGTCTGCGGCATCCAGCTGCCTGAGGGCCTGACCGAGGCTTCCAAGCTTCCTGAGCCGCTGTTCACGCCGTCCACGAAGGCCGAGATCGGTGACCACGACGAGAACATCTCGTTCGAGCGTTGCTGCGAGATCGTGGGCGAGGACATCGCCACGCAGATTCGTGACCTTTCCCTCAAGATCTACAAGGCTGCCGCCGAGTACGCCGCGACCCGTGGCATCATCATTGCCGACACCAAGTTCGAGTTTGGTGTTATTGATGGCAAGGTCACGCTGATCGACGAGTGTCTCACGCCCGACTCCAGCCGTTTCTGGCCTGCTGCCAGCTACGAGGAGGGCAAGATCCAGCCTAGCTACGACAAGCAATTCGTCCGCAATTGGCTCAAGGCCAACTGGGATATGACGGGGGAGACCCCGCACCTGCCCGCCGAGGTCATCGATGGCACGTCCGAGCGCTATCGCGAGGCCTTCCAGATCATCACGGGCTCCCAGTTCACAAGCATGAAGGAGAACGCATAAGTGAGTACCCGTAGCGCCACGAACAAGCGCACGCAATCCCACGAAGTTACCGGGGTTGCGCGCAAGTCTGCCGCATCTGCTAAGCCCGCCCGCCAAGCAGCGAGCTCCGTTCGCGTCGTGCCGGCTTCGTCTAAGGCACGCCGCAAAGAGCTCGAGAAGGGCGAGAACCTCGAGGGCCTCTCTAAAGAGGAGAAGCGCGCCCGCAAGGCTAAGCAGCGCGCCAAGGAGGACCGCATCTATACGGTGTCGAATATCCTCCTCAAGCAGGACGAGGACTACACCAAGCGCCGTCGCATCTGGTGGATTGTGCTCGCCATTGGCATGGTGCTCGTCGTGGCAATTTGGGCCTCGCTGTACTTCGCTCCCGCTGGCATGGTGTCCAGCCCTGTCCAGATGGTCGGCATTGTTTTGTCCTACGTCATCATTTTGGGCGACTTTATCTATGACTTCGCTCGTATTCGTCCCTTGCGCAACATGTACCGCGCGCAGGCCGAGGGCATGTCCGAGAACAAGCTCAACGCTCTTATTGAGCGCGCGGCTGCCGAGGAGGACAAGAAGGACTCCAAGAAGAAGTAGCGTTTGCATACATACTTATCGCTAAGATATAAGGCGCGTCGTTTTTGCGGCGCGCCTTTTTACTGTTCTATAGATAGATGGAGTGGCACATGATTCGAGCTGCCCTGACGGTCGAAGAGGCTCTGGAGGGCATGAAGGCCCTGGAGCCCAAGATTAAAAACTACGCGCGCCTGGTCGTCCGCAAGGGCGTAAACGTCAAGCCCGGCCAGGAGGTCGTCGTTCAGTCTCCGGTCGAGTGCGCGCCGTTTGCGCGCGTGGTGGTCGCGGAGGCCTATGCTGCCGGCGCCGGCCACGTGACGGTCATTTGGGCCGATGATGCCGTGACGAGGCTCACGTACGAGCATGTCGAGAAAAGCTATTTTGAGCAGACGCCCGAGTGGAAGCGCCTGCAGCTGGATTCCCTGGCCCAGGACGGTGCCTGCTTTATCTTTATCGAGGGCGCGGACCCTGCAGCTTTGAAGGGTATTGACCCCGCTAAGCCCGCAGCCGCTTCCAAGGCAAGGAACACGCAGTGCAAGATTTTCCGCCGCGGACTGGATTACAACATCAACCCGTGGTGCATTGCCGGAGCGCCGGTTGTTGCCTGGGCGCGCGAGGTGTTCTCGGGAGACGCCGATGAGGTTGCAATCTATAAGCTGTGGAATGCGATTCTGCACACCGCTCGCGCTGACGGTCAGGATCCGGAGAGCGACTGGGAGCGCCATGACGCCGCATTCGAAAAGAACTTGCGTTTCCTGAACGACAATCGTTTCGACTACCTGCATTACACCGCGGCAAATGGAACCGATCTGACGATTGGCATGACGAAGGGTCACGAGTGGGCCGGCGGCAAGGGCAAGACGCCCGATGGACACCCCTTCTTCCCCAACATTCCCACCGAGGAAGTCTTCACCTCGCCCGATCGCATGCGCGCCGACGGTATCGTGTACTCGGCCATGCCGCTCATCCACCACGGCAATAAAGTCGACGATTTTTGGATTAAGTTCGAGGGCGGCCGCGTGGTGGACTACGACGCCCGTGTGGGCAAGGCAACGCTCGCAAGTATCATCGATACTGACGAGGGCGCTGCTCACCTGGGAGAGGTCGCGCTCATTTCCAAGAACACGCCGATCCGCGAAAGTGGTGTTCTGTTCTACGATACGCTCTATGACGAGAACGCTAGCTGCCATCTCGCGCTAGGTGTCGGTTTCCCCGAATGCATCGAGGGTGGGTATGACATGTCCAAGGAGGAGCTCCTGGAGCATGGCGTTAACGTCTCGAGCACGCACGTCGATTTTATGATCGGCACGGACGACATCGATATTACGGGCATTACGCCTGATGGACGTGAAGTTGTGATTTTCCAGAACGGCCAATGGAGTTGGGAATAGTCCCAGACCGTGGTACAATGCCACCCGCGGGCCGTTAGCTCAGCTGGCAGAGCAGGGGACTTTTAATCCCAAGGTCCAGGGTTCGAACCCCTGACGGCCCACCCAAAGATTGTTGAGACGGTCAACTTCGGTTGGCCGTCTTTTTTGTCGCCCTTTCATGGGTTCGAACCCGTCGGGGCGCGGAGCTGAGTAAACGCGTGAGCGTTTGCCAGCGCAGCGCGCAAGGCGCGAAAGCGCCGCAGCGGCCGCCTGCGAAGCAGGCTGAACCCCTGACGGCCCACCATGGAATAGAAAGCGACCAACTCCGGTTGGTCGCTTTTTTTGTTGCCGGTGCACGGGTTCGAACCCGTATCTAGCTATATATAAGAACGCTTGGCGAACAAAACCCGCCTTTTACCGATGGGAAACAAATAGCTGATGCCTTTGGAGTAAAGTAGCGCTCCAGAGATGACCGATGTCTCAATACTCATAAAACAGCTGGTCATCGCCAATATCAGAAGCCAATGCTTCATTTTTAACCTCAGTGATGCGACTGAGGGACCTATTCATTTGTGAACAAAATATGGAGTACCAGATTCCCGCCCCCGGGGCCCCTCCGGTCTGGCAATATATCTCCTTGCCGCGCGGACCGGTGGAACCGGATCAGCCGCGGGGCGTGCACCTTGAGAACCGGATACTGCGAGGATGGACACACCAGATGTGTCGCATCCG
>DBEZXW010000057.1:0-7909 GCA_048291725.1 Collinsella sp. | reverse complement strand
TGAGGCAATCACCGAACTTAATAAGAATATCTCCGTAATGAACATTGCGAGCAGTGCCATTCTCGCCATTCAAATCAGCGCGTGAAAGAGTGTTGTTCTTCAAGAACTCGAAGCAGTCTCCCAACTTACGCTGTTCCCAAGGGTCCGTAAAACCGGCAAAACGAATTTCGGGTACATTAGTCTTTTCCGTCACGCTATTCACCTCCCAACAGTTTCCGCAGCTCAGCAATGCCCGCCATATCGTATTCATTGCCCGTGAGCTGGCCCAACATCGCTGCCAACTCGTTTTCCGCCTCATTAATCTGATTGCACACGTCCGAATAGGTTGTCGCGTACTTTGCATTCAACGCCACAGTCTTCGCAATGAAGTCGCCTATAACGGCATTGGGCAGTTCGAGCAAATCAGACTGCAGCGGCTCAATCCATTTCGCAGCCAGCAATTCGTCACACTGGACATCAGTCAAGCCCTCAATAACCTTTTTTGTCGTCTCTTCGAGCGCGACAAGCGCCTTTTTGCTTGCCTTTTTGAGATCTTTCTCCTCATCGAGCAGAGTCTGAGCACGAACAAGCGCCATCTCAAAGTCGCCATTCGGATGCTTGCCGATGCTCTTCACAGCTTTCTTGAGGGATACCGCCACAAGCACGCCATCATCGTCAAAAACATCGCTCGAGCCTTTCTCATCCTCATCAAGATTCTCAAGAATCTCGTCAAGCTCTTGAGATATTTCATTCAAACGGGATTCGTACGCGGTAATTTCCTTGACATCATCAGCGAGCAGCTGCTCTTGGACAAGCGCAAACGGCAAAATGCGGCCCGTCCAGCCATCCTGCACCTCAACGTCTTTGCCGCTCTTCTTCTTAATCACCATATTTGGATCGACTTTACGCACGGCTTCCCTGCCTTCGGCTTGAATAACCTCGAGGTCGCCGGAAATGCCCGTCCATGCATCATCAAGAGCCTGATAGGCATCGTATTCGTCAACAAGCGCGATACCGGAAAGGGCATCGTGAAGTTGCGCCGCAATATGCTCTTCTTCGGCCACGGCGTCGACCTGCGACGCACCGTCCACCAACCTCTTCTGCAACTCAGCAGGCAGATGCGACAATGCATCCCGATAGTCGCCCAGAAATGAGACGACGTTGGCGTTGGTCTTTACCGTTGCCGCCACGTCGTCTGCCACGACCGCAAAGCACGACCCGCCGCCATCGCCGTAAAGCTGGCCCTTCAGGCTCGGCCACACCTTCCAGTAGCGGTCGAGAGTGTCGACCTCGGCCTTCGGAACTCCACCGAACATGGTGGCGTACACGTCCCAGCTCTCAGCGGCTTCGGACGAATCCACATAGCGCGGAATATTGAGGTTGTAATCGTTGGCGCGTATCTCGTCGATAGTCACCAGGCGGCTGAACTTTTCAACTGTCGTCCTGGTCGTAACCGCGTCCACGATGCGACGTATATCGCTCGCGCGCAGCTTGTTGTTCTTGCCTTCCTTCACAAAGTGCTTCGACGCATCCACGACCAGCACGTCGCTGCTCTCGCGCTGCTTGCGAAGCACCATGACGATGGTCGGGATGCCCGTACCGAAGAAGATGTTGGCAGGGAGCCCGATGATGGCCTGGATATGACGATTCTCCACCAGGTTCTTGCGAATAGCGCCCTCCTCGCCGCCGCGGAACAGTACGCCATGGGGCAGAACGATGCACATGATGCCGTCGGGGCGCAAGTGGTACAAATCATGCAAAAGGAAAGCGTAATCGGCCTTGGATTTAGGGGCAACGCCAAACTTGAAGCGCGGATCGAGTTCTTTGTCTTCCGGATCCCAGTTTTGAGAGTATGGGGGGTTCGACACCACGGCATCGACGAACAGCGGGTCGTAGGTCTCGTCCTTGTTCTCGACCGTATCGAACCAGGGCCAATCGTCTTCGAGCGTGTCGCCATTGCGCGCCACGATGTTGTCGGGGAGTATTCCGCGCATGACCAGATTCATACGCGTAAGGTTGTACGTGTTCTCCTTAAGCTCCTGCGCATAGTATTTGATGGAGTCTGGGTCACCGTTGCGTCGCGCCACAGCCTTGCCGATGTTGATAAGAAGCGATCCCGAGCCGCTGGTGGGGTCGTAGATGGTGATGTTCTCGCGTCCGGCCAGGTGCCACGAGACGATTTCACTCATGAGCATGGAAACCTCGTGCGGAGTATAGAACTCGCCGGCCTTTTTGCCGGCGTTGGCGGCGAAGTTGCTGATGAGGTACTCGTAGATGAAGCCGAGCACGTCGTAGTCCTGGCGACCGTCCATCGGGATGTCCTTGATGAGGTAGATGAGGTCGCGAGCGGCCTTGGACTGGCTCCGTGCGTCGGTGCCGAGCTTGGAGAGGCCGGTCTGCAGCGTGTCGAAGATGCCGTCGAAGACGCGCTTACGGGCAGGGTCGATATTGCGGCTAAAGGCGGAGAGGGCGTCGCGAACATTCGAAATCTCGAAGTCGCCGCCCAGGGCGACCCAGGTGGAGAAGAGGTTCTCGTAGGCGATGAAGTAGCCGCACTCGCCCTTGACGAACTCGACCGTCTCCTCGTCGTCTTCCACCAGGCTGGGCAGGTCCTCCTCTGCGAAGTCGCGCGCCTTCAGGCGGGCGACCTCGGTCTCGGATAGGAACTTGTAGAAGATGAATCCCAGAATGTAATCCTTGTACTCGTTAGCCTCGATCTTGGATCGCATCTTGTTGGCGGACTCCCATATCTTGGAGGCCAGCTGCTGCTTGTTCATCTAGTTTTCCTCGCTTCTATAGACTTGGTTGAGCGTTTCTCCGTCGTCGCTTACCCATTCGGTCCAGCCGTTCTGGCTGCCGCCGAGCACGAACACCGCCGCGGCACTGGGCGTCGGGAACTCGAGGTCCTCGGCGAGCTCTGCGATGCCGCCTGAATCGTCGAAGATTTCCCTGCGCGCGGCCGCGACGCCCGCGTTTTTCAGCACGGGCCTCGAGAGATTAACTTTCGAGCCAGCGAGCACGGTGAAGTGTCCGGTGGCCTTGTCGTAGCGCCCCGTCCCGCGTATGCCATTCTTCTTCGTGTGGAAGATTGCCGGCGCACCCGCGGGACCCTGGTCGACCCTGTCGAGGTCGTACCCCAGAGCAGCCATCCTGAAGAGGATCCTCTCGTGCAGGCGCTCGACGGCCTCTTCCTTGTACGGGTCGACGTAGGGCTTGGGCGTCGCCGAGTTGTCGGTCTCGTACGAGCCGTGGGTGCGCACGTAGTCGATGGCCTTCGCTTCGAGGACGTCCAGCGCGTCCCTGCTGATGTTCTGGTCGTCATCGAGGAACATGATGGCCTTGTTCCAGAACTCTTTCTTTGCCTTGTGTGCGTCGAGCCGGGCGATGCCCTGGGTCGTCTGTCCGGCGTAGACGTGGCTCACGTTGCCGTGGTCCTCGTCGAGCAGGTAGTAGATGCCGCGCTGCGGGATGTTCGGCAGCGACTTCGCCTCGGAAAGGTCCTCCCTTGGAACGACGACGGTCACAAGCGACTCGCCGTCGATACGGCAGATGCGAATGCGGTCCGGTTGCGCGTCTATGAGCTGGATGGTGAGAGTCTTGACCCGAATCACGCTCACACCCCCTTCTTCGCGAGCTCTTCGATCATGCAGGTGCGCACGAAGGCGGAGAAGCTCATGCCCCTCAGGGCTGCCTCCTCCTTCGCAGCGTCGCGCAGGGTATCGGGAATGCGCAGGGTCACGGAGACCTGGTCGCCGTCCACTAGGAAGCTTCTGATCTCGGTCTCGTCGGGATTGCTCTTGATGAGCTCCTTGTAGCTGTCAGGCATCTGCGCTCCCATCGCTCGAAATGCAATACAAATGCGTTTGAAAGTATTATAGCGTTGCATTGTTGGCGACTGTTGAGGCGAACAGGCGAACGGCAATATGGCCAGGCATGGAATCAAAGAGTCAGGTAGGGACAACCTGACCGACGGCGTTATCGCGGGATCGCGTGGTAGGTGTGCCCACCTACACCCTCGCAATCCCGCGCGCGGCACTCAACAGCTCGTACTCCCTCTGGCTCCACTGGTGCAGCTCGGCCGCGCGTACGGCGTCGCGGCACAGGTCCAGGAACACCTCAGCTCCCTCACAGAAGCACTCGCGGGCAAAGTCGCCCGAGCCGCTTGCGACGCACGCGCCGTCGGCAAAGAGCTTCCAGCTAGACGGCTCACGCAAGTCGTCTCCGAGCAGCTTGATCTGCAGCACGTGCGGGTCGCCGGCGTCGCAGAGCTCTTTCTCGAGCACCTGCACCGTAAAGCGCATCTGGTGGGAGAGACTACTCTTGATCATGGCCGAGGCGTATCCATTCGGCTTGTCCAGAAGATGCATGGGTTTTGGCTGTGCGTCCAAGTTGTGGAAGTTGCGCTCGCTGCGCACGGAGAAATTGTCCATACGGACTCCTTTCATCGATGTTGGCAGGGCCACCGTGCCTCTTGGCCGGTTGGCGTCGGGATCGTGGAGCCAACTCTCTACCCCGACTCTGGATAAAACGCGCCCGCTCTTTGCGGGCAAGAGGAAGTCTATCGGCGTGTACGGACGGAAATCAAACGCCGCCTGTGAAATGACGCGTGAACGGCGTTAGTTTCCCAAGTGATTATTCGGCTTTCATCCGGAAAAGTGTCGAAATAGGCACCTTAAAACTTCGGAAAAGTGTCAAATTCGATAGGCAAATTATCCGGAAAAGTGTAGCTGGATGACAAAACAGCACTTAGAAGCCGGTGCTGGATGCGGGATCCTGCGGCCGCCTTCAGCCCTCGCTACTCGTCGTCCCCGTCGTTGGGGTCGCCCTTGAGGGTGTTGATGTCCAGGTACTGGTTATCGTCCTCTTTTTGCTGGGTCTCCGACTCCGCTTGGGTGGGGCCGCGGAACAGCTGGAATCCCTCAAACGCAATGACACCGAGCAGGGCAATGATAATGGCGATAAAGGCAACCTTGACTGCCTGCGGAAATTCCGAGAAACGCAGCGCCTTTTCCTCGGCGTAATAATCGGCGAAGCGCTCTTCACCCGTGCTTTTGGTATATGCCGGCGCGGACGCGGCCTCCGGGTCATATTCCGGTGCAGGCGTGGCAGCGTACGGATCGTTGAGATAATCGCTCGATGCGGTGCCATAATCCTCGGTCTCGATGCGACCGGTGCCAGCATAGCCATCGGAATAATCGGAATATGCCGCACCGCCCTCATAGTCCGCGGCGCTCGTGTTGGCGGCAAAAAGCGGGTTAACTGGAACATCGAGCGCCGGCATGCCGGTAGAGGTCTCATCCAGATCGGCTGCAGCCCAGGAATCGTGGGCAACCTGATGGGCGACGGGCTCATCGAGCCTTGTGACCGGAGGCTTGCGTGCCGCAGGAACGGGCAACTGCTGGGCGCTGTACATAACGGTGCTGTCGGCCGATTTGTCCTGCGTCGCCGCAGCGAGAAATGCCGCCGTCTCGGACGGGTCGTTTGCGGGGCGGGGAGCGGTCGTGGGCGCCGAAGTGGGTGCGGGCGTCGAAACAGGCGACTGCGCAGGAGTCGGCGCAGGTGCGGACTTGGGCGCAAGTGCGGGATTGGGGCTTGACGGGCGAGCGTCGCCGCCCATGAGTTCGTCGGCGGTCCACGGGCGATCATCCATCACATCGTCAAGGCTCAGCGAAAACAGGTCGTCTTCACTCTCATCGAACATGCGGTGCACATGTCCACCAATTGCCGGAATCAATCCGCGACCGGTGCATGATGCCTTGCTCAACGCCATTCTGTTCCATCCTTTCGAAATACTAATGACATCGATTATATGGAACTTCCCAAGCTGCTCGGTCTTGGATTCGTGCTTTCCAGAACTCGCGCCCAAAAGGGGAGGGGCAATCCAGGCGAGTGCCTACTTGTCGCCGGCCGCCGCCTTGGCCTCATTGAGGTAGCTATAGAAGCTGTACTTGGAGATGCCAAAGAACTCGCAGGCGCGCTCGCTCGACTTGGAAATGAGGAAGGCGCCGCGACGGTCGAGGTAGCCAATGGCACGAATGCGCTCGTCTTTGGTCATGAGTGCCGCGGGCTTGCCCACAAACTGCTCGCACTCGTGCAGCAGGTCCTCGAGCAGGTCGCCGATGTTCTTGGTAATGGGCTCGGGCTCGGTATAGCCCGTGCCGCCGGTGCCGGTAAAGGCGTCGAGCGAACGCTCAAAAGCCTTCATAAGCGTAATGTCAAAGTTGATGCCCAAAATGCCGACGGGCTTGCCCTCGTCGTTGCGGATAAAGATGGTCGAGGACTTGAGCAGCTTGCCATCGGTGGTTTTGGTGAGGTATGGCTCGCGGTCGTGCACGTCGGTGGTGCCCTCGTGCATGGACTCAAACACAATATGGCTGGGGCCGTCACCCAGTTTGCGCCCGCTGACGTGGCCGTTTTCGATCACTACGATGGAGTGGTCCACGTCCTCGGTCTCCAGATCGTGGACGACGACTTCGCAGTTGGGGCCAAATTGGAGCGCCAGGCCGTGTGCTAGGCGCTTGTAAAACTCAATCTGTGCGGGGGTCATGGGTGCCTTCCTAAAAATTAGTTTGGGCACACTTTGCCATAAACCACACTTGACCGCAAACAAATCCATCAACAAGGCAATTCATGACCGTTCGGCGGCGAAAAAGTACCGATTACGGCAACAAACAATTCGTTAGGTATGCCAATCAAAAAGTGTGATAGAACATTACTAACAAACTTTTTGTTTGGCATCCACATAAAAGTTCAGCCGTGTGAATGGGATCGGGCTGAAACGCGTATGCGGGGGCCGGCAAGAGAGGACTTAAGGAGTTCACCGTATGGCCGATAAGATCCAGTGGGCGAGCAACACGATGCCCAAGAGCGATGATAAGCACTTGGGAATCATGAGCCTCGACCACGTGAAGAAGGCCCGTGCCTTCCACCAGTCGTTCCCCCAGTACACCGTCACTCCGCTTGCCCGCCTGGATGGTCAGGCCGCGCGCCTGGGCCTGTCCAACCTGTGCGTTAAGGACGAGAGCTATCGCTTTGGCCTCAACGCCTTTAAGGTCCTGGGCGGCTCGTTTGCCATGGCCAACTACATTGCCGACGAGACCGGCAAGGACGTTGCCGACTGCACCTTCGATTACCTGACCTCCGATCAGCTGGCCGAGGACTTTGGCCAGGCCACCTTCTTTACCGCCACCGACGGCAACCATGGCCGCGGCGTGGCATGGGCTGCCAACAAGCTGGGCCAGAAGGCCGTCGTTCACATGCCCAAGGGTTCCACTAAGCCCCGCTTCGATAACATCGCCGCCGAGGGCGCAACGGTGACCATCGAAGAGGTCAACTACGACGAGTGCGTGCGCATGGCCGCCGCCGAGGCCGACGCCTGCGAGCGCGGCGTCATCGTTCAGGACACCGCCTGGGAGGGCTACGAGAAGATCCCGTCCTGGATCATGGAGGGTTACGGCACCATGGCTTCCGAGGCTGCCGAGCAGCTGCGCGAGATGGCCATCAACCGCCCGACGCACGTGTTTGTCCAGGCTGGCGTGGGCTCGCTGGCTGGCGCCGTGGTGGGCTACTTCACCAACCTGTATCCCGATAACCCGCCCACCTTCGTCGTGGTCGAGTGCTCGCCTGCCGCCTGCCTGTACAAGGGCGCTGCCGCCGGCGACGGTGACCCGCGCATCGTGGACGGCGACATGCCCTCCATCATGGCCGGTCTGTGCTGCGGCGAGCCCAACATCCTGGGCTGGGATATCCTGCGCAACCACGCCACCGCCTTCGTGTCTTGCCCCGACTGGGTCACCGCTCGCGGCATGCGCACCCTGGGCGCTCCCGAGAAGGGCGACCCGCGCGTCATCTCCGGCGAGTCCGGCGCTGTGACCACCGGCCTGGTCGAGACCCTCATGCTCGATCCCGAGTACGCCGAGCTCAAGGAACT
>DBEZXW010000056.1:0-2945 GCA_048291725.1 Collinsella sp. | reverse complement strand
CCTTATTATTATCTCGAAAACTGAGTATTTTGCCATACCCAGCTCCCCGATAGGATGTTCCGTCAAGCAATGCACATGCCAACCAAGGGAGCAACCATGGCAGAACAGACCAGCAAGGCCGATCGCGTCAAACTCAATCGCGAACTCGCGCAGATGCTCAAGGGCGGCGTCATCATGGACGTCACCACACCCGAGCAGGCGCGCATCGCCGAGGAGGCGGGCGCCTGCGCCGTCATGGCACTCGAGCGCATTCCGGCCGACATCCGCGCCGCAGGCGGCGTCTCGCGCATGAGCGACCCCAAGATGATCAAGGGCATCCAAGAGGCCGTCTCCATCCCTGTTATGGCCAAGTGCCGCATCGGTCACATCGTCGAGGCGCAGGTCCTTCAGGCCATCGAGATCGATTACATCGACGAGTCCGAGGTTCTCTCCCCTGCCGATGACGTCTATCACATCGACAAGACCCAGTTTGACGTGCCGTTTGTCTGCGGCGCCCGCGATCTGGGCGAGGCGCTGCGCCGTGTTGCCGAGGGCGCCACGATGATTCGCACCAAGGGTGAGCCGGGTACGGGCGACGTCGTTCAGGCCGTGCGTCACATGCGCAAAATCCAAAAGCAGATCCGCGACGTTGTTGCCCTGCGCGACGACGAGCTCTTTGAGGCAGCCAAGCAACTGCAGGTTCCGGTCGAGCTGGTGCGCGAGGTCCATGCCACGGGTAAGCTTCCCGTCGTGAACTTTGCCGCCGGCGGCGTAGCGACCCCCGCCGACGCCGCGCTGATGATGCAGCTGGGCGCCGAAGGCGTCTTTGTCGGCTCGGGCATCTTTAAGAGCGGCGACCCCGCCAAGCGCGCAGCCGCCATCGTCAAGGCCGTGGCAAACTTCACCGATGCCAAACTCATTGCCGAGCTTTCGGAGGACCTGGGCGAGGCCATGGTGGGCATCAACGCCGACGAGATCGAGATTATCATGGAAGAGCGCGGGCGCTAGTCCAGCAGAAAGGATCGCATATGAGCGATTATGCAGACCAAACGGTCGCCGTGCTGGCGGTCCAAGGCGCTTTTGCCGAGCACGAGACAAGACTAGCCGAGCTTGGCGCACACTGTATTGAGCTGAGGCAGCCGCCTGATTTAAAGCAGGACTTTGACCGTCTGGTACTTCCCGGCGGCGAGTCTACCGTTCAAGGGAAGCTGCTTGATGAGTTGGGCATGCTCGAGGAGCTTCGTGCCCGTATCTCTGAAGGCATGCCCGTCCTGGGCACCTGTGCCGGCCTAATTCTGCTGGCTCACGACCTTGCCGCCCATGACGATAAGGGGACGCCGCGCCTGGCAACCATGGATGTACTTGTCGAGCGCAATGCCTACGGCAGGCAGCTCGGCAGCTTTCGAGCCAAGGGGCAGGTAGCCGGCATCGACGGTGAGGTGCCGCTGACGTTTATCCGCGCGCCCCGCATCGTCGAAGTGCACGGCGACACTGAGGCCGTAGCCGAAGTCGACGGTCGCATCGTCGCCGCCCGTCAGGGCAACCAGCTCGGCGTAACCTTCCACCCCGAACTCGACGAAGACACCCGCCTCCACGAACTGTTCCTACAAATGTAGGCATCGAAATCAACAAACGAAACGAGAGTGGATGATCTCCCACTTTAAGCTTGAATGCAGGCTCAAACCGGGAGATCATCCACTCTTGTTCTATGTAGTCGTTTAAGAACGTCCCCAATGACTACAAGGAGTGTCCCAAGCTGCCGGCAGAAAAGGAACGTCCCTAACTGCCGCATCCGGAGCAAGACAACGCCGCAGGCAGAGGACGGACAGCGAGCGGGTCGCATTTGAGGCAAGGTGACGTGAAACGAAAGGGCGCTGACCTTCTGGTCGCGCCCTTGAAGTTGAACGTCAGATTGTCCAAATGCGGCCCGCGCAGCGTCGGCCCGTTACGGCGTTTGGTAAAACGCCGTAACTAAAAACGGTTGCCGCGGAAGCCGCCGCCGTTGCGGCCGCCACGATCGCCACCGCGACCGCCGCGGTCGTTACCACGGTTGCCGCCAAAGCCGCCACGGTTGCCACCGCGATCGCCATAGCCACCACGGTTGCCGCCAAAGCCGCCGCGACCGCCACGGTCGCCGCCACGACCACCACGGTCGTCACGGCCGCCGCGAGGACCGCGATCCTCGTCCAGGCCCATGGCGACGAGCGGAGCGATAACCTTATCGAGAGCGGCCATCAGCTCGGTGGCCTCCTCGTAAGAAAGCTCGGGCAGGAGCTTCTCCTTCTTGTTGGCAAGCTCGACCAGGCCCTCAGCGGCATCCTCGGCAGCGAAGACGACGATCTTGCGCATATCGCCCTCGGCGTCGTCGATGCGGCCGACCAGATCGGCAGCCTCGGCCTCGGCCATCAGGCCATCGAGCTCACGGAGGCGCATGCCCAGCAGGTCGGACATTTCCTTCTGCTCCATCTTGGGCTTGAGGTCAAGAAGCTTGATGGCGCGCTCGATGTTCGCCATGCGCTCGGCCTTGGCCTCCTCCTCCTTGGAAATAGCAAAGCGACGGCTACGCAGCAGGCGGGCGGCCTTCTGCATCTTGTCCATCAGCTCTTCGTCATCGTAATCAACGGCGGCCTCGACAACCTCGGCCTCCTCCTCGGCGGAAACCTCGTCAGCAGCCTCAACCTCGGCAGCTTCGGTCTCCACGGTCTCGACTGCCTCGACCTCGGCAGCCATGGTCTCGTTCTCGGTCTCGTTCATGATCTCTTCGTTCTCAGACATGAGACTCCTTCTTGGCCCTCTCGGGCATCATCGCCCCATTCGCGGGGCCCGTCGCGCACTCTTTGCGCTTTAAACATTCATGCCTCTCGGCAAAACGTCCATTAGTTTATGGTGTCGCCATCCAATCTAGCTGCAGAATCTATGTGCACACATTAATGCGACATGTGCGACTCGCGACGAGCGTACACCAG
>DBEZXW010000055.1:0-3713 GCA_048291725.1 Collinsella sp. | reverse complement strand
GAACACGGCGTCGTAGCCCTCGTCGGCGACCTTGTCGGCGAGCGCGGTCATCTTCTTGCCGGTCTCGTAGAGCGCCTTACCGTCCTCGAGATAGCCCTCCTGGTCGAAATGCATGATCTCGATCTTCTCGGTTTCCTTCATTTGTCTCTCCTTTCTGGGGTTGTCTTCACATCCCCCATGCCAACGGGCATCAAACCCGCTTACATTCCGTAACACTCGGCCGCTTTGGCCTTAAGCGCATTGACTGATTCTTCGTAGCCCTCTGCCTTGACCTCCATTTGCTTGGAGACGGCATCGAGATACGGGTGCACGTCCCATGACTTCAGACGCTCGGCGATCATTGCCGCAATCGTCTGGAAGAACACAAGATTGGGAATTGCGCTGAGCAGCGGAGCCACCTGAGGCACCGCAACCTCGTGAGCCCTACCCTTGGGATGGGCCGTGAGCAGCACCGTTTTTGCCGTAACGTTCGATAGCGCATCGGCGATATTCGCAAGACGCTCCGACCCCTGCGGATCGTCGACGATAAACACCAGATAGCCCGGAACGATCTGCATCTCGGGACCGTGAACGAACTCCTCGCCCTCGTGATGCATGGCAGGAATCTTGATGGTCTCGCTCAGCTTGAGGGCCGCCTCTTCGGCAACGCCATAGTTGGGACCGTTGCCGACAACCATGGCGGGCATGTGCTCAGAAAGCTCGAGCATGCGGTCTTGGACATATGCCTCGGCGGTCTTGCACATCACGGCATTGGCATGGATAGCCTCGCGCAGGTCGTCAAGACGCTGGGCAACGCCCTTGGCGTCAATCGTTCCGCGCGCCTGACCGCCGTAAACGCCAAAGAGCACCAGGTACTCAACGAGAACCTCGACGCCCAGAGTCACAAAGTCCACCGACTCGACGCCCACACCGTAGTCAAGAACGATGTCAGCGTGCTCCTTGATGGGTGCCTCGACGTTTGCCGTGAGCGCAACTGCAGCCATATCGTGTGCGCGCATGTAATCGAGCGCCGCAATCGTATTGGTCGAATAACCACTCTGCGAGACGGCGATGTTGAGCGCATGCTGCGGATAGGTGTGTTCAAAATCGACGAAGGCCTCGGGCGTCACAACGGACACCTGCATCTGCAGCGCATTTTGCAGGTAATCGCGGGCGCAATCGGCGGCATGGCGCGACGAACCCGAAGCAACGATGCGCAGCGCGTCAAAAGAACCGGACTGGAAAATATCAACGAGCTGCGCTACCAGCTCAGACGAACGCTCGAGGTTCTCTTCCATACGCACATGGGCAAGCTGAACGTAATCGAGCATCTTCATCGTCTCACCTCGCAACAAATCATTAGTATTTGATACCAATCACGATTACAGGTTACGGCTTTTTGATACCTCTTTGTCGATTAATTTATTCCCTTCGGCGAACGGTCGATTTTGAGCCATGTAAGGTTGTATATACAGCTGACCCAACGATCAAAACTGGTTAGTTTCCCAGCCGTTATTCACAAAATACCAGCTAGTACGTATAGGTGTAGCCGCCCGTATCGCCACGATTGAAGGACTTTACATACTCGATAGCCTGACCGCTCGCGTCATAGCTCACGCATTCCAAAAGCAAAACAAGATCGCCCTGTTCCAGTCCAAGGAGGCCGGCATCTCGTGCGCCCAGCGCTTCGATATCGAGCTTTTCCTGTGCCATGACTGGCTTTCGGCCCAGCATCTCATAGGTCTCGTACAAACTGAAGACCGACACGTCAATATCTTCGATGGTTGGGAACAGCAGGCAGGGAATCAGCGCCGTCTCAATCGATACGGGGCTACCGTTTATGCAGTTCAGGCGTCGAACGGAATAGAGCAGGTCGTCCTCGGCGATGCCAAACAGGTCGGCGTAATATGGCCCCGCATAACGCTTGGAACGCGCGAGAATACGGACGGACGGCTCGCCGCCCGAAGCACGGACCGATTCACGGAAACCGACCGTGCGTTCAAAAAAAGCAGGTACTTTCTGCGCCACAAAGGCACCTTTTCCCCGAACACGGCGAATCTGCCCGCGCCGAACCAGCTCATCGACAGCGCTTCGGATGGTCAAGCGTGTCGTACCAAATTCCTCGGCGAGGTCTTTTTCGGACGGAATCATGAAACCCGTGGGATATGCACCGCGCTCGATACGTTCCTCGATGCAGCGTCGAATGCGCATATAAACCGGGGTGGCATCTACTGTTTCAGCCATTGTTCACCTGCCACGCTCCTCATGCCGTTCTCTTCGCCGTTATCGGCAAAGCGGAACTTTGTGGGCAAAATCACCGATTTGCAATGCTCCACAAAACGCATGTCCTTATCAAATTCGATCGAGCTCTCATAGAACACCGGCGTTCCCTCTTCTTGCTGGAGCAGCTCGGCCTCTTCGACGTTCAAACGCGAGATGGAGATATGCTCACGTCCATGCTCAACGCGCACGCCACCTTCTTTGAGCAAGACATCGTAAAGGCTCTCACACTCAAAATCGTGCTCGGGAAGCGATGGGCACAGGGACAGGTTAACGTGAGCGGTCTCGATTGACGCCGGCTCGCCCTCAATAAGTCGAACGCGCTGCATGCGGAGCAAGGGAGCGCCTACAGCCACCCCAAGCTTGTCGGCAAGCGCCTCATCCGCCTCGATGGTCCCGGTGGAAACCAGACGAGAAGAGGGGTGCAGGCCGGCAGTCCGCACAGCATCGGAAAAGTTATACGTTTCCTGGAAGATGTTCAGCGGCTTGGGAGGACACACATACGTGCCCGATCCGCGACGGCTCTCGAGCGTTCCACACGAGATAAGCCGCGTGATACCGGCACGCAACGCCGTACGCGAAACGCCAATCTCTTCGCACAGCACGCGCTCGGCCGGCAGGCGATCGCCGCCGGCAAGCTGATGGTGCTGGATATACCAAAGAATTCCCTCAACAGCATGATCTTTGGGGGGAATTGCATAAGATTCGCCTGCCATTGCACAGACTCCTCATTCAGAAACGTATGCCGCCAAAATTAGGCCAGCCCTCCCATGGCATCAAATTCTGCCTTGATCTTCTCGGCGACATTCCGATACGACTTATATAGACTTGAATCGCGTTTGACTTCGTCGGTCATAACGGGAATCTCTAATTTGGAAACCTCGTCTTTTCCCGTCTGAACCGCCACAACAACGCCCATACCAAGACACATATTACGCTTGGCAGCATTTATTTTTGCTGCCTTGGCAGGATTTGCCAGGATACGCTGGGCAAATTCCTGTTTAGAGACCGCTTCTTCGGCCTCCGGATCGCCCGCCTCGGCCACTTCGCACTGCAACACGTCCGCATAGTCAAAAATCTTCGGCTCGCCGCCGCGCTGATGCACGGCCCACTTGCGGCGCGTGGCGTCCTGGTAGATAGCCGGCAAAAATGTAAACCGCGGCGGGTCCAAAATCGTATCCGTGATGGTAAACACATCGGGATCAAAGGCATCCTGCGGGTTTTTCTTCTTGAACAGCCCCATATCAGCCTCCCGTACTAGCATTAAACAACTCAAGCTGAATATAGCACCAATTTCAAGCCGCCGCCTTACCCTATCGGTGCGCGGCGTCTATAGCTCGCCCAGCGGAAGAGTTCACGGACGAGGGCGGCGCGAATGCGGTCCTCCCACCAGGAGAAGCCGTCGGACTCCATGGCGTCCCAGTCGTAGATGGGGTTGCCCCAGTACTGGCCGG
>DBEZXW010000054.1:0-2613 GCA_048291725.1 Collinsella sp. | reverse complement strand
GTCGATGCCGATGATGATGGCGATCAGGGCGACGCCCAGGACGGGCACGTTGGCGTAGGAGCACAGCAGGAAGCCCAGGAAGTAGAAGGGCACGAGCTGCTTGGTGAGCACCAGGCGGCCGAGCATGGCGAAGCCCATGGCAGGCAGGAAGTTGGCGGCAACGCCAAAGCCAGCAAGGACAAAGGGCGGGATGAAGTCGAGCAGGCCCTGGATGGCGTCAGCACCCAGATAGAACGACAGCGAGCACAGCAGGAACGCCATGATGATACCGGTCAAACCGATCAGGAAGTGCATCGCATAGACACCCTTAAGGTTGCCCTGGCCGGAGTAGACATCAGCGCGGTCGACCAGGATCGGCAGGGCGGCGTTAAGGATGTTCTTGATGGCAAGGCACAGCGTGGCGATGGGCATGGCAAGCGCGATGGCTGCCTCGGTGCTCTGGCCCAGCTGGATAGCGAAGGCGCAGGCGAGCACGCCGCCGATCGTCTCATCAGGCGGCACGTAGGCGCCGATGGAGATTGAGCCCATGAACAGCAGCTCCAGACTCGCACCGATCGCGAGGCCGGACTGCAGGTCCCCCAGCACCAGGCCCACGAGCGGGCACAGGACGATGGGGCGGAACGCGTAGAGCGTACCGAGCTGGCAGTCGAACTTACCAAATGCGGCGATAAGTCCGATGAGGATTGCTTGGGTAAGCATACATCCCCCTTTCCATATAGGACACTACGAAGAGCTCAGACTCTTCGAAATTGAACGCCTAGAGCACGCTGGCGCAGTCGACCTTGGGGTCATCGGCCAGAGGACGGATCTCGACCTCGACGCCACGATCCAGCATCTCGCGCACATCGGCTTCCTCGGCCGCGGTCAGGAAGATCTGACGAGAGACCTGACGAGCGTCGGGACGCTTCTCGTCCTTGGGCTTGGTGTTGCCCAGGTTGACCGACTTGATCTGCGGGCAGCCCTCAACAAGCTGCTTTGCCTCAGCGATAGTGGCGACGCAGATGATCATCTTGTACTTGTCGGTCACGCCCGAGTTGATAGCTTCGATTGCATGCTCCATATCTTTGATGACGAGCTTGCAGCCGGCAGGCTTGCCCATCTTGAGCGTCGTCTTCCACACCGGGTCGTTAGCGACCTTATCGCCCACGCAGAAGATGCAGTTGGAGCCAAGGCCCTGAACCCAGGAAACTGCGACCTGGCCATGAAGCAGGCGATGGTCAACGCGAAGTAGCTGAATCATAATGTGACCCCCCAAAGGTCTTGTGCCGTCATACGGCGTGTCAGTAGGTGCTGCGGATTAGAACTCTTCCTCCTCCTCGTCATCGACCAAAAGATCGTTGACAAACTTCACGCGCGTATCGTCCGCAGCGACGATGGCGCGAATCGTCTCCTCAACCGGCGCCGACTCGTCAGAGAACAGCAGCTGGATGAGCAGAGGAAGGTTCATGTTGGTAACGAGGTACGTGCGGGGACGCGTCTGGACGATCTTGGTGAACTCGTTGTTAACGCTACCGCCAAAGAGGTCGGTGCAGACAACGACATCATCGTCGGCAGACATGCCTGCCAGCAGTTTTTGGGCCTCCTCGGCCACGTCCATGCGGCCATCGACGAACATCGAAAGATCGTGGACGTTGTCGCGAGCGCCCGAGAGCAGCTCGACGCTCTCCTTGATGCCGGTGGCGAAGTGCGCATGGCTGGCGATGATGTACTGTCTCATTCTGTGTTCCTCTCAATAGCCCGGCACGTTCCCGCACCCGTTTTCTTTAGTAGTCGAACTGGTGATAGTAGCGACGATACTTGAGGTTGTGCTTGGTGACCGTCTCGTAGTAGCGAGCCAGGCGGTCGGTCACGAGCACCGTCAGAATCCACGGGGAGACGATGACGCGGAACTCGTCGTCAAGGCCGGGGATCGCGAACTCGGCGGTGTCGATGACGTTGATGTCGGTGTCGCCGGTCACGCCGCGGTTGAGGAACGCGCGGACGCGCTCGTCGAGCTTGCGGTTCTCGTCCTCGCCCATGAACAGGAAGACCGGGACGCCCGGCTCCACGAGCTCGAGGGTGCCGTGGAAGAAGTCGGCCGAGGTGATGTAGCGGGTGCGCTTCCACTGCATCTCCTCGAGGATGCACATCGAGAACAGGATGGTCTCGCCCCACAGGGCGCCGGAGCCGATGAACATGGTGTAGGGGGCCAGGGCGTACTTCTTGGCGAGCTCCTCGGCGCGCGGCTCGAAGCGCTTGCGGATGTCGAGCATGTCCTTCCAGATATCCTTGGTCTGCTCGATAAACAGATCGAACTTGGGGAAGCAGCCGCGGCGGTTTAGCAGGCGCAGGCCGAAGCAGTCGGCGAGGTAGTAGCCCTTCTCGCAGCCGCCCGAACCATGGTCAGAAGCCATGGCAACGCAGTTCTCGGCGCCCACAGCCTGGCCGATGGGGCCCTCGGGCTTGGTCATGGCGTAGACGCGCACGCCCATGTCCTTCATCTTCTTGACGGCCTCGAGGACCTCGGGGGTGGTGCCGGACTCGGAGGCGGTGAGCACGACGGACTTCTCGGTCATGCGCTTGTGGCCCATGGCGTTCCACTCGGCGGCGTGGATCAGGTAGACCTCGAGGTCG
>DBEZXW010000053.1:0-34135 GCA_048291725.1 Collinsella sp. | reverse complement strand
CGCTCCTCGGGGCGGCTCTGCAAAATGGCGTCGAGCTTGCCCTGGCTGATGATGGAATGCGTATCCTTGCCTAGGCCGGAATCGTGCAGGATGTCCTGAATGTCCATCAGGCGGCACGGGCTCGAATTGATGAGGTACTCGCTTTCGCCCGAGCGATACATGCGACGGGTGATGGCGACCTCGTCAAAATCGACGGGCAGCATATGATCCGAATTATCGAGCACCAGCGTGACCTCGGCGACACCCACCGGCTTGCGAGCCGACGAGCCCGAGAAGATGACATCCTCCATGGCCTGGCCGCGCAGCTGCTTGGCGCTCTGCTCGCCCAGGACCCACAGAATCGAGTCGGAGATGTTCGATTTTCCCGAGCCGTTGGGACCGACGATGACGGTCAGACCCGGCTCAAACGTCATATGGGCGCGGTCGGCAAACGACTTGAACCCTTTGAGCGTGAGGGACTTGAGATACACGGTTCCTCGCTTACACGTGCTTCTTGTTCAGAATCACGCCGTTGGTGGTGTAACCCATGCGGTCGAGCGCTTCGAGCGCGGCGGCTCCCTCGGCTTCCTTCTTTGAGGAGCCGGAGCCGCGACCCTGACGAATACCATCGATCAACACCACGGCGGTAAAGGTGGGCGCATGCGCCGGGCCCTCGGAGCCAACGAGCTTATACGCCGGGGGCTCGTGACCGTCGGCCTGCACGCACTCCTGCAAAAACGACTTGGGGTTCGCAGGATGCTCGGCACGCTCGGAAGCCAAATGCGGCTTAAGCGTACGATGGATAAACTCCGCCGCCGCATCCCAGCCGGCATCCAGGTACAGCGCACCCACGAGCGACTCATAGACGTTCTCAAGCGCCGAATGCAGGCCGCGCGCACCGGTACCGGTCTCGGAGGCACCAAAGATGATGATGTCGTCGATGCCCAGCTCGTGAGAAACCTCGGACAGCGTAGCGCCCGAGACAAGCGACACCTTCAAGCGCGTGAGCTTGCCCTCGTCAAACTCCGGATAGGACTCAAACAGGGAGCGTGCGACCACAGCGCCCAAAATGGAATCGCCCAAGAACTCAAGGCGCTCATAGCTGGCAGAAACCGGCTGGCCCTCGACTGCCGAGGGATGCGTAAGCGCCGCGCGCAGCAGCACCTTATTGTTGAACTCGTGGCCCAGGATTTCCTGGGCGCGCGTAAGTCGGTCGGATAAAGCCAAGACTTAGGCCTCCTTGGCAGCTTCGATAGCGTCGACGGCGTCGGCGACAGAGTTGAGCGAGAGCAGGGTCTCGTCATCGATCTCGAGGTTGAACTCGTCCTCGATAGCCGTAACCAGCTGCAGGCGCTCGAGCGAGTTGGCATCGAGGTCGTCAAAGGTGGTCTCCTCGCTAATTTCGGCAACATCGACGCCCAGAACGTCAGCAGCGACCTCGGCGATCTTGTCGAAGATTTCGGAGCGGTCCATAGCGCTTCCTCTCATAGTGCATGAATACCAAAAGAATGGTACCGCCCGGGCGGTACCAAGACACGGTTCTGATTCTACCCCACGACGTGCGCCGCGAAGCACATAACAGCGCTCTAACTCGCTCTTATAAAACGATACCGTCCATAGAGTTGGCGACATTCTCAACCAGCCCGGCGCGCACGGCTTCGGCCGCCGCGAGCGTACCGTTTTTGACAGCCTCGACTGAGGTGGCGCCATGGCCGATCAGGACCACGCCGCGCAGGCCCAAAAGAATCGCGCCGCCCTTGGCGTCGCCAGAGAGTTTGGCTTTAATCTCGCGCATCTGCTTTTTGATGAGCAGCGCGGCGATCTTGGTGCCGAGCGAAGACATAAAGACACCCTTGAGCTCCTGCAGCAAAAACTTGGCAGCGCCCTCGGTGGCCTTGAGCGCAATATTGCCCGACATACCATCGGCAACGACGACATCGAAGTTGCCTGAGGTGAGGTCGGTGCCCTCGCAGTTACCAACAAAGCCGGGAACGGCGGCCTTCATAGCAGGGAAACAGGCCTTGGTAAAGTTAGAACCCTTCTCGTCCTCGGTGCCGTTGGCAAGCAGGCCCACGCGAGGATGCTCGATACCCAGGACGACGCGGGCATAGGCGCTGCCCATCTGGGCAAAACGCACCATATCGTCAACCTCGACATCGGGGTTGGCACCCATGTCGCACAGCACCGTCAGACCGCCGGCGCGATTGGGCAGCGCATTGGTCAGACAGGGGCGCACCGGCTGCTTCTTGCCTTCGGCCTGATACCTAAACGGCGTCACGTAGGCGGTGGCAGCGGCGGTCATGGCACCGGTCGAGCCGGCGGAGAAGAACGCATCCGCGTTGCCCTTCTTAATGGCGCGGCAAGAAAGCACGATCGACGATTTACGCTTGGTCATCACGGCGCGAATGGGATCGTCATCCATGGCGATAACGTCAGGTGCCTCAAGGGCCTCAACACGTGCATGGGAAGCGGCAAAGGGATTGACGATTTCGGCGGGGCCAGCTGCCAAGACCTCGATATCGGGATCGGCGGTAAGTGCAGCCTCGATACCATCGAGAACAACCTGAGGTTTCTCGTCTCCGCCCACAACGTCTACACAAACGCGAACGTTACTCATATACATGCTCCTTATACAAAAATGGCCGACTCATTGAGCCGGCCATTGTGGTTCCATTTGGAACGGCATCGCATCCAGAGTATACCGTTACTCGGTAACGATAACCTCGCGGTCCTTGTAGAAACCGCAGCTGGGGCACACGTGGTGCGGAAGCTTGACAGCGCCGCAACGGGGGCACGTGGACTGAGCCGCAGCCGAGATCTTCATGTTGGCGGAACGACGGGTGTGAGTGCGGATACGACCCTGCTTTTGTTTAGGTACGGGCATAGTGACCTTCCTTATGAACTATCCAGTGTGGCGATTACGCGCAAGTAGCGATACTACCACAGTTTTACTCATCAAGCTTGAGATTCTTCAATGCTGCAAATGGATTTTCCGTGGCAGCGGCCCATTCTGCCTCTGCCTGGGCGGCGCAATCGCATTGCTCGACGTTGAGATTACAACCGCATGTGGGGCACAGACCACGGCAATCGGGCTTGCAGAGCACCACAAACGGCGTGTCCATAACGACCGCGTCATTGATGGGCTCGCCCAGATCGACGATACGGTCCTCACCCAGGAGCTCGTAGCCGTCCTCGTAGGCCTCGGGATCCTCGGGCTCCTCAAAGAGGTAGAACTCCTCAATCTCACCGGCAATATCAAACGAAGCGGGCTCCAGGCAACGGTCGCACTCGCCAGTGGCGTGTGCGCGGACCATACCCGTGAGCAAGACACCGGTACCGGCATTGGTAAAGACAACGTCGTAGTCGATGCCGTCCTGAAGCTGGTACTCCTTCTCGCCCACCGTGTAGGTGGCGACATCGACCTTACCGGTCAGCGGATACGAATCTCCAGGAAACTCGAGCTGCTCGGAAAGATCGACGGTAACGCTCGGGAACTCAGCCATTACCACTGACCATTCTGTTGGGCGGCACCCTCGTTGAGCTGCTGACGGCAACGGGTAACGGTGCCGGTCAGGCTCTTGAGGTTCTCCTCCAGGTGCGTAAAGACCTGCTCTGCGTAGTCCTCGGCGGCATAACGAGTCTCGCGCTCATACTGTTGGGCACGATCGCGGATGTCGTCGGCCTGCTGCTGCGCAAGTCGGACGATCTCCTGCTCACCGGCAATGGTGAGGGCCTGCTGCTGAGCGTCGGCGATGATGGAATCGGCCTGAGCGGCGGCGGAAGCCATAAGCTCCTCGCGCTCCTTAAGGATACGGCGGGACTTCTGCCACTCCTCGGGATAGCTCATGCGGATCTCGTCGAGGATGTTGAAGAACACGTCGGCGTCGATGACCTTGAACTGAGCGTTCTTGCCGAAAGGCGGCTTGGCTTCCTCGATCAGCCCTTCGAGCTCATCGACCAAGCTGACGATCCTATCGCCAGGAAAATTCTCGCCCGGCATCCGGTCTCCTTTCATAGGTAACATATCATCGTGCTAGTTTACCACATGCCACCAGGCAATAAAAAACGTCACGAAAAGCGATGTCTGAGCGCTTCGACCACGTTGGGCGGCACAAACGTCGATACATCGCTGCCGAGCGAGGCGATCTGGCGAACGACCGAGCTCGAGATGTAACCGTACTGCGGAGCACTCATGACAAAGATGGACTCCAGCTCGTTATCCAGGCGGTAGTTGAGGTCGGCCTGCTGCAGCTCGTACTCAAAGTCGGTCATGGCGCGCAGGCCCTTGACCACGGCCCCCGCCCCCTGCTCGCGAGCGAAGTCGACCAAGAGGCCGGTAAAGGGCAGGACCTCGACGCCGTCGATTTCACCGAGCGCCTCGCGGGCCAGCGCCACGCGCTCATCGAGCATAAACGTGGTGCCCACACCGTTTTTACCCTGCGACTCGGCAACAGCGACGATCACGCTGGGAAAGATACGGCGGGCGCGGCGGATCACATCGATATGGCCAAACGTGATGGGATCGAAGGTGCCCGGGACGATCACGCGGTTGATGGTGTCATTCATGGACGTCCTCCTGAAGCGTCGTGGCATCGTTGTTGTCGGCATCTGCGCCGGCGCTATCGCCCTCACCATCGTCATCGCCGGCCCAACGAAGCAGGTCGACCGAGGTAATGCCGTAGCGCTTCTCACGTACAGTCTCAAAGTCTGCCGGATGCGCGCCCGCATCGGCGGCGGCATGCTCAAACAGGGCATAAGCACCAGGTGCAAGCAGACCCTGCTGGGCCAGATTCTGCAGCAGTTTCTCGACCGGCTCGGCGCCAAAAGCATACGGCGGGTCGAGCAGGACCAGATCAAAGGGGCCGCCCGGCACACGACCGCGCGAGGCACTCATCAGCATGTCGCCCGTCACCACGCGCCAACGCGCACGGTCACGGCAGAGCGACTCGATATTCTTGGTAATGAGCCGCGCGGCGTTGCGATCGATCTCAAACGTCGTGAGCGAGCGGGCCCCACGAGAGAGCATCTCGATACCTAGGGCACCGGAGCCACCAAAGGCGTCCAGCACACGAACCTCGTCCAAATCGAAATCGAATGCCGACATGACCATAGATGCGCACGCCTCGCGCACGCGATCAGTCGTGGGGCGGGTGACATCGCGACCACGGGGCTCCTCGATCTTACGACCACGCCATTCACCGCCGATGATTCTCATCCTCCGCTGACCTCCTTAAAGATATGTCGATAACGCATGACGACCGCGTCGCGCAAGGGACGCGTCGCCACAGAGTCAAGGTTGCAAGCATACCGCAAGAGCTCGAGCGCGTCCAAATGGGCCCACTCGATCAGTTCTTCGTCGGCATCCAGGTCGACAAAACGCAGGCTCACGCCACCATGCTGGCGATAACCCAGGATCTCGCCTTCATGGCGCAGGCGCAGGTCCATCTGGGCGAGCGTAAAGCCGTCCGAAGTCTTTTCGAGCGACTGGAGACGGTCTTGCGCCGCCGATGCGCCGCCGTTGCCCTTGGAGTGCGTCATGACCAGGCACGTGCCCGACACGCTGCCACGGCCCACGCGACCGCGCAGCTGGTGCAGGGCAGCCAAACCAAAGCGCTCGCCGTTCTCGATGACCATGACGGTGGCATTGGGCACGTCGACGCCCACCTCGACCACCGTAGTCGAGACGAGCACGTCAATCTCGCCACGCTTGAAGGCATCGATAACCTGGTCCTTCTCCCCCGCTGGCATACGGCCGTGAAGGCGCTCGATGGCAAGACCCGGCAACGCCAAACGCAGGCGATCGAGCTCGGTCGCCGTATCGTGCAGCGGCACGGGGACGGTTACGCGGCCCTCATCGTCGCGGGCAATACCGGGCACGTCTTCCAGCTCATCGGTCGAATCACTCGGCTCCACGAGCGGGCAAATCACGTAGGCCTGCTGACCCTTTTCATGCGCCTCGCGGATGGCTCCATAGGCGAGGTCACGGCTCGACTCGGTGAGTACGCTTGTCGTCACGCCAGCGCCAGGGACGGGCCGATGGCGGATGATGCTCGTGTCCAGATCGCCGTAGACCGAAAGCGCCAGCGTACGCGGGATGGGCGTTGCCGTCATAACGAGCAGATCGGCACCGGGGCCCTTCGCGCGCAGGGCGTTGCGTTGGCCGACGCCAAACCGGTGCTGCTCGTCGATGACCACGAGTGACAGATGCTTGAACGTAACGTTATCCGAAAGCACCGCGTGGGTGCCAAAGAGGACGTCGAGCTCACCCGATTCCAGCTGTGCATGGATGCGCTCGCGCTCTGAGGCCGGCGTGGCACCCGTCAGAAGCGCCCAGGACATGCCGGCCTGCGAGATTAGAGGGCCGGTCTTATCGGCATATTGGCGCGCCAGCACGCCCGTGGGCGCCATAACGCAGGCCTGCGTGCCGCTATCGGCAGCCACAGCCAGCGCGCAGGCGGCAACGGCGGTCTTACCGGTACCGACATCGCCCAGCAGCAGACGGTTCATCACGCGCCCGCCATCGCACATATCGTGCAGGATATCTTGGAACGCGGCCTCCTGCTCGTCGCTCAGCGAAAACGGCAGGGCCTGCTTGAGCGCGGCCAGGTGCTCGCCCGCGGTGTGGGCATAGGGAACCACATCGACCAGGCCGCCGTCGTTGCGCAGGCGCAGCGCCAGCTGAAGGTAGAGGCACTCCTCGTAGGCAAGCCGTGCGCGCGCGATATCGCGCTCTGCCATACTCGATGGAAAGTGGATCGAACGCAACGCGCGGGCATTGCTCATGAGCTTCCGCTTTGCGCGCAGCGGCGCGGGAATCGGATCGAACGGATTGCCGACGACCTCGAGCGCGCCGCTTACGATGCGGCGCATCCACGCCTGGCTCACGCCATCGCTCACGTAATGGACCGGCAGGATGGTGCCCGCAGCACGCCCGTCATCGAGCTTTTCAAAGTGCGGCGAGGCCATCTGCTTAAAACCGTAGGCAAACTCGACCTTGCCCATCACGGCCAGGCGGTCGCCCTGTTTAAGCTGCTGGGCAATCCAGGGCTG
Organism: Collinsella sp.; assembly: GCA_048291725.1. Taxonomy (GTDB): domain Bacteria; phylum Actinomycetota; class Coriobacteriia; order Coriobacteriales; family Coriobacteriaceae; genus Collinsella. The sequence goes on along the minus strand of DBEZXW010000053.1, from coordinate 27,106 downwards.
GCGGAAAAAGGCGACCTGCAACACGCCCGTCTCGTCCACCAGCGATACCTCGGTCACCTGCATGCGCGGACGCGGCTGCTTTTGGACGATGCGGTCGACCGTGGCGATGATGGTGCACACGGTACCGATGGGCGCCATCTCGATGGACCACGAACGGGTAAAGTCGAGGTATCGATGAGGGCTATGGAGAAGGAGGTCCCCCACCGTCCTAATTCCCAGACGGCGAAGGGCCTCCTCACGTTTACCCGAAACATATTTGAGTCGCGCGATATCCTCGTCGAGCGCATTGCTCTGGGCAAAGCGCTCCGAGACGCGCGGCACGGAGCAGAGCTCGGACATGGGCAGATGCCTACTCGATCGAGAAGATCACGGGATAGAGCGGCTGCTCGCCACGATGGGCGTCAATCTCCAAGTCGGGCTGAGCTTCCTCGATGGCGTCGACGATCTCCTGGAAGGCCTCATCGGACAGCTCCTCGCCGGCCAGAATCGTCAGCGCGTCGCCCTCCTCTTCCTCCTGCATGCGGTTGATGCAGTCGAGTGTGACCTGCTTCACGTCAGAGCCGACCACATCGATGGAGCCGGCAATGATGCCCATGACGTCACCGGAGTGAATCGGAGAGCCGTCAGAGGCGCTGGAATCGCGCACGGCGCGGGTGACCTCGCCATCGCGGACCTCGCTGATGGCGTCGACCATGGCGGCGACGGCGTCCTCGAGCTCGGAATCGGGCAGGACCGCGAACAGCGCGGAGAAGGCCTGCGGGACGGTCTTGGTAGGAACGACGGCGACCTTCTTATCGGTGCAGGCAGAGGCAGCGGCCTCGGCAGCCATGCGAATGTTACCGTTGTTGGGCAGGATGATGACCGAGGTCGCGTTGACCTGGTCGACGGCGCCCAGCAGGTCGGCGGTCGAGGGGTTCATGGTCTGGCCACCCGAGACGATCACGTCAACGCCGAGGGAATTGAGGATGTCGGCCTCGCCAGAACCGGCGGCAACGGCGACAAAGCCCAGCGCCTTGGCGGGCTCGGCGGCCTTTTCCTGGTCCTCGTGAATCTTAGCGGTACGGTCGTGGGCCTCCATCTCCATGTTGTGGATAAAGACCTCGTAAATCTGACCGAGCTGCAGCATGTGCTCGAGCACCAGGTTGGGGGTGTTGGAGTGCACGTGAATCTTGTAGTCGGGGTAGGCACCCACGAGCAGCTCGCAGTCGCCCATGGAGCCCAGGAACTTAAGGCACTCGTCCTCGTCAAACGGAGCGTCGGCCTTAAAGAGGAACTCGTTGCAGTAGCGGAACTCCGAGCCCTCCCAATCGTCGTTGGCCTCGATCTCAACGCGACCGAGGGCCGCGTCGCGGGCAGAGCCGGCGGAATCAAACGTGGCGGAGAAATCCTCAACAACGGTGCTGCGGCCAAGCGCGGCGGCAACAAAGTTCTCCAGGAAGATGGCAAAGCCAAAGGCGCCGGAGTCGACCACGCCGTTCTCCTTCAGAACGGGCAGCAGGTCGGGCGTGCGGGCGACGGACTGGTAGGCCTCGACGACGATGGCATCGAGCGCGTCCTCGGCCGAGAACTTCTTCTTCTCGCACTCATCGGCCTTGGTCGAGACATCGCGCAGGACCGTGAGGATCGTGCCCTCGATGGGCTTGCGGACAGCCTGGAAGGCGACCTTGACGGCGCGACGGAAGGCGAAGGCAATGTTGGCGGACGTAATGGGCTCGTCGACAGAGACGAGACCCTCGGCCACGCCACGCAGGATCTGCGAGGTGATGACGCCGGAGTTGCCGCGGGCACCCATCAGGGAGCCGTGGGTAATGGCGCCGGCAATGGCCTCCATATCGGCATCGGCGGGAAGGGCGGAAAGCTCCTTGGTCACCGAGGCGAGCGTGAGCGACATGTTGGTGCCGGTGTCGCCGTCGGGTACGGGGAAGACGTTGAGCTTGTTGATCTCCTCGGCCTTGTCGGAAACGGCAGCCGCAGCGATCGGAAAACAGGTGCGAATGGTCTTTGCAATCATGGGTATTTGAATCTCCGTTTTCGGATGCTAGTTCAGACGGCTCTTGAGCGCGTCGATGTGGATGCCGATCTTAAGGCTGGCGGGATCGATCTGGGCGATTTCCTGCAGGGTGAAGGCAACGGAGCTCGAAAGATTGTGGCAGACGGACTTCATGTTGACGCCGTTCTCGAGCACGACGTGAAGATCGACCGTAAGGCCGTTCTCGTCGGCGGAGACAAGCACGCCCTTGCGGAGGCGCTGACCGGCAAGCAGGCGCACGCTCTCGGCGCCCTGGAGCTGTTCGGCCATACCGACGACGCCATAGCACGTCATCGCGGCATAACCGGCAATATCGGCAATAACGTCGTTCGAGACGCTCAGGCTGCCGTTAATGGTCTCAGACACAAGAATCTCCTTATCTGGTGCTCACGGCACCATCTCGTGGGAGCAATCATTGCAATATTCTACAACGACCGCGCCATGTTGAGGTGGTGGGTCGTGGGATTACATCCTCGACACGAAATGTTGATACGGTAACGTTCGCGCCAGGCGATCGCGGCATGAAAAAACCCGCCGCATAAGCGACGGGTTTTACAACCTGGCTCCCCGGGTAGGACTCGAACCTACAACAGCGCGGTTAACAGCCGCGTGCTCTACCATTGAGCTACCGAGGAATTTAAAAGCCCAACGGAGAGGGCTGAAAAATTCTGGCTCCCCGGGTAGGACTCGAACCTACAACAGCGCGGTTAACAGCCGCGTGCTCTACCATTGAGCTACCGAGGAATAGGTGCGTGCTCTCAAGCAACGAAGCTTATTATACGGACGAATCAGCTCAGGGCAAGAACTTTTTTGAGATTTTTTCCAACCTAGTCATTCAAGAACGCCCCCAACGACTACATGAAAGCGCCCCCAAGCGGATGTGCTTGAGGGCGCTTCTTGCTTGCGAGGTTAAGACTCGATGTAGTCTTTGAGCTTGCTGCTGCGGCTCGGGTGACGGAGCTTGGCCAGGGTCTTGGACTCGATCTGACGGATGCGCTCACGCGTGACGCCAAACTCGCGGCCGACTTCCTCGAGCGTACGGGGATGTCCGTCAACAAGGCCAAAGCGCAGCTCGATAACCTTGCGCTCACGATCGGCAAGCGAGTCGAGCACCTGGGTGAGCTGCTCCTGCAGCATGGAGAAGCTAGCGGCATCGGGCGGAACGATAGCCTGGGAGTCCTCGATAAAGTCGCCCAGCTGGGAATCCTCTTCCTCGCCGATAGGGGTCTCGAGCGACACGGGCTCCTGCGAAATCTTCTGGATCTCGCGGACGCGGTCGGCGCTCATGTCCATCTCGGCACCGATCTCCTCGGGGGTCGGATCGCGACCCAGGTCCTGGAGAAGCTGGCGCTGCACGCGAACGAGTTTGTTGATGGTCTCGACCATGTGCACGGGAATACGGATGGTACGGGCCTGGTCGGCGATAGCACGTGTGATGGCCTGACGGATCCACCACGTGGCGTACGTGGAGAACTTAAAGCCCTTCTGGTAGTCGAACTTCTCGACGGCGCGGATCAGACCGAGGTTGCCCTCCTGGATCAGATCCAGGAACAGCATGCCGCGACCGACGTAGCGCTTGGCGATGGAGACGACCAGGCGCAGGTTGGCGCTGATGAGCGCCTGCTTGGCCTCGAGACCGACGTTCTCGATACGGGTCAGGCGACGCATCTCGGCGCGGGTAAGCTCGATTTCGCCCGCCTCGGCAGCCTCGAGCTTCTCGGTGGCATCGAGACCGGCCTCGATCTTCATGGCCAGATCGACCTCTTCGGAAGCGGTCAGCAGGTCGACCTTACCGATCTCCTTAAGGTACATACGAACCGGGTCGCCGGTCAGCATCACTGTGGAGGCATCGATGCCACGCATGCGCGAACGCGAACGAGACGTGCGCACGGTGCGCTTCTTCTTGCTCTTGGAAGAACCCATCTCGGCGTCGGCCTGACGGGCCATCTTAAGCTCGTGATCGTCCAGCGACCCGGAATCGTGCTCGTCGTCATCGAAATCGTCGGTATCGCTATCGTTATCGTCATCGTCGACGTCCATGGGGGCGTCGTCGTTTCCGCTCGCGGAGATAATCTGGATGCCGCTGTTGCGCAGCGCGGAATACACCGCGTTGAGCTGCTCGTCAGACACATCGATATCCTTCAGGGCGACCTGAATCTCGTCCTCGGTTACCGAAGTCCTGTTTGAGCCGTTGCCCATGAGCTTTGCAACGTAGGATTCCAGCCCAGTACCCGTGCTCTCACTCTTTTTTGGCACAGATTCTCCCTTCATAGTCCACAGGACTCATTACTTTAGCACACACATTGACGTCTATACCCAAAATTCAGACTGGATATAGGCGCAAATACGCTGGTTGACCACAACATCTAGGCCTGATCGGCGCCCGCTGTCTCCAAACCGATCAAACGGAACGGGTCTGCCACGCCGCCGATCGACTTTTGGAGCTCGCGCTGGCGCTGAGAATCTTGCATCGCCTGCATCGTCAGCACACGGCGCGCCTCGTCGTCGAGCGACCGGTCCTGACGTAGCTTGGCCTGTGCGGCGCGCATACGACGTTTGATGGTGTAGAGCTCGAGGGTATCGAGCATAAACACGATGTTCGTCTCGGTGGGGTGCTTGCTCGTCGCCGAGATGCGCCCGGCACTCACAAGCGTTGCCGCATCGGGACACACTGAGCGCGCCGCATCCATGCAGGCTGCAGGATCGGTTCCCGGCGGCGTTGCCAGAACGGCCCATGCGATGGACTCGTGACGTGGGTCAACCCACTCGATGGAGCAGATGCGGTCGGCATACGTGCGGAACAGGTCGGGGTAGCTCGTGAGCATGGTCAACAGTTCGCGCTCCCCTGCCAAGGACTTGCGCTCAAGATCGGTAAGAACCATCGGCGCCGCCGCAGCCGGTGCGCCCGAACCGTCAGCCGCAGGCACAGCGCCCATACCATCAGGCACATCGATCGGCGGAAGATCTTCGACGACCTCCACGGGCGCGGCACCGTAGGCATCAAGCGGGACGTAGTCGTACGGCTCTTCTTCGACCGGCGCGGACACCGGCGGCGTCGCGCCCGATGCCCAAGCACCGCGACCGGCATCGCGAGAACCCGACGTCCGACCACCCGCGCTACCGGACCGCTCAGCCTGTGCCCGCTGGCGCTCATAGTTCTGCTCACGACGTCGTTCCACATCCTCGCGCTTGGCGACATCGCGAAACACACGGCCCGAGCTCGCGCGCACGGTCTCCAGATCCAAACCCAGCAGATCGGCAATCTGGATAAAGTACGTATCGATCATATAGCTGTCACGAAGCGGATAGATGAGCGTCAGCGCGTCCTCCAGCGCCTTGGCGCGACCGCCCGGCGTGGTGATGTCGCTCGACTCCTGCAGCGAACGGTAGACAAAGTCCATAAGCGGCTCGGCAGCGTCGATGCGCGTCTGCAGTGCCTCGCCACCATGTGCGGTGATGAACTCCATGGGGTCGTTGCCGTCGGGGAGCACCACGCAGCGCAGGTCCATGGAATCCTGCTCGATAAACTGAATCGCGCGACGGGCGGCCTTTTGTCCAGCGGCATCGCCGTCGAACATATACACGATGCGCTTGGCAAAGCGAGTGAGCGTCTTGACGTGATGCTCCGTGAGCGCGGTGCCCAGCGTGGCGACAACATTTTTAATCCCCGCCTCCCAACAGGCGATGCAGTCGGTATAGCCCTCTACCACGATGGCGGTATCCTGCGCGACGATAAACTCCTTGGCCCAATTAAAGCCGTAGAGGTTTCGCTTTTTATGAAACACGCTCGTCTCGGCGGTGTTGAGATACTTAGGCTGGCCGTCGCCCATAATGCGACCGCCAAAGGCAATGTTGTGACCCTGCTCGTCAAAGATGGGGAACATCACGCGGTCGTAAAAGCGGTCGGCAAGCTGCCCGCGCCCGCGACTCACGGCAACGTTGGCGTCGATCATCTCCTGCGGGGTAAAACCCGCCTGGGACAGGTGCGACACCAGCGCGTTACGGCCCGGTGCAAAGCCCAGGCAGTAGCGGCGGCAGACGTCGCCGCCCATGCCGCGGCTGGCAAAGTACTCGCGCGGACGGCCATCCTTACCGCGCATGAGCATGGTGTGGTAGAACTGGGCGGTCTCGGCGCACAGATCGTAGATGCGGGCACGCTTGGTGCCGCGCTCGCGGCGATCTCCGGTGTCATGCAGCTCAATACCCGCGCGATCGGCCAAGTAACGGATTGACTCGGGAAAGCTCAGGTTCTCGCGCTTCATGATATACGTGAAAACGTCGCCACCCTCGCCGCAGCCAAAGCAATGCCACACCTGCGTGGCGGGGATAATGTGGAAGGACGGCGTCTTCTCGCCATGGAAGGGGCAGCATCCCCAAAACTCATGGCCGCGAGGCTTGAGCTCGACCGTTTCCTGCACGATGGCAACCAGGTCAGACGCAGCGCGTACCTGGTCTTTTTCCTCATCGCTAATCACGGATGCTCACCCCCTGATCGCCCAAGTTGTGACGAATATCTTCGATATTACCCTCGACGGTCGCGATCAACTCATCCAGCGAATCGAACACACGCGAGGGACGCAGCCAGCGCGTAAACGCCAGCGAAACGGAAGCGCCGTACAGGTCGCCCGTATAACCAATTAAATTAGCCTCGAGATGCGCAGATGCCGCATCGTCAGCATACGTTGGCGGCAGGCCGACGTTCACGGCAGCGGGCCACGCGGTGTCATCGACCAGCACCAGACCCTCATACACGCCATCGGCTGGCACCTGAATGCCGTCGGGAACCTGCAAGTTTGCCGTGGGAAAGCCCATGCCAGAACCCTCGTGACGGCCGCGAATAACACCGCCACGCACCATATACGGACGGCCGAGTAACTCAGCAGCAAGCTCCACATGGCCCTGTCCCAGCTCATGACGAATGCGGGTGGCGCAAATGGCCTCACCGCCCTCGCAAAGCAGGTCGTGACCATACACGTCAACGCCGTGCTCGGAACCCCAGGAGCGCATCTCGGCAACACCAGAAGCACCGCCACGACCCAGCCTAAAGTCACTGCCAACGCGAATCGAGCGAATGTCGACTACGCGTGACAGCAGTGCGAGAAAACCGACATGGTCGAGTGCCGCAACCTCAGGCGTAAAGGGAACGGCCACCACCGCATCGACCCCGGTTTGAGCCAAGGCATGCAGACGGTCGGCCGTCGTCATCAATTTTTGAGCGGGCGAAGGACTCACCACAACGTCCGGGTCGGGATCGAAGGTAACCACGACCGCCTTACAGCCATGGGCACGGGCATCACGGACAAGCGCTTCGATGAGTTCCTGGTGTCCACGGTGAACGCCGTCGAACACGCCAATGGCGATTGAAGCGGCACCCAAGTGCTCACACTCATCAAACGTATCGGCAGTAACGATGCGAGCCTCGTCCAACTCGCCCGCGAAAAAGATTCGCGCGAGCTCGCGAGCGGAAAGCATCATCGAACACCGCCGATTGCCTGCGGAAACACATGCTCCATGACAAAGCGGCCGCCCTCAATACGGGCGAGCGCCTTGAGTCCCCCATCGAGTACCAACGCAAACGGCGCCTTCGAGACATCGAAATCGGCAAGCGCACGCTCAACGGGAATGCGTCGGCCGCAGAGCAGGTCGTCGGCAAGATTGCCCGGCAAGTCAACACGGGTGGCGCCCAGGGCCGCGATGGGATCCAGGGCAAAGCCAGCGGCGGACTCGGGAGAAAGCTCCTCCACCGTATGACAGGCGCCAATGGAAACAACACCGGAAGCCGTGCGGCGCAGCGCGGAAATGTGCGCGGCGCTGTCACAGGCGCGGCCCAGGTCGCGAGCGAGCGCTCGGATATAGGTGCCCTTGCTCACCGAGAACGCCACGGTCCACACGCACGTATCACCTTCGCCGCCCACGGCGATCAGGTCGGCGGCATAGACCTCGACGGGGCGCGGAGGTAGATCCACCGCATTGCCCTCGCGAGCAGACTTGTAGGCGCGAACGCCATTGACCGAGATAGCCGAAAACGCCGGCGGCACCTGCATCTGCGGACCCAGCATGGCGGCCAAGCGCTCATGGGCATAGGCAGGATCGCGGAGCTCGTTGGCAACAGCCACCGTGCGGACGGCCTCGCCCTCCGCGTCATCGGTATTAGTCTCGGCGCCAAACGAGATGTCGGCGACGTAGCTTTTGGTATCGAGCGTGAGCATACCCAGCAAACGGGTGGCCTGACCCACGCCCACAACCATGACACCCGATGCCATGGGGTCGAGCGTACCGGCATGGCCGACGCGCCGCTCATGGAGAGCGCGTCGGCATTGCGAGACCACATCGTGGGACGTGCAACCCACCGGCTTATCGACGGCGAGCAGCATATTCAATTGAGAAGGCGTTCGACGAGCCATGTACCATCCAATAAGTTAGAGCTCGACGGTCACCAAAGCGGGATCCTCCCCCACCAGCTCGGCCAGCATGGGAAGTGCCACGGCGAGCGTCTCGCGAATTGTTCCGTTGTTGGAAAAGCCGGCGGCGGCATGATGCCCGCCACCGCCAAAGTTGGCAGCAATCTCGGACACATCGAGGTCGCCCTTGGAGCGCAGGTTGCCACGCACCTTGGTATCGCCCTCAATGCCCTTTAAGAACATGCAGACCTCGACGCCCATCACCGAACGCACCACATCGACCAGGCCGTCGCACTCGTCCGAGGTGACGCCGCAGGCCTCAAGGTCGCTCTGGTAGGCATAGCTATACGCCACGCGCCCATGCGCGACCGTCTTAATGCGGCCCATAACGATGGACTTGAGGTGCAAAAACTCAACGCGCATGCTCTGATATACCTCGAGAGCCACACGCGCCGGATCGGCACCGTGGGCAACAAGACGCGAGGCCGCATGGAAGGCGGCAGCATCGGCATTCTGGTACTGGAAACGGCCGGTATCGGTAACCAAGCCACACAGCAGGCAGGTCGCAACGCCATCACGTGCGACAATGCCGCAATTGTCCAAAAAGCGGTCGATGATCATGGCGCAGGCCGCGGCGCCGACGCACCTCAGGCTCAGCTCGGCAAATTCCTCGCGCGCCGGATGGTGATCGAAGCACACCACATGCGACGAGCGGCGGAGCACCTCGGCTGAGTTGTTCAGACGCTCGACGACCGGTACGTCCACCGAGATGAACAGGTCCGGATTTCCAGTGTACGCAGATGCCGGCACCAGGCGATCGGAGCCTTCCATAAAGCGGTAGATGCGCGGAACCGGGTCATCGTCTGCCAGCAGCAGCGCAATGTCCTTGTTGGGGAAAAACTTCATGAGCGAAAGGCCCAGACCCAATACAGAGCCCAGGGCGTCGCCATCGGGAGAAGTGTGTCCCGAAATCGCAATGGAGGACGCACCCTCGATGAGCTCGAGGATGCGTCGCTGAATATCTGCAGACTCGCACGAGGCGAGGTCGGCGGAATTAGTCATCTAAAGCTGCCTCCTGGGCGGCATCCGCTATCGGATAGCCGTCCTCGTCCTTTTCGATCGCAAGCGTGGCGGGAACGTTTTCCAGCGCACGCGTGATGCGCTCGGCCTCATCGGTCGAGCGATCGATGCGAAAATCGAGCTCGGGCGTAACACGCCAATCGAGCGAGCGAGCCAACAGGCTGCGAATACGGCCCTTGGCGCTTGCGAGCGCCTCCATGACCTCGTCGTAGCGGCTTGCATCGCACGACACGTACACACGCGCGAACGAACGGTCCACCGCGACCTCGACCGCGGTCAAAGTAACCAGGTCGAGACGCGGATCGGAAACCTCAAAGAGCAGGATATAACCGAGCTTCTCGCGAAGCTGCTCGCCCAGACGGCGGGTTGCCTGCGTTTGCTTCATAGCGCTACCCCCTACTCGGTACGGGCAACCTGGTCGATGCGGTAACCCTCGATCTGGTCGCCGGGCTTGATGTCCTGGAAGTTCTCCAGGCCAATGCCGCCCTCGGAACCGCTCTTGAGGCTCTTGGCCTCGTCCTTGTAGTGGCGCATCGAGGCGATCTTGCCGTTGAAGACCACGATACCGTCGCGCACCAGACGCACGGAATCGGTCGCGGCGATCTCGCCCTCTTCGACGCGGACACCGGCGGCGATACCGACTTTGGGCACCTTAAAGGTGTCCAGGACAGTCGCGGTACCCGTGGCGACCTCGACCTCGGTGGGCTTGAGCATGCCGATACGGGCGGCGTCGAGCTCCTCGAGGCACTTGTAGATGACGTCGTAGCAACGGATCTCGACGCCCTCGCGCTCGGCGGCGGAGCGGGCCTTACCGTCGGGACGGACGCCAAAGCCGATGATGATGGCGTTGGAGGCGTCGGCCAGAACGACGTCGGTCTCGTTGATTGCGCCAACGGCGGAGTGGATCGTGTTGATGCGAACCTCGGACTGATCCATCTTGTCGAGCGAGTCCTGAAGGGCCTCGATAGAGCCCTGGACGTCGGCCTTGATGATCAGGTTGAGCTCCTTGACCTCGGCGTCGGCAATGGTCTCGAAGAGGTTCTCGAGCGTGACGTGCTTGACGCGGCTCTGCTCCTCGATACGGGCCTTCAGCGAGCGCTCGTCGGCCAGCGCACGTGCCTCGCGCTCGTCCTCGAACACGCGGAACTCGTCACCGGCGTTGGGCACGGACTGCAGGCCCAAAATCTCGACGGCGTCGGAGGGACCGGCCTCGGTGACGGCGCGGCCCTTGGGGTCGAGCATGGCGCGGACGCGGCCGTAGGTAAGGCCGGCGACCAGCGTATCGCCCACGTGCAGGGTACCGCGGGTCACGAGCACGGTAGCAACCGAGCCGCGGCCCTTGTCGAGCTTGGCCTCGAGGACGTTGCCGGAGGCAAAGGTGTCCGGGTTGGCCTTGAGCTCGAGCACGTCGGCCTGGAGCAGCACGGTCTCCAGAAGTTCGTCGATACCGATCTTCTGCTTAGCCGAGATGTTGACGAACATGTTCTGTCCGCCCCACTCCTCGGGGATGACTCCGTACTCGGTGAGCTCCTGACGCACACGGTCGGGGTTGGCGCCCGGCTTATCGATCTTGTTGACGGCGACGACGATGGGTACGCCGGCGGCCTTGGCGTGGTTGATCGACTCGACGGTCTGAGGCATGACGCCGTCGTCGGCAGCCACGATCAGAATGACGATGTCGGTCACCTTGGCACCACGGGCACGCATAGCCGTAAAGGTGGCGTGACCCGGGGTATCGATAAAGGTGATCTTGCGGTCGTTGATCATGACCTGCGAAGCGCCGATAGCCTGCGTAATGCCGCCCGCCTCGCCGGCAGCAACGCCGGTGTGACGGATGGCGTCGAGCAGCGACGTCTTGCCGTGGTCGACGTGGCCCATGACGGTGACGACCGGGGCGCGCGGCTTAAGGTCGGCGGGATCGTCGTAGAACGAGAAGGTGTTCTCCTCCTCGGGGGTGATGATCTTGATCTGACGGCCCAGGTCGTCGGCAACGAGCTCGACGAGGTCGTCGGACATGGACTGCGTCATCGTGAGCGGCGTACCCAGCAGGAACAGGCGTTTGATGATGTCGTTGGCCGGAACGTCGAGCGCCTCGGCAAGCTCCTGGACGGTAACGCCCTGGGAGACTTTGATGGCGTCGAGGTCCTCGGGGTTCACGCCCTGGGCCAGCGCCTCCTCTATCTTGCGCTCCTCCTGAGCCTTGGCAGCCTCGCGCTCGCGCTTCTCCTTGCGCTTCTTGCGGCGGCCGGTGGACTCGCGAGAGGCCTCCTCGACGGCAGCACGAGCCTCCTCGAGCACCTTCTCGCGGCTGTACTCCTCGGCCTCGCGAGCCATGCGGCTGTAGTGGTCCTCTTCGTTGTTGTGACCGCCCTTGCGCTTCTTGCCCTTGCCCTGCTTGTCGGGGTTGGGGAAGTCCATGCCGGCAGCAACGTTGTTGCTGGCGTTGGTGCGATGGCTGTGCGGACGACTCTCGGAGGCGTTGCGCTCGGAGTTGTTGTCAGAGGCGTTGCGGTCGTTACGACGGCCACCGCGGCGGTCGTTGTTGCCGCCACGACGGTTACCGCGCTCTGCGGCGCGCTCGGCCTTAGCCTTGTCCTCGGCGTCCTTCTTCTCCTTGAGCACGGTCTCCTGTGCGGCGATCTGGTCGAGCAGCGAACGGAAGCGCGAACCGGAGTCGGAAGCGGGGACGGCGCGGCGCTGGGCCTCGCGGGCAGCCTCCTCCTTCTCGCGGGCAAGGCGCTCCTGCTCGGCCTTCTTCTTGGCCTCGGCCTCGGCGCGGGCAGCCTCCTCGGCAGCCTGGGCTGCGGCAAACTGGCGGCGCTCCTCCTCGCGGGCCTTCTCGGCGGCGATGCGCTCGCGCTCGGCCTCGGCGGCGCGAGCGGCCTCCTCGGCGGCAGCTGCCTGCTCCTCGGCCTGCTTGGCGGCCTCGACTTCCTGGGCGCGGGCCTCGATCACCGAGGCGAGCTGCTTGCGGACCATGGCGACATAGGCGTCCTCCAAGGTGGAGGAAGCGGACTTAGCGGGAATCTTCATATCGGCGAGATGACCCATCAGTTCCTTGGAGGTCATGCCGAACTCTTTGGCCAGGGTGGACACACGGACTTTTGCCATATGACTTCACCTACCCTTTCTGGCACCTTGGGTGCCTAGAGACTGAACGAGCGTGGGAGACGCGCCGGGACCCGCCCGGCGCGACTGCGCGCTAGATCAGGTCCTCCGCATCATCGAAGGCGTCGGTGTCGTGGACACCGCAGAAACGGGAGCCGGGACGAGCCTGGTTGCGGCACTGGATGCCGTCCTCGGACACGTACTCGCAGCGGCGGACGTCCTCGTCCTCCTCGTCACCGATCAGGTCGGCGGCGGGCTCCTCGTGAACGGGAACGTTCTTGAGGATGTCGGCGGCAAGCGTCTCGGACTTGATGTCGATGTGCCAGCCGGTCAGGCGCGCGGCGAGGCGGGCGTTCTGGCCCTCCTTGCCGATGGCGAGGGACAGCTGGTCGTCGGGCACGATGACGCCGGCGTAGGCCTTCTCCTCGTCGATGAGAACGCGGGTGACCTTGGCGGGCGACAGGGCGTTGGCGACGTAGACGGCAGGATCGGCATCCCACAGGATGACGTCGACGCGCTCGCCACGGAGCTCGCCCACGACAGCGCGAACACGGCTGCCCTTGGGGCCGACGCAGGCGCCCACGGGATCCAGACGGTCGTCGAGCGAGTGGACGGCGACCTTGGAGCGCTGGCCGGGCTCGCGGGCGATCGACTTGATCTGGACGGTGCCCTCATAGATCTCGGGCACCTCCTGCTCAAACAGACGACGCATGAGCTCGGGGTGGGTACGGGAGATGACAATCGGCGGACGGCTGTGCTCGCCACGAACTGGCTGCAGGTTGGAGTTGGGGTCGCGAACGTCGATGATCACGGCCTTGATGTGCTGGTTGTGCAGGTAGCGCTCGCCCATCGGACGCTCGTTGCGCTCGTTCTCGTAACGGCGCTGGTCGAAGTGCGGCAGCTCGGCCTCGACGCCCTCGCGGATCTTGACGATCGTGAAGTCGGGCGTGGACTGCAGCACGGTACCGCTGATGAGGTCACCGATGCGGCCGGAGAACTCCTCGTAGATCTGCTCGCGGGCGGAGTTACGCACGATGGCGTTGATCTCGGCCTTGGCGTGCTGGGCAGCGATGCGGCTCGTGTTCTTGGGGGTGACGTCAATCTCCTCGAACTCTGTGAAGTTGCCCTCCTCGTCCATGGAATCGTCGATCGGCTCCAGACGGTAGACGTAGATCTTGCCGGTGGTGCGGTCGATGGTCACCTTGGCGCCCCACTCAAGATGCAGGATCTCGGCATAGCTCTTGGCGAGCGACTGCTCCAGGCGGTCGATCAGGTAGAGCTGGTCGATGTGCTTCTCCTGGCAAAGCTCCATCAGGGCGGACATCATGTCGGATGCTGCCATCTTACTTTCCTTCCTTCGCGGGCTTGAAGTCGTAGGTGGGCTTCAACTTGCACTTTTTAACATCAGAGAAATCGAGGGTAACGGACTCGCCGTCCTCGAGCTCGAGGGTCACGTTGGTCTCGGTTGCGGCGGCAATCTTGCCGGCGTACTTGCGACGGCCCTCGGTGGCGGTGGAGGTGAGCTCACAGTTCTCGCCCACAAAGCGGGCAAAGTCGCACGGGCGGCGCAGCGGACGCGCCATACCCGGGCTCGACACCTCGAGCGTATAGCTCGAAGAGATAGGGTCGAGCTCCTCAATCACATCGCCGACCCACTTGGTGTTGGCCGTGACGTCGTTGAGCGACAGGCTCTGACCCTCGGCACCCTCGATACGCACGCGTACGCAGGGGGCCTTGGTGGCACCCACGAGCTCGACGTCGACGATGTCGACATCGTGCTGGGGAGCGACGGCCTCGAGCGCGTCGATGATCGCCTGCTCGGTCTTGGTCTTGACCATTGCGGCACCTCCATCCATACAAAAAAGAAGCGGGGCCGAAACCCCACTTCTTTCAATTACAACTTCATTTGCAAGCAAACTATACCAATAGCTGCGGAAACGTGCAAGCACAGTACGAATCTGCAGGTCAGCGTGCGCACAGCTTCTCCACAAGAATAGGACAATTGACCGCAGACATCAGGGCAGATACATGAAAAACGAGGGACGACCCAACCGGATCGCCCCTCGTCTTTCATGCGCCAGTTAAGCGCGCAATGCTTACTTGACCACCAGGTTGACCAGCTTACCGGGCACGCAGATGGCCTTGACGACCGTCTTGCCCTCGAGCCACTTGGCGACGGCGGCCTCGGCGGCAGCCTGCACATCCTCATTGGAGGCATCGCGGGCCACGTCGACGCGGCCGCGGACCTTGCCGAGCACCTGGACCACGATCTGCACCGTGTCCTCGATGGACTCGGCCAGGTCGAACTCGGGCCAGGCAGCGGTATAGGCGTTGCCCTCGCAGCCGAGCGCCTCGTGCCACAGCTCGTCGGCCCAGAACGGGCAGATGGGCGCCAGCACGCTCACGATATCCTTGGCCACGCCGTAGCACAGCGCCTTGTCGCGGGCGGTACACTCAGTGGCATTGAGGTAGGCGCTCGCCGCGTTGACGAGCTCCATGACGGCCGAGATCGCGGTGTTGAACTGGCCGCGATCGAAGTCCTCGGTGCACTTGGCGATGGTGCGGTGACGCTCACGATAGAGCTTCATCGCAACCTCGTCGAGCGCGGACTTGTCGAAGGCCACGTTGGCGTCGCCAGACTGGACGAGCTGCCAAACGATACGCCAGGCGCGCTTGATGAAGCGGTTGGCGCCCTCGACGGCCTTGGGATCCCAGTCGAAGTCCTTCTCGGGCGGGGCGATAAACAGGATCGCCAAACGCATGGTGTCGGCGCCGTAAGGTTCGATGACCGAGCTCGGGGGCACGACATTGCCCTTGGACTTGGACATGGTGTCGCCGTTCTCGTCCTTGACCATGCCCTGGCACAGCAGGTTAGTGAAGGGCTCGTCCACGCTCAGCAGGCCCAGGTCGCGCAGTGCCTTGGTAAAGAAGCGGCTGTAGAGCAGGTGCAGAATGGCGTGTTCGATGCCGCCGATGTAGTTATCGACGGGCATCCAACGGTCGGCGGCCTCACGGGAGAAGGGCAGCTCGGTGTTGTGCGGATCGGTATAGCGCAGGTAATACCAGCTGGAGCAGGTGAAGGTGTCCATGGTATCGGTCTCGCGCTTGGCCGGGCGGCCGCAGACCGGGCAGGTGGTCTCGTAGAACTCCTTGCACTCGGCGAGGGTTTCGCCGGCGCCCAGGTCCAGGTTCTCGGGCAGCGTCACCGGCAGCTGATCCTCGGGCACGGGCACGATGCCGCAGTGCTCGCAGTGGATGGCCGGGATGGGGTTGCCCCAATAGCGCTGGCGGCTGATGAGCCAGTCGCGCAGACGGAACTCGACCTTGCGACGACCGCAGCCCATGGCCTCAAGGTCGGCCACGATCGCAGCCTCGCCCTCAGAGTGCTTACCGCCGCGCATGCCGGTGTACTTGCCGGACTGGACGAGCGTGCCCTCAGCAGCGTGAGCGCAATCCCAGTCGACGGTCTCGGCATGGAAGGTATCGATGGTCTCGCCGCTGGCCTCGACGGCAGCGCGATCGTCATCGTCCAGGATGATCGGCACGATCGGCAGGTCGTACTTACGGGCAAACTCAAAGTCGCGCTGGTCGCCACAGGGAACGGCCATGACGGCACCGGTACCGTAGTCGGCAACGACATAATCGGCAACCCACACGGGGACCTTCTCGCCGTTCACGGGGTTCACCACGTAGCGGCCGGTAAAAGCGCCGTGCTTCTCGAGGGTGCCCTGGGCACGCTCGACGGCAGAGATATGCTTGGAGTCCTCGATGATCTTGGTGACGGCCTCCTCGTACTCCGTGCCCTCGACGAGCTCGTGCAGGCCGGCGTACTCGGGAGCCAGGACAAAGAAGGAGACGCCAAAAAGGGTATCGGCGCGCGTGGTGAAGACGGTGATCTTACCCTCGTCGCCCTCGATGGGCTCGCCATCCTGGTCGCACAGGGTAAAGTCGACCTCGGAGCCCTCGGAGCGACCGATCCAGTTGGCCTGCATCTGCTTGACGCGCTCGGGCCAGCCGGGGAGCTTCTCCAGGTCGTCGAGCAGCTCCTGAGAGTACTCGGTAATCTTGTAGTACCACTGCTCAAGGTCGCGCTTCTCGGGCTCGGTGCCACAGCGCCAGCACTTGCCCTCGGTAACCTGCTCGTTGGCCAGAACGGTCTTGCAGGTGGGGCACCAGTTGACCGGGTTCTTCTTACGGTAGACCAGGCCCTTTTCCCACATCTTCTCAAAGATCCACTGGCCCCAGCGGTAGTAGTCGGGGCTGCAGGTCTTGACCATGCGATCCAGATCGTAGGAGAAGCCCATGCGCTTCATCGTGGCGAGCGCCTGGTCCATGTTCTTATACGTCCAGGCGGCAGCCTGCGTGTTGTGCTTGATGGCGGCATTCTCGGCAGGCAGGCCAAAGGCGTCAAAGCCGATGGGGTGCAGCACGTCGTAGCCGCGCATGCGGGCCTGACGGGCCATGGCATCGCCGATGGTATAGTTACGCGCGTGGCCCATGTGCAGGTCGCCCGACGGATACGGGAACATCTCGAGCACGTACTTCTTGGGCTTGCTGTCGTCGGTGTCGACAGCAAAGAGGTTGGAGTCCTCCCAGGCCTTCATCCACCGGGACTCAATGGCCTGCGCGTCGTAGGCAGGGATCTCGTCCTTATGATCTGTGCAATCGCACATATCAGCTCCTTTAATCTTAGCTGGGGTCGTTCGGCTTAGCTTTATTCGCTACTGCGGACAGTCCTGCGCAAGACGAAGAGCACATTTAGTGCTCTTCTTTGCGTGCGGAACTTGTAGCGAACAAAGCTAAGCCGACCGACCCTAAGGTTAACTTGACTGATGATAACAAATACGACAAGCGAGATGCCTGCGACTTGCGGGCATCTCGCTTTATCTTAATAACGTGGTTGAAACTCAACCTTTATGTGAGGCTCTTACCTTATCGATAAGATACGGACTGCTGAGAATCCTTCACGACTACGTCGTGGGCGCCGCCTTCGACGATGGAGGTGGAGCTTACCAGGGTCAGGCGCGCCTTTTCCTGGAGCTCGGGGATCGAGAGGGCACCGCAGTTGCACATCGTGGACTTGACCTTGTAGAGCGTACCGCCCACGCCGTCCTTAAGGGAGCCGGCGTAGGGAACGTAGGAGTCGACGCCCTCGACGAAGCTGAGCTTTGCGGCGCCGCCCAGGTCGTAGCGCTGCCAGTTGCGGGCACGTGCAGAACCCTCGCCCCAGTACTCCTTCATGTACTGACCGTTGACGTTGACGCGCTCGGTCGGGCTCTCGTCAAAGCGCGCGAAGTAGCGGCCCAGCATCATAAAGTCGGCACCCATGGCAAGGGCGAGCGTCATGTGGTAGTCGTAGACAATGCCACCATCGGAGCAAACGGGCACGTAGACACCGGTCTCCTCGTAGTACTCGTCGCGGGCGCGGCAGACGTCGATCAGCGCGGTAGCCTGGCCACGACCGATGCCCTTGGTCTCACGGGTGATGCAGATGGAACCGCCGCCGATACCGACCTTGATGAAGTCGGCGCCGCAGTCGGCCAGGAAGCGGAAACCCTCGGCGTCGACGACGTTACCGGCACCGACCTTGACGTCCTCGCCGTAGTTGGCGCGGATCCACTCGATGGTGCGCTTCTGCCACTCGCTGAAGCCCTCGGAAGAGTCGATGCACAGGACATCGGCACCAGCCTCGATGAGCAGCGGCACGCGCTCGGCATAGTCGCGGGTGTTGATACCGGCGCCGACCATGTAGCGCTTGTCGCCGTCGAGCAGCTCGTTGGGGTTGGTCTTGTGGCTGTCGTAGTCCTTGCGGAAGACGATACCCATGAGGTGATCGTAGTCGTCGACGATGGGCAGGGCGTTGAGCTTGTTGTCCCAGATGACGTCGTTGGCAACCTTGAGGCTGATGTTCTTGTCGCCCACGATGAGCTGCTCACGCGGGGTCATGAACTCGGAGACCTTCGTCTGGTGGTCATCGCGGCTGGGGCGATAGTCACGGCTGGTGACGATGCCCAGGAGCTTACCCTTGGGAGTGCCGTCGTCGGTAACCGGCATGGTGGAGTGACCGGTCTTCTCCTTGAGCTCGATGACCTGCTCCATGGTCATGTCGGGGGTCAGCGTGGAATCGGACTGAACGAAACCAGCCTTGTGATCCTTGACGGCCTTGACCATGGCGGCCTCGGACTCGGCGCTCTGGGAACCGTAAATGAAGGACAGGCCGCCCTCAGTAGCGAGCGCGACACCCATGTCGACGCCCGAGACGGACTGCATGATGGCGGAAACCATGGGGATGTTCAGGGTGATTGCCGGCTTCTCACCGCGCTTAAAGCGGGTCAGCGGCGTCTTAAGAGAGACGTTGTTGGGAATGCACTGCGAGGACGAGTAACCAGGGACCAGCAGATACTCCGAAAACGTGTGGGACTCACCGGGAAAGAACGTAGCCATGTTTCTCCTTTTTCCATGCGACCGGTCGGCTGCAGGCCTCGTAGGACCCAGCCCAACCTTGGGCGCCCAATACTGGGGAAGTATCTTAACGCACTTTGACTGCTACAATGCATGATTTAAGAAGAGCACACGAGGGTTTGACGCAGGCTTTGCGTTTGCCCAGCAAACACTTTAGCGGGAAGACGTGGAGCGTATGGAGTACAAGACGACGGCAAAGTTGGTCATTCAAGCGTGCGACAAGGATTTGCCGGGCGTGTTCGGCCACGGCTGCGTCTTGCTGCTGCAAGGTATCGCCCGCGAACACTCGCTCAACCGCGCCGCCAAAAGCATGGGCATGGCATATTCCAAGGCATGGCGCATCGTGAACGAAGCCGAAGGCCAGCTGGGCTGCAAGCTCATCGAGCGCGACGGCGCCCGCGGATCCACGCTCACCCCCGCCGGAGAGCGAGCCATAGCGGCCTACGAGGAGCTGCAGACCGACATCAACAACGTCATCGCCACCAAAGCCGACGCCCTCATCGCCAGCATCAAAGAGTAGCCCATTTGGGACGGGGCCTTATAGCCACACAACCCCTTCTCATAAGTTGCGGTGAAATAGGGACTGTTTATGCGGTTAAAGCCGTAAATCAATCCCTATTTCACCGCAACTTATGTAGTCGAGGATGATTTAGCTAGTTGCGGAGGGCATTATCTAGGGTGGCGGCCACGATCAAGGGGTCGTCGCTGCCGGCGAAGAGGCGGATGGTGCTCCCCTGCTTGCCGCGCGGGGCCGAGAGGCGCGTCGTTGCGTCGCCGGCGGGCGATGTACGAAACTCCCCCGGCAAAGCATCGAAGAAATCACCCGCACTGCGCTCGATAAGGCCAAACTCAACTGCCGGGCCAAAGCCGTGCTCGAGGATTCCTGTCGCAACCGCATGGTCGGGATGCGAGCTCAGTCCGGGATAGCGCACGTTGCACACCATCTCGTTGGCGGCCAGATACTCGGCCAGCGCACGGGCGCGGTCGAAATGCGCCTGCATACGGACGTCGAGCGAGTCCAGTCCCCGCTCCAGCACACCGGCCTCGTCAGCAGTCAATTCAAACTTGGCCAAGCCACAGCCCTCAAGCAGGGCATGCGCGCACTCGGCCGCGGCATCCACACGATGGCGCTTGAGCTGCGAGCGCGCGACCGATACGGCAACCAACTTGCGCGGAGCATCACCGGCGCATACGCGATCGAGCGCCTCGAGCGACAGCGCAGAACCCAGCCGCAGCGAATCGCAGCCAAAAGCTGACGCCACGGTGTTGTCCACAACTAGCAGCGCATGGGCCTCACGCGCCGCCCGACCCAGCGCACGAAGATCAGGCACACGCAGACCAAACCCGCCGATGGAGTTGACGAACCACCACAGGTGCGGACCCTCAGCGTCAAACGAGCCGGCAAAGCCACCGGACGCCGCAGCAAACGCCTCGACAGACGGCTCCCCCACCATCACAACATCGCAGCCGTCAAATCCGCTCGCAAACGCATCGGCAAAGTCATCGGCAAACGCAACCAGACGATCGCCGGGACGTACAACCCCCAACAGAGACAGCGCCGCAGGCACATGCGAAGCCGCAACAAGACGCGCCTCACGCGCGCCGGCTTTCAAAGCCCAGGCATCTTCTAGCTGCTGCACGCCCATACGGTACCGTCCCTTCAAAACAAAAACCCACGATGTGGGTGTCCCCCGCATCGTGGGCAACGGCTGCAGTATAGCGCCGATATGCGACGAATCGCCTAGATGTTGAGCGCGTGGTAGGTCACGTTCGCACCCGGAGCGTCAACGGTCACGCCATGGGCCTCGGGATAGATGCGCGTGGAGAACACAAGCGCGCCGTCATTCACAAACACCTCGACCGACGAGACATCGCCAACAATGCGCACGTTACGAACCTCGTCTACGGGCTCCCAGCGCACGGTACGACCGCAGCCGGCAGAAGCGCGGCCCCCATCGGTAAATCGCATCTCAAAGCGCGACGGCAGTTCGCCCTCGGCGGGCACAAACGCCAGCTTCAGCTCGCCATCAACGATCGCGGTGAACGCGCCGTCGACACCGTCGACAACAATGTCAAAGCAGGTATCGCCGGCAACCTCCAACGAGCCCTCCCCCACACGCACCGAGCCATAATGGCGCTCGATTTCACGCGCCGGCTGCTGCAGCACCACGCCGCCGGCACCGGCTGTAAGCTCACGCGGCACCGTCATGCAGTGCTGCCAGCCGCACACCACGGTAGGCGCGTTGCCATAGGTCGGCTCATCGGGCATGCCCATCCAGCCGATCAAAATGTGGCGACCGTCCTCGGACGTAAACTCCTGCGGAGCATAGAAGTCAAAACCGGCGTCCCACAGGCGGAACTCGCCCAGATCATAGGCACTGTCGCCACCGGTGATGTCACCCGTTACAGGCATGTAGCCAGCGGCGTATACGTTGCCGCGGTCCCAACGACCGCCCTCGAGCCCCTGGGGCGAGAAGGACAGCCACTTCGCCGGTACACCGCCATCCGCCTCAAGCTCAAGGTATCCCGGGCACTCCCACATAAAGCCAAAGCGCTCGGGCGTAGACACACGGCTCTCGAGCTCCCAGCTCAGCATATCGGCCGAGCCATACACCAAGATCTCGCCCACATCGCGACCGGCGCCCTCGCCGTGCATCGCACAAAAACGGCTCTCGATATGCGGTCCATCCACGCGACGACGCGCGCCCAGCACCATGTGATAACGCCCGTCCGCGTCACGCCACACCTTGGGGTCGCGCACGTGACAGGTCAAATCCTCGGGATAATCCTCGGACGCCAGCACCACGCGCTTTTGGCTGAACTCCCGACCGGCAAGGCCATCAACGCTCTCAACATAGACGGTATCGGCACGACGGCCGGTATTGACGTAGTCGTATGTGCCGTCTGCATCGGAAAGCTTAACGTTGCCTGTGTACAGCACGCGAATGCGACCGTCCTCGACAAGCGCGGAGCCCGAATACACGCCATGGCAATCGAACGGCTCGTCGGGCAACAGCGGGGCGCCAACGTAGTCCCACGTCATAAGGTCGCGGCTCGTCGCATGACCCCAGGCCTTAACGCCGCCCTCGACATCAAACGGCGCATACTGAAAATAGGCATGGAACACGCCATCTGCCTGGCAAAGACCGTTGGGGTCATTGAGCCAACCCACCGGCGGCATAATGTGGAAATGCTGGCCATACGCGCCATGACCGCACTCAGAGGCGGCAGCGTCAACAGCGGCAACCAGCTTTGCAAGGTCGCGACCAAGTGCATTAGACATATCAAAGTCCTAACGGATCGAAAGTAACAAGGCGCCAGAGAACGGCACCAGATACAGGAAACGCCCGTGAGCATACAACCCGCGGGCATCCCCTCAATCAAAAGCTCTTAGGCCTGCTCGGAAGCCTTGGGCTCGTCCTTGTACAGGACAAACGAGACGGCAAAGGACACGACCGCGGCGACCGCAAACATGATCGCGTACTGCACGGGCTGGGCCAGGCACAGCAGGATACCGAAGATGCCGGTAACGCCCGTGCCGGAGGCGGCCAGCGAAGTAAGCGCGCAGACCAGGGCACCGCAACCGCCGCCGATGCAGCCGGCGATGAAGGGCTTAAAGAAGCGAAGGTTCACGCCGAAGATGGCAGGCTCGGTAATGCCCATGAAGGCAGACAGAGCCGAAGGAAGCGCTAGGCCCTTGATCTTGGCATCGCGAGTCTTAAAGGCAACGGCGAGTGCGGCGCCACCCTGGGCGATGTTGGCAGCGCTGGCGATGGGCAGCCAGTAGGTCACGCCGTACTGGGCGAGCTGGCCCAGGTCGATGGCGGTGTACATCTGGTGGATACCGGTAACGACCGTGGGAGCATAGAACAGGCCGACGATAAAGGAACCGATGCCGAAGGGCAGGGTCAGCAGGGCCTGGATCAGACCGAGGATGGCGTTCTCGGCCCACACGAAGATGGGGCCGACGGCAACGAGCGTCACGAGCACGGTCACGAACACCGAGACGAGCGGGGTCACAAAGAGGTCAAACATCTCGGGGACAACCTTGTGGAGGCGCTTCTCGAGGAAGGCCAGAATGGCGCAGGCGATGACGATCGGGATCACATGGCCCTGATAACCGACCCACTCAAAGCTGTACACGCCGGGAATGACAGTGACCATGGTCTGCACGCCCTCGGAGGCAACCGTATAGGCGCTCTGCAGCGAGGAGTTGATGAACGCACCGCCGACGACGGCACCCAGATACGGGTTGGCGCCAAAGGCCTTAGCGGCGGAGTAACCGATCAGGATCTGCAGGATGCCAAAGGACGTTCCCGAGACCAGGTCGGCAATCTTGTAGATAAAGTTATTGGTGTCGAGCGCGATAAAGCCGTTGGAGGCCATAAAGTTGAGGGCACTCATAATGCCCAGCAGCAGGCCCGAAGCCACGATGGCGGGGATGATGGGGACAAAGACGTCACCGAGCACCTTAATGGCACGCATAAAGATGTTCTGCTGCTGTGCCGCGGCCTCCTTGACCTCGGCCTTGGTGGCAGCCTCGACGCCGCTGAGCGCGATGAACTCTTCGTAGACCTTGTTGACGGTGCCGGTGCCAAAGATAATCTGCAGCTGGCCCTGGGCCTCAAAGACGCCCTTGGCGCCGTCGATATTCTCGAGGGCCTCCTTGTCGACCTTGGCGTTATCGGCAATCACCAGGCGCAGACGCGTGGCGCAGTGTGCGGCCGAAATAACGTTGTCGGCGCCACCGATGTTGTCGAGCACCTCTTGGGCTGATTTGCGGTAGTCCATGACTTCCCTTTCCTCCAACGGGAGCATCTGCACCCGGCCATCTTTGACACTTACACTGTAATCGTTTTCAGTTTCATATGTCTGTAATCGTTTTCATAGTAGGGTGAACGGTAGGAAAAAGCCGGCGAATGGTAGTTTTGGGACAAAAAACGGGGGACTCAAAGGCGGGCAGGCACGATCAAGACCTAGACATTCATCAACTGATGGCCGAGCTTGAGCGTCTTTAGGCCGTTCTCCCCCTCCGCGCCATCGAGCGTGTTGAGCAACATATTGGTCGCCTCGACACCGCTGGTCAGGTAGCCGTAATGCACGGTGGGAATGCCGCCCGTCAGCGCGCGCAAAAACGCGTTGTCGCCGAAACCGCTCACGCGGTGCATGCCCTCGCCCATGCCGCGAACCTCATCGATGGCACGAAGCGCGCCCGCCGCCATGGTATCGGTCGCGCACGCGATAAACGAAACATCGGGAGCGACGGAAAGCAGTTCACGTGCTGCACCATAGCCTGAGTCGAGCGTAAACGAGCCCAGGCGAATCAAGGCGGCATCGAGCGGGTTACCCGCGGCGCGCAGGCCGGCCTCAAAACCGCGACGGCGGTCATAACCGGCCGCGCGGTCCTCTTCGGTAACTCCAATATAGGCAATCTTGCCGTCCACGCGACCCGCAAGCGCATGACCCAGCTCAAAGGCGGCCTCGTAATCGTCGTGATAGACGCACGCCGCGCCCTCGACATGTTGGCCGATCAACACAATGGGCACACGGCACGACTCAATCGCGCGACGGTGCTCGTCGGTGATCATAGTTGCCACCAGAACAATGCCGTCAACCGGGTGGTTTTGGAATAAATCGAGGTATTCGAGCTCACGATCGGCCGCGTTGTCGGTGTTGGCAAGCAGCATCTGGTAGCCACGGCGACCGAGCACCTGACCAATGCCGGCGGTAATGCGGCTCACGGATTCCGAGTTGATCTTAGGTACGATGACGCCGATGAGCTTGGTGGAACCGGTGCGCAGCGCGCGAGCCTGGCTGGATCGCACGTATCCGGTCAGCTCGATTGCCTGCTTAATGCGCTCGGCTTTGTCCGCCGAGATATATCCACCGTTGAGGTAGCGCGAGACGGCGGCGCTCGAAACGCCGGCCAGCTCGGCCACATCTTTCATCTTTACCACGAGTACCCCTGTCATTGAAATCGCTTTCACCATGATACCCGTGAAGACGGCATGCGAACCAAATCGGCCCACTCAGGTCGAGCAAACGCCGTCGAGCGCGCGGATGGCGTCGGCATAGGGCATATCCACACCGTCCGAGAACACCTCGACGGCCATCTCAACCTTGTCACCGCGCATGGTCTTGGACTTGACGGTGAACTTGGTGCGGCCAAAGGCGCGCACAATGTCGTCGCCGGTGGTCTGGCCCGTGTAGTGAATGACCATCATGTACACGCGCGACTTGTCCTGGTGGCTCGCAAAACCGGCGATCGTCACCACGATCACCACTGCCGTGAGCCCCACGAGCGCATACATGCCGGCGCCTGCCGTAATGCCCGTGGTAATGGCCCAAAACAAATACAGCAGGTCGAGCGGGTCCTTGACCGCCGTACGGTAACGAACGATGGACAGAGCACCGACCATACCGAGCGAGATGACCACGTTCGTCGAGATCGCAAGAGTCACCATACACGTGAGCACGCAGATGCCCACGAGCGTCACGGCAAAGCTGCGCGAATACACCACGCCGGTAAAAAAGCGCTTGTACACGTAATAGATCAGGATGCCCATGGCGAGCGCCACGAGCAGCGACAGACCAATCTTGGCAGGGTCGACCTGGCCAAACCCACACTCGGCGGCACCATATCACGCACCGGCTGCGGGCAAAACTCGGTAACCTTGACCTCCATCACCAGTTTACCGGGCTCCAGCACGGGCAACGCGGACAGCGTTGCATCAAAAATGTCAAAGCTTCCCACCGCAGCGCGCACGTTCATGTCAGACGTAATGCACACGGTACCTTCGTCCATCACCCACGGCTCACGCTCATAGTTCACGATGACCCACAGGCGCATCATGTTGCAGCTACACTCGATGTAGAACTCGCGGCAGAATACTTCAGGGGATCAAAATCACGATATGCTTCAACCGACGGATAGCTTAGATATAGCTGACCCATATCAGTGCTATCGCAGTAATAGTCTTGCATTAGCTCAAGCCGCTTAAAATCGTGCCGATTGTCCTGAGGATCTAAGTCAAATATGAGCAAGGTGTCAGTAAAACTGGATTCGAGAAGCTCTGTCGCATCATCTTTATCCGGAAGAAGCTCGGCAACAAAGGACCTAAGATCAACGGCCTCAAAATCGCAACCGTATTCTTGAAAGAACTTATCAAGAAAGTCATGAACATTAATCTCGACATGAACAATTTGATGATCATCTGCGAGGCTAAAAGAATCAAACATGCGCTCCATCAGCTGAGGCTCGCGTTTAGCACCTTCGACAATGAGCAGGACGTTCTTTACGGACGCATTGTTCATGACTAGTCAAACTCTCCGGCACGGAGGAGCTTCTCAATATTGTTGCCGAGCCTCAACTCACGATCAGTGGAATCGGCCAAGGTTCGAATACCCCCTTTTGCAGAGATTTGATAAACGCAGTCGGGCCTCATCACACCATTCTTAACAAGCGAGGTGTTGTGGGTGGAGCACAATATCTGACAAGATGTCTTGGAAGCAAAGAGCTTCAAAAGGCTCTCAGCCATCTCAAAGTGGCAAAAAGCGTCAAACTCATCTATAAACAAAAAACTGGCAGACTCGTTTAGCTCAAGCTCAGAGAACAACTTAACCAGGGTTCTTGTACCGCTAGAACATGCCTCGACAAACGGAATGCATCGCATAGGGTGATTGAAATACAGAACAGGCGAGCCGTCGGACTCTTTAATAACGATCAGAGACTCATCGACTCCAAAATTGCGAATAAATGACTCGAATTCCGCAACTTTGTTCTCGCGTATGATCTTGTCGATTACCTTTCTTGTTTCAAAGGTAGTGTCGAGAAAGTTGGTGTAGCGCCCGATCCGAAGCGAGGCGGCCCGGCGTCCTGGAACCCGGAACACGGTTGATATCCTATGCCGTCTCGATCCTGTCCGCAAGCTCGAGGCCGGACTCGAGCATCTTCCTGGCCTCTGCCTCAAGCCGCGCCCAGTCGACCGTGCCGTCGATTCCCCGAGTGCGCCCGTCATCGTAGAGC
>DBEZXW010000052.1:0-4435 GCA_048291725.1 Collinsella sp. | reverse complement strand
GTGCCCTTGGCCTTCTTGGTGTTGCCGTTGGGCGTCTGCTCGGCGACCTTGCCCTCGTCGACATCGTCGTTGTAGCTTTGGTCGATGGTGCCGACCTCGAGGCCGGCTTCCTTGATCAGCTCGACGGCAGTCTGCTGGTCCTTGCCCAGCACATCGGGCACGGTGACCTGCTCGCCGCCAAAGAGTCCTGTGGCAAAGGCCACCACGATGCAGATGACGGCAACGGCTGCCACCACGGCGGCGATGATCTTGTTCTTGTTGGATTTGGGCTTTTCGACCTCGTAGGAGCCGGTGGAGCCCGAAACCGAGCTACGGGTGGTATTCTGGCCGCTCACGCCCGAGACGGGACGCACCATGGCGCGCGTCTGATCGGAAAGCTCGCGAGTCTTGGTGGCGCCCAGCTCACCGGGGGCACCGATGATGCGCGTGGGCTCCGAGACGTTGACGGCACGGCCCGACAGGTAGCTGTTGAGCACCTGACGCAGCTCGTCGGCGGTCTGGAAGCGGTTTGTGGGGTCCTTCTCCATGCACTTGAGGATGATGCGCTCAAGGTCGGCGTCGACACCGGAGTTGATCTGGCTCGGCGGAATAGGCAGCTCGTTGACCTGCTTGAGTGCGACCGAGATGGCGTCGTCACCGTCAAAGGGAACGCGGCCGGTGGCGCACTCGTACATCACGACGCCCAGCGAGTAGATATCCGAGGTGGGGCCGAGGTCCTGACCGCGGGTCTGCTCGGGGCTGACGTAGTGGGCGGTTCCCAGCACGTTGTTGTCTTGCGTGAGGTGGCTGTTCTTGGCACGCGCGATGCCAAAGTCCATCACCTTGATGTTGCCGTCGGGCAGCACCATGATGTTCTGCGGCTTAATGTCGCGGTGGATGATCTCGTGCTTGTGGGCGACCGAAAGCGCAGAGCTGATCTGCGAGCCGATCTGGGCGACTTTCTTGGGGTCGAGGGCGCCGTGGCTCTTGATGCCGCTCTTAAGGTCGGTGCCGCGCAGGTACTCCATGACGATGTAATAGGTGTCGCCGTCCTTGCCCCAATCGTAGACGCCCACGATATAAGGGGAGGAGAGACCGGCTGCTGCCTGGGCCTCCTGCTTAAAGCGTGCGGCGAAGGTTGCGTCGCCAGCATACTGCGGCAGCATGATCTTGACGGCTACCGTGCGGTCGAGGACCTGGTCCTGTGCACGGTAGACGGTCGCCATGCCGCCCGTTCCCACCTTATCCTTGAGGAGGTATCTTCCCCCGAGGACCCTCTGTTCCATTCCTGCTCCTAACATAACTATTCGCTCAACGATGTGTGTAGTACCTACGATGTGGCCGCTGGGGCCGTGTGGCGCGTTGCCGCTAACTCTTCGGCCGCGGCGCGCCTCGGGTGTCCGATTCGATCATGGGCATCACGCTCCCTGTGCGGCAAGCGCCGCGGTCAGGACGATACCGGCGATCTTGGCGGCCTTGACGTCATGCTTGTCGAAATCCTCCAAGGCCACCGAGATGGCGACCGTGGGTGAATCGTAAGGTGCAAAGCCAACGAACATAGAGTTGACGTTGGTGCCGCCGGTCTCGGCCGAGCCGGTCTTGCCGGCGACCTTGACGCCGGGGATCTGGGCATCGGTGCCGGTGCCGGACTGGACGACGGCAAGCATGGCCTGCTTGACCTGGTCGGCCGTGGCGGAGCTGACGGCCTGCCCCAGCGAGCGGGACTGCGTGGTCTTGACCACGGTTCCGTCCGGGGCAAGTACCTGGGCTACAAAGTACGGGTCCATGACCACGCCACTGTTGGCGATGGCGGCGGCAATCACGGCGTTTTGCATGACGGTGGTCTGCGGGCCGGGCGTGTGGTCCATGCCGACAGGCTGGCCGGCGCCGGCCCAGGCGGTCTCCCACTCGGTCATGAGCGACGGGTCGGCCATGATGGAGGCCGCGGAGGTCAGGTCCTGGCCGAGCTTTTGGCCGTAGCCAAAGGCGTTGGCAAACTGCACGAGCGTGTTTGCGCCGACTTCGTTTGCCACCTGGCCAAAGACGACGTTGGAGGACACGGCAAAGGCCTGCTGCAGGCTGATGGTGCCGTAGCTCTCGTTGGCATAGTTGGTGACCGGTGCGTTGCCGATGTCCATGGAGCCGGGCGCCTGGTAGGTGCTGGTAAGGCTGGCGGTGCCGGTCTCGAGTGCCGCGGAAAGCGTAACGACCTTAAACGTGGAGCCCGGCGTGTACAGCGCGTCTATGGCGCGATTGTACATGGAGCCGTCCTCGCCGCCGCCCGTCTGCAGCAGGGCATCGATGTTGGTGTTGTCGTAGGTGGGCGAGCTGGCACATGCGAGCACCGCGCCGGTACGCGGGTCGATGACCACTACAGCGCCCTTAAAGCCCTTGAGCGCCTGCTCGGCCGCCGTCTGGATACGCGAGTCGATGGTGAGCTTGGCGGTGTTGCCCGGCTGGGTCTGGCCCGCGAGCGACGCGATGGCGTTGTTCCAGCTGGAGTAATCCTTGGAGCCGGTGAGCGTGTCGTTCATGACGCTCTCGATGGCGGTGGTGCCATACTGCTGGCTCACGTAGCCAACCACGTGCGCTGCCAGGTTACCGTTGGGGTAGGAGCGTACGTAGGTGCCGTCCTCCTGCTGCAGCGACTCGGCCAGCGTCACGCCGTCGGACGTGATGATGGAGCCGCGCTGGATGTACTTGGAGCGGGCGATGGTGTGGTTGTTGGTCGGCATGTCCTGATAGTCCTTGGCCTTAATGACCTGGACATAGGTGAGGTTGCCGATAAGGATGGCGAACAGCGCCGTAAAGGCGAGCACCGCACGGGTTAGACGGTTGGCGAGCGCCACGCGGCCGAGTACACCGGATTCAGGCGTGTCGAGCAGGCGACGGCGCATGCGCGAGCCGACGGAATGGCTGCCGCTGCCGTAGGAAGACGAGGTGGCAAAGCGCATGCCCGTCGGGGCGGCGGCAGATGCGACCTGATCATCGGTGATGGCGGCCATAGTGCCGGTGCCGGTAAGCTCTGCCTCGCGTCCGGTCGCCTCGTCACCGGCGCGCAGCAGGAGCGCGACGATGATAAAGCTCGCCAGCAGAGAGGAGCCGCCCTGGCTCATAAAGGGCAGGGTGACGCCGGTCAGCGGGATCAGGCGGGTTACGCCGCCAACGATCAAGAAGGCCTGGAAGCTGATGGCGGCCGTAAGACCGGTGGCACTAAAGGCGGCGAGGTCGGACTTTGCGCGGGCAGCTGTGGTCAGGCCGCGAACGGCAAAGAGCATAAACAGGATGAGCACGGCGCCGCCGCCCAAAAGGCCCATCTCCTCGCCGATAGCCGAGAAGATAAAGTCGGACTCGACGACAGGGATGTTGTTGGCCATGCCGTTGCCGATGCCAACACCGACCAGACCGCCATCGGCAAGCGAGAAGAGCGACTGGACGATCTGGTAGCCCTGGCCCTGGGCGTCCTTAAACGGATCGACCCAAACCTGGAAACGCACCTGAACGTGAGACAGGAACTTGTAGGCGCCCACGGCTCCGACGGCTAAGAGCGCAAGGCCGATAACGACATACGAAAAGCGCCCCGTGGCAACGTAGAGCATCAGCAAGAAGATGGTGTAGAACAGCACGGCCGAACCCAGGTCGCGTTCGAAGACGACGACGAGCAGGCACACACCCCATACGGCAAACAGCGGCAGCAGCAGTCGCAGGCGAGGGATCTTAAAGCCCAGGATCTTGCGGTTGGAGATGGAGAGCAGCTCGCGGTTCTCGGCCAGGTAGCCGGCCAGGAACAGGACGATAAAGACCTTGGCGAACTCGCCGGGCTGGATGGTAAAGCCCGCGATGCGAATCCACAGCTTGGAGCCCGAGATCGTGGTGCCGATAAAGATAGGCAGCATCAGCAGGATGATGCCGATGATGCCAAAGGTGTACTTGTAGCGCATGACCACGTCGAGGTTCTTAACCAACGCGAGCGTTCCCACCATCAGGGCCACCGAGACAAACAGGATGATGAGCTGTGAGATGGCGAGAGCGGGGGCGAGACGCGTCACAAACGTGATGCCGATGCCCGAAAGTATAAATACGATGGGCAGGATGGCGGGGTCGGCACCGGGCGCCAAGATGCGCACGGCAATGTGGGCCGCGGCAAAGGCGGCAAAGAGGCCGATCGGTACGGCGAGCGTCTCAAAGGAGATGGCAGCGCCTGCGGTGAGGACGTACATCGCATACAGCAGGATGACGGGGAACGCCGAGGCGATGAGCAAGAGCAGCTCGGTGTTGCGGCGACTCATAAGCGGCACTCCCTTTCTAATTCTTATCGGAGGCTTCGGCCTCGGCGGACTGTTCGGCGGTTTTCTCGGAATCTGATTCGGAGGTCGATCCCTGATTGGTGTTGTCGCGAATCGTTTGCGCGTCGATCACCTGGCGGGTCTGCTCCTCGTCGATCTGGTGGCGGTAC
>DBEZXW010000051.1:0-3703 GCA_048291725.1 Collinsella sp. | reverse complement strand
CCAGATATGCGCCGTAGCGTACCCCAACCGCATCGACCACTACGTAATCGAGATGCTGCGCCCCGAGGCCTACGGTCGATATATGGACGACTTCTACCTGATACACGAGTCCAAGGACTACCTGCAGGTGTGCCTGCTGCTGATAGAGCACGAGTGCGCGAAGCTCGGCATCGCGCTGAACCCGCGCAAGACCCGCGTGGTGAAGCTGACGCGCGGCTTCACGTGGCTGAAGAAGCGCATCTTCTACACCGAAACGGGCCGCATCGTCATGAAGCCGTGCCGCGACTCCATCACGCGCGAGCGACGCAAGCTGAAGAAGATGGCCCGCATGGTGGCCGAGGGGGTCATGACGCCCGAGCAGGTGCAGCAGAGCTACCAGAGCTGGCGCGGCGGCATGGCTCACTTGGACGCGCACCGCAGCGTGCTGGCCATGGACGCGCTGTACCGCAGCCTGTTCGAAAAACTCGCGGGGGGGGTTGCTCAATGCAACCAAGCCCGAGAGACGATTCGGGCGGAACACCCTTGCCATAGCGGAAGGGCGGCAACTCAAAACGGCGGCCTAGACGGGTCGAAAACGAAATAACCAAGACAGCGAAGGCGTGCTGCGGCGCGCCTTCTTTCTTCGCGCCCGCCCAAACGGCCAGGCAATCTCACGGCGCTAATACGATGGCGGCACATTCCCCGATAAGGAAGGAGTCCGCATGGACACTGAGGAAGACATGCCGCGCCCCGACGAGCTTCGAGACGGCACCCTGGCCGAGGTCAACGCCCTGCGCGACCTGCTGTCGCAGATCGGCGACCCCGACGCGGCGCACGACGCGGGCGTTATCGACGATGACGAGCACGTGGAGCGGAAGGCGCGAAAGCTCGCCTACACCTCCGCGCTCGCCGCCTACGCCAACGGCGAGGTGCCCGACCTCCCGGCGCTGCTCGAACAGATGCGCGAGCAGGCGTCCCAGCCGACGCAGACCGAGACCAACACGGCGAACATCGACTACCTGCTCATGACCGTGGGAGGTGACCAGTAATGGCTACGAAGAAAACCGTTGAGCATTCCAAGCACTTCGCGAAGGTCAAGAAGTACTACGACAAAGACCTTTGGAGCAAGGCGCGCGTCTACAAGGCTGTCGAGTGCAAATGGATCACCGCCGACGAGTACAGGGAAATCACCGGCGAGGAGTACACGGCCGAATAGGCGGAAGGAGGGCGCCCAGGATGGAAGTGCTCAAGCTTTTTGCGCCTTACGGACCGGCTTGGCTTGGCGGCGTGCTCCTGACGCTCGTTGCGTTCTACTTCGGGAGACAATTTCTTGAGGAGTACAAACGCCAAAACCAGCGGAAGGGCGAGCTCGACCTGAAGCGCGAGGAGCGCAAGCAGGCCGAAGTCGACGAGAGGGCGCAGCGCGACCGCGAGCGGTCCCAAATGGAGGGGCGCATCGCCGCCCAGATGGAGCGCAGCAACACCCTGATTGAAGGAATGAAAACGCTCATGGAGTCGGTTGTCGCGTCAAATGACGTCCTCCACGCGGACTTGGTCCACAGCCAGGCGCGTAGCCAGGGCATGGCCGAGAAGGTCGACCATATCTACGACCGAGTCGACCTCATGTACAACAAGGAGACAGGGAGATAAAGATGACTGATATACAGGCAGGACTCACGGTGCTGACCGTCCTCGTGGTGCCCTATATCGTGCAGGCTATCAAGACGAAGGCGATGACCGGCAATGTCGCCCGCTGGACGGCCATCGCAGTATCGGCGCTGTGCGGCGCATTGACGGCCATGGCCGGGGGTATGCCGACTGACCCCACGGCGTGGGTTACGTCCATCTTCGCCGCGGTAGGCGGCGTGCAGGTGGCATATGCGGCCTTCAAGGCTGTCGGCGTGACCGACAAGTGGCTCGACGCACTGCTTGCCATGGGCACTCCGAAGAAGGACGACTAGGAATGGGCGGCAAGCGCCTCGTACGCATCGCCGCCGCCGTCTCGCTGCTGGCCCTGCTCGTCGCCTTCGCCGACGTGGCGCTTATAGCCTCTAACGTGCCGAAGGTGCCGAAGGAGGAGCCTTTGCCCGTCATCTACGACAAGCCGCTCGACAAGCCCGCCGAGGTGCCCGTCTACCTCCAAGCAGACGAGCGCTGGGGCGGGCTTTCGTATGCGGGCGAAGACCTGGCCGCTGCCGGCTGCGGCCTCACGTGCGCGGCCATGGCGTGGGAATGGCTCTACGGCCAGACGTGCACGCCGGCGCAGATGCTGGGATTCGTTGGCGAATCGTGCCTCACAGACGGCGTGAACGACATGGAAAAGTTCTGCCGTTGGATGAACGCGAACGACCAGGCTTTGGGCTACACGCCTATCCACGACAACGCCGACGACGCCTTGGGCGAGGCGGCTGGCGGATGGATGGTGTTTTGCAGCCTAACTGGCCAGCTACGCGACGGCGGCAAGAGCTACGGCGGGCACATCGTCCTGCTCTGCGGATGGGACGGCGAGACGGCGACATTCCACGACCCATACGAGGGCGTGGTGCGGCTGAGCCGCAAACAGTACGAACAAGTTGACTGGGCTTATTTCATAGCGATAGGGAGCGCTGAATAGAATGAACGGAATAGACATCAGCAATTGGCAGAACGGCATCAACCTCGCGGCTGTCCCGTTCGACTTCGTTATCTGCAAGGCTACCGAGGGCACGCGCTACGTGTCGCCCGACTGCGACCGCCAGATCCAGCAAGCGGTCGGCCTTGGCAAGCTCGTGGGCGTGTACCACTACGTCAACGGCGGCGATGCCGAGGCGGAGGCCGAGTGCTTCTACGAGCACTGCAAGGGCTACGTCGGCAAGGCCGCGTTCTTCATCGACTGGGAGGAGCAGGGCAACAAGGCATGGGGCGACACGTCCTACCTCAAGGCTATGGCCGAGCGCCTGACCGAGCTTCTTGGCGTGAGCGTTGATCGCATCGGCATCTACGCCAGCAAGAGCGTCTTCCCGTGGAACCTCACCGACGCCAAGACGTGGGTGGCGCAGTACGCCGACATGAACGCCACGGGCTACCAGGACGCGCCTTGGAACGAGGGCGCATACGACTGCGCCATCCGCCAGTACTCCTCATGCGGGCGCTTGGACGGCTGGGCGGGCAACCTCGACATCAACAAGTGCTATATCTCCCGCGCGGAGTGGGAGGCCATGGCTGGCGGCTCCAACGGCGATCCCGACTCGCTTATCCACGGCATCAACGAGACGCCAACGGCAGACCTCGCGGCGAAAGTGCTCGCTGGCGAGCTCGGAGACGGCGATGACCGCAAGCACGCGCTGGGCGACCGCTACCAGGAGGTGCAGTCGCTCGTGAACCACATCCTCACGGCATCCGCCGAAGATCTGGCCGCTGAGACATGGGCGGGCGATTACGGCAACGGCAGTCGCCGCAAGGCCGTGCTGGGGCCGCGCTACGATGAGGTCATGGCGGTGATCAACGGCCAGATCGAGACCGAGCAGGTGTACGTGGTGCAGAGCGGTGACACCCTTTCCGGAATCGCCTCAAAGTACGGCACGACCTATCAGGATCTCGCCGCCAAGAACGGCATCTCAAACCCGAACCTGATCTATCCTGGCATGCGCCTGGTTGTTTCCTAGGCCGCTCGTGGTATCCTAACGAAAACGATTGTGCCGACTGCGCACACCTCGGTTCGAGGAGATGCGCAAACGGTGCACCA
>DBEZXW010000050.1:0-39700 GCA_048291725.1 Collinsella sp. | reverse complement strand
GGAGGCCCTATATATCATCCCGTGCTCAAACATTCTCGCTTCGCTGCGAAACTGCGCGTGGGACGATATAGGTAAGCCCCGGGCGGGCGGCTACTCGCTTGAAACAATATTTACTTTTCTAGTAAGTCGATGCGATAAAGGGACGCCTCCTTTGTCGCATCGACTTACTGTATTTATATTTTCTGGTTCCCCTTTGCAGATTCTACTGGAGGGGAATCTGGTATAGCCGCTAGTACGTAAACGCAGCTTACCCGCGGGAGGCCCCTATATATCGTCCCACGCGCAGTTTCGCAGCGAAGCGAGAATGTTTGAGCACGGGATGATATATAGGGCCTCCCGCAGGCTAGCGGACAATCCGAGGCTAGCGGATGTGAGCAGGTTTTCCGCCCCAGTAGAAGCGGCAGAAGGCTCGTTTGCGCTTTTGGGGTTTGCCTGCAAGCTCCATGGTGGCGATGGCGATGTCTTCGGCTGCGTGGGGGCGGCGTAGTACTTCGCCGTTGATGAGCAGTGCCTTGAGCGACTCAGGATGATCGTGGAGATGACGCAACGTCACGATGAGCTCTCGTGCGGTGGTGACATGCATGCTGGCGCCCATGCCGGTGAGCATAGTGGTGTTGGCCTTTTCCTGGCCATAGGACTTGCCCAGCAGAATCATCGGTAGATGTGCACATAGGCACTCGGTGACCGTGAGTCCGCCCGATTTGAGGATTGCCAGGTCGCACCCGTGCATGAGGGCCGCCATGTCGTCGACATAGTCCAACACCGTGACGTTCTCGAGCTTCATGGCATCGAAGAGCGTCTTCAGCCGGGTGGCATACTCCACGTCTTTGCCGGGCAAAAAGACAAAGTGCATGTCTTCGAAGCTGCGCAGGAAGGGGAGGGTGTGGTCCATCGCCGCGCGAAAGCGGACGTAAGGCTGAGGCAAGCTGGCACCGGCCATTACCAGCACGACGGTCTTGTCGGTGGGGAGGTTGAACTTGGTTAGCTCTTCCTCTCGATCGTAATCCGAATCGAATCCCGCTCGGATGGGGATACCCGTAATGCGGATCTTTGCTTCGGGAACCTTACGGGGGCGGAGCGTCTCGGCCATAAACTCGTTTGCCACGCAGAACAGGTCGGTGTCCTTGTGGGGCCAAAAGCCTTCGACTTCATAGTCTGTTGGTACGCAGATGACCGGATAATCGATACCCGTAATCACGCGGGCGCCTACGGCAACATTGGCTGCCGTGATGTGCGTCGCGACCACGGCTATGGGCCTGCGGCTGCGGACATATTCGTTGAAGGCGGGGAACATAATTCGCGACCATGCCGTGCCGCCACCCCAGAGAAGATGTCCCGTAAGCGTATATCGCCAGGTCAGGTCGTAAATGGGGCGCGTGGCTCCCGTAAAAGAAGCCGCGGTCTTATTGCCATCGAATTTAATACGTCCAAAATCAAGGATATCGAGCACTTCAATCTCAACATCCTCGGGGATGCCATTGGTGCCGCGGATGAGGTCGAATGCCTGCGCAATCGCATTTGCGGCGGCCTTGTGGCCCGAGCCGACGGAGGCGTGCACGATGGTCACGAGAGGTTTTTGCTGGGCCAAGAGCGTGGTTTGCTCCGATTGGGGAGTGCTGTGCGTGAGCAGGGGAGCATCGTCACTCGTCTGCGCCTGGTCCATCGATAACTCCCCTTCAGCTTTGTAACACGGATTTATCATTGTAGTGCATGAGTGTCATGTTCACGTAAATTTGGGTATGAGCGCAAAGAACGCCAATCTTTCGACAGGAGGTCTCTTCATGACTACCGATCAGCCGATCGATGTTGCGATTATCGGTGGCGGCCCCGCGGGCTATGCTGCCGCCATTTACGCTGCGCGTGCCAACCTAACGACGACCGTGATTGAACAGGGCATGTCGGGAGGGCAGATTGCCACAACCAATGAGGTCGAGAACTATCCGGGTATTCCGCTCTTGAGTGGCGCCGAACTCGGCGAGCGTTTTCAGCAGCATGCAGAGGGCCTGGGAGCACAGGTTACATGGAGCATGGTTACGGGTATCGATTACGATGCCGATGCGGCGTTGTTTACGGTGCATCACGATATGGGCGATACGCTGGCCTCGAGCGTTATCGCTTGCATGGGTGCCACGCCGCGTCCGGCAGGTTTCGCAGGCGAGGATTCGTATCGCGGTCGTGGCGTTTCGTATTGCGCAACATGTGACGGCATGTTCTTCCGTGACAAACAGGTCTTTGTAATCGGTGGTGGCAATTCGGCATGCGAAGAGGCGCTGTTCCTGTCAGACATTGCCAGCAGTGTGACCATCGTGCTGCGCCGCGACCAGTTCCGTGCGCCCGATGGTGTTGTTCAGAAAGTACTCGCAAAGGACAATATTACAGTTAGGTACCAAACTAGTATTGTGGAGCTATCGGGCGAAGCCATGCCAACGACGATCACCTTTAAGGACAATGCATCCGGTGAGACTCATACCGAGTCATTTGAGCCCGGCTCGTTTGGCATCTTTGTCTTTACCGGGACGCAACCCCATACCGAGCTTGTTGAGCATCTAGTCGATCTGGCGCCTGATGGCGGCATTCTGACTGATGAATCCATGGCGACCCGCACGCCAGGTCTATTTGCCGCTGGCGATATCCGTTCCAAGCGCTTACGCCAGGTTGTGACCGCCGTTTCTGATGGAGCCATAGCGGCAACCAACGCATACGCATTTCTCCGTGGATAAGTACGATAATATATCTTATGTAAGGTTGTTATCTTTTAACAAAGTGGTTGGACGGTGTATCAATGTGCTGTCCAACCACTTTTACTTGGCGACTATGTGGTATGCAAAACTAGATAACCTAGAATACAATATAGCTAATGAACGGAGGATTCTTATGAACCACGCCAAACGCGTTATCCCGATGTCCGATTCGTCGGTCAGCATTAAGCCTGAGGATATTCAGCCCACTGTGCTGCCCGATGCATTTATTCAGTCCGATATCGTGCGCAAACTCAATACGTTGAGTCTGCCACGCTATGACCAGCTGCCCAACGTATCGCTCTATCGCGATCAG
This sequence comes from Collinsella sp., assembly GCA_048291725.1. Taxonomy (GTDB): domain Bacteria; phylum Actinomycetota; class Coriobacteriia; order Coriobacteriales; family Coriobacteriaceae; genus Collinsella. Next base: position 36,646 of record DBEZXW010000050.1, on the reverse strand, counting down.
GTTATTGAATATGTTGCGCAGTGGATGGAGCCGCTTTCGATTTGCGTAGAGCAACCCGTTATCACGCCATCGATGATCAATAACTACGTGAAGGTCGGCCTCGTTCCTGCTCCGGTTAAAAAGCAGTATGGCCGTGAGCAGATTGCGCGTCTCATCGCCATTTGTATCTTTAAGCAGGTGCTGCCTATCGCTGCGGTTCAGGCGCTTTTTAATATTCAGCGCTTGAGCTATGACGCTCCGACGGCTTTCGATTATGTAGTCGATCAACTTGAGGCATCGATTCGTGCGGCGTTTTCCGTCGAGCAGACTCCCGTGCCCGATACCGCACATCAGGTTACGCGCGAGTCGCTGCTTGTACGCAGTGCAGTATCGTCCTTCGTTTCGAAGGCCTACCTGATGAGCTATCTAAAGTTCAATGGGTTTAATAGCTAACCGAGGTATAAAACGGGCGGGATAAGAGGCCAGTGGCCCCTTATCCCGCCCGTGCGTTTGTCTAGTTGGACATTATCGGCCCGAAGCCACGTCCATGCCGTAGCCGATGATGAGGCCGTGCATCTCGGCATAGTATGAATCTAACCCGTTACAGGGCATGATGATAGTCTTGGAGCCTGGCCAGCGCTCCACAATGCGGCTGGTAAGCGCCTGGGCTCCAGATTCGTTCTCAACGTGATCGATGATGACCTCGCCGCCCGTGAAACCCTCGGCCTCCATGGTGTCGACAATCTTGGTGAGCATCTTCTTTTCGCCGCGCGTGTGCCCAACGAGTTCAATTTTGCCCGCTTCGCTCGCCGTGCCCAAAATGCGGATATTGAGCTTGTTGGCAATGACGCCGGCTGCCTTAGGAATGCGTCCGGCCTTCGCAAGGTTTTCGTAATTACACAGGCTAAAGAGGATCTTGCTGTTCTGCTCCAAGCTATCAAAGTAAGCGCAGGCGTCCTCAAAGGAAACATCCGGGTTACACGCAAGATATCGATCAAACAGTAAGAAGATCAGGTCCATCTTGCCGCCCGCTGCCCGCGAATTGACCAGGTGAATCTGGCGGTTGGGCTCCTCGGCAAGTACCATATCGCGTGCCGTAGCAGCAGCATTGTAGCTTCCCGAGACGCCCTCAGAGATGGGCATGCAGATCGTCTTGTCGGCAAGTCTGAAGAGTTCGGCCCACTCCCCTACGCTTGGACAGGCGCTCGAAGAAGCGCTCGACTCCGCCTGCACGGCGCAATTGAGCTCGTGAACATCGAGCGAGAGGTCGTCAACGAATTCACGCTCCCCCACTCGGATCTTAAGGGGTGCAAATGCAAAGGTGGTATGAGGTGCGGTTGGTTGCCAATCGCGAAGATTGCAGCTCGAATCGGAGATAAGTGCCCAGCTCATTGAGGGTCCTTTCTAATTGTTCCCCAACAATTATAGCCATCTTTTTGATTGATCAGTACGGCTATCTAGTTTTGAATACTAGATAGCCGTACTGATCATATGCCAAACGGTAAGGGAAAAAAGAATGGGCCTCGTGACTCAAGATCGCGAGGCCCACGTTCGTTCGCTGCAGTAATAAATTAGTAGCGCACGAAAATGTAATTGTTGTTCATGCCAGCAGCGACGGAGCTGATGATGACGCCCGTTTTGTAGTCGGAAGCATGGATCATCTGACCATTACCGATATAGATGCCTGTATGGTAGGAGTTAACCACAACATCGCCGGGTTGCGGATCGGACACGCGGGTCCAACCCATGAAGGTGCCGGTGGTGCCCAGGCGGCAATAGCGGCCCGTGAGGCAATAGCTTACAAAACCGGAGCAGTCAAAGCTGTTCGGTCCAATGCCGCCCCAGGAATAAGCGTATCCGAGCTTGCTGTAGGCGCGCGAAACAACGGTACCGCCGTCAACGGACTGGCTCGGTGCGGAAGGCGTCGGAGTCGGAGCGGGCGTCACGGGCTGCGGCGTGGGGGCAGGAGCGGGCGCGGGCGCGGGCGTGTTGCCGCCGCCGTTGTTGGTCGTACCGCCACCATTGTTGGTGTTCTCGGTCGTACCGGCAGTGTCGTTGCTCACCGTGGCCTTTTCGGCGGTGCTGGCATTGATGCCAGCCTGAAGCGCGGCGTTGGCCTCGGCCTCGGCAGCAAGCTCGGCCTGCAGCTGTGAATCCAGGGAGTTCACGACACTCTGGGCCTCAGCCTGCTGGGCATTGAGCTCGTCGACCTTCTTCTGCGTCGCGGCGACGTTCTTCTCCTGCTCGGTCTGCTTATCGGTGAGCTGCTGCTTAAGGTCCTTGACCTCCTGAATGGTCTGGGCCTGCTTGTCGGAAACCTTGCCGTAGTAGAACAGACGGTTGAGCATGTCGCCCAGATCGTCGACGCCCGTCAGAACCTGAAGGAGACTCAGACCGCCAGTCTTGTACTCACCGGCAACGTAGCTCGAAAGCTTTGCCTGACCCTCGGCAATCTCTTGCTGCTTTTGCGTGATCTCGCCTGCAGTCTGATCAAGCTCCTGCGTCTGTGCGGAGAGTTCTTCATGAATTTGCTGGGTTTGGGTGCCAATCTGCTCGAGCTTCGTACGAGCGGCGGCAAGGTCGGATGCGGTATCGGCGTAGGCAGGAGCCGCGAGGCCCAAGCCCAAAACACAAGCGAGGGTTGCCGTAGCAGCGCAGCGTGCCATGTTTTTGTGCGTGTTTGCTGTGCGCATGTAGCTTCCTTTCCAGTAACTAAGGGTAACGGCTAGTCCACCGTCACCAGACTAAAGAGCTCCACATCGTCATTAGACGGCGTGAGCTTCTCGCGCGGGTTGAGAAACGCAAGCTCAAGGATACAACCGTAACCGACAAGCTTTGCGCCCATATCTCGCACCAGTTTACCTGTTGCCTCGACGGTTCCGCCCGTCGCGACCAAGTCGTCCAGAATCAACACGGTATCTTTAGAGCTGATAGCGTCGGCATGGATCTCAATTGAATCGGTGCCGTACTCGAGCTCGTAGCTCTGGCTCACGGTCTCGCGCGGCAGCTTGCCCGGTTTACGTGCGGGAACAAAGCCGGCGCCAAGGGCTACAGCCACCGGTACGCCAACCATAAAGCCGCGAGCCTCGGGACCCACGACCTTGGTGATTCCCATGCCGGCAAGGTGTTCGGCGAGGGCATCGGTCATGGCTTTGAGCGCCTCGGGATTGCCAAAGAGCGGCGTGATGTCTTTAAAGATGACTCCGGGCTCGGGATAGTCGGGGATGTCGACGATTTGAGATTCGAAGTCGTACATTGCATGACCTTTCAATGGGTTGCCGAAATTTCAGCTGAGGTTATTTGCCTGCGGTGGCGGTGCCGGATTGCGAAGGGGCGACGACCTTGAGCGGCTTTACGAGAGAATCCTCGTGCGAAGCCGGCATGGCTGTCTCTTCGTTTTTGGCCTTGGTGGACTCGGAGCGAGTGATTTCCTCATCGAGTGCATCGATGTCGGCGTCCTCGACCACGGCGTTGAGCGACTCAAAAACGCGGTTCTTGAGCAGCGCGGTGTGCACACCTTCCGTCAGGTCGTGAAGCTTCTTAAACGCACGCTCGAGCTTGGCGTCGCGCTCGTCATCGGAGGTATCCATGCCGAGCATGCTCACGAGCACCTGCTCAAACATCGAGGACTCGCGGTTGGCGGAAGACACGTACTGACGCAGGTTGCGCGGCTCGATATGGAAGCGCGACAGCTCGGAGCAGTAGCGGATGATCGGAAAATCGCGACCATCGACGAGCTCACGATTTTGCGGGCTCTTGATGATGCGAATGAGGTCGTTCTCGGCGAGCGAACGGATAAACGAAATCTCGACGCCCAGCATATCGGGAATGGTCTCGATGGGATGCAGCTTTTGCTTAGTCTCCTTGGGCTCCGTCTTGAGCGGAACATCGGACAGCAAGCCCACCTCGTAGGCGAGCGTTGACAAGTCCGTGGCGTTTTCCAAGCGCTGCTTAATCACGTTGAGCGGCATGTAGCGGGTCTTCTGCAAGTGCAGGATGACCTCCAGGCGATCAACGTCCTCCTTAGAGTACTGACGGTATCCCTTAGGCGTACGATGAGGGGTAATGAGCCCCTCATCCTCTAGAAATCTAATTTTTGAGTTCGAAAGATCGGGGTATGCGCCTCGAAGTAGGTTGACGACTTGGCCGATACTCAGATAGTTGCGTTCGGCCATGCCCTACTCACCGGTTTCGATGCGCTCCGGCGTGCTCTCGTGGTAGATGAGCGTAAACGTACCGATCTGAACGGAAGAACCGTCGTGCAGCGGGGCTGCATTGACAATGGCACCGTCGACCCAGGTACCATTGAGCGAGCCCAGGTCCTCGATGCGAGCGCCGAGGCCCTCGCGAATAATGCGCGCGTGGCTGCGCGAAACAGTCATGTCGTTGAGGAAGATGCCGTTCGCGGGATCGCGGCCGATGGTGGTCACGTCGTCCTCGAGCTCAAAGGCGGCACCAGTCTGCGGACCCTTGACGATGGACAGAACGGGGGCGGTGATGCGCACGTTGGCCATGAGGTCGGGAACGGTGACGTCGCTTGAAGGCACGCGGAATACGCAGGTAGCGTCAGCAGTCTTATCATTCTGAGGCATATTGTTAACCATGTTGTCCATGACAACCCCTAACTTATCGCGGACGTGCCGCAAATAATGAACCGTACGTAATCATACCCCAACGAATCAGTCTTCGATTTCAGGGTTCAGAAAGTCGATGTCCTCGTCCTCGGGATGCGTGAGAGCCTGTTTAATGGCCGCTCCGCCCTTAATGGAGTAGATGACAGCCGTGAGCATGGAGAAGATCACGCCGCCGTACACAAAGAAGATGCCGAGGGGCACCGAGCTTCCGTTGAGGCCCGGGAAGGCCGTGAGGGTTGAAGGTAAAAGTTGCAGGCCGTCAACAACGGGGAAACCGAGCAGCATGAGCGAGAATCCGGTCATGAGCAGCGCTGTGGCAATCTTTCCGGGGAAGACGACATCGATGGGGCGACGGTGATAATGACGAACGATAAGCGTGCCGATGCCCAGATAGATGTCGCGGCCAATAATGAGCACGCAGACCCAGATTGGCAGCTCTCCGCGAACCACCAGTCCCAGCACGCCGGTGAACAGCAGCGCACGGTCGCAGATGGGATCCATGACCTTGCCGAGCCATGAGACCGTCTTAGTCATGCGGGCGATCTGGCCGTCCATCCAGTCGGTGGAGGCGGCAACGGCGTAGATAACGATGGCGATGACGCGGTTGTTATCCGTCACAAACAGGTACAGAAATACCAGGGTGAGGATCAGGCGCGTAAAGGTGATGAAATTGGAGATCGTAAAGATCTTATTCGACGGGTAATCGGAAGTGCCGATAAGCTCCTTTTTGATCTTCTTTTTGATGCCCACAGGACTCCCCCGCTGTTTAACGACAAAACTTTCGATACTATACCCGTTCCGGCGATGTCTATCCAGCGTAAGCATAGAGAGTCCAGACATGTGGAGGGCGCTTTTAGGCGGCGGGGATTTCGCATTCGTGTACATCAGCCTCCAAACATGTCGAAAAATGTCGATTTTGGTGGCTGATGTACACGTTTTGATTCGGTGATTACATCGAGCGGGAACGTTGTTGCTTTAAGCAAAATAATCATGGTGATTAAAACAAAAAAGGTCAGGCACTAGGTGCCTGACCTGCAAACTTCTTGTCGGGACGACTGGATTCGAACCAGCGACCCCTTGACCCCCAGCGAGGTCAGAATGACCCTGACCTGTGCTTATTTTGTTAAAACACGCGCAGATAGCGCAAGTAGCGCATTTCCGCATTTGCAAATTTTACCAGCTCAGCGCGGTCTGTCCAGATAGCATATTTTCGGCTTCGAGGAGCGCGGTGCAGCCGATGATTTAATCAACGGGGGTAGGAGCCCCGAATCGTCGCCTCTCCGGGTTCCCGCAGGTGGGCCCGCCTGTTTCTAATCAACTGCGGATTTAGGAGCAGACATGCAGAACGAGAAATGCAGCAATAAAACCTTACGCGTATGCGGAGCCGGCGGCGTGAGGAAGAACAAGGGCAAATGGCAGGCTGTCGTGACGGTGGCCGACGAGATGACCGGGAAGAAGGTCCAGAGGACCAGGAACACCCGCGTGCCCTGCCTGAAGGAGAGCGCGCGGGGAAAGGCGGCGGCGATGCGCGTCCTCGCGGAATTCAGGTCGGAGGTCGAGCTGGAACTCGCCGAGGCCGAGGAGGCGAGGGCCGCTATCGGCGCCGGGCTTCCCGCCGAACAGCGGGATGACTACGCCGCGCTGCCGCTTTCCGAGGCGCTCGAGAAGTTCATCGACTTCTGCCTGGAGATGAACAGGATCACCCCGACGACCCGCGACGACTACCACTACAGCGCCCTGCACATCGAGCGAGACGAGCTGGGTCTGGTCCCCGTGAACGAGGTGACGACCGACGACGTCAACGCGTGGTCGAGGCGCAGGATCGCCCTGGGCACGGCGCCGGACACGCTCAACAAGTCATTCAAGCTCGGCAAGCGGCTCTACGCCGTCCTGCTGAAGCGCAGCAACGACACGATCGGGAGGAACTCGTTCGACGGCGCCCTCGCGCCCAGGGTCATCGCCAGGCCCAGGAACGCGCTGCGCTCCGACCTCGTGCCGAAGCTCAACTCGGTGACCTCGATGATGCCGGACTCGACCTTCAGGCGGGCGGTCGTGCTCGCCCTGCACACCGGGATGCGCATCGGCGAGGTCTGCGGCCTGCGCTGGTGTGACGTCGACTTCGAGTCGGGGCTCATCACGGTCAGGCACTCGGTGGCCTACGTCAAGGACAGGGGCTCCTTCATCAAGGACACCAAGAACCACGACCTGAGGACGATCCCCGTCGACCCGGTGGGCCTGCTCCCCTTCCTGAAAGAGATCCACGAGATCGATTCGCAGAGGCTCCGGGAGGCATCGGCCCTCGGCCTGCGCGACCTCGCGGACAGCTACGTCGTGTCGCGGCCGGACGGCTCCTTCGCCACCACCAGTTACATCCGCAGGGCGTTCAAGACGTTCTCGGAGACCAACGGCCTCATGGGCACCAACGACGAGCTGATCACGTTCCACGGCCTGCGCCACACCTTCGCGACGCAGTGGATCCGCCACGGCGGCGACATCAAGGCGCTGCAGTCGATCTTCGGGCACAAGGACGCCATGGTCACGCTCAACGTCTACGCCGACATCGAGCCGATGTCCAAGATCCAGAACATGCTGCGCGTGTTGCCGAGCCTGTGGCGAGGCTACCTCGGCCTGAGGGTGGACCCCGGCCCCATGTTCCAGCAGAAGATCCGCGAGGCGATCGAGACGCTCGAGGCGTTCGGCTACGGCATCTCCGAGCCTGACGACCGCAACGTCCTCATCCGCGACGTTCAGACGATAAGCCGCCTCTACCCCACCGAGTACGCGGCAGTGCTGGGGGCCATCCCGACCGAGGCGACCGTGGTCGAGTAGAGGCTGAGACATGCGCTTTCCCAAATCCGTAGCGCAAGTACGGGAATGTGGAATAGCGTTCAGATATATTCTACCCGGTCATCTCGGTGACGCAAATGCGGCACGGGTTTCCGCGAACGCGGATGCCCGTGCCTATCTTTTTATGATTGTGAATACGCCTGCGCGAATGTAGATGAAGCCCCGCGGTTCAGGCCGGGGATTTTCAGCCGCGCCGCCCGATTTCGAATAAAGGCCTGCAAATGCAGACGGCTTTCGGGGGGCCCGACGGCACCTCTCTCAAAAATGGGAGTATGGCCCGAGGCCGCACCTGTGCCCCAGCTCCGCCACGAGGGCATCGTTGTCGGTCACCGAGACGATGGCGTCGCCGTCGTAGGGCGCCTCGATGTAGACGCGGTCGAGCGAGTTGGCCGTCCCCGCCCAGAGCGTCCTGGTGCGCCGGACGCCCCGCACGTGGGCGTAGGGTATCACCGAACGCGTCCCAGCGTACACGACGACGAGGCGGTCGCCGTAGAGCTCGAGGCGGTTGCTGCGGACGGGAAGGGCGGCCAGGGCCACGAGGGCCGGGACGGGCAGCAGCGCGAGCCAGCCCCATAGGAGCGCGGGACTCGAGCTCAGGAAACACGCGATACACGCCGCGGATAAACCGCCCGCCACAATCACCATGGCCGCTATGAACCACGGGTCTGTCCTGCCGGGGAACACCCGCTCCGGCCGCTCGTCCTTCTCACCCATTACGGCCTCCCTCCCGACGCCCTCCCTGGCGGAGCGTGGGGCCGGAGAGTGCCTTGAACCCGTCGCCGACCATCTCGCCCCCCCCGTTCCGTGGGCCTTCTGTAGTGGTGTGTACCCCCGACTGTTCGACGGATGTCGTACGATTAAAAGTTTGTCTAACCTTTTAAGACGGGTGCAGCAAGATCGAGCAGATTGTCCGTGCGAGAGGCTTCCCGCCGCAGCGCCCGGTCTCGGGTTCGATGCATCGACATCCGTCTCAGGTGGTATCTCCGCTGCGCGGCATTGCAGGGTGCAAAGCCGCGCAGCGGAGATACCACGGAGTACGCCGAGGCTTTGCTCGCGTGGGCTGAAACATATTCCCAATCCGGGAATGCATATATATAAGTGCGATCGTTTTGCCGTAGATGGGAAACCCGTCGGCCGGGCGGGACCGGAGAGCCGGGCGGGACCGGAGGGCCGGGCGGCGAATGCGAAAGGCCGGATGCAGCCGATGCCCTGAATGAGGTCCCAACTCATGGGAGGGGCAGGTGAATCCATCTCTTTGGCCGCTCCCGAGGGCATGGATTTCCCAGCCCTCGCCCCCGAGGACATCTTGCAGACGATTCGCAGGTCTCCGAGCGGTAGGTACCTGATGGAGCAGAGGGCCGCGCTGACGTAGTTGCCGCACTTCGACGATATGGACGATGACGAGCTCCGCCAATTCGCCGCCCAAGTCAGGCCGTGATTTTATAGAATTCAGGGAGGACCGCTGTCACGTTCGCCGTTTAAGAAGGTGCCGCTTTGAAATATCTCGTCGAGGATTTCGATGATCCGGCAGATCCCGTCCAAGACTACGCCGAGGCCAAGCAAATCGTCCGAAAAGTACTCGGCTCCCACCCATCGGTGAGACAAGCTGCCACATGGCCATGGAAGCCTCATTTATTTGCGAAGAACATCGGCTAGCCGCAGGATTGAAATCATCGACCGATAAGTGAGTTCCACCTTTTCGCCCGCAAGTAGTCGTTTCGAGCCAATCTCATCTAGCCCCACAAGCCGAGAAAACAGCGGGCCGCTCATCGTGCCCTCGTCAATTGACTCCCTTATGGTCTTCAAAACGTCCGTATCATGAAGCGATGCCGAGCTGTAGGGGGCAACACGAGCGGAACTCTCAATTAACGACGAGACAAAAGGATGGAGATGCTTTGGACATAGTCCATCAAACACCACATCCCCATTGTCATCCGAGCCGACCAGGCGCCAAGTATAATGATCGACCCAGTCATCTCCGTCATATATGGCGTCCATGAGCAACTTCCCGTCTAGAGAGAGAAACCTATTTGGACATCGGGGCGCAAGACCGCAATCCATATCGGGCCTGCAGCAGCTCCAACCCAACGCACCACATAGGTTCCCTTTCGTACATGTGTATCAATCTCCCCGAAATGCCGGAGAATGCAATTCCAGACCCGTTTGTCGGATAGCAATCGACGTATTTTTGTTTTCCGCTCACAACCTTGTATAGATATATCGTTCCAGCAAAAGAGAAGGTATCGTGACTATTTTAGATCTATATGGCCAATTCGAGCCCTCACCATGGCAATTGTGGCAGCTGGGTTTCTTTTCATTAAAATTTCACTTTGTTAAATCCCTGCCCCTAAGCATTAAACCCGAAGTCCACCGAGTGGGCGAAAGTAAAAGAGGGTCGAATCCGAAGCAGTTCCCAGACAATTGGCGTCCGGCCAGACACTTCGGTTTGGCCCTTTCTTTCCAGGACTCTATAACAGCAAAGCACCTGCTAGATGGGCTTTTTGTGGGTGGGTAATTGTAACAGCTGATTGAACTGCAACGCGCTGGGGCCAATAGGGCGAGGCAAACTGGCGAGGTGTGTCGTCGCGAGTGCAATCGCCACGGTCGACGACGCGGTCGTCCAGCTGCCGCGGCACGGCGCCACCGCTGTGTGTCTGGCCCTCGGCGCGACAGAAGGAGACACTGTTGTGGCCGATGGGCTAAGACCGTTGCCGACCAAGTGCCGTTAGCGGCCATTGGCACATGTCAGCCAGACTGATTCTGTGGGTATAGGGTGGCATTTCACTAAGGTCGGAAACTTCCGCAACCATTGATTGATTTCGACATGTCCGAAATTCATATTACGTATATGGGTAACAATCATTTATAGGATCCCTCAAGTAACCTTAGTAACCGAACCGGGGCAGAAGGGCCTACAAACAAGCCGCGACGAACAGCTTCTTCCGCATTTCTTTAGGCAAGCGAAAAGAGGGATGGCATGACGGCCAAGAGCTACGTAAAGATCGTTATTGTTGGCTCTGCACTTTGTCTTGCAATGGTGCTATGTGCATCATTTGCGAGGTATAGGTCCGAGCAGTCGTTCATCGATGGCGCTGAAAACGGTTTTGGCATAGACGGGATGTATGTCAACGATGGCGCGACCAGGCCGTCTATGGCGATTCTTGCAGGCGAAGACATGGAATGGCAAATCTGTAATGACGATGGCTCTTGTCTGAGTGGTCGTTTGGCCGCAACGAGCGACCCGAATTCGTTCGATCTTCTCGACAATGATGGATCGGATTGCGGTTCAGTTCACCTGTCGTATGCATCACGAGACGGGATGGACGGCATTCTCTACGTCTCCCACGAGACTGGCGATTTCAAGATGCGCAGGACTAACCGGGTGCCGGCTTTTATCGAGGAGTGAGAACTCCCGGCGGTCTGCCGATCAGGCCGCCGGGGTATCGAGCCCCGCATTCATCCGTACACACACGGATGAATGCGGGAAGTGTCCGGTTGAAGTTGATAATCAAGGAAACAATGCCGTTCTGCCTGGGACGGCTTTGGCCTGGACTTTAACTACAACATCGCGATCGACACTTATCAGCTCGCGCGACGCGCATGGCCAGATCTCGGACGCTGGTGCATGGAGGACCTTCGAGATTTACTGTACATCCAAAACGACGACGCACACCGCGTGCTCGCCGACTGCGAAGACGAGTTGGCTGTCTACAATGCGATCAGAAACGGCGTGAAGTCCGGAGAGCTTTCTGTCGAACCGCCGCGCCGTCGCGCGAGCCGACCGGGCAACCCGGGCAATCTGGTCCTGGCTCTCCCGGTCGTATTCCTACGATATCGCCCCTAGATCACCAATGTGTCAGATAAAGAATGAGGCAATGGCTGTGATCACGCCTACGGCGGACGCAACGACTGCGCCTTTTTTCCTCTCCTTTAGTCCGACGAATAGGGTTGCCGTAAAGTAAAGGGCGGAAATGCAGGATATGGCAAGCGAAACGAGTTCCTTGGACGGTTTCAGCAAAAGGTCGCTAGCAAAGAGTAATGCAAGCAGGGCAAAGCCGATTGTGACCAAGTATCTCGATTGATTTTGCGACAGCATGGCAACTGCCTTTCAGAACATGCAAGTGAAAAGTCGGTACGATGTCATTGCGGTTGCAAACAAGCCGCTGCCAGGACCGGTTGTCACGAGACCGGCGATAACTTCAGCGGTGCCAGCAAGGTAGGGATCGCGCAGGCAAGCCTCCTCCTTCGCGTTCAGCTTGACCTTGTGAGGGACGGTGCGGTTATTTGCAGATCCGTGAGAATCGCACCACGCCTTGGAATATGAATCCGTGCAGCGTCCGCGCTCAAAAAGGGATATATCGTAATTTTCGTCGTAGTTGTCTCCGACGTAGATCTCGCTGCTCTCGGCGGGAGATCCCTCGTCGGCATAGGCTGCCGCAACGGGCACAAATGGTGTCATGACAAGGGAGAGGCAAAGAGCTGCTGAGACGATGGAGGGCAGGCATTTCTTCATGGCTGGCTCCTTAATCTGGCCTCTGATAGTTACTCGATGTCGCCTCCTTCCGCTTCATATCCGTTGTATTCGGCGTATTTCTTTAATAAGGCAAGAGGTTCTTCCTCTCCTTCGGATAAGCCGATGGTGTTTCCTTGATCATCCAGTATGAATGCGGACGGAATATGCTCAAGTTCATATTGGTCATACACGGTCTTATCTTAATCTATGTATATGGGAAAGTCTCCTTCATGGACCGAGGCTTCTTCAATCGTGCTGTCCTCGGAAACAGTGAAAAGGTTCTTCCTTAAGGCTGCGAAATTATCAAGTTGCTGCATATCCTCTACGAGAGATTCGCAGTGCTGACACCACGATGCCCAGAACATCAAGATGTTTTCCTCATTAGGTTTTAGCTTGTCAAAATAATTGACGTTTCGGCCGAGGCTGAAATCTTGGCCCATTTTAATGGACAAAGATGAGGGATAAGCATCGTGTTGCGGTTTGATATTGACGGCGATTAAGGCGGCGAAACACGTCAGAGTCGCCAAAGTCAGTAAGGCGATAACGCATTTTCTCGGTTTCCAGCTCATGACAGATCCCTCTCTCATGGTGAAACGCATACGTTTTGAGACCGGCAAGCTGATGCCGGCTCGAGGACAACGGCCCGGTGCACCGGGCCGATCGATAGCGGTCTCAGGTTCACAGCGCAGTTTCTCAGGGCTCGTATATATAGGAAGACTTGATTGGCAATCGATTTTAATGAAGTCGGCAGCGCATGTCAGAGTTTTCAACAAATTTAACATGCCACCCTTTATATCCGCACGCGCGTAATTCAACTCATAAGGACCGGCTATCCCTTGCCTGTGACACAATCTCAAACGCACAGAACAGAATTATCAGTCCAATCATCGCATAAGAGGCAGCCAAACCTTCAAGCACTATTCCACAAAGAACAATCTCCGCGCCGCCAATAAGAACTGTTATCAGGCGCTCTGCCTTTTTGCTCTCGCCGCTCGCAAAAAAGGCGGCAAAGCGCACAAGATCACATATAGCCCGGGAAGGGAATACAGGATCGATAGTCCAAGCCCCCCATCAACCGCAGTGTTTTGCGTAAGAATCAACTGAACCCAAACGGCAATTATCACTGAGCAGGTTGTCGATAAAAGAAGACTAGAAATATAGCACGCAACAAAGTCCCGTCGCATTCGAACAGAGAAATCCGCGAACTCTCTTCGCCGCGTGGAAACAATAAGGTACACAGAAATTGCAATAGAACCAATCAGAGAAAACAGCGGAACAACCAGCAATTCAAGCTTATTACCCCATCGATCAACCACACCCCCACTCCAATGAGCGGGAATTGTATCAGGGAGGACTGACCAAGCCGCCCATAGAATCAGAAATGGAAGAATAGAGAGGATGAAAGATGATAACACTGCAGTAATTTTTTTTGAGGCTCTCATCGATTCCGCATCTCCTTGCGCGCCCACATTCCACTCCGCCTTAAATCAAGTATACGTTTTGGAACGGGATGTCACTCCGAACGCCTTACCCTCTTAGTGTGAATGCCGCTGCGGCATTGTTGACTCATCCTTAGTAATCGCGTCTATCCTTTGCAGCATCAGCCAAAGCAATCCGAGAGGAGCCGCACATGCATGCAGCGGAAATTCCTTTCGGGGGGGGGTATCTCCCAGATTTACCCGCCGCCCGAAGGGGCAGTCGACAGTCGAGTACGTACTGATCATCGCGATCATCGTCCTGGTGGTGCTGATCGCGGGACCGTGGGTCTCGTCGGCGATCACAAACCAGTTCAACACGGTGGCGGGGACGCTCGGCAACGGAATCTCAAAGGGGAGCTGGGAGTCGGGCGGCACGGGCGGCGGCAAAGGGTCGTTGACCGACGCCGACATCGTGGACCCCGTTCACGGGATAGCGTTCGCCGTGTACTCGGAGGACGACCACAGCCTCATGTTCTACAAGCGCCGCGGGGTCCCCAGAGCCGGTGACATGCTCAACAGCCGCCGCGTGACGGCGGTGTATACGGGGTTCGAAAATGGATACGCCACCGCGACCGTGGGAAACGACGGCAAGACGACTGCCCCCTGGTGGCCTAACAGAAATAATATCGTGGCCGTAAAGGACATTGACGATGGCATAGAAATCCACTCGTTGGCATTTTGCTTTCAGTACATGGAGAACTGCAAGAGCTTTGATCTGGCAAAGTTCGACATGTCGAACTGCACAAATCTGCAGCACGCATTCGCGTATTGCGGCAATGCGACTTCCTTCAGTATTTCAAGCTGGGATACGTCCTCGGTCGTCGAATTCGACTCGGCGCTCAAAAACCTTTACAAGGTCGAGGAGATTGACATCTCCGGATGGTCGACGCGGAAAGCCGGCGATTTACGTCTCCTTTTTCCACCGACAGCTCGCTGAAAAGCGTGAAATTTGGACCAGGGTGGAAGACCTCAGATGTTATGGATATGCTCGGCATGTTTAGCTATTGCAAAAATCTAAACCTCGACTGTTCCGATTGGAATGTCCCAACCTATGCCAATCATAGTGACTTCAATCACTGCGCCCCCGGCGTTATCCTCCCGAAGGCGTGGCAGTAGGTCTGAAGAAACAAAACGGCAAGCAGTTTATGTGGCGCGGGCACCCGTGCCGCCGTTGCCTCAGCGGCACGTTACGGGCTAGTCGGTTCGCTTTAACGTACGCTCTGCATGCAATATCAATCCCCATGCGAAGGGAGTGTCGCATATGCATGCAGCGGCAATTAACCTTCGGGGGGGGGGTATCTCCTAGGAATACCCGCCTCCGAGGCCAAGGAGCCATCGAGTACGTTCTGGTCATCGCGATTATCGTCCTGGTTGTGATGATAGCCGGCCCTTGGGTCTCGTCGGCAATCAGGAACCAGTTCAACACGATGGCGGGAGTATTGGTAAACGGGACAGCAGGTGGGACTTGGGAACCGAGCGGTTTCGGCAGCGGTAACGGCGCGGGTTCCGCGACCGTCCAGGCGGCGCTCGCCAAGGACGCGAAGGACTGGACCCTCGGTGAGCAGAAGGCAGTTGCCGAGGACATCGCCGCCAAGGGCGAGGCGTCGCCCGCCTACGCCAAGGCGAAGGCCGCGATGGATGCCGGCACCGAGTTCTCGATGAAGCTCACCGATGGCAAGACGCTGACTTACCGCATTATCGGCATCAATCATGATGACCTTGCAGGCGGATCCGGCAAGGCGGGCCTCACGTTCCTCACCACCACGACGGGCATTTGGTCCCCCATGAACGCGATTGACACCAACGCCGGCGGTTGGGAGAAGTCTGAACTCCGTCAGAAAATGAACTCCGGCAAGATCTGGAATCTGATGCCCTCCGATTTCCTGTCCAAGGTGAAGGCCGTCAAGAAGCTATCGAACAATGTCGGGGGCGGTGATGAGAACAAGAACGCCGCCGTGACGGCTACCTCGGACAAGCTGTTCCTGCTCAGCTACTCTGAGATCGCCCCCACCTCCTATTGGGCATCCTATCCCTGGACTTCCTCCGAGGGCACCCAGTACGAGGCCTTCAAAGGCAAGGTGACGGAGAACTATAATCCCAACTCTGCCATTGCCATTGGCAGCGGTTGGTGGGAGCGTTCGGTGTTTCCGAACGCCTCGAAGGGCTTCCTCCATGTCGACAGCAGCGGCAATCCGTCGGACAGCAACTCCGCGCCGGGCTGGTTTTGCGTCTCCCCCGCCTGGTGCTTCTAGCTTGTCTAGCGCAAAGCCCGCGTTACCCCGCGCGTGCTTTCTTTTGGCGACCGAACGAACGGCTTCAGGTTCATGGCACGGGTAGTCGGATTGAAGAGAAATGGGGTCATACAGCGGCTCTCAGAGCGCCTGCCGCACTCCCCCGCCATTACCTCTGCTGCGTCCTCGTATTGAGTCCATCCTGCTTGGTGTTTCGAGTTCGGGGCGTATACAGTGGGTGGATAATGGATTCACTTCGATGACGGCGTTGACGGGAGCGACCATGGCGATGCGCGAGATCGCGGTCAAGTTCGACGAGGACGAAAGAGCTTCGATTCAGGATAATGCGGACGCAGCGGGCATGTCCTTTTCCGAGTTCGTTAGAAGGGCCGCGCTCGAGAAGGCTGAGGGCATGGCGGACATCGAGGCCTACAACGAGGCCTTGGACGGGGATGGCGGCACCCGCTACCCGATGGAAGAGGTCATGCGCATGGCAGCGGAGGCCGAGTGACTATCCGCACGCATCGTCTGTCCCGGCTCTAAAGGTTTCTCTTGAGCGGGGTTCGGCTTATAGCTGGACCCCGCTTTACTGCAGCATTAAATCGTCTATCTAAAGGCATGAAGTGATTGTCCCGATAGGAATAGGAGCGATGCCCGAAGAGGGCATTATGGCGGCATTCAAGACGCTCGGTTCTCTCCCCTGCCGTCGTCGTTGCCGCAGCAGCAAGACCAAGGTAGATTCCCGCGATAACCCTACGCTCAACTTGTTTCTATTCACCTTGAGCGAAGGGAGTGTCGCATATGCATGCAGCGGCAATTAACCTTCGGGGGGGGGTATTTCCTAGGAATACCCGCCTCCGAGGGCAATCTATCATCGAGTACGTCCTGATCATCGCGGTCATCGGCCTGGTCATCGTGTTCGCGGGGCCCGGCGTGGCCGGGGCCATCCGAAACCAGTTCAACCCGGTCGGCAACACTGTGAACAATGGGACGACCGGCGGCATCGAGGGAGGTGCGGCTGGTGGAGGCTCCGCTGGGGCCGATTCCGCGACCGTCCAGGCGGCTATCGCTAAGGACGCGAAGGACTGGACGCTCGATGAGCAGAAGGCGGTCGCCGAGGACATCGCCGCGAAGGGCGAGGCGTCGCCGGCGTACGCAAAGGCCGAGGCCGCTATGAATGCGGGGACGAAATGGTCCGTCAAGCTGACGAACAGCAAGACGCTCGAATACCGCATCGTCGGCATCAACCACGATGATCTGGCCGACGGTTCCGGCAAGGCGGGTTTGACGTTCGAGGTAGCCAACACTGTCTTGGGCGCTCAGAGAATGAACGCAACCGGCACCAACGCTGGCGGTTGGGAGAAGTCGGAGCTTCGCAGCCGCCTCAACAGCGGTGACCTCTGGTCGCTCCTGCCCAGCGGGCTCCATTCCAAGGTGAAGTCTGTCAAGAAGATGACCGACAACAAGGGCGGCGGTACCGCCGGCACGCCTTCGGCCATGACCGACAAGGTCTTCCTGCTCTCTACGACCGAGATATACGGGGACATGCAGTCCGATGGCACCCAGTACGAGTTCTACAAGTCCAAGGGCGTGACGACTTCGAACTACTCCGGAGCTTCGTCGAGTTACCATCACTGGACTCGCTCCGTGACTCCGAGCGCCTCCACGGGCTTCCGCTTTGTCGTTGGCAACGGCGACTGGGACTACAGCAACGCGACTGGCGTCCCCTATGTGTTCCCCGCTTTCTCCTTCTAATTCATCTTTCTGTCTTTAGATTCATCTGTTAAGCCCGCACAGGCTACGCGGGCTTTTCTTTTGGCAAGTGTACGAACGGTTTAGGTTCGCGGCACAGGTATTCGGGTTGAGGAGAAATAGGGTCATACAGCGGCTCTCAGAGCGCCAGCCGCACTCCTCCGCCATTACCTCTGCGGCGTCCTCGTATAGAGCCCGTCCTGCTTTGCGTTTCGTTGCAACAGCCCACTTGTCCACCGATCAAGTGGACTACTGGACTAAATACAGCGACACGCTTGTTCGTTACAGTCGCTATATCTGTGTAAATCGCCGCGATAAATACAGCCCTTACTCGGCTGTATACCAGCTACGCGTATGTAGATTCGTAACGCGTTAATAAATCGGCTCAAACGTGTGCAAAACGCGCAAGTAGCCGCAAAAGGCGATTATCGCGTAGGTAGATTTTTGGCACCCTGTTGCTTAATCAAAATTAAGCAATTGCTTAAAACAAAAAAGGTCAGGCACTAGGTGTCTGACCTGCAAACTTCTGGTCGGGACGACTGGATTCGAACCAGCGACCCCTTGACCCCCAGTCAAGTGCGCTACCAAGCTGCGCCACGTCCCGAAGCTTTTGTTTGTTGCTCTGCTCTCGCTCGCAACAGGGAGTATATTAACCCGAAACTTTAGACTTGTGCAAGAACTTTTTTACAATTTTTGAAGCAAGTCCAAAATTGTATCTGCGAGCTGGGGTTTTGTTAGCACGGGAAGTTCCTGTGTACCCGCTGTGCTCACAATCCAGGCCTTGTTAGTGTCGGTTCCAAAGCCCGAATCGGCGCGTGAGACATCGTTGGCGATAATTACATCGCAACCCTTGCGGGCCAATTTGCGCTCGGCGTACTCGACAACGTTCTCGGTCTCGGCCGCAAATCCGATCACGCATCGCTCGCGCTTCTGGCGCGAGAGCTTGGCCAAGATATCGACCGTCTCGACCAGTTCGATGCGATCCAAGCGCTCGTTGGCCTTTTTGAGCTTATGGTCGGCAGGGGCTGCGGGGGTGTAGTCGGCGACAGCGGCCGCGCAAATAGCCGCATCGGCCGTCTGGAAGGTGCTCAGCGCCGCCTGGAGCATCTCTGCGGCGGTCTGCACGCGTACGCACTCCACACCGCGGGGAACGTCGAGCGATGTCGGGCCCAGCACGAGCGTGACCGCGGCACCGCGGCGAGCAGCCTCCCCCGCCAGGGCGATGCCCATCTTGCCCGACGACCGGTTACCGATGAATCGCACCGGGTCGATCGGTTCGTGCGTGGGGCCGGCGGTGATGACGATGCGCTTGCCCGCTAGGTCTTGCGGCACGGGGTTGAGCACCTCACAGACAGCCTCGACGATGTCCTTGGGCTCGCTCATGCGTCCCGTGTCCACGTCGCCGCAGGCAAGGTAGCCGCTGCCGGGTCCCACCACATGCACGCCGCGGTTGCGCAACGTGGCCATGTTGGCCTGCGTCGCCGGCGCCTTCCACATGCCGTTGTTCATAGCGGGTGCGACCACGATGGGTCGCGGCGTCGCAAGCAGCGTGGTGGAGATAAGGTCATCGGCGATGCCGTTGGCCATCTTGGCGATGATATTGGCCGTCGCGGGCGCCACGACCACCAGATCGGGCTCCTGCGCCAGCGAAATGTGGTGGATGGGGTCGGAGGGATCGTCGAATAGGCCCACGGCAACGGGCTCGTTGGTGAGCGCACGGAAGGTGAGCGGGCCCACAAACTCGGTGGCATGCTCGCTCATAACGACCTTGACGCGCGCGCCGCGCTTTTGCAGCAGGCGCACGATATTGCACGACTTATAGGCGGCGATCCCACCGGTAATGCCCAGCAGGATCGTTTTTCCCTCAAGTTGCATTGAATTGTTGGATGCCGCCGTCATCGCTAGGCTTCCTTGCTCGGGAGTACCAGGAGGCGGTGGCAGTACGGGCAGTGCGTAATCTCGCTACCGTCGTGGTTGAGGTCGCTCATGGACGATGCCTGCAGCGCGGTGTGACAGACCGTGGGGATGTTGCCCTGGATGGTCTCGACGGCCAGGCCGCGGAACTGCTTGAGCAGACGCTCGTAGTCGGTGAGCACGTCGGCCGGCAGCGTGGCGGCAAGCGCGGTGCGTTCCTTAGTGGCGGCGTCAATCTGGGCCTGCAGGTCGGCAGCCTTGGCGCGGGCAGCCTTGGTGTCGGCCTTCACGCCCTCCTCGAACTTGGCGATGATGGCCTGCGCGCGGGTCTCGCGGTCGAGCGCCTCCTTATGGGCGACAACGACGTCCTTGCGGGTGTGCTCAATCTTGTCCAGACGCTTGGCCAGGGTGGCGAGTTCATTCTCCAGGTCCTGAACCTCGCGGTAGTCGGAACCGTCGACGTGGCGCTTCTTGGCAGCCTCGATGGCGTTGTCGGTCTGAATCTCGGTGGTGTTGAGATCGTCGAGCTCAATGTCCAGATCCTTGCGCTGGGCGTAGAGCTTGGTCATCTCGGACTTGAGCTTCACATAGGTCTTGCGCTTGGAAGCGAGCTCCTTGAGCTCCGGCATATTGGCAAGTTCGCTCTTGTTGCGGGCGAGCTCCAAATCGATCTGTTGCAGCTTGAGTAGCGTAGCGCCGGCGCTCATAAGTTCTCTCCTTTTGTCACAGTCCACCATTGGCAAGGGTTCAGTATTTTAATCGCATGACGGGGGTCGACCCCGGCGTCAACTGCAGAGTTCATCAATATATCAACGAACGGCTCCTCAGAGCGGTCGTGGCCGAGCAAGATCACCGGCAGCCCGCGTAAGGCAAGGTCTTGCGTCACGTGGTAGCCCGCCTCGCCCGTCACGATCACATCGGCGCCTGCGGCGATGGCAAGCTCTCCAAAATCGCCCAGGGAGCCGCCCAAAATGGCGACGGTGCGGCATGCGTGCTCGGCCTCGCCCCACACTCGCGGGTCGCTGCCGAAGGCCGTGGCAGCACGGGTAGCAAGATCGCGCAGCGTGCACGGGTCGTTGAGCGTTGCAAGCGCGCCCAGGCCGGTGGCCTCGGGGTCGTCCACGTGCTCCAGTGAGCTCACGGGTGCGGCACCCAGCAGATCGCTCAGGCAGACGCGGGCTTCGTGCGAGCGGTCCAGGTTGGTGTGGAGCGAGATAATGCTCACGCCGCAACGGGCCGCCTCATAGAGTGCCGCGCTGCACTGGGGGCGAGTGGCATCCGCCGGACAAAAGGCCTCGGGCGCCTTGATGTATATGGGATGATGCGTCAGCAGCACGTTGGCGCCGGCTTCTTGGGCGCGGCGAACATTAGCCTCGGTCGCATCGAGCGCGCAGACAATGCCGGTAATCTCGGCGGCTGGATCGCCAACGGAGAGACCTACGTGATCCCAACTCTCGGCATCGTTCTTGGGATAGCGCGTCAGCAGCGCACGTTCAAGCTCGGCGACGATCATGCGGCACCTACGATCGAGAGCAGCGTCTGGGCGAACTCATCCAGGTCGGCAGGGTTCACGCGGTCATCGAAGGAGATGCGCAGTGCGCCCAGCGCCTGCTCGCGACCAATGCCCATGGCGCTGAGCACGTGGCTCGGGTCCATGCTGCCGCTCGAGCAAGCCGATCCGGCCGAAACCTCAAAGCCGGCGGCGTCGAGCTTGACGATGAGCTCCTCGGAGTCCATGCCATCGACGTAGATCGAAACCATACCCGGCAGACGGTCGACCTGCTCGTAGTCGCCCATGGTGGCATGAATGCGTGGATGGGCCGTAAGCGTGGCGTAGAGTTTGTTGGAAAGGGCTTGCAGCTTTTCGCGCT
This sequence comes from Collinsella sp., assembly GCA_048291725.1. Taxonomy (GTDB): domain Bacteria; phylum Actinomycetota; class Coriobacteriia; order Coriobacteriales; family Coriobacteriaceae; genus Collinsella. The sequence goes on along the minus strand of DBEZXW010000050.1, from coordinate 15,427 downwards.
CCTGAGCCACTTGGGGCGCCAGCATGCGGGCAGCAGCGGCAAAGGCCAGCTGCGTGCGCAGGTCCTGCGTGCCGGCGCGACGTCCGGCTTCCTGTCCGCCGCCAAAGATGCGGGGGCGCAGTGGCGTGCGGGTCTTAACGTAGAGCGCGCCGGATGCCACAGGACCGCCAATTTTGTGGGCCGCGACGGAAATAGCATCGACGCCCAGCTCGGTGGCGTCGAACGGAATATGCAGATAGCCCTGGATGGCATCGGTGTGGAACAGGGCGCCGGCGGCATGTGCAGCAGCGGCAAGCTCGCGGATGGGCTGCACCACGCCGGTCTCGTTGTTGGCGACCATAATGCTCACGAGCGCCACGTCGTCGCCTAGCAGCTCGACAAGCGTGGCAGGCTCAATGTAGCCCATGCGGCAGGGCTGCACCAGCTCGACGGTAAATCCGGCGGCACGCAGCAGCGGCAGGTTGTCCAGAATCGAATCGTGCTCGATGGCCGAAACGATTACACGATCGCGCTTGCGATCGCGCTGACGAGCGCCCTCGGCAAGACCGAGCAGCGCCAGCTGGTTGGCTTCGGTGCCGCCGTTGGTAAGGATGATCTCGGACGGGCGAACGCGTGCGCCAAAGCTACGGGCGATCTCGCGACGGGCGATTTCCAGAAGTGCGGCGGCCTTGCGGCCAAGAGAGTGCAGCGAGTTGGGGTTGACGCCGGCAAGCTCGCTGTCGTCGTACTCGCGCTGCGCAAGGAGCGCCTCGGCGCGCATGGGCGTCGAGGCGGCATAGTCAAGATTCACGGGTATGCGGTTTTGACCTGCGGTCATAAGGGTTTATGCCTCCTGTGCGGCCTCGTTGCCCAGCTTTTGCAGCAGCGCAACCTCGGCGGCGGGATCTTCGGACTTAAATACGGCAGAGCCGGCTACGAGCACGTTGGCACCGGCCTTGACGACCTCGGCGATGTTCTTGGAAGAGATGCCGCCGTCGACCTCGATGAGGGGCGAAACGCCGTGACGCTCGCACATGGCCTTGAGCTCGTGAATCTTTGCGATGGTGCCCGGGATAAAGCTCTGGCCGCCAAAGCCGGGGTTCACGCTCATGAGCAGCACCATGTCGACAACGTCAATGATGCTCTCGAGCACGCAGACGGGCGTGGCGGGGTTGAGCACCACGCCGGCCTTGACGCCGCGCTGCTGCAGATGGGTGAGCGTGCGGTGCAGGTGCGTGGAAGCCTCGTAGTGCACGGTGATCATGTCGGCACCGGCGTCGGCATACCAATCGACTGTCTCGTCGGGGTTCGACACCATGAGGTGCGCGTCGACCGGTACATCGGTGGAGCGCTTGACGGCCTTAAGGATGTCGACGCCAAAGGTGAGGTTGCCGGTAAAGTGACCGTCCATAACGTCGAAGTGTACGTAGTCGGCACCGGCGATCTTGTCGAGCTCGCCCTTGAGGTTGGCCATGTCGGCCGAAAGGACGGACGGAGCGATTTTGATGGAACCCATGGTAGTAGCCTTTCTGCGCTAGTCGGTGAGTCCGTAGAACTCTTGGGAGGGCACGCGGTCGGTGAGAATCTCGAGCGCCCTATCCAAAGTAACACCGTTGTAGAGCGTTTGCTCCACGGCAAAGGTGAGCGGAATGTCTACGCCCAGTGAACGGGCGAGTTCGCTCACACTCTGTGCCGCGACGGCGCCCTCGACAACCATATGTGTGCGTGCCTGGTACTCGTCGAGCGACACGCCGTGGGCAAACTCGTAGCCAAAGGTACGGTTGCGCGAATGCTCCGAGGTACAGGTGGCGATGAGGTCGCCCATGCCGGCGAGTCCCATACAAGTCATGGCCTGCCCGCCGCGGGCATGCACCAGTCGGCTGATCTCGGCCAGGCCACGCGTCATGATAAGGGCGAGCGTGTTGTCGCCCGCGCCCGATCCGGCGGAAATGCCGCACACGATGGCGATGACGTTTTTCATGGCGCCGCAAACCTCGACGCCGGTCATGTCCTGCGACAGGTAGATGCGGAAGGCCGTGGATAGGAGCAACTCCTTAAAGGTCTCCCCTATCTGCGGGTCTTCGCTGGCGATGACGGCGGCAGATAGTCCGCCGCGGCAGATTTCCTCAGCATGGTTGGGGCCCGAGAGTGCCGCCACACGCGTCTCGTTGCCGATCTCGCTGGCGATGACCTCGCTCATGAGCAGGCCGGACTCGGGCTCAATGCCCTTGGTGAGGCAGAGTACCGGAGTTTCGGCATCGATAAACGGCGCCGCCCGATGGCACACGTCGCGCAAGTGCGTGGAGGGCACGGCAAAGATGATCGCATCGGCACCGTCGAGCGCCTGGGCGAGCTCGGTCGTTGCTTCCACGTTGTCAGGCAGCTCGTATCCCACCAGATAGCGCGGGTTGCGGTGCTCGCCATTGATGCCGGCGGCCGTCTGCTCGCTATGGGCCCACATGGTCACGCGCTCGGCTCGCGTGGCGGCAAGGCCGGCGACGGCGGTTCCCCAGGAGCCGGAGCCAATCAGCGCAACTTTCATGACTCTCTCCTACTTATCGTCGGGCTCGGTGACGCGCTTGGTAAACGAGAGCTTGGACTCCTTACCGGTCATGAGCTTTTTGATGTTCGCACGATGGGCCCACACCACGGTGATGCCGATCATCGCCATGCAAAACTTAAGTCCCAGGCCGCTGTACGGAAAGACCGCGCAGGCAGCGATGGGAAGACCGATGGCAGCGGCAAGCGAGCCCACCGACACATACTTGGTGATGGCGACGGCCACGATAAACATGCCCAGCAGCGACAGGCCAATGGGCCAGTACCAGGCGAGGATTACGCCCAGACCAACCGCGATACCCTTGCCGCCGTGGAAGTTAAGGTAGGGCGAGAAGATGTGTCCCCACACGGCAGCCAGGCAAATGACGCCGAGCATCCAGTCGCCGGCGGCACCGGGGGCCATAATGCTCACGGGGAAGCCATAGCCCACGCTCGCAATGAGCGGACGCGCGATAAGGACGCAGATGGCGCCCTTAAGGCAGTCGAGCAGCAGCGTGAGTGCGGCCACCTTGGGGCCGGCCACGCGCAGTGCGTTGGTGGTGCCGATGTTGCCGGAGCCCGCCTTGCGAATGTCGGTGTGGTTGAACACGCGGCCCAGGATAAGGCCAAACGGAATCGCCCCGATAAAGAACGAGACCACGGCGCAGATGGCGGTCAGAAGAATCGGATTATGCATCCTTTTGCTCCTTCTTCCTAAAGAAGAGTCGAATGGGCGTGCCGGAAAAATCGAAGGTCGAGCGCATGCGGTTCTCGACGTAGCGCTGGTAGGTGTCGTTGACCAAGTCGCTGTGGTTGACGAAGAACGTAAACGTCGGCGGGTTGATGCCCGTCTGAGTCACGTAGTGCATGCGCAGGCGGCGCTTGCCGTCCACCACGGTGTGGCCGAACTCACGCAGGTCGGTGAGGAATGTGTTGAGGCGCGAGGTGGTGATCTTTTGCGAGCGCGTCTTTTCGGCGGCGTCGACCATCGCCCAGATCTTCTCGACGCTGCGGCCAGTGAGGGCAGAGATGCGCAGGTACTGCGCCCAGGGAGCCATGACGCCCAGACGGCGGTCGACGGTCTCCATGCAGGCTTCGCGCTTGCGGTCGTCGTCGAGCAGGTCCCACTTGTTGAGCAGCACCACGATGGCACAGCCGCGCTCGATGGCAAGGCCCATGACCTTCTGGTCCTGCTCGGTGACGCCTACGGAGGCGTCGACGACGAGCAGCGCCACGTCGGCGCGGTCGATGGCACGCAGGCCGCGGACCATGGAGTAGTACTCGATGTTCTCGTATACGGTGCTCTTCTTGCGAATGCCCGCGGTGTCGACCATGCGGTAGTGCTTGCCGTTGCGCTCCACGACGGTATCGATGGCGTCGCGCGTCGTGCCGGCAATGTTGGACACGATAGAGCGGTCGGCGCCCAGGATGCGGTTGAACAGCGACGACTTACCGGCATTGGGGCGGCCGATGATGGCGACGTTCAGCGCATCGGGGAACTCATCGGCGACCTCGTCCTCTTCCTCGGGAAGCAGGGCCACGATATCGTCGAGCAGGTCGCCCGTGCCATGGCCATGCAGGGCCGAGAGCGGCGTGGGCTCACCGATGCCGAGCGAATAGAACTCCCAGATGCTGTCGTTCTCGCGATCGGGGTTGTCGAGCTTGTTCACCAGCAGAAAGACCGGCTTGTCGCAGCGCTTGAGCATGCGGGCGACCGACTCGTCCTCCTCGGTGACGCCGGTGCGGCCGTCGACCACAAACAGGATGACGGCGGCTTCCTCGGCGGCGGCGAGCGCCTGGTCGCGGATGGACGTGGCAAAGACGTCGTCGCTCTTGAGCGGCTCGATACCGCCCGTGTCGACGATGGTGAACTCGCGGCCGTTCCAGTCGGCCGTGTGATACGAGCGGTCGCGCGTGACGCCGCGGGACTCATGGACGATGGCGTCCGAGGTCTGGGCCAGGCGGTTGACGAGCGTGGACTTGCCCACGTTGGGGCGTCCGACGACGGCGACGATAGGTTTCATCTGCACTCCTTTAATGGGTAGGGTCAGTGGAAATGTTAGAGTCCGCGGGCACAATGCCAAGGATGTGCTCCAGGGTATCGAGCAGTTCATGCGGCATGGTCGACACCACATGAACCTCGGCGCCGCGACTGGTAAGGCTTGCGAGTAAATCGTCACGATGATACTCGTCAAGCGTCATGCCGTCAGCGTTGAACATGAGCTTAGGCACAAAGAGCATAACCCCCGACAGGTCTTGGGGCAGCTGCTCCAGAATGTCACACGCGACGATGAGGCCGGTCACGTCCACGTTGCCGCCAAAGTAGCGGTTCTTTATGGCCGTGACAGTGCCGGCGAGTCCCCGGGGCGACTCCACAAAGCGGGCCACCGTGTCGCGTGCGCTGGCGCCCGAGAGACACAGAAGCCGCTGGTTGCGGGCGGCGACGGCCTCGCGGACGCGGGCCAGACGCTCGGCGTCGGTAGCCAGCACGTCGTCGGTCTCGTCCAGATACGAGCGGATCATGCCGATACCGTCGTAGTACTGCGGATAGCCGTCGTAAAAGTCCGCCTCGGGCGGATCAATGCCGGCGTCCAGGTAGAACTCGTCGCTCATCTGGAAGGTGTGGCGGCCAAAACGCTCGAAGGCACGGTCCTGGTAGGGACGGATCATGGCAATGGTCTCGCGCGCCAGTTCGGGCTTGTCGCTGTATGACCAGCTAAAGCGGTTCTGATGCTTGGTAAAACCAAGCGGCACAATGCCCAGACTGGTGATCTGCTCATGTTCCTCGCAGTAGCGCAGGGTCTTTTCCAGCTCCTCGCCGTCGTTCATGCCGGGGCACAACACGATCTGCGCGTGAATCTCGATGCCGGCGGCCATGATGGCCTCGAGTACGTCCATGCCGCGTTGGGCGTTGCGGCCCATCATGCGGCGGCGGACATCGGGACTAACGGCGTGGACCGACACGTTCATGGGGCTCATGTTGCGTTGGATGACGTTTTGAACATCTTCGTCGGAGAGGTTCGTGAGCGTGACGAAGTTGCCCTGTAAAAAGCTCAGACGATAGTCGTCGTCGCGGATGTAGAGCGTGGAGCGGCCACCCTTGGGCAGCATGGTCATAAAGCAGAACACGCAGGCGTTCACACAGGTACGCATGCCATCGAAGATAGGGCCATCGAACTCAAGGCCCCAGTCCTCTCCCGGGAAGCGGTCGAGCTCGACGGAGGTGACGGTGTTGTCGCGCGGATCGAATACCTCCAGCTCGACGGTGTCGTCGTCTGCCTCCCAGAGCCACACGATCATGTCGGTGAGCTGCTCGCCGTTGACCGTGAGCACGCTCATGCCCGGCTCGATACCCACATCCCATGCGGGCGATTCGGGACGCACGTTCTTTACGAGCGCGCCCTCACCCGGCTCGGGGTCGCGGCTGCGCCCGTAATCGGCCACCTCGGCGGCGTATGCGGGTACGGTCTGGTCCATGGTTAGCGGCAAAGCTCCTTGATGCGCTCGACGGCGCGCTCGATGTGTTCTTGCGGGGTGGAGGCTCCGGCGGTGATGCCGATGTGGTGAGCGTCGGTAAACCACGCGGCCTGGAGCTCGGAAGCTTCCTCGATGTGATGCGTGTGCTCGCAGGCGTCGGCGCAAATCTGAGCCAGGCGGCGGGTGTTGCCCGAGTTCTTGCCGCCCACCACGACCATGCAGTCGCAGCGGTTGGCAAGTGTGGCTGCTGCCTGTTGACGCTCACTCGTGGCGGCGCAGATGGTGTTGATCACACGCAGCTCCTGCACGCGCGGGGTGATAGCGGCCACGACCTCGGCGAGGTTCTGCGCGGTCTGGGTAGTCTGCACGACCAGACCCACCTTGCCCTTGAGCGACAAGGCGTTGGCGTCGGCGGCACAGCTCACGACCTGCGCATCATTGCCGGCGTGGCCCAGGATGCCCTCCACCTCGGGGTGACCCGGCTCGCCTACGACGATCACGCGGTAGCCCTCGCGCACCAGGCGCTCGGCGGCCACGTGGACCTTCTTGACGTAAGGGCAGGTGGCGTCGACGACGTTAAGGCCACGCTCGCGAGCGGCATCGATCACCTGCGGTACCACGCCGTGGGCGCGGATGATCACGGTGCCGGTTGCTGCGTCGTCCAGGGTTTCGGCCAAGCCAACGCCTGCCTCAGCGAGCTCGCGTACCACGATGGGGTTATGGATGAGCGGACCCAAGGTATGGACCTGAGTGCTCTCCCCTGCCTGCGGCGCGGCGGCCAGCGCCATGTCGAGCGCGCGCTGTACGCCGTAGCAAGTGCCGGCGTGGGCTGCAATCTCGATGATGGGCGCGCCGTCCTGGTCGGACGCAGTCGCGGCAGTGTTCGTCACGTTTTCACTCATGGCTAGAACCTGCCCGGATGCTCGGCGCACAGCTCGTCTCGCATAGCGTAGACGCGGTTCATGGCCTCGGACTCAAACCAGGCCAGGCGCTCCGTGCGCTTAAGCCCGGCGGGTGCATCGGAAAGCGAGACGGCCTTGCCGGCGCGGATCCAGCACTTCTTGGGACGCATGATCTTTTTGCCCGCAGGCGTGATGTCGGACCAGCCACAGATTGCGAGCGGGTTGACGGGTGCTTTGCCCATCTGGGCGATGAGCGCAAAACCGCCGTGGACCTCGGGCTTGATCTCGCGCGAGCGGATGCGCGTGCCCTCGGGGAAGATCAGAACGTCCTCGCCGCGCTGCAGCGCATGCTGGGCGGCGCGCAGACACTTCATATCGGCAGTACCACGCTCCACGGGGATGCCGCCCACGCGGCTAAAGGCCCAACGAACAATCTTGCTCTTGGCGAACTCGGACTTAAAGATGGGTCGAATGCGGCGGCCCCCAAAGAACAGCGCCGTCTCCACGGCCAAGAGCTCGGCCATCGAGGTGTGGTTGCAGATGACCACGCTGCCGCGGCCTTCCTGGCGCTCAAACAGCAGATCGGCATCCTCGACTTTCCAGCGCCACATGAGCTCGGAGAAGGCCCAAAGGATTGCCATGACCACGACGACGGTGCCGCGGATGAGCGCTGGAAACTCTGCATAAGGAGCGTTGTAATAATCCTCGGGCGTCTGCTTAAACAGGCGCATGGGCTACCTCCTTTGGTTGATGAGGTCTTCGATAATGCGGACGACCTCATCGATGGTGTGGGCGGTGGAGTCGACGTGTACGGCGTCCTCGGCGGGCACGAGCGGGGCGACCTCGCGACTGCTGTCGAGCTTGTCGCGCTGCTTAAGGGCGTCGAGGGTCTCGTCGACCTCGGCCTCGAGCTGCTCGGACGTGAGCGGCTGCGCGTCGTTTTGGTGACGCTGCAGCACACGGCGGCGGGCGCGCTCACGCGGGTCGGCAGTCAGGAAGATCTTGACCTGCGCGTTGGGGAACACGACGGTGCCGATGTCGCGACCCTCGGCGACGATATCGCGGTCCTCGGCGGCGCGGCGCTGGTGGATGAGCATGGCGGCGCGCACGCCCGGATAGGCCGAGACCTTGGACACGTTAGCGTCGACCTGCGGGGTGCGGATGGCGGCCGAAGCGTCCTGGCCGTCAATGGTCAGGCGCGTATCCTCGCCGGTGCCGTTGGTAAAGCGGATCTCAATCTGCTCGGCGAGAGCGTCGATGGCCGCCTCGTTATCCAGATCGATGCCGCGGTCGAGCGCGGCGAAGGTGACGGCGCGATACATGGCGCCCGTGTCGAGCTTGTTAAAGCCAAGCTGATGGGCGATCTCCTTGGCGATGGTGGACTTGCCGGATCCGGCGGGGCCGTCGATGGCGACGATCATGCAATGCTTCCTTTCAATGGTTGACGTGCTGGTATGGTTCGCGGGCGTTGGGGCGCGGCGGGTTTGCCTAGCCCGTGTAGCGCTCGCGGTAGGTGTTGCGCTTGGGTGCTGAGCCATGGCTGCCGTGGTGACGCGTGCGGCTGGCAGGCGTGTCTTGGGGCTTGCCGCCGCGTATGGCGCTGGCCTGCTTGGGAGGGATGCCACCGCTTTTGAGGATCTGTATCTCGCGCTCGGTGAGCTCGCGCCACGAGCCTTTGGCCACGTCCTTGAGCTCCAGGCCGGCAAAGTTACAGCGGTGCAGGCGGATCACCGGGTGGTGGATCTTGCTCAGCATGCGCTTGACCTGATTCTTGCGACCCTCGCGGATGATGACCTCCACGGCGGTGGTGCCGGGCTTGACGCCTTGCGGAGCCACGGCCTCGGCCTCGCGCGCGGTAATGACGCGGCAGATCGCCGGCTGGCACAGGCCGTCGTCGAGCTCGATGCCGCGGCGGAGCGGTTCTAAGTCGCGATCGGTCAGGTGGCCGTCCACGAGCGCCTGATAGGTCTTGTAGACGTGCTTGCTGGGGTGCAGCAGGTCCTGCGACAGGTCGCCGTCGGTGGTAAAGAGCAAAAGGCCCGTGGTGTCGCGGTCCAGACGACCCACCGGAAAGAGCCCCGGAAAGCGGTCGCGCGGGACCAGGTCGGCCACGCAAGGGCGCTCCTGCGGATCGCTCATGGTGGTGAGGTAGCCGGTCGGCTTGTAGAGCATCAAGTACACGGCGCCCTGGTTGAGCTTGACGGGCATGCCGTCGACCTCGATGTGATCATGGTCGACATCGACCTTAGTACCTAGTTCGGTCGCGACTTGGCCGTTGACGGTCACTCGGCCGGCGGTCATCAGATCCTCCGAGCCGCGGCGGCTCGCCACGCCCGCGCGCGCCAAAAAACGCTGCAGGCGCATGGTGTGCGGGTAGACGGACACCGCGTCGCCTACGGGCGCTGCGGTGTCCGTGGCGCTTGCGACGCGCGTCTCCCCTGCTTCGTTAGTCCTCGTCATGTAAATCCTCCGAGGTAGCACCTGTGAGCAGAAGCTCCTCTTCATCGGTGTCCTCAACATCGGTATCGATCAGTTCGCGCTCTTCGTCCAGATCTTCGGCCTGTTCCTCGAGCGTAGACTGAATGCTGCGGCCGCTCAGGCGCTCGCGGATAAACTGGCGCGACTGCTCGTCGGGGGCAAACTGCTCCAGATCGGGCAGGTCGCGGGTGGAGCGCAGACCGAACTTTTCCAAGAAGGCGTTGGTCGTGCCGTAAATGATGGCCTGACCGCGCTGGGGGTCACGGCCGAGCTCGCGCACCAGACCCTTGTCCACGAGCGACGCGATGACGCCGTCTGAGTTGACGCCGCGGATGCCCTTGACCACCTCGCGCGTTACGGGCTGGTGGTATGCGATGACGGCCAGGGTTTCGAGCGCCGCCTGGGACAGCTTTTGCGTGTCCCAGCTCAACACATAGGCCTCGACCACGTCGTGGTAGGCGGGGTGCGTGAACAGGCGCCAGCCGCCGGCGACCTCGCGCAGCTGAAAGCCGCGGTTGGCCTCCTCGTACTCAACCTTGAGCTCGGCGAGCAGCGACGCGCATTCGCCGGGGGCGATATCGAGCGCACCGGCCAGCGCGGGCGCACTCACCGGGTCGCTCGACACCAGCAGCAGCGCCTCGAGGGCGCCTTTGAGGCTGTTTGCCTCCAGCGTGGAAAGGGTTGACATGGTTGCGGCTCCTATTCGGTGAGCTCGGGGCCCTCGCCGGGCACATAGGCCTCGGCGCCCTCGACGCGGTTGATGCGGATGGTTCCAAAGATCTCGTCCTGGCTCAGCGTGAGCGAGCCGCGCTTGACAAGCTCAAGCATGGCCAGGAAGGTAACGACGAGCTGCTCGGTGGTGGCATCGCCGTCCAGTAGCTCGCGGAAGGTGCAGGTTTGGTGCGCCATGGTAAAGCGGTCGACCGAGGCCACGGTCAGGTCGAGCGGCACGCGGTGCGGCGCCACGTGCTCGGCCTCCAGCAGGAAGGTCTGGCGCTTGCCGTCCAGGTCGGCGCAGATGACGGCGAGGCCGCGCAGCGTGATGCCGGCCAGATAGTCGGGCATTAGGCCCAAAAACTCCGGGTCGGGACCGGCCACACGCGGGTGCATGCGGCTTTCGGCCTGCATGCGGGCACCGAGGGCCGCCGCCGCGCCCTTAAACTGCTTGTAGGCAATCAGGCGCTGGATCAGGACCTCGCGCAAGGCGTCGCCGTCGAGCGCGCTGAGCTCCTCGAGGTCTTCGTCGAACTCGTCATCGTCGTTATCGACTTTGCGCGGGGCCTCCTGCGGCACCAGAGAGGCAGCCTTGATGTCCAAAAGGGTTGCCGCGACCAGCAAAAAGTCGCTCGCCACGTCCAGGTCCAGCGCCTCGATGCGCTCGGCCTCGGCAAGGTACTGCTCGGCCACCTCGCTGATGGAGATGGCGCCGATATCTACTTTTTGGCGGGTTACCAGCTGCAGCAGCAGGTCGAACGGTCCGCTGTAGACCTGCGTCGACACGCGATACGACATCTTCGACCTCCTTTGACGGCGCCTTCGCGGCGCGGTTTGGGTGCATGCTGCGACCGTTTTACACGGACGACCTGTAAGTTTACCTTAGATGCCGGCGATTGCGAAGTTGAGCAGCTGCTCAGCAAGCGGATACACGGTAACGTCGAAATAGCGGCCGATCACATCGATGCCGGTCCACATAGGCAGCAGGTACAGAACCAGGATGAGGATGGGCATAGCGTATTGCTGCAGACGGTAATAGTTGTCGAGCGCCTTGCCCTTGAGGAAGGGCACGATGATCGACGAGCCATCGAGCGGCGGAATCGGGATGAGGTTAAAGAACGCGAGTGATAAGTTGACCACGATAAACGTGGCGCCGAAGTTCATAATCTGTGACGCCAGGGCAAAGGACATGCTGGCGTAGAGGCTGCCGTACGTTGCGTGCATGAGGGCGGCCGCGAGGCACACGAGGGCGATGTTCGACGCGGGGCCGGCTACGCTCACCAGGACCTCGTCGCGCTTGGGGTGCTTGAGGTTGTTGAGGTAGACGGGCACGGGCTTGGCAAAGGCGAACACCGGGCCGCCGGCGGCGAGCATGAGCAGCGGCAGGAGAATGGTGCCGAACGGGTCGATGTGGTTGATCGGGTTGAGTGAGACACGGCCACGGGACCGGGCCGTCTTATCGCCGAGCGCCCAGGCCGCGGCGGCGTGCGCGCTTTCGTGGATCACGATACCCACGATGACGGCGACGGCGCTCGCGAGCAGATTCATGAGGTAGCTGCTGGACATGGCGCTCCCCTAGCGGACGCGGCGCGAGGCGCGCGTGAGCAAGTAGTCGGCCACAAACAGGATGACGGCCACGATGGCGTAATCCAGGCGGAACACGCCGCCAAAGGGCGACGTAATGACGCCGTAGCCGGCGATGGCGCTCGGCAGCGCGCGCGAAAGCTCAACGACAAAGCCCACGATCTGCAACTTGGCGGTGAGGCCGCTAAAGCACAGCAGTACGGTCATCGCGCTCATAAAGATGCCGCAGATGCGGCACGCGATGGCGATGATGCTCATCGCCACGGCAGCGGCCTTACGAGAGTTCACGCGCGGTCTCCTCTTCGATCTGGGTGGAAAGCTCCAGCCATTCGTCCTCGAGCTTGGGCAGCTCCTGCTTAAGGCCGTTATATTCCCCCAGCGCGGCGTTGAACTTATCCTGATCGGCATAAAGCTCTTCACTTGCCATCAATTCCATAAGCTCGTCATAGCGGGCACGCTTTTTGTCGAGCTCTGCCTCGATTTTCTTGAGCTGGTTGCGCACGCCCTTGAGCTTTTTGTTGAGCGCGGCGCGGGCCTGGGCCTCGGCGCGCTTTTGCTCCTTGGTCTTTTTGCCCTCGGCAGGCTTGGAAGCGGTGGCGGGGGTGTCGGGCTGGGCTGCGGTGACCTTAGCGGACTTGGTCGCGGCCGGTGCACTCTCCCCTGCCGCCTCGGCGGCGGCGCGGGCTGCGAGGTCCTCGCGCTTGTAGAGGTAGTAGTCGTAGTCGCCGTCGTAGACCGTGACCTTGCCGTCGCGGATGTCGATCACGCGGTTGGCCACGGCGCGCACCAGGTGCTCGTCGTGGCTGATCAGCACGATGGTGCCGGGGAAGTTTTGCAGGGCGTTTTCGAGCATATCCACCGAGTCGATGTCTAGGTGGTTGGTGGGCTCGTCCAGGCACAGGAGCGCCTCGGGGGCCACAAGCATCTTGGCCAGTGCCAGACGCGCCTTTTCGCCGCCGGAGAGGACGCGGACCTGCTTCTCGATGGAATCGTTGTCGCTAAACAGGAAGGCGCCCAGCAGGCTGCGCTGCTGCGGCACGGTCCATTTGGGCGTGACGGTGTCGATCTCTTGCAAGACGGTATTGGACTCGGTCATGCCCTCGAGTGCGTGCTGGGCGTAGTAGGCTACGCCCACGTTGGTGCCCAGATCACGCGTGCCGGTAGTTGGCGGCTCCAGACCGGCGAGGATCTTCATGAGGGTAGACTTGCCGGCGCCGTTGGGGCCGACGAGCGCCACATGCTCGCCGCGGTAGAGCTTGAGGTCGATGTCGCTGTAGATGTGCTTTTTGCCGTAGGACTTGGAGACGCCCTCCAGGCCCACGACCATGTCGCCGGAGCGCGGCGGATCGGGGAACTTAAAGTCGATGTGCTTGTGGCCCTCGGGCAGGATGACGAGCTCCTTTTTGATCTGCTCGATCTTTCGGATGCGCTCCTGAGCCTGCGCTGCCTTGGTGGGCTTGTAGCGGAACTTGTCGACGAAGACCTGCATGTGGGCGATGTCGCGCTCCTGGGCGGCGCGCTTGGCGCGCATCTGCTCCAGGTTGTCCTCGCGCTGCTTGAGGTAGCTGCTGTAGTTGCCGGTGTAGGTGGTCACGCGACGGTTTTCGAGTGCGGCGACGTGGTCGACGCAGGCGTCCATGAAGGCGCGGTCGTGGCTGACGATGAGGACGGCGCCGTCGTAGTTGGCAATAAAGCCGCGCAACCACTGGACGCTTTCGAGGTCCAGGTGGTTGGTGGGCTCGTCTAGAAGCAGCAGGTCGGGGTGGCGCAGGAAGAGCTTGGCCAGCGCGATGCGCATCTGCCAGCCGCCCGAGAACTCGGAGCACGGGCGCTCAAAGTCGGTGACCTTAAAGCCCAGGCCGGACAGGATTTTGCGCGCGTTGCTCTCGAGCTCGTAGCCGCCCAGGTGCTCAAAGCGGTCCTGGACCTGGCCGTACTCGTTGAGGAGGGCGTCGACGTCCTTCCCCTGTTCGGAGAGCTCGGTGATTTGGGCCTGCAGTTCGTTGGCGCGCTCGCCCATGCGGCGAATTTCCTTGGCGGCGGCCATGACCTCGGCAAGGATGGTGGTGTCCTTGTGCTCCAGATTAGTTTCCTGCTCTAGGTAGCCTACCTGGCAGTCCTTGGCGTACTGGACCTGGCCGGCGTCTGGGCTGTCGATGCCCATGATGATCTTGAGCATGGTGGTTTTGCCGGCGCCGTTGGGTCCCACGAGCGCAAAGCGCTCGCCGGGGTTGATTTGGAAGGACGCGCCGCTAAAGAGGACGCGTGCGCCGAAGCTTTTTTCGATCTTGTCGACCAGGAGGATCATGGTGCCGCCTTTGACCTTGTGTGCCTATATGAAAAAAGGCCCCAACTTGCGTTGGAGCCTCATTCAATGCTCGGGTGGAGACGAGGGGGATCGAACCCCTGACCTCTTGACTGCCAGTCAAGCGCTCTCCCAGCTGAGCTACGCCCCCGTGCGAAGAAGTACTATACGGGAACTCGGACGGCGATGCAAGGACAATTTTGGAAAAACTTTCCGGGGCGCGGGCAGGTGGCGCTGCCGCCGCCCGCCCATCAGGCTCCACTCCGGCCGCCCCCGGGACCTCCCGCCACGAAACCGGCCCATCTACTACGTTTGGCCGGCATCCCCCGACCATGGCGTCTCGGGCAAAAATAAAACCGCAGGTAGACGGCCTGCTGTTTTCGCGAAATACGGGTTATGGTCTAGGGGTCGGGGTTAAACGTAGTAGATGGGCCGGTTTCGCGGCGGCGGCATCGCGGGCAGCCGACCGAGGGCGCCCGGAAGTGAGCAAGCAGGCTATTTGCGGCTTATAGGACAAAATGTGTGTCCCGATAGAACACCCGTTTCCATCCATTAATCCAGCCAGAACGGGTACGGGTCCCTGTGGTGGAGGTCCTCCCACACGGCCCTGTCGCCCCACTCCGGCCCTCCGTCCTCGCGCGACGGCGAGGCGGAGTAGACGCTGAACAGGAAGTCGATGTCCGCGTCGGTCGGCATCGCGGCGAGCTTCTCGCGCGCCGTCCTCGCGTCCCCCGAGTGCGCGTGGCACCACCAGAACACCGCCTTCACGCGCTTGACCGACGTCAGCCCCCGGTGGTTGCGCAGGACGGCCCTCAGCTGCGAGTTCACCCCTCCCTCGATCATGTTGTTGGTCGACGGCAGCGGGCCGGCCTTGGCCAGGGCGGGGTCGAGGTGGGTGAACAGCGTCCCCGCCGACACCAGCGACGACAGCGACGAGCGCGCCCGCCTCAGCCTCTCGTGGATGCAGGCCCTCCTGCCGTCCACCACGGTCCTGTCCTCCAGGAAGTCGGCCCAGAACCCGCACCAGTCGAGGTAGCGCTCGACCCAGAGCTCGGCCTGGTGCAGCGTCTCGATGCCCATGAGGTCGCGCGCGATGAGGTAGAGCTCGCGCCCCGCCTGGAGCTTCGGCCGCGTCGTCGTGTAGCGCTTGACCTGCGAGAAGGCGTGGAAGGCGCACCTCTGGACCCTGGTGCGCGGCCAGGTCTCGCGCACGGCCTTGGCGAACCCGCTCCCGCCGTCGGTGACGACCACCTCGGGCGCCGGGATCGGCGCCATGAGGGCCGACCACGCTCTCGAGTTCTCCGACCTGTGTGTTTCGTCAAGAGGATTTGAGCAAAAAGAGCATCGGAAATTGAGCAGTCTGAGCATCGGAAGCGCGCACGCTTTTGAGCGGCTAGCCCTCCTGCATGAGGGCATGGCGGACGCGGTAGGACTCGCCGTGGAACTGGAC
>DBEZXW010000049.1:0-12190 GCA_048291725.1 Collinsella sp. | reverse complement strand
GCCCCTTCCGCGTCGAGCGGGAGAAACCCGAGCTCGTCGATGACGAGCAGGCGTGCCTTGCCGATGAGCGCGGCCTCCCGGTCGAGCCTCCCGTCGTCGCGGGCGCGCCTCAGGCGCATCACGAGCGAGGACGCCGTGAAGGAGCACCTGACCGAGCACAACCCCTGCCGCGACGTCGAGGTCTCGCGCCCGCGCTCGGCCGAGAGGACCCCGCTCACGCTCGAGGAGGCGATCTCGCTCTGTCAGGCGCTCCACGGCGACGAGCTCGACGACAGGCGCGTCGCCATCTGGCTCGCGCTCGCGACCAGCGTGAGGCGTGGCGAGGCGCTCGGCCTCACGTGGCGCTACGTGGACTTCGACAACATGCGGGTGTTCATCAAGTACCAGTACACCGAGAACAAGGCGCTGCGCGAGACCAAGAACCGCCGGTCGCGCTGGATCGCGATCGACGACGGGACGGCGCGGTACCTGCGCACCTGGAAGGCCGTGCAGGTGAGGCGGATGCAGGTTCAGGGCCTCTCCCAGACCCCGAACACCCCGATGTGCTCGGACGGCGACTTCGGCTTCCACGACCCCGACAACTTCTCGACGTGGCAGAGGGGCTACTTGATCGAGCACGGCCTCGGCAGGATGGAGGAGGCCGAGGAGGGCGGCCGCAAGCGGAGGCGCTACGTCGGCTACGACTTCCACGAGCTGAGGCACACGCAGGCCACCTTCCTGATCGGCAACGGCATCGACCCGAGGAGCGCGCAGGGGAGACTCGGCCACGAAGTGTCGAGCATGACGATGGACGTGTACGCGCACATGATGGGAGGGAACGACCGCGAAGCCGCCGATCTCATGGGGAGGCTGCTGCGAACCGGAGGCGGCGGGCAGGAGGCCCCGGGCGAGGAGGCGCGCGCCAATCAGGCGGCCGGGGAGCCGGTGAGGCTCACCGTCGTCGGGCCGAACCCGGACCTCTGCCCCTGTCCCGGCGCGAAGCTCGTCGAGCGCGAGGTCGTGCGCGACGGCCGCGCCGCCTGGGTCGAGGAGTGGCGGATCACGGCGTCCTCGGCCGCCGATCTCCTGGAGATCCAGCGCGGGGCGGACGCGCCCATCACCATCGACGGGAGCCGGATCACCGTCATGGCGAGGAAGGCTTGGGGCCGACGTCGCCACGACGAAGCACACTCCCTCCCTAACGTCAGAGGTCATCGCCGCTGGACCGGCAGGCGACAAAGCTCAGGATGATAAAATGCTTTCGACGCAGGAGCGTCCCCATCTTTGAATCGAGGAACCATGAGCGATTTTGATGCCGAGAACGAATCGGTCGAAACGAGCGCGCCGATAGCCCTGGTCGATTCCGCAAACATAGAGACCCTAATCCATACCGTCCGTGGGCAGCAAATCATGCTCGACACCGATCTCGCTCGGTTATACGAGGTAGAGACAAAGAATCTCAACCGCGCCGCCGCACGCAACGCCGACAGATTCCCCGAGGACTTCCGTTTTCAACTGACCAAGGAGGAGGACGAGTCTTTGAGGTGCCA
Source organism: Collinsella sp. (assembly GCA_048291725.1). GTDB lineage: Bacteria > Actinomycetota > Coriobacteriia > Coriobacteriales > Coriobacteriaceae > Collinsella. The sequence continues at coordinate 10,661 of DBEZXW010000049.1, read as the reverse complement.
AATTGGAACCTCAAAGACCATGGAGGGCCGCGGCGGGCGGCGTTACCTCCCCTATGCCTATACCGAGCAGGGCATAGCCATGCTGTCCGGCGTGCTACGCAGCGAAGTGGCGGTGCAGACCAGTATCAGTATCATGAGGGCGTTTGTCGCCATGCGCCACCTCCTCGCCGAAAATGCCACCCTGTTTGAGCGGCTGCGCGGTGTCGAGTTGAGTCAGGCGGCGTTTCAGCAATCGACCGACGAGCGTTTCAACCAGGTGTTCCGCCTGCTCGAAGGCGAGGTAGAGAAACCCCAGCGGATCTTCTTCGCCGGGCAGATGTTCGACGCCTTCAGCCTGCTGACAGATCTCGTGGGCCGCGCCGAGCGCGAAATCTCCCTCGTGGATGGCTACGTAGATGTCCACACCCTGAACGTCCTCGCAAAGAAGCGCAAGGGCGTCGCGGTGACCGTCTACACGTCCGGCAACCGGCTCACGCAAGGCGACGTCGACGTGTTCAACGCACAGTACCCGCAGCTCACCGTCCGCCGCACCAGAACGTTCCACGACCGCTTCCTTATCCTCGACAGTGCGACCGCATATCACATCGGTGCATCCCTCAAGGACGCGGGAAAGAAATGCTTCGGCATAGACCTCATCCAAGACGAGGAGCTGACGAAGATGCTCATCGAGAAACTAAAGCTCCTCGATGAGCATCAAACGGCTTGAGCGTTATCCGACCTCTAGCCACAAGCCCTAAAGTTTGAGCATGATCGCTGAAAGCCTCGTTAGTCAACATGTCAAAGCAGGCCCTGGTCCGCAAGCCTTCGATAATGCTTGCCGAGGAGCGTCAACCGGCAGGACTTGCTCTCCATCGCCGCGTTCCACATATGGTCGGCGCCAACTGGAACCAGAAGACCATGCCGGTTGTATTTCTGGAGCAGAGAGAACACCAGGTTGTTCCCGGGCTCTGCTGGAGGCATAGCGTCTGTTCTTCCCTCGTCCCTTGGCTCATACGACGGATCCAGCCTGTATTCATAGTCCTCTGTTGGGAAGAGCTTTTTCAGCTTCCGCAAATCATCGAGTGAGATTGCGGGATCGACTTCGCGCAGCGACACGAAGCTGTCCGTGTTCGTTTTGAAAACGGGTCTTTGGTCCCACATGCCAAGCGATTGATCGATGTGCGCATAGACGCTGCCCGGCGTGATGCTGCCCGTCAGGTTCGCCGCAGCACCCTCTAGGGCGTTTATGAGGAGACTTGTAAAAACGCCATGCCCCTTACGCTCAAGCGAGGGCTGATCGCTTCGCGAGGCGGTGAGTATGGTGACGCCCTCCGAGATTGCGGCATGGTTCTCCATGCCCGGGACCGACCCTGCCGCCCCCGAATAGCAGCTGTCAAGGATAACGATTCTGTGGCGCGCGCTCGAGCCGTTCGCCAGATCAACGAGTTCCCTCAGAGAGAGCCCCTCGTCTCCCCGAGTGGAATCAGACCCATTGATAAACCCGCCGGTTGACTCGATATACCCGTGTCCAGAAAAGTAGAAGAGCGCTATTTCGGCTTTTGACTGAAACAGCCTGCGCGCCTCATCTTTGATTGCAGCGCGATTCACGACATGGTCTGGGCCGGTTGCATACAGCTCCTTGCAGTCAAAGTTTCTGCTCCGAGAGGAATCCCCATTGCGCTTGAGGAGGCGCGCGACCTCCTCGGCATCGTTCACGCAACCCGAAAGATTTGGTATGCGCTTGTCAGAATAGTAGTTAACTCCAACTACTAGGGCCATTCTGTCCATCGCCCAGCTCCTACAGACTGTCGATGAAATCTTCGATATGGCTCCAGGTCCATGAAACCGTGCGTACACCGGGAAGATCAGTTCGGTCATCGCTATACGCCCAGATTCCCAGCACCTTCTTCCCCTCCTCGCGCGCGCAGCCGATTTCCCACTTTTCCCCACTTGAGCTCAACGAGTTCTTGCTTACGAGCGCAATCACGCCGTCGGAGCGCTTGATGCGAGTGCGGACCTTCTCCTTCCAGGCGGTTGCGTACGGCTCCTTGACCGACATATCGATATACTCGAAGGGCGACTTCGTGTTGAGCGACTGACCCTTCAGAAAATCGCGTTGACGTTCGTCCTCGATTGCAAACGCAACGAATACCGTCTTCTTTTCCATAAATCTCACCTTTCGCATATAAAAACAGCTCCTTATCAGTATAAACCTGACCGGTTGCGATTCTCCACCGGAGCGATCCACCTCATTACCGCGCCCATCTGCACGTCGCAAGGATCCCGCCTCCAGCGGGCTCCGATAAAAGTGGGGAGTGGAAAATACTACGACATCCCATGTCGCAGTAAATGTCGTAGCAACGTCGTAGTAAACCAGCCACGCCGTCCTAAGACCCAACTTCGTGGCAGCCCATGCCCGAGATACGGCGGTGGCCTTCGGGTGGCGTCTTGATTCGAGACACCGTTGCCGCAGGCTTAGTCAAGCCCGTCGACCCCAACACGGCGCCGCGCCATATGCGCTACGTCCCATACTGGGCCTAAGGGGCAGCCTAACTTTCCGTAACTTTCCAAAAGAGGAGAATTGCCCCCTCTTTTTTTGATGGGCGGGGTTTCGAGCTGCGGATACGCATCTCTTCAAGTCGCCTCTAACTTTCCTTAACTTCCCATCCGTCCCATTCCCACGTGTTGCGCCTCAGCTGCGCGGCGTCAAGGGCGCTCGCGGAACCCCGCGCAAATCTGCGCTCCGCTCCGATTGGTGGGGGTTGCCGCGAACAACCCCTGACCCCCTTCGCCTCGACGCGGCGCTTCAGGGAGCAAAGCGCAAGGCGCCGCAGGGCAAGCGCCTTCCGCTTTGCCCGCAGGCAGAGATTCTACGGGCCGGAAGGCCGGAAGGGAGCGGGACATGAAGGCGAGCGAGGTCATCGTGGAGCCGGAGGGGCGCAGGGACCGCAGCGCATGGGACAGGGGCTCCCGGCTCGAGCGCCTCCGGCCCGCCCTCGCGGTACAGCCTGCACCAGCGGTCGAGCGATGTAGCGGCGGCGATGCCGAAGCGGGCCATCGCCTCCGACCGCGGCATCCCCTCGTCCACGACGGCCCTCGCGACGGCGAGCTTGGTCTCCATGTCGTAGGTCCTGCGGCTCTCGCCCATCCCGATCAGCCCCTTCCTCCCGGTTGCCCGGTACGCGTAGAGCCATTTTCTCACCGCCGGGGCGGGAACGTCGAGCTTCTTGGCCGCGAGTTCGAAGCCGAGGCCAGCCTCGAACAGGTCGGCGGCGCGTGCCCTCATCTCGCGACCGTATCTTGCCTTCTTCCTGCGGGACATTTCCGATGCCTCCCTTTTCTCGAACCTTAATTTCAAAGTCCAAGAAATGGGATGCAGTTCACCGTCGGGGCGTTCCTCGAGTACTGCGAGCTGCGGGGGTTCCGCTCCCCGGACAACGACCCCCACGGCTGGGCGCGCGTCTGCCAGGCGGTGGCGAACTTCATGGGTGCCAACGGCCTCAGCGTGGGCATCTCGCGCTACGAGGGCGACGCGCGCATGGACCCGGGCGACAACGGGATCTACGTCATCGAGGGGTGGCGCATCGCCGAGCGCCTGCGGGCGGAGTACGACCCCGGCTGGGAGCCCACCGGGATACGGGATGTCCGCCCCGAGGATGAGCAGCGGGCCCACGACCGCGCCGAGATGCTGCGCGCCATCGACGCCTCGCGGCCCGAGGGCCAGAGGCTCGGGGCCTACCTCGATGCCGAGTGTTTTCCGTAACATCTAAATCGACAAAAACGGCAGCATAAAGTCGAAACTTCCCGCAAGGGGCATGCTGACCAGATCGCAGGGCCATCTTGGTGGTGCTTCGTATCTACCAAAGGAGGCCCGGAGAGGAAATGATCAGCATGACCGACAAGAATTCTATACGCCTGCTGTGGCGGCAGGGGGACAGCGTCGCCGAGGTCGAGCGCAAGACCGGCGTGAGCCGGGACACCGTCTACAAGTACCGCGACATGGACGACTTCAGCCCCGAGCCGCCCGCGAGGCGGGCGCAGGGCTCAAAGCTCGACCCGTACAGGCCCCTGATCGAGTCCTAGCTCAACGACAACATGCGCAGCGGGCGCAAGCAGCTACGGCACGCGGGGCGCGTATGACGCCGGGCCTTGACGGCCTTCCGGTTTATCTGACCACGCTACCAGTGGAAACGAACTCGGCACGCCGAGTTGCGCCGCAAAATCCCGGGCGCACGTAGTGCGCCCTTATCCGGCTCCTCCTCCTTTCCTCCAGGATGCCCGGACGGCAAGATTCGGAACGTCCCCTCAATATCCAAACTTCACGCAAGCCTAATGCGAATAGAGACAGCCCTGGCAAATCAAGACACGGCTAGCCACTCGCACCCAAAGCCATTTGCCTAAAATTGAATACCGTTGACCGAAATGGAAATACGGTAACAACGAAAAAGACTAGTCAAGCTCGTTTTAAGCACCGTTTGTTCCAGCCCGCCCCAATTGCAGACATCCCAACTATCATGAATCCAGTAAACAGAGGCGGACATCAACATCCAACGCCGGCAAGCATGCGGGTGCCTCCTCTGCCTAAGGGGCAAACCCCCGAGATTAGTTAGGAGAGGGGAAGAGATGGATAAAGTCAAAACGGCCTTCCAGAACTTTGGCCGCGTTATCGTCGACCCTATTTTGTACCTTTCGGTAACGGGCATCATTTTGGCCATCGCCACGGTATGCTCGCTCGGCAGCGGAGTTGTCGCGGATCTGGGCACGCTGCTCTCCGCGGCAACCAACTCCGCGGTGATCGGCAACCTGCCGGTGATTTTCGCAGTCGGCCTAACGGCAGGCTTCGCAAAGAAGCAAAAATCCAACGCGGCAGTGTTTGGACTTATTAGTTACCTCATGTTCCTGTATGTCAACAACGCCTACCTGACGCTCACCGATCAGCTGGCAAAAGCCGGCGCGATGGGTCTGTATGGCACTGGCCAGGCAACGGTACTGGGTCTTCAAGTTACCGATGTCAACGTCTTCGGCGGCGTACTCATCGGATGTTTCTGCGGTTGGCTCTATAACAAACTGATCGACGTAAAGGTATCGGACTATATCCGGATTTACGGCGGACCCCGCCTGGCACTTCTGGCGATGATCCCGCTGAGCATTGTCTTTGGCATCGGAGCGACTGTCGTGTGGCCCCCTATCGCCAACGCCATCAGCAACGCGTCTTCATTCATCGCAGCCTCGGGCGGTCTGGGCGTTTTCATTTACGGCTTCCTGAACCGCGTCCTCGTACCTCTCGGCATGCACCACTTTATGTGGATGCCGTTTGACTACTCCGCGATTGGCGGCACGGCGGTCGTCGCCGGCCAGAGCGTTTCCGGCGCAGCAAACATCTTCTATGCCGAGCTTCCCCATATCGCCGACGGATCCCTCACCACAGTCGACCCCTCTGTCCGCTTTGCCATGTTCGGCTTTGGCAAGGAATTCGTAACCCTTGGCACCGTGCTCGCAATGATTGCAACTTCCCGTCCGGAGAATCGAAAAGCCGTCGCAGCCATGCTGGTGCCAATTTACATCACCGCCATGCTCTCCGGCATCACTGAGCCGCTCGACTTCATGATCCTGTTCGCGTCTCCGATTCTCTGGGTTGCCTACAGCCTGTTCTACGGACTGGGCGAGATGCTCCTGTTTGTCCTGGGAGTCCGCTTGCTTAACATGTACGGTGGCATCGAGCTGCTCACGCTCAGCCTGCCTTTGCCAATGGGCGTCACCAAGTTCCCGATTTACATCGTCTTGGGCATCGTGTTTGCCGCCGTTTCGTTCGTCGTGCTGGCGATGGTGATCAAGAAACTCAACCTCATGACGCCCGGTCGTTCTGCAGAGTGGTCTGCCGAGGTCTCTGGCGATGCCAACGCTCTCGAGTCTTCCGGAACGCCGGAAGTCGACGCAAAACAGCAGGAGATGGTGCAAAACATCATCGACGGCCTTGGCGGTAAGGACAATATCAACACCATGGGCTGCTGTATGACTCGCCTCCGTGTCGAGGTCAAGGATCCCAACAAGGTCAACGAAGAGATCATCAAGAAGGCTATTGACAAGGGCTTATTTAAGAACGGCACTAATGTCCAAATTATCGTGGGAACCAACGTGCACTCCGTCTACGACCTGCTTCGTCCCATCCTTAATCTGGAAGATTAACAGTCGCCTGATCGACAGACGACAAGCAAGGAGACCTCATGTTGACCAAAACGTTACATTCAATCCGAGGCATGTTCGAACGCTTGCTCAACATGTACAAAGAAAAGTCGACAAGGGGTCTTCTCGCTCTGATGGCTACATTCGTATGCGGTTTTATCTGGCCACTCCTTGGTCTACTCGCTGCGGTTTGGACCCGGCATTCAGGAAAGCACGCGGATGCGGGCAGCGTTGCGGGCATGGCGGCCGTTATCAACATCGTTACTTACTTCATACAGATAGCGACCAGGATTGTCTGCGGCTCGATTTGATTTGAAAGGCATGAACAACATGAACGGATACAAGATTGTAATCTGCGGCGGCGGCAGCACCTATACCGCCGGTATCGTCAAAGACCTGATTGATCAAAAGGACGAACTGGGGATTCGTGAGCTTTGGCTCTATGACATCGACAAGGAACGCCAGGACACGGTCGCTGTGGTGGTTAAGGCAGTTATCGATGACCTTGCTCCCGAGATTCCCCTGCATGTAACTGTCGACCCCAAAGAAGCATTTACAGATGCGAACTTTGTTATGGCGCAGATGCGCGTGGGCGGGCTCAAGATGCGTATCCAAGATGAGCAGATCAGCCTGCGCCATGGCGTAGTCGGCCAGGAGACCTGCGGAGCAGGTGGCATGGCCTATGGCATGAGGACCATCTTCCCCATGTGCGAGCTTGTCGATTTCTGCGAGGAGTACGCCTGCAAGGACTACTGGATCGTCAACTACTCCAACCCCGCTGCCATCGTAGCCAAGGCGATGCACAAGCTACGTCCAAACGCTCGCATTCTCGACATCTGCGATATGCCAGTAGAGATTGAAGCCCGCATGGCGGAGATTTTGGGCTGCGAACTCAGCGACATTGAAGTCGACTACTTCGGCCTCAACCACTTTGGGTGGTTTACCAACGTGCGTTGCAAGGGCGTCGACGTTACAGACAAGCTCAAAGAGCATGTGCGTAAATTCGGCTACATTTCCGAGGCAAGCCTCAATGACGCCTTGGTAAAGGACCCCGATTGGGCCCATACCTTCAAGAATGCGGCGACGATTTCCACGCTATTCCAGGATTACCTCCCCAACACCTATTACCAGTACTACCTGTTGCCCGATGCCTGCGTGGAATACATGGACATCAATAACACGCGTGGCATGCAGGTCGTAAACGGCCGCGAAAAGCGGATCTTTGATGCTTCTGCGGCGCTTAAGCGCGGTGAAAAGGTCGATCTCACGCAATTCTATGTAGGCGTCCACGGCAGATTCATTGTCGATGTCGTCAAGTCTCTAGCGCATGACCTGCGACATCGCCAGCTGGTAATTGTGCCCAATAATGGCGCAATCGAGAATCTCTCGGACGACGCGACCGTCGAGATTCCGGCGTACATCACCGATCGAGGAGCCGAACCAGTCCGCGTCGGGAAGATCCCCCGCTTCTACAAGGGCCTTATCGAACAGCAGGATGCCTGCGAAGGCCTTGTGGTCGAAGCCGTTATCGAAGGCTCCTACCAGAAGGCACTCGAGGCCTTCACCCTCAATCGCACGATCCCCTCAGCGCGCGTGGCTAAGGAAGTCTTGGACGACATGATTGAGGCGAACAAGGGCTATTGGCCTGAACTGAAGTAGAGAAACCATCCAAATAGCAAAAGCACAAAAGGTGGCCTCAAGGCAAAAATGCTTTGGGGTCACCTTTTGTATGACTAAATCTCCGCAAAGCTCGTAAAGATGAACGAATCGGCCTCGTGTTTTACACGATAGTTCTCTTGATAATCCTGATTGAATATAAGCGAATAAATAACCTGAAGCGTATACGTGAGCGAGATCATGGAAGAGTAATTGGCAACCTTTCCAATCACGCGCTCTGATTTTGGAATGAGCAGGACAGTATCGCATTGCCTGGCGAGCGCCGAATCAGAAAACGCCGTGATTAAACACGGCTTGATTCCGCGCTCGGAAAGAGCGGCGGCGTATTTGGAATAATCATAGTGAATGCCGCTGTAGCTTAGGAAGAAAACAGGTCGCCGGGCCTACCGTTCTTAACGTGCAGTGTCTGCAGGCCCCCGTCGTCTGCCATGGTGACATGACGATCGAGCTTGAGAAGATTGTTGCGAAAGATACATCCCGCCAGATAGCTTTCCCCTTTAGCAAAGATGTAAATTCGCGGGGCGCTAAGAACTGCCTTGGCGATTATGCTCAATTTGGCGCTATCGAGCTCAATTTTCGTTTGATCTATGACGCCCTTCAAGAGATTTGCAAGGTTGCCCTCGATGGCCTCAATTGAATCGGTACTGCCAAAAGGACGATTGTGATCGACAGTGGCAGCCAGAAGATAGTCTCCGCTTATCTCCTGGATGAGCTGCATGATCAACTCTCGATAGCCGCTTAGGCCCAATTTCTTACAAAAGCGGATGATAGTCGCGTTCGAAGTGTAAGTCTCCTGTGCGAGCTTTGCCATAGTGAGGGTCTTAAGGTCGCCGGTATGATTGAGCAGATAGGTAGCAATGGCTCGGTCGGTTTCATTAAAAGACGCGCTGTTACGCAGGCTGTCAAGAATCATGGTCGCTCCGATCGCTTTAGTTTGTCACTTAATTATGTCATTATCAAAACGACGGGCAGCTCTTCATACGCTGACTTACGCCCTGCAATCTCTCTTCTGATATTCCGCATGCTTCGGCAACATTATTTGTGCGGAGCACATCGCTCAAGTCTCAGCGAACAGATACGAAGAAGTTCGATTGCCAGAATTCACTGCCCGCCTTGAGACGCAGAGACGGCCTCCGAACAAGCTACATGCGGACTTGAGACAGCATAGCGCTCGCCCGTCGGCATCCTACGACCTGTATCCCCCTCTCCCCTGTTTCCGTGTTGAGAGCAGTAGACGGGGCTCCAAGGGGACTTGTCCCTTTGGAGCGCAGGGTCCGGGGATGGCGCGGTCCATCCCCGGCACTATTATTAGCTAAGGACCGCCGGAACTCCTCCCAATTGGAGTTTATCGGTCGATAAGTCAAGCCGACCGGCCCGCGATTATCAATGGTTTATTTGCTTCACATAATAAATTGACTCAGGATTCACCCGCAAAGTAAACCGATAAAAAAAAGCTCGGAAGCAATTTTGCTTCCGAGCTGCTAAAAGTCTTGGTCGCGGGGGCAGGATTTGAACCTACGACCTCCGGGTTATGAGCCCGGCGAGCTACCAGACTGCTCCACCCCGCAATGTCTGGGCGCTTCATGTGCGCAAGAAAGAATATTACGCGGGAGCTCGGTAAACGGCAAGGAAAATCTCGTAGAGCATAATTCCTTCATATTTAAAACCCCTCAGCCCCTATCACCGTAAACGAATCGCAGTCGAGCGCCGTCGGCGGCGCGTATACAATGGTGCGCGTCCTTTTATGCCAACACTGGGAGTAGACATGCTGCTCGCTATCGATATGGGAAACACGCAGACGGCCATGGGCCTGTTTGACGGAGACGAGCTGGTGCAGTCGTGGCGCATGCCCACCGACCGCTCTTATACCGCCGACGAGATCCATGTGCGCCTGATGGGTTTCTTTAAGATGTACGGCCTTTCGCTCGACGCGGTCGACGCGATCGCCTTTGCGGGCGTGGTGCCGCAGCTCTCGCGCGAATGGCACGCCGTGGCCGACCGCATTGCCGCGGATGCCATCGTCATCGGGCCGCAGACCGCCGCCGTGACCAAGCTGCGCGCGGCGCGCCCCCAGGCCGTAGGTGCCGACCGCGTCGCTAACGCCGTTGCGGCCGAAACTTTCTACGGCGCGCCGGCAATCGTGGTGGACTTTGGCACCGCGACCAATATCGACGTCATCGATGAGGACGGTTATTACATTGGTGGAGCGATTGCGCCGGGCATCCGCATTTCGATGGACGCGCTCGCCGCCCGAGCCGCCAAGCTCGCCAGCGTTCCGCTCGAGGCGCCCGAGCACGCCATCGGCCGCGATACCGAGGAGTGCATCAAGGTCGGCGCCGTAACGGGCGCCGCCGCAATGGCTGAGGGCCTGGTCGCGCGCATGAAGCGCGAGCTGGGCCGCGAGGATGCCACCGTTATCGCCACGGGCGGTCTCGCCAGCATCGTCGCCGATTCGACCGATGCCTTCGACGTGGTCGACGGACAGCTCACCATCAAGGGTATCTGCGAAATCTACCGCCGCATGCAGGAGCTGGGATAGAGCAGGGGCTTAAGTCGAGCACGCCCGATGCCACAGCCCCCGCAAACGTTCGCCAAGCCTATTCCTCAAAACTGAATAATTTTCAATTTTGAGGAATAGGTCCGAGGTGCTACCCCGCAGTCACGCAAAGCCCTCCCCGGTGTGAACTGCGCCCCAAATCTTGGACGCCCTAAATAGCGACTAGGCCGCGAGGGCCTGATTCCGGTACTCCTCCGGGGTCAGGCCCTTCAATCTTACCTGCCTCCGGCTCGTGTTCCAGTGGACTATGTATTCCTCCAGGTCG
>DBEZXW010000048.1:0-9936 GCA_048291725.1 Collinsella sp. | reverse complement strand
GTTCCGGAGAGAAGCCCCGTCACGCCCCCGGATCCCCTGCGTTTACGGCCTTGAGGTCGGCGTGGGCGGAGATCGTGGCTGATGGGGATACGTGTCCCGGTCGCTGTTTCGCGGCTTTGCCGCGAAAGGCGCGTTACTTTGGGACGGGTGGGGAACGTGGTTGTTGCGGTAACTGGTCCCCGCCATAAATTACCCATGGCATACTTGCGCGAAAGCCTACTGGTGCTACACTTGCAATTGCTGTTTCAGGGCGGGGTGAAATTCCCCACTGGCGGTAAATCGGGCGGTGCCAAAGGGGTGCCGTGGCGCAGGCGAGGCGTCTGCGACCGAGCCGATGAGTCCGCGACCCGTGCGTGTGTTGGTTCGCATGCCGGCTGAACTGGTGAGATCCCAGTACCAACGGTTAGAGTCCGGATGAAAGAGGCAGGTGATCTTATGTCTGAACAGTCGCAGCATATCCATTTTGAGAACACGAATAGGTGGAGCACCAAACAGCTCGTTACCATGGCGTTGATGTGCGCCTTGGGCGCCCTGTTTATGTACGTGCAGCTGCCCATCCTTCCTTCGGCGCCGTTTTTGACCTATGACCCGTCGCTGGTGCCGGCAATGGTGTGCGGGTTTGCATATGGCCCCGGTGCCGGCACCGCTGTTGCCGCCATGGCGATCGTTATCCACGCGCTTACCACGGGTGACTGGGTCGGTGCGCTTATGAACTTGGTTGCCACGCTGGGCTATATTCTGCCTGCGGCTATCGTCTACCAGAAGATGCACACCTACAAGGGTGCCGTGATTGGCCTGGCACTGGGCGTTATTGCCGCTACGGTGCTTTCTATGGTTGCGAATCTGACCATTGGCGTTTGGTTCTGGTATGGCTCGGTCGATGTGATCGCCCCGCTTATGATTCCTGCCGTGCTGCCGTTCAACCTTATCAAGACCGTGCTTAACTCGGTGTTGACGCTGGCGGTGTATAAAGCAGTCTCCAACCTCATCACGCCTAAAAAGGACCAGGTCAAAGGCCGCGCATGATTGAGTGTCGGGGCGTTTCCTTTAGCTATGACGGTGCCGTGTCGGCACTCGACGGTGTCGATCTGAACATCGAGGACGGGGAGTTTTTCTGCATCCTCGGTGGCAATGGGTCGGGCAAGTCGACGTTTGCCAAGCATCTGAATGCACTGTTGCAGCCCGATGCGGGCACGGTACGCATCAACGGCATGGACGCGTCCGATCCCGAGCTGGTCTATGACATCCGCTCGACCGCGGGCATGGTGTTCCAGAATCCCGACGACCAGCTTGTGGCGACGCTTGTCGAGGACGACGTTGCGTTTGGTCCCGAGAACTTAGGGGTCGAATCGGCCCAGATCGCGCAGCGCGTGCGCGAGGCGCTGAAGGCCGTGGGTCTGGTGGGCTTTGAGCGCCACGAGACCCATGCGCTCTCGGGTGGCCAAAAGCAACGCGTGGCGCTTGCCGGCGTGCTCGCCATGGAGCCGCGCGTTCTCATTTTGGATGAGGCCTCCTCGATGCTCGATCCGCGCGGACGCAAGGGTCTTATGAAGGCCTGTCATGCGCTGCACGAACGCGGCATGACCATCGTGATGATTACGCACTTTATGGAAGAGGCCGCTGAGGCCGGTCGCGTTGCTGTCTTCCAAGCGGGCCGCGTTGCCATGTTGGGCACGCCCGAGGAGATCTTGACGCAGGCGGACGAACTCGCGCAGCTCAACCTTGATATGCCGGAGTCGTGCCGTTTGGGCGTGGCGCTTCGTGCGAAGGGCGTGCCCGTTTATGCGCAGGTGCGCGAGGCGGATATGGTCGCCGGTATAGCGCAGGCTTATGCCGAGCGGAGTAGGACAGGCATCGCCGGGCGGCCTTTCGCATTCGATCCTCGTATTCCCGACAACGTTTCCTCTGCGCTCGATGGCGCAGACGCGCTGGAGCCCGTTATCGAGATTTCGCACCTTTCGTTTAGCTATTCGCTGAGCGCCCGCGAGCGCCGCCGTTGGCATAAGCGCTCGGCCACTGCGGACAAATCGAGCAAACAGGCTCTCTGGGGAAACGACCCCAGCAGCCCGTGGGCGCTGCGCGATGTATCGCTGACGGTGCGTCGCGGCGAGTTCCTGGGCTTGGCAGGTCATACCGGTTCGGGTAAGTCGACGCTGGTCCAGCATCTCAACGGTTTGATTCGCCCCCAGGAGGGATCCGTTCGCGCGCTGGGGCTCGATCTGTCAAACAAGAAAGACGCCGCCGCGGTTAAGGCAAAGGTCGGCGTGGTGTTTCAGTATCCAGAGCGTCAGCTGTTTGCCGAGACCGTGGCACAGGACGTGGCGTTTGGTCCGCATAACCTTGGCTTGCCGCAAGATGAAGTCGACCGTCGTGTCGAGTCATCGCTCTCACGCGTGGGCCTCGACCTTTCCACGGTCGGCGACAAGAGTCCCTTTGAGCTTTCGGGCGGTCAGCAACGGCGTGTGGCATTCGCCGGCGTGCTCGCCATGGAGCCCGAAGTCCTGGTGCTCGATGAGCCCATGGCGGGGCTCGATCCGGCTGCGCGCAGGGATTTCCTTGAGCTTATCGATCGACTTCACCGCGATGGCCTGACCGTTGTCATGGTTTCGCATAGTATGGATGACCTGGCCAATTGCTGCGACCGTATCGTCGTAATGAACGAAGGCGCGGTGTTTGCCGAGGGAACCCCCGTGCAGGTGTTTGCGCATGCCGATGAGCTCAAGTCGATCGGCTTGGGCGTACCTGCTGCTCAGCGCATGGCGTTGGCGCTCGCGGAAGCGGGCGTGCCGCTGCGTCGCGGCGGGCTCTATACGGTTGAGTCGTTGGCCGACGAGTTGGTAGATTTGCTGATCGGTCGCTCGGACGGTCCTTCTAACGTCGCGGACATTGCTAAATCCAAGACGGTCTCGCGAGAGGAGGGCTGCTGATGGAGGCGTTTTCGTTTGGCAGTTACTATCCCGGCGATAGTGCAATCCACCGCCTGGACCCGCGAACCAAGTTGCTCTTGGGCTTTGTGTTTCTGACCACGACGCTCACGGTCAGTGGCTTCCGCGGACTGGCCCCGGTCGCAATTTTCGTTGTGCTGACCTATGCCGTGTCTCGGGTGCCGGTTCGTCGCGTTCTGTCGTCGATGGCGCCGCTGCTGGCAATCGTCGTCGTGGTCGCGGTGCTCAACTTGTTTACCGATCAGAGTGGGCGCATCCTGTGGCAGCTCGGCTTTCTGCAGATAAGCGAGGGCTCACTGCGTTCTGCCGCCTTTATGGCGTGCCGCCTGACGTTGATGATGGCCGGCATGAGCGCCATTACACTCACCACGCCGACGCTCGACCTCACCGCGGGCTTTGAGCGCCTGCTCGCGCCGTTTGCGCGTGTGGGACTTCCTGCGCACGAGCTCGGCATGATCATGGGTATCGCGTTGCGCTTTATGCCGCAGTTTGCCACCGAGATGAAGCAGACGGCGGACGCGCAGGCGAGCCGCGGTGCGCGCGTGACGGGGGGCCCGCTCGGCGGCGTGCGTATGCTCGGCAGTGTGGCGATTCCGCTGTTCACCGGCGTGTTCCGCCATGCCGAGACGCTGTCTGCTGCCATGGATGCACGCTGCTATCACGGCGAGCAGGGCCGCACGCGCCTGCATGCGCTTGCATTTGGCCGCAGCGATGCGTTGGCGGCGGTGGTGACGGCGTTGCTGCTCATCTGCGTCATCGTCATCAATCTTCAACTTGTTTAGGCGCGATTCGAGCGCAAGAAAGGGGTCCCTATGACCGACAACGACCGCACGGCTCAGCTTGAGCGCGCCTGTTCGTATCTCAGGCGCATTCCGGCGTGGTATCTGGCCACGACCGATGTGGCCGACGGGTATCAGCCTCGCGTGAGGCCGTTTTCATTTGCCATGGTCGATGACGGTAAGCTGTGGTTTTGCACATCGCGCGACAAGGATGTGTGGGCGGAGCTGAGTGCGAATCCCAAGTTTGAACTCTCGGGCTGGAAGCCGGGGGAGTGCTGGATCGTGTTGACCGGCGAGGCCGCACTTGAGGACGACGCAGTTGCGAGCGACAAGGTGCGTCAAGCGGGTTTTAAGCACATGGTGGGCATCGGCGAGGAACACGAGAGCGCCAACGACGGCCGCCTTGCGTTCTTCTCGGTCCGCAACATCGCCGCGCGCTTCTGCGATATCGACGGCAGCGAAGAGCATCTGGAGCTCTAGCGCGTCTCAAATTAACTACCCGTTCCAAATTAGCTAGTGGCAGGAGGAAACGTGGACGGATTGAATACGGTTTTGGAGTATCTGACGTCGGTGCCGGCATGGTATTTGGCGACGAGCGTTGACGGACAGCCTCATGTGCGTCCGTTTTCGTTTGCGCAGATTCAGGATGGCAAGCTGTGGTTTGTAACAGCGCGCACCAAAGATGTGTGGCAAGAGCTGCTGCAAAACCAGCGCTTTGAGGCCACGAGTTGGTGGCCGGGCCATGGCTGGCTCATCTTGCGCGGGCGTGCCGGCTTGGATGACCGGGCTTTAGACGAAATGCGCGAAGCCGGGTGGAAGCATCTAGAGCACCTGGGCGAGCACTATGAGGGGCCTAACGACCCCGCGCTTGTCTTCTTTAGCGTCGAGGATTCCGAGGCATTTATCTGCAATCACGACGAATGGGTGCCGGTCGAGCTCTAGCCAGCTGGCTCATCCTAACAACTTGGTTTTCGCATGGGCGGGCCCCGTATTGCCCGGCGCCGTTAGGAGCGCCGGTCAATACGGGGCCCGCTCCATTTGTCAATTCCTTCAAGCGAATGTGTCGGGAATGTTTCAATGCATGAATATGCAAGCCATTTACGTCTTAATGCATCTTTTGGTGCTAAAGTTTCAACCCACTTCATAACGACCGCTGCGAAATGCGCATCGGTGCATAAATCGCAGACAAGGAGTCTGATATGTCATTGAAGGTTGGAATCGTCGGCGCGGCTGGATATGCCGGAGCCGAGCTCATTCGCCTCGTGCTCGGCCATCCCGAGTTTGAACTTGTCGCCATTACGTCCAACGCCGATGCCGGCCAGCCGTTGTCTGCGGTGTACCCGAGCTTCACCGGCGTAAGCGATCTTGTCTTCACGACGCATGATGCCCCCAAGCTCAAGAACTGTGACGCGGTATTTTTGGCCGTGCCGCACACGGCTGCCATGGCTCAGGTGCCCGCCCTGCTTGCCGCGGGAGTCTCCTGCATTGACCTCTCGGCCGACTATCGCCTGAGCGATCCGGCCACCTTTGAGGCCTGGTATGCCGCCGAGCACACGAGCCCCGAGTTGCTCAAGACCCGCGCCTTCGGTCTGCCCGAGCTGTTCTCCCAGGATTTGGAGACCGCTGCATCCGATCATGCCGACGGCAAACCCGTGCTGGTCGCCTGCGCCGGCTGCTATCCCACCGCAACGAGCCTTGCTGCCGCTCCTGCCGTGCGTGCGGGCTGGGTGGCCGAGAACGGTCCCGTGATTGTCGATGCCATCAGTGGTGTGACGGGTGCCGGCAAGTCCTGCAACGCTCGTACGCATTTTTGCAGCGCCGACGAGAACTTGGAGGCCTACGGCGTGGGTAAGCATCGCCACACGCCCGAGATTGAGCAAATCCTTGGCCTGACCGATCGCGTCGTCTTTACCCCGCATCTGGCACCGCTCAAGCGCGGCCTGCTCTCCACGGTGACGTTGCCGCTCACGCCGCAGGCCATCGACTCCCTGGCTCTTGAGGACGTTGTCGACTATTACAAGCAGTTCTACGCTGGACGCACCTTTGTGCGTGTGCTCGACGCCAACCAACAGCCCAAGACGGCTTCGGTCGTCGGCACCAACGCCGCCCAGATTGGCCTCGCGCTCAACAAGCGCGCGGGCGTGCTGGTGGCGACGGGTGCCATCGACAATCTGTGCAAGGGCGCTGCGGGCCAAGCGGTCCAGTGCGCCAATATCGTCTTTGGCTTTGACGAGCGACGAGGCTTGCCCACAGTGGCGTGCCCGGTGTAGCACATTCGATTGTTAACGATTTGGTAGTCGGGCATCGAGTGGGGCGCCACTCTTAAGCTGGTCTCATAATCACGACTGGCATGGCGCACCAACCGATGTCCGTTTTTTGTTTGACATAAGGAGCCATAAAGACGATGAATACCGAGCTGTTTGATATCAAGATTCGCGCCGTCGAGGGCGGCGTTACGGCTGCGGCTGGTTTTAAGGCTGCGGGCATCCATGCTGGGTTCCGCAAGAACCCCGAGCGTCTGGATTACGCGCTCGTCGTGCCCGATAAACCCTGTCCCGGCGCCGGCGTGTTTACGACCAACCGCTTTTGCGCGGCGCCCGTGCAGGTGAGCCGTGCCAACCTGGGCGGTGCGGACAAGGGCTACGGTATCATCGCCGGTGTTTCAATCAACTCCGGCAACGCGAACGCCGCCACGGGTGAGACCGGCCTTGCATGCGCGCGCGAGACGTGCAGCATCGCATCGCAGGTCATCGGCTGCGAGCCCCAGCAGATTCTGGTTGCCTCCACGGGCGTGATTGGCCAGATTCTGCCGATCGACACGTTTGAGACCGCCATTCCTGCTGCCTACGAGGCGCTCTCCGCCCACGGTGGAGCCGATGCCGCTCGCGCCATCATGACGACCGACACGCACTCCAAGGAGTACGCCGTGTCCTACGTCAGCGAGGCTGCGGGTCATGCGGGCAATGTCTATACGGTAGGCGGAATGTGCAAGGGCTCGGGCATGATTATGCCCAACATGGCCACCATGATCGCAGTTATCACCACCGATGCCCCCGTCGAGCCTGCGGCACTTCATACCCTGCTGCTCTCGACCGTCAAGCAGACCTTTAACAAGGTAACGGTCGATTCCGACACCTCGACCAACGACACCTGCATCATGCTTGCCTCCGGCGCCGCTGCCGCAGATGCCGAGCCTATCGTCGAGGGCTCCGATGCCTTTGACGAGTTGGCCTTTGCCGTGCACGAGGTGTGCGAGAGCCTGGCGCGCAATATCGCCGCCGATGGTGAGGGCGCATCCAAGCTTGTTACGGTCAACGTTACCGGCGCCGTGAACGACGAGGAGGCCGATATCGCCGCCCGTGCCGTTGCCAACTCGCCGCTCGTTAAGACCTGCATCGCCGGCCACGACTGCAACTGGGGCCGTGTTGCTATGGCGCTTGGCAAGTGCGGCGTGAAGTTTAATCAGGAAGACGTTTCCATCGACATGATGGGCATGCCTGTCTGTCGCGACGGTCTGACTGTTCCCTTTGACGAGGACGAGGCTCTACGACGTTTCGAGGCGCCCGAGATCGTGATCTCGGCCGACCTGGGCGCAGGCGACGCGGCAACGACCGTGTGGACCTGCGACCTCACGCATGAGTACATCTCCATCAACGGCGACTACCGTTCCTAGATTCCGGGCACGCTGCGCATCTTGCCGCGATTGCGGACAGCGGAGCACGGCGCGATAACGATACGAAAGACGAGGCAGATTATGAAATTCGCACGCGATTGTCGTTCGAGCGAATCCAACGAAGCAACCGCGCAGCTGCTGTTCGAAGCACTGCCGTGGATTAAGAACCTGACCGGCAAGACGGTTGTTATCAAATATGGCGGAGCCGCCATGGTTGATGAGCAGCTGCGCCGCGACGTGATGAGCGACATCGTTTTGCTCAAGATCATCGGTATGCGCCCCGTCATCGTGCACGGCGGCGGCAAGGCTATCAACGAGGCGCTGAGCCATTACGATATTCCCGTCGAGTTTAAGAACGGCCAGCGCGTGACTACGCCTGCCACCATGGACATCGTGCGTGAGGTACTGGGCGGCAAGGTCAATCAGGAGCTGGTCGCGGCGCTCAACCACCACGGCAACCTGGCCGTGGGCGTGTCCGGCAGCGACGCCGGCACCCTTATCGCCGAGCCGCTCGACCCCGAGCTCGGTCGCGTGGGCAAAGTGACGCACGTCAACACCGACTATATCGAGCGCTTACTCGATAGCGAGTACATCCCCGTCATCGCTACCGTCGCGGCGGGGGAGGACGGCGGTTTCTTCAACATCAACGCCGACACCGCCGCCGGCGCCGTTGCGGCGGCGCTTCATGCGCACAAGGCGATTTTTTTGACCGACGTCGACGGTCTGTACAAGGACTTTAGTGATAAGGACTCGCTCATCTCCAACCTGACGCTCGACGAGGTCAACGAGATGCTCTACGGCGGAGAAGTCGATAAGGGCATGATTCCCAAGCTGCGCGCGGCCGTCGATGCGCTTGCCGGGGGCGTATTCCGCGCCCACATCATTAACGGTACCACGCCGCATTCGCTGCTGCTTGAGCTGCTGACCGATGCCGGCGTCGGTACCGTGATCCATTCCACCGAGACGGCCTACGAGTTCGATACGCACCCGCACCCGCTTTCGACCTTTGCGGCGCGCCTGACCGAGAACCTCGACGAGGTCGAGAAGCTCCAGACGGTCTAGCCGGCTCGAAATTGCTACGCCATTACGCCCACAGTCCGCGCTACCTGGCGCTTAACGAAAGGTATCTCATGTCACTTGCAGCACAACAATCGCTCGAATCCCACTACGTCATGCACACCTTTGGTCGCTCGCCGGTCGAGTTCGTCGAAGGCCACGGCATGAAGCTCACCGGCGACGATGGTCGCGAATACCTCGATTTTCTTGCCGGTATTGGCGTGTGCAGCCTGGGCCACGGCAATCCGGCAGTGCTGTCGGCGCTCGAGGATCAGACCAAGAGGCTCCTGCATGTCTCCAACTATTTCTACATCGAGCAGCGCGGCCAGGTCGCGGCGCTGCTGTCCAAGCTCGCTAACGATGATGCGGACGGTGCACGCGTGCTTGCCGACGCGATTGCCGCTGGCGACGAGACCACGGCGGCGGCACTTGGCGCTCCGGCTGCGGGCGAGCAGGTGTGGGAGACGTTCTTTGCCAATTCCGGTGCCGAGGCCAACGAGGGCTCTATGAAGCTCGCGCGTCTGTACGCCAAGCGTGCCGGCAACGCTGGCAACACCATCGTGTGCATGCGTGGCGGCTTTCACGGTCGTACGCTCGAGACCATTGCCGCGACCATGCAGGATTGGCTGCAGGACAGTTTCCGCCCGCTGCCGGGTGGCTTTGTGGCCTGCGCACCCAACGATGTAGATGAACTGCGTGCAATTTTTAAGCAGTTGGGCAGTGAAATTTGCGCCGTGATGCTCGAGCCGATTCAGGGCGAGAGCGGTGTGCACCCCATGACCGAGGAGTTTATGGCTACGGCGCGCGACTTGGCGCACGAGGTGGGTGCCGTGCTTATTGCCGACGAGGTCCAGTGCGGAATCTTTCGTACGGGTAAGCCGTTTGCGTTCCAGACCTATGGTGTGGAGCCCGACATCATGAGCCTTGCCAAGGGCATTGCCGACGGTGTGCCTATGGGTGCCGTGGTGGCAAAGAAGGAAATCGCCGACGTCTTTAAGCCCGGCGATCATGGTTCGACCTTCGGTGGCAGCTGCTTGGCCATCGCGGCGTGTGCCGCGACGCTCTCCGCGCTTGTGCACGGCGATTATGCCGAGCATGCTGCCAAAGTTGGCGCCTATATGGAGCAGGCGCTGGCTAAGCTTCCGCATGTGGTAGAGGTGCGTGGTCGCGGTCTGATGCTCGGCTGCGATTTGGATGATGCCGCGGGTGATGCACACGACGTCGTGGCCCGTGCATTGGGGGCTGGTGCCGTGATCAACGCTACAGGCGCACATACGCTGCGCTTCCTTCCGCCGCTCGTGTGCGAAGAGGCCGACGTGGACAGCCTAATCGAGATCCTGTCGGACGTTTTGGCCTAACACAGCGCAATAACTTAATTTGGACCGGGTTCCGGACTGCGGACGTGCCCTATGCGGCATGATTCAGGTAGCGCACAGAGATGTGGTGTAAGCGGCGGGGCATGCCCCGCCTCTTACACCACATC
>DBEZXW010000047.1:0-6598 GCA_048291725.1 Collinsella sp. | reverse complement strand
TCCGGGCATCTACATCATGGACGGCGATGTCGCCTATGTCATGGAGGGCGACCAGACCGAGCTCAACGATTTTATGGGTCAGTGTATCCAAGATGCCTATAAACAGACCTGCTTGCCTGACCCGCAGACTGCACGCGATAGTGGGTCTGCCCGTACATGGCTGTTCGAGGATGAGATGCCCTGGACCGTCGAATCGGGAAGTACGGGTTCGGCGAAGGAGTAGAGACCTCGACCACCACAAAGGTGCCTGCCCTCTTTGTGGTGGTTTTCGGTCTGTCTCGATCTGTAACATCTGGAGCCGGAAACGGTCGCTAGATGTTACAGATTGAGATAGTAAGGGGACGAGGCCGCAGTGGGTGAGCGTGCCTGCTCCCTATCTTTCAATCACTCAGAAAATCTTATATATAGAGACTTAGATTTGTGTATAAGATCGCGCAAAGCTGGCAACAATACTTCTCGAACAACGTGAAGCCGCCCCGTAGGGCGGCCACCCCAAGAGAGGTGATTCCATGAGAATCGATAAGCTAGCAATGACGTCGCGCGAGGCGCTGCAGACCGCCATGAGCACGGCTGCCGATGCGCAGGCCGGCGCGGTGGAGCCGATCCACCTGCTGTCTGCCCTGCTCGGTGCCGGCGAGCGCAATATCTCCGTGATTATCGAGCGCATCGGTGCCGACCCAGCTCAGCTCGCACGTTCCACACAGGATGCCATCGACCACGCGCCCAAGGTTTCGGGCGAGGGTCAGCAGATGGGTCTTTCCAATGAGCTTGTCCGCGTCATCGAGAAGGCCGAGAAAAAGGCCACCAAGATGGGCGACAGCTTTGTGGTGACCGAGCATCTGCTGATGGCACTTGCCGAGGACAAGGGCGAGGCGGGCCGCGTTCTGCGCGACGCAGGCGTCACCAAGGAGCGCATCGAGCAGGTCTACGAGGAGCTGCGTGGCGATGACCGCGTGACGTCTGCCGAGGACAAGACCCAGTTTGAGGCGCTGGAGCAGTACGGACGCAACATCTGCGATCTTGCCCGCGCCGGCAAGCTCGACCCTGTCATCGGCCGTACCGACGAGATTCGTCGTACCATCCAGGTCCTGTCCCGTCGCACCAAGAACAACCCCGTGCTCATCGGCGAGCCGGGCGTGGGTAAAACTGCCATCGTCGAGGGCATCGCCCAGCGTATCGTGGCCGGCGACGTGCCGAGCACCCTGCGCGACCGCGACCTCATCGAGCTCGACATGAGCGCGCTGGTCGCCGGCGCCAAGTACCGTGGTGAGTTCGAGGACCGCTTGAAGGCCGTGCTCAAGGAAGTGCAAAAATCGGAAGGCAAGGTCATCCTGTTCATCGATGAGCTCCACACCATCGTGGGCGCGGGTGCCACCGAGGGCTCCATGGACGCCGGCAACATCCTCAAGCCTGCGCTCGCCCGTGGCGACCTGCATGCGATCGGCGCGACCACGCTCGACGAATACCGCAAGTACATCGAGAAGGACGCGGCGCTCGCCCGTCGTTTCCAGACCGTGATGGTCAGCGAGCCCACCGTCGAGGACACCATTTCGATCCTGCGTGGCTTGAAGGAGAAGTACGAGATCTTCCACGGCGTGCATATCACCGATAGCGCGCTCGTGGCAGCTGCCGACCTCTCCGATCGCTACATCGCCGACCGTTTCCTGCCCGACAAGGCCATCGACCTGGTCGATGAGGCGGCAAGCCGCCTGCGCATGGAGCTCGACAGCATGCCGGTCGAGATCGATGCCACCACGCGTCAGCTCACCCAGCTGCAGATCGAGGAGCAGGCACTCATGAAGGAGACCGACGACGCCTCCAAGGAGCGTCTGGAGGCCCTGCGCCAAGAGATTGCCGAGGTCCAGGAAAAGCTCAACGTGCAAAAGGCCGGCTGGCTCAACCAGAAGAACGCCATCGACCACGTGCAGGAGCTGAAGGGCCAGCTCGATGAGGCCAAGAGCGAAGAGGAGCGCGCGACGCGCAATGGCGACCTGGGCCGTGCGTCCGAGCTGCGCTACTCCGTGATCCCGGGCTTGCAGCAGCAGATTCAGGATTCCGAGGCCGCGCTCGAGGCGCAAAAGCAGCAGGACGGCGAGGGCCTGAACGAGCAGGTGACCTCCGATGAGATCGCCGAGGTCGTGAGCGCTTGGACCGGTGTGCCCGTCTCCAAGATGATGCAGGGCGAGCTCGACAAGCTGAAGGGCCTGGAGGGCGAGCTGCATAAGCGCGTCATCGGCCAGGACGAGGCGGTCTCCGCTGTCGCCGCGGCCGTGCGTCGCAGCCGTGCGGGTCTCTCCGATCCGGACAAGCCCATCGGCAGCTTCTTCTTCCTGGGCCCCACCGGCGTGGGCAAGACCGAGCTCGCCAAGGCGCTGGCCGAGTGCCTGTTCGATGACGAGCGTGCGCTCGTGCGTATCGACATGTCTGAGTACATGGAGAAGTTCAGCGTCCAGCGTCTGATCGGTGCGCCTCCGGGATACGTGGGCTACGACGAGGGCGGCCAGCTCACCGAGGCCGTGCGCCGTCGTCCGTACTCCGTGATCTTGCTCGACGAGATGGAGAAGGCCCATCCGGATGTTTTCAACGTGCTGCTGCAGGTGCTTGACGACGGCCGTCTGACTGACGGTCAGGGTCGCCAGGTGTCCTTCAAGAACACGATCATCATCATGACGTCTAACGTGGGTTCCAAGGCCATCGCCGAGCTTTCCGGCAAGGACGAGGAGGAGATGCGCCATCAGGTCAACGCGGCCATGGCTCAGACCTTCCGCCCCGAGTTCCTCAACCGTATCGACGATATCGTGGTGTTCCATCCGCTCGGCATGGCGCAGATCGAGAAGATCGTCGACATCCAGCTCGCCGACGTCCGCGCGCGTCTGGCCAAGGAGCGCATGACGCTTGCCATCACCCCGGCGGCCAAGCAGATGCTCGCCGTGGGCGGCCTGGACCCGGTCTTTGGCGCCCGTCCGCTCAAGCGTCTGGTCCAGCGCGAGGTCGTGGATGCCATCGCCGCCGCTATCATCGACGGCACGGTGCGCGAGGGCGATCAGGTGACGGTCGATGTCGACAAGGACGGCGGCTTTACCGTCGTGTGCGACAATACGCCGGCGGCCACCTACGAGGTCCCCGACGCCGAGTAGATTTTGGGCCATGCCTTAAAATCTGCCTTTTGAGCCGAACGCCAAGGGCGGCGGATCCGATTGGGTCCGCCGCCCTTTTTCGTGCGACAATCGATGGTGTTGAACGTGAGCACATGGCAAGGAGCTATGCAGATGAAAGACGAGAACAAGACGAACGCACCGGTGGCTGAGGCGGCGCCCGCCGCACCGAAGACTCCGCCTAAACCGGCACCCAAGCCGCGCGACCCCTACATCCGTGCCGAGAACGAGGACGATGACGGCTACGATCCCTACAGCGATCGCCGCCCCGAGCGCGAGCCAATGTTCGAAGCCGATCCGTGGCGCTGAGTGCCACCCAAAAGGCCACCAATAAGTTGCGGTGAAATAGGGATTGTTTTGCGGTTTGACCAGCAAAAACAGTCCCTATTTCACCGCAACTGCGTTAGGGATGGGGTGTTGGGCGGCTGTCTTCGGGCCAGCTAGTCCTGGGCTTTGATGCTCGGCAGGAGAATCTGGGCGAGGTAGTCGGTCTCGAGTTTGGTCGCGGCGTCGGCCTTGCCGTCTTTACCGACCAGGTCGTTTTTGATCTGGCTGTATGTGTAGCGGTTGCCGGTCGTGAGCTCGACAAGCTCAATCGCCGTATCCATGGGGTAGGTCGACACGGGGTTCTGCGTGTGTCCATTAACGGTTTGCGGGACCACATACGGATAGACAGGACCGCTAGCATAGACGGTGTAGCCGTTGCCTAGGCTGACCGTGCCCAAAACCGTATCGCCGTCGTCGGGCGTAAAGGTCTCGCCGTCGCGCACGGCGACAAGTGTCACGATTGGCGCATTGGTGTCATTGCTCAGATAGATGCACAGCGTGCTGCCATTTTGCCAGGTAGCTACCTTACCGTACCACTCGACGGGGATATCGAGCTGATACAGGTCCGTCGCCTTATGCCGAGCATCGGCATCGCGGGCGGACTGTGCCTCGCTTGCGCTTGCGGCGTTGGCGGCGGCATCGCGGCGCGTAATTGCCGCCTGCTGGAGTATCTTTGCCGCGGCGGCAGAGCTCGCGCCGCCTTCCTCGGCATACTTGGCGGCGGCATCGATCTGGTCGTCAGTCACCGCATCGGCTGAAGATACCTTGAGCTTAAAGGTGGCCTGGGCACTCAAATCCTGCCCATCGCTCTTGATGGTGACCTGCGCCTTGGTGGTCGGGACGGTGTAGATGGTGCCGTCGGCCGCGATGGGGGAGGCGGCGATGGAGAGCGTGTAATCGCCGGGCAGCAGCTTGATGCCGCGACCGTGCTCGTCAACATAGAGCGTCTCGCTCACAGAAGAGCCGTCGGAATCCTGCCCGCTCACCTGCACGGGAATCTTGGAGCCAGTTGAGCAGTCGAGCCCCGCGGCGTGCATGCCGATTCGCACCGACATCATCGTGTGCGCATTGGCGGCGGCAACGGTGGCCTGCTCTTGTCGGTATCCATTCCAAGCGGCATAGCCTGCGCCACCGGCGACAAGCGCGATGGCTACGACGCCGGCAACCATTAGATTGCGGCGCTTGGGCGACATCTTGCGATGGCGAACCTCGGCTTCACGTGCCGAAGGAACGGACGGCAGGGGAATATCGCCCATGGCGATGGTCTCGTCCACGGCAGGCGCAGAGCCTAAGCCAGGGAGCTCGCGGGTCAGCGAATCTTCGGCCGGCAAGTTGTCGAGCAAGATGGTTTCCTCGCTCGTGTCGGATTCGGGCTGGTCGTCGGCCTCGCATTCGGAATCCTCGTGCCCCGCCCCGTCTTCGGTGGGCGCGGCGCCATCGTCTTTTGCATCCTGATCATCGGGCTGTGCCTCGATTTCCGGCTCATCCTGCACATCAACGCTCGAATCGTCAAACGCAACATCGTCAAGCGAAATCCGGTCTAGGCTCTCCAGGGCCTCGGCACACGCTTCTGCATCTTGGGCCGCATCCTCTTGGCCTATCGTCTCATCTTTCATATATCCCCCAAGCTCAATATCGGGACAACACTGTACCCAAAAACGGGACCCCATAGAGCCGCCGCATGATTTGAAACCCGATTTTATATATGAGCATGTTTTTGAATAGATGAATAGAGACGCAACGACAAAAGCCCCCGAAAAGCGAGCGAAACGCTTTCCGGGGGCTCTGCGAGACATTAGATTGAAAGTCTGGCGGACGGGCCTATACCCAACTGCCAACAGCGACCAACATGTTACTCGGCGTGTGCGTAATCAACCTTGGCGCGGCGAGCAGTAGCCTTCTCCCAATCGCTGGTGCCCTCAAAGACATCCTGCTTGTAGGGATTGCGGCCGAGCTTCTTGGCACGGTAGGCGATATAGATGATCGCGGCGACGTTGGCGACCAGTGCGGCGATCGAGACCGCGGTAGCGGCGCCGGGGTCGAGCGTGGAGTGGGTCACAAAGATGGACTCCTCCTGGAAGTACGGGAACACCTGGGCAAACATGCACCAAATAGCCAACGTAAAGGCGCGGTTCTGGATCCAGCCGCCCTTGTTCCAGATAAAGGCGGCGACGGTGGGCGCCAGCAGCAGCGCAAAGCCGCAGAACCAGGAGTGGGTGGGCAGGCAGTTGTAGGTGTAGCAGAAGTTCCAGATATCGTAGGCGATGATGTAGACCCAGGTCATGTCGGGCCACAGCATATCGGTCTGATCCTCGGAGGCGTAGACGCTCCACCAGCCGGTCATGCAGAAGATGTTGATGATGCCCGCAATGCCGTTGAACACGTTGTTCCAGCCGGCAAGCTGCGTGGCACCCTCGGAGGTGACCCAGGTGGACTGGCCCAGGACAAAGAAGTGATAGGCGCTCTCGAAGTCGGACACGACGGCGATCATGATGTTGATGGCGACGATCACAAACGGCCATGCACGGAACCAATGCGCCTTGCCGATCTTGCCCCACTGGTACTTAATGGCAATGAAGCCCCAGCAACCGGCCAGCGCCGCGTACACCTTGGCGTAGTGGAACCAGCTGTTCATATCGGTGTGGGTGGGGTTGTTCACGGCCCACTCGGCACCGGACGCCGCACCGATCTCCACGGCCAGGCAGTAGACGGTCATGGCGCCGCAGACGCCGAAGAACATGAAGATGCCGCCGGCCTTGGTGCGGCGGGCGAACTCGTTCAGCAGGATGAGCGCGATGAGCACCATCGCCAGGCCGAGCCATTGGAAGCCGGCGTTCGGGCCGTACACGTCGAATAACATGGTGATCCCTCCTTTAAGGATCGGTGCCTTCCTTGCCGCGAAGCCCGCCGCGGGTGGAGCACAAGAGGCCTCGCTGACCCACTCGCACCGGCTGCGCAGGGCATCAAATAGATGCTGTGCAGTACCATACCTGTGAAGAACTCTTCAGTCAATATCCATAATTTTGTAAGTTGGTAATAATTGACGGAATTGGTAAAAGAGTCAATAAAGCATTGATAAGCGGGGAAAATACTGCTAAGATTCCCCAAATAAAGTT
>DBEZXW010000046.1:0-7233 GCA_048291725.1 Collinsella sp. | reverse complement strand
GCCCCTTCCGCGTCGAGCGGGAGAAACCCGAGCTCGTCGATGACGAGCAGGCGTGCCTTGCCGATGAGCGCGGCCTCCCGGTCGAGCCTCCCGTCGTCGCGGGCGCGCCTCAGGCGCATCACGAGCGAGGACGCCGTGAAGAAGCGCGCCTCGAGCCTCCTCTCGCACGCCAGCGCGCAGAGGGCCGACGCCATGTGCGTCTTGCCGGTGCCGACGTCGCCCATGAGCACGAGGTCCTCCCTGCGCTCGACGAAGTCGAGCGCGAGCAGCGACTCGCGCCCCATGCCCTCCGGCCACGACACGGCCGACCAGTCGTAGCCGTCGAAGGTCTTGGGCGCCGGCAGCGCGCAGCGCCTGAGCAGCGTCGCGCGCTTCGAGGCCTCGCGGCTGGACCTCTCCGCCTCGAGGTAGCCCGCCAGGTACTCCACCTGCTTCGGGGTGCCGAGCCTCGACCACTCCTCCAGGACGGCGGTGGTGAGCGAGCACGACCGCCCGGCCTCCACGACCCTGCGGGCCAGCTCCTCGCTAGCTGCCATCGGCGACCGCCCCCTTCAGGAACCCGTCGTAGACCGACAGGTCGGCCCCGCCGGCCCCGTCGCCGCCTCCCGCGATGCGCCTCGCCAGCACGTCGACCGTGGCGTCGTCGGGGACGCGGCCGCCCTCGACGACCCTGAGCGCCGCCTCGCACGCCGCCTCGAAACCCGAGGACTCGCTCGCCCGGCCGATCGACCTGAGCGTGCGCCTCCTGCCGGCGGAGTCCATCCGGTCAATCCCCTCGACGAGCCCCGGCGGCATGTCGCGCCTGATCGTCGACTCCCCGAAGGCCCTCGGCCTGGCGATAATGGCGGGCACGAGCGAGAGGGGGTTCCGGACCGCGGGGCCCTCCCCGAAGGCCCTGGGGAGGACGGCGACCCGGCGGCCGCGGTCGGCGAGGATCTCCACCGTCGACACGCGCATGCCGACGAGCAGGCTCCGCCCGTGCCAGGCGGGCCCGGCGACGTACTCGCGCCCGTCGGCCTCGACGTAGCCGCGCTTGTCGGCGCGGGCGGTGACCCACCTCACCGCGTCGAACTCCACGCCGGGAAGGGCGCGCATGGCGGCGAGGTCCTCCCGGTAGGCCTCCCCGTGCGGCCTGCCGTCGCGGCAGCGCGCCGCCGCGTTGACCCTCGCGCATCCCTCGGCGAGGAACGCGTTGAGCTCGGGGAGCGTGCCGAACGCCGGCACGGGGACGAGGAGGTTGCGCCGGAGGAACCCCACGGCGTTCTCGACGGAGCCCTTCTCGTTTCCCGAATAGGGATTGCAGTACCGGCTCTCGAAGCGGTAGTGGGCTCTGAACTGCGAGAACAGCCTCGATTCCGTGACCTCGCCGCGCACCATCCTGCCCGCCTCGGTGGCGTTGTCGAGCACCATCGCCGCCGGGGCGCGGCCCCAGCGGCGGAAGATCTCGAGCAGCCCGGCGCACAGGCACTCAGACCTCTGCGACATGAGGGCGACGCACTGCCGGTCGTTCGAGTGCGGAAGCGTCGCGACCAGCAGCTTGAGGTCGAGGGTCCTCCCGCCGACCGCGGCGCGGAAGTTCCCGAAATCGACCTGGCAGGCGCCGGGCGCCCACTCGAGCTCGAGGTACCCCTCTCCGCCCGCCGCCGCCCGGGCGAGCCTGAGCTCGCGGACGAACCTCTGCACGGTGGAGTAAGAGCCGCCGTAGCCGCGCTCGGCGACGAGCCTGTCGTAGATCCGCCTGGCGGTGTGGCGCTGCTTCCTCGGGGCCCCGAGGTCGGCCTCGAGAACGCCCGCGACCCATTCCTCGTTGCCCTCGAGCGCGGGCCCGCCCCTCCTCTGGGGCATCGGCGCGGCGGGCGACATGTCCTCCATGTCGGCGTACTTCGCCACGGTGTTCCGGCTCACGTGGAGCATTCGGGCGATCTCAGACCTCGAGCGCCCGGCGGCATCCATCGACCGTATATCATTCACTGTGTCCAGGGGCACGGTCATCTCCTCCATCCTTCCCGGGCGGGCTCGCCAAAGTAACCGCCCGGGGAAACCATACGGCGAGGGCCGCGCCCCCGGTCCCCGGGGCGCGGCCCTCTTGCTTAAACTGCTCAATTTTTCGTGCTCACGGTGCTTATTTCCCGGTGATCACTCGGACCACTTCTTAGTGAACATCAACAGTTTGGCATCGAGTTCGACGATTCGACGGGTCACGCCCACAGCGCCTTAGCCGATGCGCGCGTGACCGCCAAGCTGCTCAAGCAGGTGATGGATGGGGACTACCGCGTGAGCCCGCGCGCCCAGGAGATCCGCCAACGATGGGGGATGGGCGAGCGAGTTCAGACGCGCCTTTCCAGCAAGTGCCCCGAGCTGGGCGACCTGCTGCTAAAGCTGAAGGCGGAGGGGAGGCAGGGGGCGACTATAAGTGATGGACGAGGAGTGTGGGGCGGCTGCTGCTATCAATGTCAATTTGATAGAACCAACGCATACAGATCGACTGCCTACGGCGTCCCCGGGAATGACCTCAGATCCAAGCCATCGGGGCTCAATTTGTCGCATGAGTTTAGCCATAAACGTGCGCTTTCTTTATACATTCCATTGAGGTGGGCTACTCCGTTGACATTGATTGGTGTCCGGAGCGGCAGAAGCGGCTCCAAAAAGCCCTGTCACTCAATTAAGGGGGCCCGGGCAATCCCGGGGAAATGGCTGCGGGACCTATAATGTTTGAAATAAGTAAAATACGCTTTTTGCAATTGTGCAGATAGGTTTTGCTATGGTTTTCGAAAAAGAGGCTTCGTTCGAAGAAGCGGTCATAACCGTGCTGAAGCAGCACGGCTGGGACGACGCGGGAGGTGTGCTTCGCTATCCCACCGAGCAGGACCTCATCGACAACTGGGCGAAGATTCTGTTCCAGAACAACGCCGACATAGACCGCCTGAACGGCTGCCCGCTCACCCAGGGCGAGATGGCGCAGGTCATCGAACAAATCGAAACGCTCAAGACCCCACTCGCACTCAACGGGTTTATCAACGGAAAGACCGTCGCCGTCACGCGCGACAACCCCGACGACGCGCTTCACCTGGGCAAGGAGGTGAGCCTGAAGATTTATGATCGTCAGGAGATCGCAGCCGGCCAGAGCCGCTATCAGATAGCTCAGCAGCCGGTCTATCCTGCGAAGAACAAGATACTGAACGACCGTCGTGGAGACCTGTGTCTGCTCATCAACGGCATGCCGGTCATCCATATCGAGCTCAAGCGCAGCGGCATCCCCGTCAGCCAGGCCACTGGTCAGATCGAGAAGTATGCCCACGAGGGCGTGTTCACGGGGCTCTTCCGCCTGACGCAGATCTTCGTGGGGATGACCCCCGACGAGGCGCGCTATTTCGCCAACCCTGGCACGGGCGCGTTCAACCCGAACTTCTTCTTCCACTGGGAGGACTTCAACAACGAGCCCGTCTGCGCGGGCGACAAACCCGGAACCGACGAATGGAAACGCTTCACCTCCACACTGCTTTCCATTCCAATGGCGCACCAGCTCATTGGCTTCTACACCGTGGCCGACAGCTCAGACGGCTGCCTGAAAGTCATGCGCAGCTACCAGTACTACGCAGCCGCCGCCATATCCGACAAGGTGCGCAGGTGCAAATGGGACGAGAGACCCAAGAGCAGCACCCCGGGGCGCCCCGGCGGTTACATATGGCACACCACCGGCTCCGGCAAGACCATGACGAGCTTCAAATCTGCCCAGCTCATAGCCGACTCGCGCGACGCCGACAAGGTGATCTTTCTCATGGACCGCATCGAGCTGGGCACGCAGTCGCTCTCCGAGTACCGCGCGTTCGCAGATGACGCCGACGACGTGCAGGGGACCGAGAACACGCAGGTGCTGAAGTCGAAGCTCTCGAGCGATGACCCCAAGAACCGCCTCATCGTGACCTCTATCCAGAAGATGAGCAACGTGAAGGCCGGCGAGGGTAGAATCACCCAGGCGGAACTCAACCGCCTGGCCTCCAAGCGGATCGTATTCGTCATCGACGAGTGCCACCGCTCCACCTTCGGCGAGATGCTCCAGGACATACGTCGCGCGTTCCCCAACGCGCTGTTCTTCGGCTTCACGGGTACGCCGATTCTCGACGAGAACCAGAAGAAGGGCTCCACCACCGCCATGGTATTCGGCGAGTGTCTGCACCGCTACAGCATCGCAGACGGCATCCGCGACGGCAATGTCCTGGGCTTCGACCCATATATGGTGACGACTTTCGACGACCACGACGTGCGCGAAGCGGTTGCCCTAGAGCAAGCGAAAGCCGCAACAGTAGCCGAAGCCATCTTCGACGATCGAAAGAGCAAGGTCTTCTACTACTATATGGACTCGGCAAAGGTCCCCATGGGACCGATGGTCGACAGCGCCGGCAACCGCATCAAAGGCATCGAGGATTTCCTCACCCGCGCCCAATACTGGCCTGGCACTCCGCACCACGAAAAGGTCGTAGAGGATATCCAGCGCCGTTTCCCGGTGCTCTCCCACGGCAACAAGTTCCATGCAATCCTGGCGACGAGCTCCATCCCGGAGGCGATCGACTATTACCGAGCCTTCAAAGAACGCGCCCCGCAGATGAAGGTGACCGCCCTTTTCGACCCGAGCATTGACAACAACGCCGGCTCTACGGTGAAGGAAGACGCCCTGGTCGAGCTCATAGAAGACTACAACAAGGCATACGGCCAGGAGTTCACCATCCCAACATGGCCCGCCATGAAGAAGGACATCTCGGCGCGCCTGTCTCACAAGAAGCCCTACGTCAACGTCGACTCCAACCGCGACTCTCGCATCGACCTGCTCATCGTAGTGGACCAGATGCTCACGGGCTTCGACTCCAAATGGCTCAACACGCTCTACCTCGACAAGGTCATCGACTACGAGAGCATCATCCAGGCGTTCAGCCGCACGAATCGTCTGTTCGGCCCCGACAAGCCCTTCGGCACGATCCGCTATTACCGTCATCCCCACACCATGAAGGGCTATATCGAAGCGGCAGTGAGGCTGTATTCGGGAAACCGCCCGCTCGACATGTTTGTCCAGAAACTGCCGGAGAATATCGCGTTGATGGACGCGCGCCTTCAGGAGATACTCATGGTCTTCGAAGCAGCTGGCGTAGGAGACCTCTCCAGACTCCCCACATCGCAGGAAGCCAGGCGCAAGTTCGCCAAGGAGTTCGTTGAGCTCAACGAGTTCCTCGAGGCCGCGAAGGTGCAGGGCTTCACATGGGAGCAGGACACCTACGAGTTTGAGGAGGAGCCTGAGGAAGGTGAGCCGAGGGGCAAGTCCTTCTTCGTGCAACCGGTCATCGACGAGCGGACCTACCTCATTCTCGTGCAGCGCTACAAGGAGTTGTTTGCAGGAGGGGGCGGCCCTGGCGACGCGCCCGAAGCGCCCTACGAGCTCGATGGTCATATAACCGAGATCGACACGGGGCTCATAGACAGCGACTACATGAACGCGAACTTCAAGAAGTGGCTGAAATGCCTCGAGCAGGACGACGAGGGCCTTGCCGCCGCGCGCGAGGAGCTCCACCGATCGTTCGCGTCCTTAAGCCAGGATGACCAGCGCTTCGCCGAGCTGTTCCTTCACGATGTCGAGCGAGGAGACGTCGCCCTGGAAGACGGCAAGACGCTGAGGGATTACATCACGTTCTATGCCTGCAAGGCAAAAAACGCTCAAGTCGAGCGAATCGTCGAGGCGCTCGGCATAGACGGCGAGCTTCTTGCCGCCATGGCCGCGCTTGACCTGGCGGAATCGAACATTAACGAGTTTGGACGCTTCGACGATTTGAAGGTCTCGGTGGACAAGGCGCGCGCCAAGGCCTTCTTTGAGCAGAAGGAAGGCAAGACGCTTCCCCTGTTCAAGGTGAACACCCGTGCGGCGGCGCTGTTGAAGAAGTTCATCCTGGAAGGCGGCTTCGACATCGACGAATGAGCGGCTTTTTTTGAACAGGCGAAATCGAAAGTTTGTCTATCTGAGGGGACGCATGCGACCATGCGTCCCCTCGTTTCAACTTGGGAACAGCGTAAGTTGGGAGAGCTACGCACGTTTTCTAAGGGACATGGATACAGCAAAGCTGACATTAGGGATGCCGGCACCCCACTAATCTTATATGGACGCCTGTATACCCAATACGAATCGCGTATCGAGGAAGTAGACACTTTTACCGTTGAACGGGATGGGTCGATTCTTTCAAGGGGCAATGAAGCGATCGTTCCTGCATCCGGTGAGACGGCAGAAGATATCGCCGTCGCATCATCCGTGCGCAGGTCAGGAATCATTTTGGGTGGTGATTTGAACGTCGTCACCCCGACAGGCAAGCTCGATCCGGACTACACCGCGCTTGCCATAACGTACAGCAAAGCCCATGACGATTTGGCAAAGCGGGCACAAGGAAAATCGGTCGTACACGTCCATGGCAACGACATCGCTGAAGTTGAGATCTCTTACCCGTCGGAAAGCGAGCAAAAGCGCATATCATCGGTTGTTCTCAATCTCGATTCCCTCATCACCCTTCATCAGCGTAAGCGCTGTAAGCGGCTATTCACGCATCCTCTCGTCTGGGAACAGCGTAAGCTCTCCGATCTGACCGATAGGGTTTCCATTCAGTCTAGCGATTCTGATTTGCCTCAAGTCGAATACGAGGACATCATTTCCGGCGAGGGCACGCTGAACAAAGATTTGCGCGACAAAGAAGGCGGCAAAACAGGAATTAAGTTTTACGCTGGAGATGTTCTGTACGGGAAGCTTCGTCCTTATTTGATGAATTGGCTATACCCGCAGTTCAATGGTGTAGCTGTTGGTGATTTTTGGGTCCTTAGGGCTACAGAGTGCGACAGTTCATTTTTGTATCGGCTGATTCAAACGGATAGCTTCCAAAGGCTCGCAAATGTATCTTCGGGCTCTAAGATGCCTCGCGCAGATTGGAATCTGATCTCGCAATCGTTCTTTGCCGTGCCTGCCGATCATGCCGAGCAGAAAGCAATTGCGAAGAGCTTAGCCGAGCTTGACAAACTTATCACCCTTCATCAGTGACAGCCCAATAGTAAGTTGCACGACATTATTTTCCTCGCTGGAGCGAAAAACCGCCGACTCGACATGGTGAAATCGGCGGTTCTGGAACTCGAAACAAGAAGTAACTCGCGAAAGTTATTAGACGAACATCCTTTCCAACAGCGATTTCTTAGTATTCCTCAGCAGTTCAA
>DBEZXW010000045.1:0-40978 GCA_048291725.1 Collinsella sp. | reverse complement strand
TGAACTGCGCCCCAAATCTTGGACGCCCTAAATAGCGACTAGGCCGCGAGGGCCTGATTCCGGTACTCCTCCGGGGTCAGGCCCTTCAATCTTACCTGCCTCCGGCTCGTGTTCCAGTGGACTATGTATTCCTCCAGGTCGCGTTTGAAATCCTCGAACGTCTTCCACTCGCGGCCCCTGTAGAACTCGTCCTTGACGTGGCCGAAGAGCTGCTCGGTGGCGGCATTGTCGATGCAGTTCGCCTTCCTGGACATGCTCTGGACGATGCCGGCGGCCTCGAGCCTGGATGTGTACGAGGCGTGCTGGTACTGCCAGCCCCGGTCCGAGTGCATGGTCGGGGCGGCGCCCTCGGGGATCTTGGACAGCAGCCCGTCGAGCATCCTCGCCTGCTGGGCCATGTCGGGCGTGGTCGATATGTCGCTCGCCACGATCTCCTTGGTGCAGAAGTCCAGCGTCGGGGCCCAGTAGGCCTTGCCGCCGGCCACCTTGAACTCGGTGACGTCCGTCCCCAGCTTCTGCCACGGGGCCCCGGCGTCGAAATCCCTCGCGATCACGTTCTCGAACGTCCTGCCGACGACGCCCCTGTACGAGTTGTACCTGTGGTAGGCCGTCTCGCGCCTGATGCCGCAGCGAATCCCCATCTCGCGCATCATCTTGAGCACGGTCTTGTCGGCTATCACGGCCCCCTCTTCCGCCCTGAGGCACATCGCTATCTGCCGGTGCCCGCAGCCGTTGGCGGTGCGCGAGAAGATCTCGGCGGCCGCCTCCCGGAGCTCGGGGCGCGTGGGCCTCGGCGGGTGCGCGAGGGCGTAGTAGTAGGTCGACCTCTTGAGCTCGGCGCATGCGAGCAGGTGCCCGAGCGCGTGCCCCTCGGCGCGCAGGGCCGCGACCGCTTCGGCCTTCGCCCTGGTCAGAGCCCGTCCCTCTCGACCAGGGCGCGTAATTTTTTTAGGTAGGCCACCTCGGCCTCGAGCCTACGGCACCGCTCCTCGAGCTCCTCCTCGCGGGTCCGCGGCCTCGCCCTGGAACCGCTCGGCCGGCCCTTGGGCCTCGGGCGCAGGGCCTCCGCGCCGCCCCGGCGGTATAGCGCGCACCACTTCTTGAGCGGCGACATCGACATTATGCCGAACGCCGCCATCGCCTCGGCCTTCGTCATGCCGCCGTCGACGACGGCGGAGGCGGCGGCGACCTTCTGCTCGTATGTGTACCTGCCCTGCTTTCCGTCCATGCGCAGCAGCACCTCGCTCCCGAACGCGCGGTATATCTCCTGCCATCTTCTCACGGCTTCCGCGGGAAGCGAAAGGGCAATCGCGGCAGATTTATACCCGTGCCCGAGCTCGAAGAGCCCTATGGCCGCCTTCCTGGCCTCGACATCATGCTTCACCCTCAAATCAACGCGCATAAAGAAATGGAGTGGGTATGATGAATTGGACACCTAGTTAAGAGCGAAAGGTGTTCAAGATGACCCAAAGAAGAAAGCGATACGACAGGCAGTTCAAGGTCTCGGCGGCAAAGGTGGTCCTGTCCGGGGAAATGACGGTCAAAGGCCTATCGGAGGAACTCGGCATAAAGGATTCGACGCTGAGAAGGTGGGCCCGCGAATACGAGGAGATGGGAGACGGCGCGTTCCCCGGAAACGGCTCCCCGAAGATCAACAAGGACTACGAGATCGTGAAGCTCAAGAAGAAGGTCGAGGAGCTCGAGCGCGAGAACGAGATACTAAAAAATTTCCGGGCCTTCTTGAGTCAAGACCATGCGTGAGGTTCGAGTTCCTCAAAGAGCATAGGGGCGAGATCGGCCCCATCAAGAAGGCATGCGGGCTGATGAAAGTCTCGAAATCCGGTTTCTACGAGTATCTCGGCCGGAAGAAGTCCGACGCCCAGATAGAGCGGGAGGCGATCGAAGGTTTCGTCGTCGAGGCCTTCGAGCGGCACAAGGGCCGTTACGGCTACCGGCGCATCAACCGCGAACTGCGAAAAAGCGGCATCGTCGTGAGCGAGAAGCGCGTGCTCCGCATCATGCAGAAGCTCGGACTTGCCGGAAAGGGCGCGACCCGAAAACACCGCGTCCAGAAGAAGGTCGAGCCGGGAGACCCTCGGTTGAACCTGGTAGAGCGCGCTTTC
Organism: Collinsella sp.; assembly: GCA_048291725.1. Lineage (GTDB taxonomy): Bacteria > Actinomycetota > Coriobacteriia > Coriobacteriales > Coriobacteriaceae > Collinsella. The sequence continues at coordinate 38,855 of DBEZXW010000045.1, read as the reverse complement.
ACCGTGGGCGAGCGCAACAGGCTTTGGGTGGGCGACATCACCTACATACCCACAAGAGAAGGGTGGCTCTATCTCGCAGCCGTGATAGACGCCTTCTCCCGCAAGGTCGTGGGCTGGTCGATGTCCGAGCGCATCACCGAGAAGGTCGCGATCGACGCGATGGAGCAGGCGGTCGGCAGGGAGGGTCCGCCAGATGACGGCAGCCTCGTCTTCCATGACGATCAGGGCGCGCAGTACACCTCCCGTTCATTCCAGCGGTGTCTGGACTCGCATGGCATAGTCCAGTCGGTATCAAGGCCCGGCACGCCGCTGGACAACGCGGTGGCCGAGTCGTTCTTCAAGACGCTGAAAAGGGAATTGGTGAAAGAGAGGAGCTATGGGACGAGGGACGAGGCCAAGCAGGACATCTTCAAGTACATAGAGCTCTATTACAATAGGGTGCGCATGCATTCCACCCTGGGCTACATGTCTCCAGTGGAATACGAGCGGCAATACGCTTGAGGATCCTTAAAAGAAAGTCCAGTTTATCCTTCCCACTCCACTTGTAGCGTAGGAACACGGTCCAGGATTTCCACCGCGCTCCCAATTGACCGATTTCCCATGAACGGTAACAGGAGGCAGAGGCCGACGCGCTGACCTACCTGGACTTCCCCTACGAGCGCCACGCGAGGCTGCGCACCGACAACGTTCAGTAGCGCGTCAACCTTGAGCCATAGCACAGGCCCTTGAGTGGTTCACGAGCTCCCCCGCGATGCGGCAGATCCTCGGCTGCCCCTCAAAGAGAACGCAGAAGATACGGTCGAGGTCGACCGCGTCGACCAAACCGTAGTGACAGTCCGCATGCAGCGTACAGGCCCTTTCGCGCGGGTCGCCATCCGAGCCCTCGTCCGGTTTATGATGGCGCACCTCGACCCAGAGGCCCTCCGACACGTCGTCGAACTTGAAATCGAGCTCTACCTGAACGCTTTCACCGAATACGTCGCCCAGAGCGAACTCCGGCACCTTCGTCACAAGCCCGTCCATCCACTCAATCTCGATCATCGCGCGCACGTCGCAACCTCCTCCGGTAGGAGGCCGGCACCTTAAGCCGGCCATTATCCATACGGACAGAATGCGACAGCAGGGTGAAGCTCATTCGCACATCAGGGCGACGACCCCTCGCCTACCCCATGCATCGGAACCCCATGTTTCCGCAATCTGATCCGTCGGGCGATTCCCTGCTGGGACAACACGAAACTGGTCATCCTACGCATTAGACCAAGCGAAACCCGTTTTATCCCGAGAAGCCCTCCCCTAGATACCCATTAGCGATAAGGAACGCCGACAGGGACTCCACAGCGTCTTCGTCGCAAATCCGACAACGCCCCTCCCTATCGCACATGGAATCCAAGCCAGCTTCGGGGTCGCCGCAGAACTCATCCAGAGGGGTTATCCGAACGATCGACGACGGGGCACCCCGCCGCCGGCAGGCAGGGAGGCGATAACCTCGCGGGCACCCCGCACGCAGACCCCGAGCGCCTGGTAAACCAGATTATTGAATACGGACTCCTTCAAACCGCCGCCCTGCAAAAACCCATCCCATCGTCCGGCTGGAGTCGACACAGATCGAGCTCCTTCAAAGTCGCGGTGAACTCGACAACATATGGGCGCGCGGCGTCCTTCCATCTCCAAACCGCCTCGTTCCCATGCCCGACGACCTCTTCCAGAGCCCATATGGCCTCGGGATACCGCGAAAGCGTGGAGTACTCCCGGATGCACGACTTGTGGATGAAGGAGTTCACGAGGGAGTCTTCCGCCAGAATGTACAGAAGTCCATCTATCGGCTCCGAGGACTCCCGTCCGAGGAAGGCATCATCGACCAGGTCCAGGCTGAGCCTTCTCCCGTCGACAGACACGGTTCGGCTCGCCTTGTCGAAATGAACCCCGCAGCCCTCGAAAAGACGCGTAAGCGCACTAGGACGCGAGAGCACGTCCCCGATTCCGAGAATCCCGCTCTCGCGAATGGACGCGCAGCCATCCGTGTTGGCCGTGACGTGCCTGAGGTGCAGCAGCAGGTCGTCGGGGGCGAGGGACTCCCCCAGCCTCTCCCGGACATCGGCGTACGTCCCAACCTCGTCGCTGCGAAAACGCAGCTGCATATCTCCGAACTCGCACCCATCGATGCGCAGGGCGTCGAACAAGAACCTCTTCACCCCGTCAATGGTAAAGATGCCGAAATCGATCACGCTTATCCCTCAGTCCGATCGCAATCATTTGTTCTGCTAAATGGTGAATCTTCTCCCCAAAGGTTATAGTCTCAGCGAGCTGATCGTTGAGCTTCTTGATCTGCTTGTTCAACTTTACGCGTTGCGAGATATCAACTTGTGCCACGGCTTCCTCTAGGTGAGCGAGCTGCGTGCGGTACCGTTCTTGCTGTTCATGGACATAATTAGTGCGTACGCGGACCAGCAGGTCTGGCTGGTAGCGATGCATGTAAATAAGGCACTTGAAGCCGTTTTTCTTACCGAAATCAAGCATCCAGTAGATGGGGCGCTTCTGGTGGGTTGAGCAGTGATCCTTGTAGAAATCTTTGAGGAAGTAGTTGCGAATAATCTCACGCGGCGTGCACTTACCGTCCAGGGCATCAGACACAAAACGGAGATTCTCTTCCAGAGCATCCTCAGCACACACGTCGCGCACGAAGTCCACAAAGCGGCCGATCGCGTCGAAAATGTTGGTGTAAGGGTGACGCCCCAGCGGCCGCTTAACGAAGAGCGGCCCTCGTCCTAGAATCTGAAATCACCACAACAACAGGTTCTGGGAAAGGACGAGGACCGCTATGGAAATCTTATCAGACCCGACGCCGGACATGCTCGCCATGCCCCGTTTCGACGACGGCGCCATCGACATGCAGGAGCTGCTCAGGCGCCTCGCCGAGCAGGTCGTGAACGCGGTGATGGACGCCGAGGCCGACCAGCTGTGCGGGGGCGGCATCAGAGCGGGCGAGCCAAATAAATACTAATTTCCAGAAACGCTCAAGCGTTCCCTCACGATGGGATCGAAGTCCCTCAGACGCTCGGATTTGATGACGATGCCGAGATTCAACATGTCCTGAACGCTCACGTGGGCAATCGTGGATACGGTGATGTCTCCGAGAAGAGTTCTGATGGGCACAGCCCGAAGGATGCCAAGTAGATAGAGCCTCTTGCCCATGACCACAGCATCGTTCTCCAAATAAGTACCCTCGTTGTAGAGAAAGACCGGGGAACCGCTCGATCCCGGGTAGCACGCCATGTCAACCAGGAACTCTTTCTGCCCCTGATAGTCGTACCTATAGGGCGTCGCCGTGATACCCCGACGGACGATCGGCAGGTTGTTGGCCTCATCCCAAATGCCGTTGGGGTATCCGACCATGGTCACCTCGTCCATACAGCCCATGTCTTGAATCTGCTTATCCGTCGGCAGAAGCTCCAAGCTGAGCGGTATGGTAAGCAGATGCTTCCCCGCCCGGATAAAACCATTCAGTGCGGGACCGATGGGTAAGACGCACAGGTCAACACTTTCGTCAGGGTGTGCGATCCAGTCGCTCTCGGAGCCCCGCATGGTAAGTTGCTCGTTTATATTGAGCAGGTTTCCGTTCTCATCAGATCTCGAAAAGATGACGCGATACTCGTACGCGCCCTCGACCACGTGCCTGTTGGTCACGATTGCCGGCACATAGGTCTTTCCGTCGTCGCAGAACTTGAAAAAGAAACCCGTTCCAACTGAACAACCTCCCGAGGCCAACGAAGCTTCGATGCGAATCGTCGTGTGCAGAAGCTGCTCAGATAGCTGCATGGGTTTCCTTTCATTTGGACAAATAGTATATCGATTGCACCCTGAGATGCCCTTCCGTAATCAATCAGTATTGCCGCTTTGGGCACGTCCTCGCGCGGGGGGGGACGCGAGCCAAGTCGAAAAAGGCAGTTAACCGGCGGCTATTCATGCCTTGATTTAGAACCGCTCGAGAATCTCCGCGGCATTCTCTCGCAGATAGATATCTAGGTCCGGCACGGCAAACTGCACGTAGCCCCTCTGTGGAGCCTGAATAACCTCTCTTTGTAGCAGCTTAGCCCTAATAGAGCTGACCTCATTGGTCTTTTTACCCATACGTTTAGCAATCTCAGATGATTTGGACTGCTGCTTATCCTCGCACATGGCCAAAAGATATTTGATATCGTTGAGTCCAAGTCCAGAAATCGCGGGCTCGTGAACAACATCGTGAAAACGAGCCTCTGCCAGCGCAATGCCTTCGATAACATCGCGCTCGCTCACGTTGGCACTTTTGACACGATGCAAGTTGGCGCGCTGCCAAATGGAGTAACCGACCAGTTGCACCAAATAGGCATAGCCCTTCGTGGCCTTAGCGGCTCTCGACAGCAGATCGTCCTCTATGGTCAAACCAGTCGCTATAAAGCTATCGCCCATAGAGAGCGCTACCTCCACCTGGTTGATAGGCGCCAGATCTTCGGGGAGGGCACGACGCAAGAATGTAAGTGCCTTGCCGTTAATAAGATCCATAACACCAGCGGGCAATCCGGCAAATGCGAGAGCAATATCGACTTTCTCCCCTATTAGAAGCTGCACAGCAGAAGCAATAGCGCGCATATCGTCAATCGGGGCATCCTGCACCTCATCTATTGCAATAAACAGGCCCTTGGAAGACTTTGCGGCCGAGCCAAGCAACTTTCTAAGACTCGACTCTTTTGGCACAACGTCGAATTTAGCGGAAACAAAGCCGGCATTTACGCCGACTGAAGCATTGGTCGCAAGGGAGGATTCTGCAATCTGATCCTTCAGGTCCAGCAATAGGTTGGGACCAGCAGAAACAATAGCCGTCTTCCAGCCAAGCTCTCGTGCACGATCTCTAAGATCACAGAGCAAAACAGTTTTTCCGGAACCCCTTGGCCCGGCAACGCGCATGAGCCTCGCAGGTGCACCAATTCCCGAATTCAAACTCTCGGTAAACTCAAGGGCAATATCATCACGACCAATTATGCGCGGAGGCTCAGCGCCGGCAGTGGGACGAAACGGGTTATGGAATATTGGAGGCTTCGGTAGTTTATGTGACAAGGGGCTAGCCTAGGCAGCAACGCTCTTCGCTCCCTTCACGCCCTTCTTCCTCGCCTTCACCGGGCGACCCGGGAGCTGGGGCTGGCAGTCGCCGCACCTGAGCATGAGCAGGGCCACGAGGTTGTCGGTGTTGCGGAAGCCGTAGCCCATCCTCACCGTCACCTTGATCTTGTTGTTGATGGCCTCTACGCGCCCGTTGCTGATGCCGAGCTCGACTGCGGCGATGATGTCGTCGCGCCGGCGGCGCACCTTCTTCTCCACGGCGACGACCTTGGCGATCTTGCAGTAGGCGGCCCTGTGCATCCAGTCGTCGAGCAGCTCGGCGGCCTCGGAGCCGTCGGCTGCCCGGAAGACGGCCCGCAGGTCCTCCTTGAGCTCCCAGGCCCTGACCAGCCGCGAGCCGGCCCTCTTCTTGAGCGCCTCGAGCCTCGCCCCCTGGCCGTCGGTGAGGTCCTCGGGGTTCTTCACGAGCGCGTAGCGGCTGCCCTTGATGGAGGCCGCCTCCTCCTCGAGCGCCCTGACCTCCTCGGGCGGCAGCTCGCCTTTGGCAGGCCTGCCGCGCTTGCCCTCGGGCCTGGGCCTGGCGGCCCTGGCGGCGGCCCTGGCGGCGTTCCACTCCTCGCAGCGCACGGCGTCGAGCGCGTCGTTCATCCACTGGACCACGTGGAAGGGGTCCATGACCCACCTCGCGTTGGGGCAGCGGCGCTTGACCAGCTGCCTTATCCACCTCGCGCCGTCGGCGGTCACCACCTCTATGGCGCGCCTCTGCTCGCGCGTGAGCTCGTCGAGGAACAGGTTGAGCACGTCCTTGCCGGTGCCCTCGTGCGCCCAGATGAGGCAGCCGCGGTCGTGGTCGACGACCACCGTGACGTACTTGTGGCCCTTCTTGTACGACGTCTCGTCGATGCCGATGCGGCGCACGCCGTCGAACCTCGAGGCGCCGCGCGCGGCCTCCAGCTCGGCGTAGACGCGCCTGCACACGCCGCCCACGCTGTGCCACTCGACGCGGGCGAGCTCGGAGACCGCCGAGGCGGTGCAGCGGACCGCCAGCCACGCCACCCAGTCCTCGAAGTCGCGCGTGAAGCGCGCCCCGTGCCGCGCCCAGGGGACGGCCTCGGTGCGCACGCCGTGCTCCGGGCAGCGCACCCTGCAGGGCGCGTACTCCAGGTAGCAGGCCGAGCGCGCCAGGTCCATCGCCCTCCACAGCCTGGGGGCCCCGCGGTTCGCCATGTCGTAGAAGTCGCAGGCCCTGCCGCATACGGGGCAGCGGCGCTGCTCGCGCTTGTAGGGCCGGACGCTCACGACGATGCGCTCGGCCTCGATGCGCGCGCCCAGGACGACCGTGCGGGCCAGACCGAGGGCGAGAAGTAGTAGACTCTTCATGCGTCACACCTCTTCGGTTGTCTGAATTTGGCTTAGCAATCATAGGCGGATGACGCGGAAACGGCCCCTCCCGGGGCCGTTTCAGTTCCAGATCGTTGTTTTCGCCCGCTGAGCTGGGCCTATGCCGGAATCTCTCCCACAGAAACCACCGAAGAGCCGAATATTGTGGCGCTCACTTGTTTGCCTCTCAAGGAAATCGATTATCGGTCAATCTTAGCTTTATTAGTTTATCGCAACTATATCGGATTATATCGAGTTGTATAAGCCTGTACAAACTTATCGTAGAAGTATCGAGCTATCGTAATGTAAACTAACAAATAGCCTAAACGCTGCCTTCTTCCCAACTCATGGCGAAGTCAAGCTGAGGGCCTTCTAACAACCATTGTCTAAAGCGAGAAGTACTCACTCTCGGAAGACAAGTTAGGCCCCAACCATGGATCACCCGTCAAGAAAAACTCCGGCCAGCGCTGCGTGAACAGCGCTTGCTCGCGCTTCCAGCGGCGCAGTTTTTCCTCGTTGGCCTCTTCCCTGCCGCGCGAGGTGAACTCATAGTGATACAGCTCGGCGTAGGGCGTATAGATGGTGCGGTAGCCCGCCTCCCATACGCGCAGGCAAAAGTCTGCGTCGTTAAAGCCAACGGCGAATTCCTCGTTGTAGCCGCCGACGCGCTCAAATACGCCGCGTCGCACCATCTGGCAGGCACCCGTTACGGCGCTAAAGTTGCCCGGGCGCACGGCACGGGCAAGATAGCCCTCGCGCTTTGCCGAGAAGTCCTGGTTGGCGTGGGCAAGTGCACCACGCACGCCAACCAAAATGCCGGCATGCTGCACCAGATGATCGGCAAAGTAGAGTTTGGCGCCCACCACGCCCGCATCGGGACGCTGCAGATATCCCATCATCTCTTCTATAAAGTTGGGACTTATGACCTCGGTATCGTTATTAAGCAGCAACAGATAATCGCCCTTAGCGTGCTCAACGCCAAAGTTAATGATCTCGGAGTAATTGAACTCGCCCGGCCAGAACACAACGCGCGCGATACCCTTGCCTTTGGATGCTGCAGCCACGCGCTCTGGCAGGGTTTCGTAATACGCAAACGTCTCCGGGTCTTCGCTGTTGTTCTCCACCAAGACGATCTCGTAGTTGGCATACGTGGCTTTCTGGGCGATCGACATCACACAGGCATCGAGCGTCTCAACGTGGTCCTTAGTGGGGATCACAATGCTCACCAGCGGCGCAGGCTCCGGCAGCGCATAGCGCATGCGGTAGACAAACGGCGTCTCGGTCTCCTCGACCGTTCCGCAAATACCCAGCGCGTTAAAGTGGCGCCGAAGCGCAAGGCGCCCGGCCTCGATGGCATACGGCTTGCTATCGGCAGACCCATCGGCGGTCGACCCCGGATGAACGCGCCAGTGATACAGCACGTGCGCAACATGCTTAAACCGCGCGCCCGCCGCAAGGCAGCGAAGCGTCAGGTCGTAGTCCTGGGCGCCCGCAACGTCTTCTGGGGACGTGCCAATGCGATCAATAAGCGCCTTCTCCACCATCAGGAAATGCGTCACGCAGTTATGGCTATAGAGCAGGTCAACGTTGAGTTTGGTCTTAAAGACCGGCTGGCCCCACTCCCCCGTTTTCTGGAACATGTCCTCGTCGCAGAACAGGACCTGGGGACGCTCGCCCTCGGCAGCCTTGTTCAGCGCGGAAACATACTGGAATAACGCGTCCGGTTCCAGAATGTCGTCATGGTCCAAGAACGCGATGTAGTCTCCAGTCGCCTGCTGAATACCAGCGTTGGTGTTGAGCACAATGCCGCCGTTGCCAGGCAGCTCAATACGACGAACCCGCTCGTCATTGGCGGCAGCCGCAAGATTGGCCACCGCATCCCATTCGGGCGAGGCGTCCATAAGCAGCAATTCCCAGTTGTCATAGCTCTGAGCTAGCACCGAGTCCAGCAGCTCGCGCAGGTAGACCCGATCTGTCTTGTAGCACGGCACCACAATGCTCACGAGCGGTCTATAGGCAAAGGCCGCCGAAGCGACACGCTGGCACGCCAAATCGGCCGGCTTTGCGCGATGCTGCTCAAACCAACGTCGATAAGCTGCGTCGTCTGCACGCGCGTCCTTCATGCGGTTCCAACTGTCGTCGACCATGCCGTTGTACAGGCGACCATCCATGGAGCAAAACCCGCTCTGGATCTGCTCTGTGGGATCGCTCACAATAGCGACAAAATCTCGTATATCCTGAGGCATCTCAACGCTCAGATACGTTTTATTGACGCGGCAACCGTTGCGCTGCGGCACATCGACCTGCGATTCAAACACATGCACGGTGGCATCGATGGCGTTCATATGCGTATCGAAGACCTGGAGCTCAGGTGCGCACTGGGAGTCTCCCGCCCAGGTAACCTCATAGCGCCACACCGCGCCGGCGTCTGCCGGCAAATAGCGAATGGCATCGATCTCGTAGCGACCGCAGCATTCGCCACGCTGCGCATCACGGATAAGCGTACACAGAGCAGGCTTTGCTTTGTAGTTAATCTTGGATTCCAGCTTGGCCACGCGGCTATCGAGGCAAATGGAGCCCAACCTTTGGCCACCGGATGCAAAAACGACATCCATCGACGAGCCATCCAAAAACGGAAGCACCAAGACGGCGAGCTCGCGCTCGTAATCGGAAACGGAAGGGCAAAGCGCCAGCACACGGCCATGATCGACCGGGAACACCAGCGACGGCACACAAGAACCGCTCGCCGTCGCATGGGCAAACGCTTGAGAACCATCCCACTCAATAAGCGCGGAGACATCCTGACCGGCAAAACGAAGCAGCACAAACAGACGGCCCTGACTGCGGCAAAGTGCCAAACGCTTGATACTCATCTACACTTCTCGCTTTCCCAGGGCGTTCGCTGCCATGCGTTTGCAGGCACCCAGACGCCCAAACCTCAAGACGTCGTAATCGAACATGAGCTTTTTGCACGCACGGGCATTGGGGGCCTTGCTGGCAAGCGCCGCACGCACCATAGCGGCAACAGACGGGGCACATTGCGCGAGCGCGGCATCGTTGCCCACGGCAGAACCGGCAAGCGCCACGGAAACGGCAGCAAACACCTTGCCGCAGTCCGAGCCCAGCAACCTGAGCGCATCGTACAGCACCAGATCGCAGAGGAAATATGCAAGGTCATCGGCATGCTGGGCATCGAGACCGTCGCGCCGCCAGTCAGCCAGCACCGCGGAGTAAATCTTCACGTGCTCCAGCAGACGTGTCTCGTCGTCGTAGCGCATGGTGTCCATGAGCGAACCCTTGCGCGCCACGCGATAGTCATACAGCTTGTTCGAGATAAGCGCGGTCTTGTGCGAACGACCGTACACGGCAAAATCGAAGACCTGGTCCTCACCATACGTAACGGTTTCGTCGAACACGATCCCGTTGCCCAGCAAAAACTCACGCTTGCAGGCGGTGCGCCATGCAAAGGGGCGAGACGCTTCCTTAAACAGCAGATCGGAGCTATAGCCTTCAAACGACACATCGCGCGGGCTCAGCACATAGTTGAGCCACGGATACCCCGCCTCCAGCGGATACGGGTTCGCGCCAAAGGTCAAAACGTCGCAGCCCTCGCGCTCAAAGGCATCTACGATCACACGGCACGCATCGGGCGTAAATCGGTCGTCGGAATCCAAGAACGCGACGATAGGCGCCGTGGACGCGGCGATGCCTGCATTACGTGCACTCGACAGGCCGCCGTTCTCCTTATCGACCAGCGTAAAGCGCGCGTCCTTTTCGCAATAGGCAGCCGCAATATCGCGCGAACCGTCCGGCGAGCCATCGTTAACCAGCACGCCCTCCCAATCGGGCATGTCCTGCGCAAGCAGGGAGTCCAAGCACCAGGCCAGACACTCCTCCACTTTATAGATGGGAACGACAACGGAAATCTTGGGGGTAGCCATAGTCACTCGCTCCTACTGTGCGGCCGGAACGTCATCGGGGTGCGGGTTGTCGCCGTAGGTGCGCTGATACGTCAGCACGCGCCAGACCAGCGGTAGGCCGCCAATCTTAAAGTAATGCTTAAACGTATTGAGCTTGCCCGACTTCTTAAAGTCAAAACGCGAATCGATATAGGCGCGGGGCGACTTGACCATCAGGCGCAAGTCGGTCTCGCCGCGCGGGTCGAACAGCGACAGGTCAAAGCGACCGGCATCCCAATCGGCCTTGAGCTCGGGAGATGCCTTCTTCCAAAACTGCTCACGCAGCTCATCGACCAGGCGCTCATCATTCCAACGGTACGTATCGACCTTCATGCGCATTAAAATCCCCTGGAGCTGAGCCTTGAGCTCGGGACGCTCATCCAAAAAGCGCTGCATCTCGGCATATTCGTCGCATACGCAAAACACCTTGTTGGGCGAATTAACGGAGCTCTTCTCGTTATCCTGGCGATAGCACAAAATGGGGTCCGCAATAAACGCGGCGCGCTCGGCGCAAGCCCAAACCTTAAAGTTAAAGCCTGCGTCCTGATACGAGGCACCCGGCGTGGGAAGGAACCGAATCTGATTGTCGTTGAGGAACTCGCGCCGATAGATAGCCGACCAAATGGAAGGTTTGCGGTAGAAGATGCCCGGGCGATCGACAGGGCGATACGCGGCGCCCGTCATATGCTCGTCGATGATCCCAAACAGCTCACGGCGCTCGCTGGGCGTGGACCAATACAGGTAAAAGTCGCCCTTCACCACATCGGCATGCTCAGCATCGGCCTTGGCGACCAGCTTTTGGAGCGAATCCTCAAACATAAAGTCGTCGGACTCAAGGATGCCCACGTACTCGCCGCGCGCCATCTCCAGGCCGCGGTTCATCGAGTCGCCGTAGCCGCTGTTGGCCTTGTCGATCATCTTGACACGGGAGTCGCGCTCCATGTACTCGCGAATGATATCCGGCGAGCTATCGGTGGAGCCGTCGTTGATACAGATAATCTCGATGTCCTTAAGCGTCTGCGCCACGGCGGAATCGAGGCACTCGCGTAAGTAGCGTTCGACATTGCAAATGGGGACAAGCAGCGAAACTTTAGGGGTATCAGAGTTCTGCAAGAGAACCTCCTGTTGAATAGCGTGTAACAGGGTTATTTTAGCAGCCGCGTTACGGCGAGCGGCAGCGCTTGGAATTAGATAAAGCGCTCCAGGCAGGCTTTGAGACCACGAGTCGAAAGATAGAACAGTGTGGCGTCTGCCATCGAAACGCCCGAGGTCGCCGCAACGAGCTTGTGGGCAACACGGCAAACGGCGCCCTTAGCAGGCATATCCGCCCACGCCGTTCCCAAAAACGTCGTGAGATCCATGTTGACGCGAGCCGCCACGCGATGGAAACCATCGGCATCCAAGCGCGCCAGGTCGAACACAATTAGGTCCAAAAACCAAGTTATCAGCTCGCCGGGACACAGGTCCAATAGACCGTAGGCCGCCCAGTCCTCCAAGACCTCCTCGAGCATCCTCATGTGGGCGTCAAGCTTTTTGGCGCGAGCCTCGACACTGTTGAACTCGTGCGTCGCCGATTCGCTCTCCATCACGTAGTGGTAGAACTTGTCCGGCATGACGATGGTCTTGCGGGCAAGCGCATAAGCCGCAAATTGGAAGACGACGTCCTCCCCCAAAGCCAAGCCGGGGGCGAAGCGAATGCCTTCGCGATTGAGCAGCTCGCGCGAAAAAGCCGCACGGCAGGCATAGGGCTGCGCATTCGAATGGAACAGCAGTTGGGGATCACGGGCGCCGAAGGTACCAGCTTTGGGGCTCATGAGTTGCTGAACGCGTTTGGGGGCAGCATCGGCAGGTTCACAGACGCCGCCAAAAACGGCGGCCTCGGCATCTGCAGACTCCATGGCATGCAGCACGCGCTCGATCGTCTGGGCATCGATGTAATCGTCGGCGTCCACAAAAAAGACGGTCTCGCCCTCGGCGGCATCGATACCGGCATTTCTAGCGCACGAGACGCCCGCGTTTTCCTGGTCAATCACCAGTACGCGATCGTCGGCCTGCACGATCTGGCGCAACACGTTCAACGAATCATCGGTCGAACCGTCGTTGACGCAGACAACCTGAATCGAGCGCTCAGACTGGACCAGCAGCGAATCGAGGCATCGCTGAATGGAGCGCGCAGAGTTGTAAACGGGTACGACAATGGTAGCTTTAGGACACGAGGCCTCTCCCATGCCGACCTACCCCCTCAGCGATTCGATGAGGAAGGCGGCGACCACGCCTGGGCCTCCAACCGAGGCGTAATACTTAGCACGCCCCAATGCACCATCCGTCGCAAAACTCGGATGTTCGTCAACCCAGCCCTCAGGATCTTTGAGGATGGCAGCGAGATTCGCACGCTTCCACGGCTTGAGGTCGTCAAGCGAAAACTCCCCGGAGTCCAAGGCCGCCTGAAATTCCTTGGCCATCTGAACCAGGAACTCCTTATAGAACTTGGGCGCCAGGCGCACGTAGTTCCACATGTACGAATCGTACTTAATGAGCTGATTGAACTTGAGCATGCGCGCGACATCGCCGCTTGCGTGGCCGCGGGCATAATCCTCTCGAATCCAACGTTCAATCTCGGCATACTCGGTATTGACGCAAAAGACCTTAGCCGAAGAATTGACCGAAGAATTCTCGTTGTCCTGGCGATACGACAACACGGCATCATGCAGGTAAACAGCCTTATCGGCGCACGCGATCACCTTAAAGGCGAATGACGTGTCCTGAAAGGATGCCCCCGGAGTCGGCAGAAACTTAATGCCGTTGCGCTCAAGAAAATCGCGACGGTACACGGCCGACCAAATCGACGGCTTTTGCTTAAAGAACTGAGTCGTATCGCTCGGGTGCACCGGCTTGCCACAGTCCTTGGCTTTAAACATCTCGTGCAGCGAACGGCGCTCCTCGGGCTTAGACCAGTAGAAATCAAAGTTCGCCTTCGCAAAGTCGGCATTATTGCTATCGGCGGCCGAGACGAGCTTTTCGAGTGCGTCGGGCGCCATAAAGTCATCGGACTCCAAGATGCCCACGTACTTGCCACGCGCCATCTCCAGACCGTGGTTCATCGAGTCGCCGTAGCCGCTGTTGGCCTTGTCGACCATCTTGACGCGCCCATCGCGCTCCATATACTCGCGGATAATCGCCGGCGAGTTGTCGGTCGACCCGTCGTTAATGCAGATGATCTCAATATCCTTGAGCGTCTGCGCCAGAGCGGAATCGAGACACTCGCGCAGATAGCGCTGAACATTGTAAATGGGAATAAGCAGCGACAGAACAGGGCTGCCAGAGGCGTTAGTAGACAAATGTGCTCCTTAGGAAATACCTGTCGTTTCATGGTATCAAAGGGTCAGCGCGCCAGCGGGCGTTTATATAATCTATGGAGCCTCTTGCGGGCAAAGCAGCCCCACGTCATGCGGCGGGCCCATGGCAGGTTCCTGCGTTTTATTCAAAGCTTGCCGCTAAGGTGCGCCGAGCCTTTACAATAGGACAGTCCCAAGGACGTATTCGATAGCTTCCGTGCAGCGCTCGCCCGCCGCGCGTGAAAGGATATATTGCCCCATGCCTTCAACCCTTCCCGCTCCCATCGATAAGCTCGCCATCGTCGTCGTTACGTACAAGCGCCAGGAACTTCTGGCCAACTTGTTCGACTCTATGACCGAGCTCACGGCAACGCCCTGGCGCATCGTGATTGTCGATAACGAGAATTCGCGCGAGACCGAGGCCATGTGCACCGCATTCAACGAGCGCCTGGCTAACCTGTGGGACATCGACACCGAGCAGCCCGACGCGCAGGGCGGCACCGACCGTGTCATCTACGCCCCGCAGCTCGAAAACGGCGGCGGTGCGGGCGGCTTCTCCGCCGGCACCAAATGCGCCTACGACCTGGGCGCCCAGTGGTTCTGGGTGATGGACGACGACGTGCTCGTCATCCCCGAAGGCATCGAGCGTCTTGCCAAGTGGACCGACCGCTACGATGTCATCCAGGGTTCGCGCCTGGACTTTGACGGCGGCGCTTTCTTTTGGCAGTACCAGCTCATCCTTTCGCTCGGCATCCCTAACCCCATCGCCAAGTGGGATCTGGGTCCCGAGGGCTACCGCGCCATGAACCAGCTGTGCTTTGAGGGCGGCATGTTCTCGCGCCGCGTGGTCGACAAGATTGGCCTGCCCGACGCGCGTTTCTTTATCTACGGCGACGATGCCTGCTACGGCTACGTAGCCAGCCAGCACTTCCCCGCCGCCGTGGTCGCCGACGTGGTGCTCAAGCGCGCCCGTGCCGTCTCTAACTGGGATATCGCCGGCAAACGCCAGCTCAACTCTACGAGCGACACCAACCGCTACTACATCATGCGCAACCGAGGCTTCCTCGCTCGCTATATGCAGATCTACGGTGACTACCACCCCATGTTGTTCCGCCTGGGCAATGCCGCGACCTTCTGTAAGGAATTCATTCGCCTGGCTGCCGTTGACAAGTGCTTTAAGACCGGTATTCCGGCGCTGCGACGCGGCATGAAGGACGCCCGCAAGATCGTTAAGGATCCCAACTGGAAGCCCATGCCGCCCCTGAAGGACGCGGAGCAGTAAAGGGCTTTCGACCGCCGCTACAGACGTTGGCACACCACGGACACACGCTGCCCATCAAAACCGAACCCCCAGCGCATGCGACCCACGCCGGGTCGCGGCACACGGATTTCGTCGATGCCGTCGCGCTCTATGTCGAGTAGCGACTGCACGGCCAGCAATTCCAGGCCCAGCGCATCAACATCGGGGTCATACATCATGTTAATCGTTATCAGCGGACGTTCATCGAGCATACCGATCGTATCGGCTATGTCGAACACGACGCCCGTAGGAAAAACCTGGATGTCCCAGCGACCCGCGCCACACTTTCGCCTCGAGGCAGGATTGGCATAGCCCGGCAAGCCAAAGCAGAGCCCCTGCAAGAGCAGATGATATGGCAGCGGCGTATCTGGGTCGGTCTCACCGATTCCCGCATCCCCCAGGATGCGACTTAGCGCCCGCCTCACGGTATCCTCGTTCCCACGGCACAGCCCGTCGCGAAACGCATCGACGTCTCGAATGTCTTCGGCAGCGCACTCAAACCACTCAACAATCACTAGACGCAAGGCCTGGCGAAGCTCGTTATTGGGCAATCGCAAAGCACAGAGCCGATCGCCATGCTCTGGCTCCTCAGTCATATCCGTCGTGAGAAAACCGGACAGATACAACGCTGTCCACATGCCATCGTCAGGCGAGACATCTGGCTCTGCAGTGCCCAAACAAAGCGGGACCTCAGCACACCCATGGGCCTCGAGCAAATCAAACAAGACCGAAAGGCGGTCGAGATTCCACCCGGCAACTACCCTACTCAGGCAATCCGCATACCCATACAGATCGGCGCGCACAGGCGCCGTGCAACCTCGGTCCAGAAAACCGATCACACGCGCTGGACTCGAGCAATAGGCCCTACCAAACCGATATCCCTCGAGCCATTCACGCGCATCATCAAGGTATTCCTCGCGCCCAGCATGATTCAACAGAGCCTGGACCTCGGCATCCGAAAAGCCGAACCAACGGTCACACCACGTCGAAAGCGGCGTCGACAGACAATACGAGCAACTGCGCGAAGAAAGCGCCGCTTCGGCAGGACCGGGACACTCCCCCATCAGACACGTCAGCCGCAACGAATCGTGCGCAGCGGCAATGGCCTCGAACAGCACACGATCGAATAGCCCTGCCGGATCGGTGCCAGAAGCGCCACTCGCGCTCGCACGGCCCAACCACGCCGCGTCGTACCCATCAACGAGCAATACAACCTGCTCATCGCAGGCCATCTCCAGCAGCTCAATGAGCACACCAAGCACCGAGTCAACCTCGTCCGCGCTCGCTACGCCACGCGCAACGCGTTCGATGTGACGCACCTTATCTCGTGCTAAATCCGGAGCCTCCAAAAGCGCCAGCAGGCGGGCGCACTCGCCCGAAAGAGCATCGCGCACAACGTCGGCAATAGCGGCACCACGCCTCGCAGCGCCAGAAAAGTCCAGCGATATCACCGGATAGCAAGCGTACTCATCCCGATAGCGCCCGCCGTCCGCATCCCAAATCTGAGCATCGCCAAACAAAAGCTGACCAGCGCGACCGACCGCTGGACGCTCCAGAAAAGCCCTGAGCATCGACAAGTTCATGCTCTTGCCAAAACCCTCGGGTCGACAGCACACCACAACGGACGCGTCGCAGTTCAACACATCGGCAATAAACATGGTCTTGTCGACCAGCGTGCAGCAACCAAGAGCCTCCGCATAGTCGTGCACGCCAATGGGCAAAGCCGCATCGTCGGCACAGCCGATCAAACGCACGCCAAAGCCGGCAGCACAACCATTATTTGCCTGTTCAGGCACCAAAACGTTCCCCCTAAATCGCAACACGATGCCAATTGTAATGACCGCATCGCATGTACCGATATCGCCGCGCAAACATATCGGGCAACGGTAGCAACAAGAGGTGTGAGGGGGCACAACTAATCGTTGCACAACAAAACGGGGCCCGACGCATTCGCACCGGACCCCGTTCCGACTCTTTAGTTATCTGGCAACCGAGAGGCTACTCCTCCGAGCCGTCCTCCCCAGATGCCTTCTTCTGCTGATCGAGCTTATGCTTACCACTTACGATAGACGTAGCGCCCAGTGTGGCCAAGCTCGCGCTGGCAAGGCTCGCCATCACAATCAAATCGCCCGTCTTGGGCATGTTGCCGCCCGAGGACTTGGTAGCTGTAGTCGTCGTGGTCGTGGTGGTCACCGTTTTAGAGTCATTTTGCTCCTGATTCTGGTTGTCAGCACCGCTCTTGTCGTCGTCTTCGGACTGTTTCTTTTCGTCCTCGGTCTTTTTCTTTTCGCCCTCGGTTTTGCTCTTGTCCTTCTTCTGAGCGGATTTGTCGTCCTTCTCCTCAGAGCTAGAACCCTTATCGGATTCGGTCTTCTCGGAAGCCTTGTCCTTGGAGTCGCCCTTTGCGGCTTCGGTCTTTTCCGTGGAAGCCTGATCAGAGTTGTCCTTGTTCTGGGCCGAGCCGTTATTGACGCCAGCCATCAGCGAAGCACCCAGCGTAGAACCAAGCTGCTCGGAGAAAGAAGGCTTCTTGTCCGGCGAAGCAACGGGAGCGTCCGGCGCCTTATTCGAATCGTCCTTGGAAGCATCGGAATCAGGGGTTGCGTCAGAGCCGGAGCCGTTGTTAGAGCCGGTGTCAACGGACGAATCGCTCGAGCCGGTAGATGAGTTAGAGGTGTCAGCGCCGGTCGAACCAGAAGCGTCGCTGTCCGTATTGCCGGCAGAGCTTGAAGATGAATCGCCCGCAGCAGAGCTGTTCGAATCGGAGCCGTTCGAGGTAGAACCGTCGTTGGTAGTGCCACCAGCAGAGCCATTACCGTCAGCATCGGTCGAGGGCGCATCCATCCTGTCATCGTTGGCATCGTCACTCGAGTCGTCATTCGAATCAGGTGTCGGCGAGGGCGCCGGTGTGGGCTCGGGCTGAACGGGCGTCGCGGCGGCAGCCTCGTCCTCAGCGATATAAACCAAGCAGTCCTTGAGCTCGTTGCGGTAGCGGTTCTTCCAGCCCTCGTGGTACTGGGGCTGGCTTGCATACCTGGTCGCCACGTTATTGACCACGCTGTTGGAAAGCGCCGTCACAAACTCGCGGTCGGACATATCGTTGGAAAGATTCGCCCAGCGGAAAAAGTCCCTGCAGCCACCAGTGCCGCACATGTTGGTAATGCTCCACACCATGCCCTTGACGCAATCGGCGCGGCCCGAAATATCAATACCCAGGCCGCTCTTGAGCCACGCCTCGGTCACCGCATAGTACGAGTTGTACGCATACGCATCCTGCAGAGCCGAAAACTCAGCAGGATCGGTGTTATAAGCATCCTGGAAGGCCTCCTGTGCAATACGGCCCAGCTCGGTAAGCTGGCCGTTCTCGTACATGGCATTGCTCGCGTTGGAAATCTCGCTGCCGCGATCAGCGCATCCTTGAGCATGCCGTATTTTTCGGGGCTGTAGTTGTAGACCTGCTTCATAAACGGAATGAGCGACCAGCGGCGGTCGAACTGGTAATAGCCCAACGCGTTATAGCCGTCACCGTACGAAAAGCCCTGGTTGTAGTTACCATGGCTCTCGTACTTGGTAAAGTACTTCATCTCGGGAGTCACGTTGACAAACGAAACGCCCTGGACCGACCTCAGCACGCCCGAGAAGGACTGCTGGGTGTAGAGACCCTTATCGATATCGGTGGCATCCGAGGCAACGCCCGGCGTGGGCTCCTCGGCAGCGGCGGGTGCCGGCGCGGAAACGGCGCCAAACGAAAGCGCCAACGTCAGGCCCGCGACAATAGCAGAATGCTTGGGCTGCATAAGATCCTCCCTGCATTGGTGTAGTTAAAGTGCAGTTTGCAAAGATAAAACTAAGTATTGCAGCTCGCCCGTTGTTGCACAACAACCCCTCGGTAAACGGCAACAACCCTCCGCGAAATCTTAAGGAATTGCGCTCAACCTACAGCTTAATGTCAAAGTTGATCTCGGGGACGGCGGCCAAGTCGGCCAACGTCACGCCGTCGACGTACTTTTCGATCACGTCGTCCAGACCGCGCCAGAACTTGACGGTCGAGCACAGATCGCTGCGGGCGCAACTGTTGTCGATGCCGTCGCACGCCACCGGAGCCGTGCTGCCCTCGACGGCGCGCAGGATGTCGCCAGCACGCACCTCGGCCGGGTCCTTGGCCATCATGTAGCCGCCGCCCTTGCCGCGCACGCTCTTAAGCAGGCCCGCCTTCATAAGCGGACGAACCAGCTGCTCCAGATACTTTTGCGAGATATGCTCGCGGTCGGCAACCTCGCGCAGGGCAATCTTGCCCTCGGCGTCGCCCAGCGCCGCGATATAGATCATCAGTCGGAGGGCATAGCGGCCCTTAGAAGAAATGAGCATACCTACCCTCCCATCGTTACTGGGACAAAACCAGGCTTGTTTGTCCCAAATCCTATGCACGCGGGGCAAACATACCTGATTTTATGTCCCTCATCTAAAAAGTCGAGTGGATTAGTCGGGTTTTCCCTTGACTAACGCCGAACCCATAGTAACTTTATTCCGAGAAGATTCCTAGGGTTTAGTACACCTATGAGTACACCATATACAGAGAGGGACAGCATGAGCGCAAATCCGCTGCTTTCCATCGAAGGTCTGACCGCCTCCGTGGACGAGAAGACCATCCTCCACAACGTCAACCTCAACGTCGCCGCCGGCGAGACCCATGTGCTGATGGGACCCAACGGCGCCGGCAAATCCACCCTGGGCCACCTGGTCATGGGCGACCCCGTCTACACGGTCAACGACGGCCGTATCGTCTTTGACCGCCAGGACATCACCGAGCTCACCACCGACAAGCGTTCGCGCGCCGGCCTGTTCCTGAGCTTCCAGGCCCCGGTCGAGATTCCGGGCGTGCCGCTGTCGAGCTTTTTGCGTGCCAGCATCGCCGGCCGTCCTGGCCTGGAGATGAAGGGCAAGGAATTCCGCCGTCGCGTCAAGGAGCTCGCGGCCGAGCTCAACATGGATACCGCCTACCTCAACCGCGAGTTGGGCGTAGGCTTCTCGGGCGGCGAGAAGAAGAAGGTCGAGATGCTCCAGCTTCTGCTGCTGCAGCCCAAACTCGCCATCCTGGACGAAACCGACTCCGGCTTGGACGTCGACGCCCTGTCCACCGTCAGCCACGGCATGGACGCGTACCGCAAGAGCTGCGACGGCTCCATGCTCATCATCACGCACAACACGCGCATCCTGGAACACCTGGATGTCGACCGCGTCCACGTTATGGTCAAGGGCCACATCGTACGCGAGGACGACGCCTCGCTCATTCCCTGGATCGACAAGAACGGTTTTGAGACCTTCGAGCGCGAGGCCGCCGAGCAGCGCGCCCAGGCCGAAGCCGCCGCTGCCGAGCAGCAGGCGTAAAGGGGCGACGCAATGACCAAGAACCGCACCGAGGTCGCGGACATCGACCGCAGCCTCTACGACTTCACCTATGGCGAGGAGGGATTCGAGCGCCTCGACGCCGGCATCACGCCCGACATCGTGCGCGAGATCAGCGCCAAGAAGGACGAGCCACAGTGGATGCTCGACCTGCGCCTCAAGTCCCTCGAGATTTTCAACCGCTTCCCGGATCCGACGTGGGGCCCCTCCATCGAGGGCTTGGACATGGACAACATCGTCACCTACGTCAAGCCCAACACCGACCAAAAACACGACTGGGAGTCGGTGCCCGACGACATCAAGAACACCTTTGAGCGCCTGGGCATCCCCGAGGCCGAGCGCAGCTACCTGGCAGGCGTCGGCGCGCAGTACGACTCCGAGCTGGTCTACCACAACATGCAGGACACCGCATCCAAGATGGGCATCGTCTACTCCGGCATCGAGGAGGCCCTGCACGACCCGCAGTGGGAGCCGCTCATCCACGAGAAGTTTATGACGCTCATCCCGCCTACCGACCACAAGTTTGCGGCCCTGCACGGTGCCGTGTGGTCGGGCGGCTCGTTTGTCTACGTGCCCAAGGGCACCAAGCTCGACTTCCCGCTGCAAAGCTACTTCCGCCTCAACGCCAAGGGCGCCGGCCAGTTTGAGCACACGCTCATCATCGTCGAGGACGACGCCGACCTGCACTTTATCGAGGGCTGCTCCGCGCCCAAGTACAACGTGGCAAACCTCCACGCCGGCGCCGTCGAGCTCTTTGTGGGCAAGCGCGCACACCTGCGCTACTCGACCATCGAGAACTGGTCCAAGAACATGTACAACCTCAACACCAAGCGTGCGCGCGTGGACGAGGACGGCGACATCGAGTGGATCAGCGGCTCCTTCGGCAGCCACGTGGGCTACCTCTACCCCATGAGCGTGCTCAACGGCCGCCGCGCCCGCTCGAGCTTTACCGGCATCACCTTTGCCGGCGCCGGCCAGAACCTCGATACCGGTTGCAAAGTCGTGCTCAACGCGCCCGAGACCTCGGCAACCGTCGAGACCAAGGGCATCTCCAAGAGCGGAGGCATCCAGACCTTCCGCAGCTCCATCGTGGCCACGCCCAAGGCGGAGGGTTCCAAGGCAACCGTAAGCTGCCAGTCGCTGATGCTCGACGACCAGAGCCGCTCCGACACCATCCCCGCCATGGATATCCGCGCCAAGAACGTCGACATCGGCCACGAGGCCACCATCGGCCGCATCGGCGACGACAAGGTGTTCTACCTGATGAGCCGCGGTATCTCGGAGGAAGAAGCCCGTACCATGATCGTCAACGGCTTTGCCAACCCGGTTTCCAAGGAGCTGCCGCTGGAGTACGCCGTCGAGATGAACAACCTGATCAAGCTCGAGATGGAAGGAGCGATCGGATAATGAACCAGACCACGAACACCGCTGCTACCACCCTTGAGCAGGTCAATGCGATGCCAGCTGCCACTTGGGGTTGGCTGAAGATGAATCAGACCAAGCTCGAGCTCTCTGACGAGCTTGCCGCCGCTCCCACCGGGGCCGTTGAGGTCGAGGGCTTGGACGAGCAGTTTACCGGCATGGCAGACGCGTTCGACGCCGCCATGGACGCCATGGCCGAGCGCTTCCCCGGGCGCCGCGCCTCCGCCCCCGGCGACGCCGCCGACCGCGCCCGCATCACGCCCGAGACCGAGCTCGACGTGCCCGCCACCTCCATCTACCAGGCCGGTGCCATCAAGCTCGAGGAGGAGCTCTCCCCTGCTGAGGCCTTTGAGACCGGCATGGGCGAGGCTGCTTACGCCTATCTGGTCGACCACGCCACCAAGCGCATCGTCATCGCTGTGCCCACATACAAGCACGCCACGGTTACCGTGCACGTGAGCGGTGTCGATGCCGCCGCGGCCATCGCCGCCATCGACGTCGTCGTCCGTCCCCAGTCGACGCTCGACCTGCAGATCGCCCTGGACTCCCCCGTTGCCGGCGAGGGCGTCGTGGGATCCGTGCTGCGCGTGTGCGCCCACGAGTACGCCACCGTCAACGTGGCCTGCACGCAGACGCTCGACGATAGCTGGATCGCACTCGACGACACCGGCCTGTTCCTGGACGAGGGAGCCCGTGTCAACGTGCAACACACCGTCCTGGGTGCCGGTGCCAGCGCCACCGGCCTTGCCGGCGACCTGCTGGGCGATACCGCCAAGGTCACCATCGATACTGACTACCTTGGCGCCCGCGAGCAGGTGCGCGACTTTAACTACGAGCTGCGCCACCGCGGTCGCAAGACCGAGTGCGAGATCGACGCCAACGGCGTGCTGACCGGCACGTCCAAGAAGGTCTACCGTGGCACCATCGACCTCGTGCACGGCTGCAAGGGTGCAACCGGCACCGAGCGCGAGACGGTGCTTTTGGCCAACAAGGGCGTCGACAACAAGACCGTTCCCGTCATTCTCTGCGACGAGGACGACGTCGCCGGCAACCACGGCGCCACCATCGGTCACGTCCGCGACGAGCAGCTGTTCTACCTCGCCTGCCGCGGCCTTGACCAAAACGCCGCCGAGGACCTGTTCATCCGCGCCAAGCTGGAGGACGCCGCGCTTTCCGCCACCGACGAGCGCACCCGCGCAGCCGTCGTCCGCCTGGGCAACAACCTGATCGACAACTTTGAAGAGGAGCTCGCATGATCGACACCGAGCACGTTAAATGCGATACCTGCACTGCCCCCGAGCCCATGGAGCTCGACGCTAGCGACGAGGCTTCGCGCGGCTGGCCCACCGTAGACATCGAGACCAACCCCTACAAGGCGCAGTTCCCGCTCTTCCAGCAGCACCCCGAGATCGCCTTCCTCGATAGCGCCGCCACCGCGCAGCGCCCTGCCTGTGTGCTCGACGCCGAGCGCGACTTCTATCAGCGCATGAACGCCAACCCCCTGCGTGGCCTGTACTCGCTGTCCGTCGAGGCAACCGACGCCATCGCGAAGGTCCGCCAGCAGATCGCCGACCTCATCGGCGCCTCACAGGCCAACGAGGTCGTCTTCACCCGCAACACGAGCGAGTCGCTCAATCTGGTCGCCAAGAGCTTTGCGCCCACGGTGCTCGAACCGGGCGACGAGGTCGTCATCACCATCATGGAGCACCACTCCAACCTGATTCCGTGGCAGCAGGTCTGCCGCGAGACCGGCGCCAAGCTCGTCTACCTCTACCCCACCAAGACCGGCCAGCTCACCACCGAGGAGGTTCTTGCC
This sequence comes from Collinsella sp., assembly GCA_048291725.1. Taxonomy (GTDB): domain Bacteria; phylum Actinomycetota; class Coriobacteriia; order Coriobacteriales; family Coriobacteriaceae; genus Collinsella. Next base: position 15,143 of record DBEZXW010000045.1, on the reverse strand, counting down.
AAGGTGGGTCCCAAGACCAAGATCCTGGCCTTGGGACAGGTCTCCAACGTGTTGGGCGTCGAGAACCCAGTCAAGAACCTCGGCAAGCTCGTGCACAAGTACGGCGGCTACCTGGTCGTCGACGGCGCGCAGTCGCTGCCGCACATGCCGGTCGATGTGGCCGACCTGGGCGCCGACTTCTTTGCCTTTAGCGCGCACAAGGCTATGGGCCCCATGGGCATCGGCGTGCTGTGGGGCAAGATGGACCTGCTCAACGCCATGTCGCCCATGCTCACCGGCGGCGAGATGATCGACTCTGTTACCGAGCAGGACGCCGTCTGGGCGCCCGTTCCCGAGAAATTCGAGGCCGGCACACAGGACGCCGCCGGCATCTTCGCAACGGGTGCGGCACTCGACTACCTGGTCAACACGGTGGGTTACGAGAACATCCAGGCACGCGAGCAGGCACTCGTCCACTACCTGATGGGCGAGCTCATGCAGCTCGACTTTGTCCAGATCATCGGCTCCATCTATTGGGACAACCACCACGGCGTCGTGAGCTTTAACGTCAAGGGCATCCACCCGCATGACGTCGCGAGCATCATGGACATGGACGGCGTCTGCATCCGCGCCGGCCACCACTGCGCGCAGCCGCTGCTCACCTGGCTGGGCGTCGAGAACCTTGCCTGCTGCCGCGCCAGCGTGGCCTTCTACAACGACAAGGCCGACATCGACAAGTTCATCGCCGGCCTGCATCACGTTTGGAGCACGTTCAATGGGTAATCTGTACACCTCCACCACATTTATGGAGCACAACTCGCACCCCGACTATAAGTACGAGATGGATGCTCCCACGCACGAGCACGACGGCATCAACCCCAGCTGCGGCGACGAGCTCACCTTGCAGCTGCGCGTCGAGAACGGCGTGATCGAGGAGGCCTCCTTTACCGGCCACGGCTGCGCCATCAGCCAGGCCAGCGCCGACATCATGGCCGACCTCATCACCGGCGAGACCGTCGAGGAAGCTCACCGCCTGGCAGAGCTCTTCCTCGCCATGATCCGCGGCGAGCAGCTCTCCGAGGAAGACCTGGAAGACCTGGACGAAGCCGCCCAGCTCCAGGACATCTCGCACATGCCCGCCCGCGTCAAATGCGCCGAGCTCGCCTGGCGCACCCTCGACGGCATGCTCGAGGGGCAAACAAACCAGTAGTTTATGCCCCGAATCCAAGGTTTTTGATTGCCGAGCCGCCCGATACGGGCGGCTCTGTTTTTACCTAATGAGCGCGAACGCACAAAGTCCGCGCGTCCGGCGCCCCGTCTGACATTTGCCACACAGCCAGACGCGAGCACGGGCGTTTTCCACAGCACCAAAGGCCTGCGGCAGGACCCCGGGCCCGCCAAGCAATGCGCCAAGCCCCGTTCTGCGAAGCTCCGACTCGCTTCGCGCCTGCCGCAGACGGGTCCCATAGGGAGCGGCGTGCATTTTTGCGAGTATTCAGCACGCCAAGCTGTGTGTATACGCATCGAAAGCGTTAATCAACGTCTTTAGGCGCATATATATTGTGTTTTAGAACAAGCATCGCGGTCTGACGGGACGCAGGCACGTGCTTTGGGGGCGCAACGGCGGGAATCAATAGCTTCGGGACCCGTATGTTGCAAGATTGCGGCGGTGCCGACAGCAACACGATGCTGAAAACTCCGTTTTTTGCACGGCGCAGACGGGGGTAGGCACGGGCAAACCCGGACCGAGCCGTTATTTTATGCAAGATGGCGATTTTTCTATGCATATTAAGAAGTGCAGTTACCGTACCAAGCTTTTAGAACAATGGTTGTGGCATATGGGCGACCCCAGCTGCGGTGCACAGGCAGTCCTACGCCACGTTTCGGCCAGTCTGCACCGCCGTTCGTGCACAGGCACGCACGATACGAGAAACGGTACTTTTGCCAATCCCCGTATATCGCTCAATCTGACGCACCGTAAAACCGGCATCGTGCAATCCAAGAACGACGATATTGCGCTGCGCCGACGGCGCGGCTTTAACCCCGTGGAGCGGAACCCCGAGGCTCTTCGCCAACTTGTCGGCAAAGGCGTGGTGTTCCCACTCTGTCTCTTTCATATCGCACAGCGCCGGCTCGCTGCCGTCGGGCGTCGAAAGCGAATAGGCAATAAAGCCCTCGGCAGAACCAAAAAGTTCAAGCACGCAAGAAGGATCAGAAAATCCCCTCGCGGCATCAGCCGCATCACAGTCGTAAGAGCGTAGATGTTCCGCAAAGCTGCTCCAGGGATAACGCTCAATGAGACCGATGCCCACCTCCTGCGGATCGGCGTGTACGGAGCGAATAGCCTCCATCACCTGCCAGTCGGTATCGAGCGAACGCCGGTCAAAACGGTTCTGGAACAGATGGCCTGTGCGCCCCGTGCGTTTATTGAACCGCCGCGCGTACGTCAAAAGCAACCGGTGCATCGCCGCGCTCATCCTGTCCTCGTAATCTGCAAGCACCAAATGCACGTGAGTGCCCATAAGGCACCAGGCGATAACCGTCACGCCCTCCTCGCGGCAACACTCGCGCATCAGCTCCAAAAACTCCCACCGGTCTTCATCGCCCTCAAAGATGAGCTGCTTGCCCGTACCGCGGGCACAGACATGGTAAAAGCCGGTAACCGTTCTCCAAACGCGCTGCATGGCGTTCCTTTCGCCGGGATCTGCTTGCCATCCAATACAGCACGATTGAAGCGTGCCATCAAAACATTCACGCAAAACAATACACTCGCGCGGCCAAAGGCAGTAATCAGGCGGCGAACGGCACCGTTGCAACAGGTCAACCCCTGCAACGCTTACAAGAGCTGACCAAAAGCTTGCCCAAGAAGGACCCCCTCTACGGAAGTTCACGACCACAGAACATAGAGTTAAACCGTTTCAATTAAAACTTCCGGACTTCCCGCTACGAAAACTGAGCCGTTCGCCGAATATTCCGTGCATTTCGCGGTATTATAGGGGCTGCATGTCATGTCCCTTTCGAAGGGTCGCCCGGCAATCGCCAGCCACGACCCCCAGACGGGACGCCAACACGATAGAGAGGAGAGGCATGCAGTACTCACAGGAAGTGGAGAACATGTGCCCCGTTGCCAAGGGTGCATACCACGGCCCCGCACCCATCCCTGAGGAGGGCAAGTGGGTCCAGGCTAAGGAGATTTCCGACATCTCCGGTCTTACGCACGGTGTGGGTTGGTGCGCACCTCAGCAGGGCGCCTGCAAGCTCACGCTGAACGTCAAGGACGGCATCATCGAGGAGGCCCTCGTTGAGACCATCGGCTGCTCGGGTATGACCCACTCTGCCGCCATGGCTTCCGAGATCCTTCCCGGTAAGACCATCCTCGAGGCCCTCAACACCGACCTCGTCTGCGACGCCATCAACGTTGCTATGCGCGAGATCTTCCTGCAGATCGTTTACGGCCGCAGCCAGACCGCGTTCTCCGAGGGCGGCCTGCCCGTGGGCGCCTCCCTCGACGACCTCGGCAAGGGCCTTCGCTCTCAGGTCGGCACCATGTTCGGCACCAAGGCCAAGGGCGCTCGTTACCTCGAGCTCGCTCAGGGCTACGTCACCCGCATGGCTCTCAACGACAAGAACGAGATCATCGCATTCGAGTTCCTGAACCTCGGCAAGTTCACCGACGCCGTCAAGGCCGGCAAGACCCCCGAGGAGGCCATCGCTGGCGCTATGGGCCACTATGGTCAGTGGGAGAACGCTGCCAAGTACATCGACCCGCGCACCGACGAGGAGACTCACTCCGTCGCCAGCGTGTTCCCGGTTCACGAGTAGAAAGGGAGGGAAATAACTATGACTGTTACGTTCGAAGGTTACGAGCGCCGCGCTGACAAGATCAACAAGTGCCTCGCCGACAACGGCATCGCCTCCCTCGAGGAAGCTCTGCAGATCTGCACCGACAAGGGCTTCAACCCGCGTGAGATCGTCAACAACACCCAGTCCATCGCCTTCCAGAATGCCGAGTGGGCCTACACCCTCGGTTGCGCTCTCGCTGTCAAGCGTGGCGCCAAGTCCGCTTCTGAGGCTGCCGCCATCATCGGCGAGGGCATCCAGGCCTTCACCGTTCCCGGCTCCGTCGCCGAGGACCGCAAGGTCGGTCTGGGCCACGGCAACCTGGGCGCTATGCTGCTCTCCGACGACACCGAGTGCTTCGCCTTCCTGGCCGGTCACGAGTCCTTCGCTGCCGCTGAGGGTGCTATCGGCCTGGCTCTGAACGCCAACAAGGCTCGCAAGAAGCCGCTGCGCGTCATCCTCAACGGTCTGGGCAAGGACGCTGCTCAGATCATCGCCCGCATCAACGGCTTCACCTACGTGAAGACCCAGTTCGACTACTTCACGGGCGAGCTCAAGGTCGTCGAGACCATCCCCTACTCCGATGGTCCCCGCGCCGCCGTTAACTGCTACGGCGCCGACGACGTCCGCGAGGGCGTTGCCATCATGTGGCACGAGAACGTCGACATCTCGATCACCGGTAACTCCACCAACCCCACGCGCTTCCAGCACCCCGTCGCTGGCACCTACAAGAAGGAGCGCCTCGAGGCTGGCAAGAAGTACTTCTCTGTCGCTTCTGGTGGCGGCACTGGCCGTACCCTGCACCCGGACAACATGGGCGCCGGCCCTGCCTCTTACGGCATGACCGACACCATGGGCCGTATGCACTCCGACGCCCAGTTCGCCGGTTCTTCCTCCGTGCCTGCGCACGTCGACATGATGGGTCTCATCGGCATGGGCAACAACCCCATGGTCGGTGCCACCGTCGCCTGCGCTGTCGCCGTCGAGGAGGCCCTCAAGGCCTAATCGCGCCTGCGCGATGCTCATATAGTTGAGCTTTGGAGCCGCTACCTTTCGGGGTAGCGGCTCTTTTTGTTTGCGCTGTCGAAGGGTAGCGAATGCCGATATATCAGTTGGGGCGAAATACGAGATGTGATGAGATGGAGCCACCAAGCAGCCCTAACGTCCACGTGCCATATTCGCCCTTTACCGATTTATTCAATCTTTGCGATACCTTTGCCGATCACCCGTGCGACAATGCGCCGGACGAGAAAGGAATCCGATGGAATCGACTGATGTACTGGTAATTGGATCTGGCATTGCGGGCCTTTGCGCCGCCATCGAAGCGGCACGCACGGGTGCAACCGTCACTGTGGCAAGCGCCGGCAAGACTATGAGTGGATCGAGCTTCTTCCCCGGAACCTGGGGCCTAGGGCTTATCGGACCCGTTAACGAAGACGACGAGCAGGACCTCATCGACACCATCCTGGCCGTCGGCAGCGGCGTTGCCGACCCCGAACTCGTCCAAGCGTTCGTCCACGGCATTCCCCAAGCGATTGACTGGCTCGAGCAAGACCTGGGCGTTGAGCTCCAGCGTCCGCAAAGCGCCAAGAGTGCTCAACAAAAGCAATTTATCCCCTGCTTTGACCACAAGACGCGCATGTGGCGCGGCCTCACCCGCAAGCCCCTTGAGGACGCTCTGACGACCTGGATCGAGTCACTCGGCATTCGCCTGCTCCCCCGCCATGAGCTTATTGACCTTGTTGAGGACACGAACGGCAGAATAACCGGAACCGTACTCTACGACCTCACCGAAAATCGAATCGTGCCCTTTGCTGCCAAGGCCACGATCATCGCAGCCGGTGGCACAGGCGGCCTGTTCGAGCGCAGCCTTACGTCGGCTGATGTGCTCAGCTCCTCGCAGGCCATCGCGCTGGCGCATGGCGCAACACTTACTAATATAGAGTTCATGCAGATGATGCCCGGCTTCATCGAGCCCAAGCGCAACCTGGTCTTCAACGAGAAAACCTGGCGCTACGTACATGTAGACCAGCCGGTAGATATTGCCGACGACAAGCTGGACGACCTGCTCGAGCAGCGCTCTGGATATGGTCCCTTCACGTCACGCTTGGCCTCCCGCGCTATCGATCTCGTCATCGATCAGGCAGGTGCCGAAGGCCTGGCACTCCACTACGACTTCCCCCGCGAGGATGTCCCAGAGTTTGTGCAGACCTTTGCCACCTGGCTGCAAGACGAGCACGGCATCGCGCCGACCGACGAGATGCGCGTTGCGATGTATGCCCACGCCGCTAACGGCGGCATCAAGATCGATAAGACCGCGCACACGGGCGTTGAGGGCCTCTACGCTTGCGGCGAGGCGACAGGCGGCATGCACGGCGCCGACCGCATTGGTGGCTTGTCAAGCGCCAACGGCATCGTATTCGGACGTATCGCGGGCGCATCGGCAGCCCTCACAGCGCAGAAAGAGCCTGAGGCGGCCCTGAAGGCGGATATCACCCTCCCCCAGTACGGCATTGCCACAACAGATGCCGAACGCCTGACACACAGCCTTAGGCACACGATGAGCACCTTTTGCATGATCAACAGGACCGAAACAGGCCTATCCGAGGCCCTGCAACAGCTTGAAAGCCTGCAAGACAAGGCCATGGCGCTGAGCAAGCCGCATACCGATGACAGCGAGATCGCAGCTCTCGCCCGCCTACAGCCGCAGATTCGACTAGCACAGGAAATGGTCAAAGCCATGCGCAAGCGAACTGAAAGTCTCGGGTCGCACTATCGAGCAGACTAAATCGGTTCTCACTTTGAGTTTGATCACAACTTCTCAACATGCATCGAGCCCCGTGAGCATAATTCTCATAAGGAGAGCACGTTTATGGGGCTTTAGCCGTGTTTCCCTAAGGGAATCACGGTGCAGTTTCCCCAACTTCGCGCCCCGACGGGTTCGACCCCATGCGAGGTCAACAAAAAAGCGACCAGCCGAAGCCAGTCGCTTTACAATGCTTTGGTGGGCCGTCAGGGGGTCAGCCTGCTGCGCAGGCGGCCGCTGCGGCGCCAAGGCGCCTTGCGCGCTGCGCTGGTAAATGCTTACGCATTTCCTCAGCTCCGCGCCCTTTCGGGTTCGACCCCATGAAAGGTCAACAAAAAAAGACGGCCAACCGAAGTTGACCGTCTTAACTTGCTTTGGTGGGCCGTCAGGGGGTCGAACCCTGGACCTTGGGATTAAGAGTCCCCTGCTCTACCAACTGAGCTAACGACCCAAAGCTAAAGTCCGTTGCGGCGGACTTTAGAGGAGATATCGTGTGGTGGGCCGTCAGGGGTTCGAACCCTGGACCTTGGGATTAAGAGTCCCCTGCTCTACCAACTGAGCTAACGACCCGATATCAACACGAAGCAAGAACTGGGGTGGGTAAAGGGACTCGAACCCTCGACCTACGGGACCACAACCCGTCGCTCTAGCCAACTGAGCTACACCCACCGTGTCCTGTGCGCTTCGCGCTCGACTATTATTGCAAGGAACGCCACGTGATGCAAGCCCCAATTTTCAAGAATTTTGAAAAGAGTCTTTCGAGACCATTTCGAGCAAATCCCACCGGTTTCATAGGAGTAAACTTGCCCCACTGCAAATGCTCGAAAGGACCGGCATGAAAGAACTCTCCAACCGTACGGCAACGTTTACCGATTCCGTCATCCGCCGTATGACGCGCATCTCCAACAAGTATGGCGCCATCAACCTGTCGCAGGGCTTCCCTGACTTCGACCCCCCAGCGCAGCTGCTCGATAGCCTCAGCACCATCGCCACCGACCCCAAGCCGCTTTACCACCAGTACTCCATCACCTGGGGCTCCCAGGCCATGCGTGAGGCGCTTGCCGCCAAGCAGGAGCATTTTATGGGCATGTCGGTGAACCCCAATGAGAATATCGTAGTCACCTGCGGCTCTACCGAGGCCATGATGGCCGCCATGATGACGGTCACGAACCCCGGCGATAAGGTCGTCATCTTCTCGCCGTTCTACGAGAACTACGGCGCCGACACGATCCTTTCGGGTGCCGAGCCCATCTACGTGCCGCTCAACCCGCCCACATTCGACTTTGACCGCGAGACACTCGAGGCGGCCTTCCGCGACAACGACCCCAAGGCCATCGTCCTGTGCAACCCTTCCAACCCCTGCGGCAAGGTCTTTACGCGCGAGGAGCTCACCTTTATCGCCGACCTCTGCAAAAAGTACGACGCCTACTGCATTACCGACGAGGTATACGAGCACATCGTCTACGCGCCCCACGAGCACGTCTATATGGCCACGCTGCCCGGCATGTTCGAGCGCACCATCAGCTGCAGTTCGCTGTCTAAGACGTACTCCATCACCGGCTGGCGCCTGGGCTACACCATCGCCCCTGCCGAGATCACCGAGCGCATCAAGAAGGTCCACGACTTCCTCACCGTGGGTGCTGCCGCTCCCCTGCAGGAAGCCGTCGTTACCGCCCTCAATTTCGACGACAGCTATTACGATGAGGTCCTCGACCTCTATACCGCCAAACGCGACCTGTTCTGCCAGGGACTCGACAGCATCGGTCTTGAGCATAACGTTCCGCAGGGCGCCTACTACGTCATGATGGACATCTCAGAGTTTGGCTATGACAGCGACCTCGAGTTCTGTGAAGACCTCGCGTCTAAAGTGGGTGTGGGCGCCGTGCCCGGCTCGAGCTTCTTCCGCGAGCCCGTCAACCATCTGATTCGTTTCCACTTTGCCAAGCGAGACGAGACGCTTAACGCGGCGCTGGAGAACCTCAAGTCGCTACGTGATAAAATCAAGCCGCGCGGGTAAGAACGGCCCGGCAACTAAAGCAACCAAAGAAGCCTCGCACCGCCCGCCGCGCTGCGAGACTTCTTTTTATAGCGCTTTCTTAAATGGTTTAGAGCTCTATACTTTGGTCATGGAGCAACTCGTCCCAGAGAGAGGAATACTATGGCAGAGCAGCAGCTTATCGGAGCGCTCGAGGCTGGCGGCACCAAGATGGTCTGCGCCACGGGCTATGCAGACGGTACGGTCCTGGAGCGCGAGCAGATCGCGACCACGACCCCGCAGGAGACCGTTGAGGCCGTCAACGCATGGTTTGCCGACAAGGGCATCGCCGCGCTGGGCATTGGCGCCTTTGGCCCCACCGCAGTCAACCCCGCCTCGCCCCAATACGGCAAGATCCTGGAGACGCCCAAAACGGCATGGCGCTACTTTGACCTGCTGGGCACCATCCAAAACAAGCTCAATATTCCCTGTGGCTACGATACCGACGTCAACGTCGCCTGCCTGGGCGAGGTCACCTTTGGTTGCGCCCAGGGCCTCACCGACGTTGTCTACCTGACCATCGGCACCGGCGTGGGCGCCGGCGTGCTCTCGGGCGGCCAGCTCGTGCACGGCATGATGCATCCCGAGGCCGGCCACATCCTGGTCACGCGCGACCCGCGCGACACCATTGGCGAGCACAGCGCCTGCCCCTTCCACGACAACTGTCTCGAGGGCCTCATCGCCGGCCCCGGCGTTAAAAAGCGCTGGGATGGCAAGAGCGCCGGAGACATGGCCGATGACCCGGAGGCCATGGATCTGCTCGCGGGCTATCTGGCACAGGCGCTCATGACCTACACGCTGTGCTATGCCCCGCAGAAGATCATCATCGGCGGTGGCGTTGCCGATCACACCCCTATCGTGCCGCTCGCCCGCAAAAAGTGCGCCGAGATGCTCAACAGCTACATCGTCACGCCCGAGGTCAACGATATCGACACCTACATTGTCAACAACAGCCTCGAGGGCAAGCAGGGCATCATGGGTTGCCTTGCCCTGGGCGCACAGGCGCTTCAGTAACAGACGCACCCACGGGGCGTGGCGCGCCCGGCAAATCCGACCTACGGAACGACGCCACCACGCCTCATATAAGCCCTCAAATAAAAAAGGCCGCCTAGGACCAAACAATACGTCCTAGGCGGCCTTTTTGGCGCACATCAGCGACCGTAAGAGATATCGGAGCACAACGCCCGTTGCCGCTCCACAGCAGTCGATCATCACATCGGTAATCATGCCGGCACGTCCCGGCACAAAGAGCTGAATCGTCTCGTCGATCGAGGGAATCAGCAGCAGGAACACCGCCGTGGGCAGCAGCACGTCAAAGGTGCGCCGGCCCTCAAAATCAAAGGCGTGCGTTGCCAGGATGCCGAGCACCATATACTCGGTAAAATGCGCGCACTTGCGAACAACAAAGTTGGTCACCCATTCATATGGAAGTCCCACGCCGTGCAGGAAACCGCGGATAGTTTCCATGACCGTTAGGCTCAGCGAGCCCGACCCCGAGCCGGGAACCAGCGAATTGCCCCAGATCAAGAGCGCCATCAGGCAGGTCACGACCGCCCATTTTCGATTGATCTTAACCATGCAGAAGTTATGCCTCCGCACGGAGCGGCGCGAAGCTGGCGGTACCGCCCTCGATAACGCTCAGATAGGCACGGCCCGTACGCTTGGCGGTAGAGGACTGCAGGCGCTCGATCTCTTCCTCGAGGATCTGATTGACGCGCTCGTGACGACGATTTTCCATAATGCCGGCGGCAATAGCCTCGGCCCGCTCGATGCTCTCGCGTGAGATACGGGCGGTATCCTCGGGGAACACAGCGCTGTGACGGCCGACATAGGCGGGGGCAGCAGGCTGAGGGGCAGCGACGGGAGCGGGGGCTGCAACAGGAGCAGGCTCGTCAATCTCATCCAGAATCGCGGTGGCGGCGGCCCACATGTCCTCGTGGCCCGAGTAATCGGCCATGGGAACATCAACCTCGAGCGAGGCGTCCGGAAGGTCGCCAGTGTCGATGCGATCTTGGGCATCAATCGATGCGGTGATGGCTGCAGGCTCATCGAGGTCATCGAGATCGATGTCCGCGGCACCGGAGATGATAGGCATGCTGGCGAGGTTTGCATTGTACGGCGCAGCCTCAGCCGCCTGCTGCTGGGCAGGAGCGCCCCAAAGCGAGCTTTCGGCGGCACGGCGGGCGGCAATAGCCTCCTCGTCCGCAGTCATGGCTTCATCAACGTACGAATTATCGGTAGAAGCGTCCACGTCCGCCGAGGTGGCGCTATAGGCGTTATTGGCTGCCGCGTTGGCGACGAGTGCCACGAAAGCCGCCGTGCTGCCCGCAGGGGCGGCCTGGGAGCCCGATACGGCGCGTGCCGCGGCGGCGATGTCGTCGCGATTGAAGGAGCCGGTCTGCCCGCCGTTGGTGAGCTCGTCGATGGCGACTTGATAGACGTCGCGCGAGTGTGCAGGGTCGCAGCTCACCGGCGAATCGTCGTCGAGCATACTGTCGATCATGGACCAAGCCTCGGCCTCGTCCATAGCATCTGCGGCTCGAGCGATGGTAGGAACACCATCATCGGCATGACGGCGCTGGAACGCACCGGTCAGGCCGGAAAGGAATGCCGAGGTAGACTGCTCCGACTGAGTCTGAGAAGCAGAAGCCGCAGCGTAAGGAGTCGCATCCTGCTGCTGGGCTGGAATCGAGGCTGTCTTGAACTCGCTTTGATGCTGATTGAGATTGGCGGCACCGCCCATGGCATCGGGCTGGAACAGACGCTCTTCACGCTGCGCACGGTACTCGGAAATACCCAGCGAGGCGGCATAGATACCCACGCCCGCCACCGCGCCCACGGCGAAGGGAACCGCACCCGCCACGACCGTCTCGTTCACCGACGAAAACGGCAGCGTCGCGGCATACATAACCACGGGAGCGGCAAGGCCGATCCCGCACGAAAGTCCGGCAAGGACTGCTCGTTGTGTTGCATCAGAAGAAGCCATGAGCTCTCCCCATCTTCCAGCACCCAAATCGCATCATTCAGTTGGCTGCGCGAGAGAAGATGAAGCGGGGCTATGCCCCAAAGCAACGGTATATGGTTCGTTTCATCTGCGTTTTCCGTCGCGAAGCTTAAAAGCTATTATGCGAAACCGCCCTGTCGATTGCAAGCGACGATGTCGGATTGAAACGGGCAACCTGCTGCTCGTCGGTCTTATGGTTAAAAATAAGCGCGGAGCGGCGATATGGAAAAGGGTCAAGGCTCAAAGCCCCGACCCTTTATCGCATTGATGACTATCGCTGCGCGTGGATGACAACCTAGAACGTCTGCTCGTAGTCGCTGTGCTTTTTGGCCGAACGCACCAGGAACTCCTGGTTGGTGTTGGTGCCCTTAAGACCCTTGATAAACGATGCGGCTGCGCGCTCGGTGTTGTTCATGCCGGCAAGAATGCGACGCAGACCAAAGACAAACGGACGCATCTGCTCGTCGACCAACAGGTCCTCATTACGCGTACCGGAGGCAACGGGGTCGATAGCCGGGAAGATGCGACGGTCGGCCAGGTCGCGGTCGAGCTTGAGCTCCATGTTGCCGGTGCCCTTGAACTCCTCAAAGATGACCTCGTCCATCTTGGAACCGGTGTCGATGAGGGCAGAGGCAAGAATGGTGAGCGAGCCACCGTTCTCGATATTACGGGCTGCGCCCAGGAAGCGCTTGGGCGGATACAGTGCCGCCGAATCGACGCCGCCCGAAAGGATGCGACCCGAGGCGGGCGCCGCCAAGTTGTAGGCGCGGGCAAGACGCGTGATGGAGTCGAGCACCACCACAACATCGCCGCCCAGCTCCACGATGCGCTTGGCGCGCTCGATGACGAGCTCTGCCACGCGAGTGTGGTTGTCGGCGGGCATATCGAAGGTCGACGCCACGACCTCACCCTTGATGGAACGCTGCATATCGGTGACCTCTTCGGGGCGCTCGTCGACGAGCAGACAGATGAGGTGCACCTCGGGGTTGTTAATCGAGATTGACTGACAAATCTTCTTGAGGATCGTGGTCTTGCCTGCCTTGGGCGGGGACACAATCAGGCCACGCTGACCCTTGCCGATCGGCGACACGATGTCGATGGCGCGACCGGTAATGGAGTCCTTGCCGTGCTCCATGCGCAGCGGCTCGTTGGGATAGACCGGGGTGAGGTCGCCGAACTTGGGACGGTTGCGAATCTGCTCGGGGTCCAGACCGTTGACGGTCGTGATTTTGGCGAGGCCGGCGCGCTTGTCACCGCCGCGCGAAGGACGCAGCGAGCCCTCGATGACGTCGCCCGTGCGCAGGCGCGCGGAGCGGATGAGGTAGGCGGGCACGAAGGCGTCGTCGTTGGACTTCATGTAGCCATGGGCGTGGATGATGCCGGAGCTGTCCGGGCGAATCTGCAGAATGCCCTTGATATCGCGGAAGCCCTCGGCCTTCGCAGCGGTGACGTAGATCTCTTCGACGAGCTCGGCTTTCTTCTTGCCGGTCGTCTCGATCTCGAACTCCTTGGCCTTCTCGCGCAGTTCGGCGACCTTCATGGCAGCGAGCTCCTCACGCGAAAGCGTGGGTTCGGTGGGGGCGGCGTTGCGCTCCTTGTTGCGCTGTTTGCGATCGCGCTGGCGGTTGCGACGGTCGTTGTTGCGCTCGTCCTTGCGCTCGTTGCGCTCCTCGTTGCGCTTGTGCTGGCGACGGTTGGGGCGAGCGTTGTCATCGGCCTCAGCGGGCGCGGCGCCATCGGTTGCGGCAGCGTCGGCATTGGCCGCAGCGGCGTCATTGGCCTCGGCGCCAGAATCAATCTGCGCTTCGGCATCAGCCTGCTGCTCGGACGCCTTGGCCTTAGCGGACTTCTTGCGACCGCGCTTGGGCTTCTCGGACGCAGACTGTTCGACGTCTTGGGGCTCGGCGGCATCAGTCGATGCATCGGCGGTCGTCTCGGCGGAATCCTCGGACGCACCCTTCTTGGCAGCCTTGGCCTTGAACGTGCACTTAGCAGCAGTACGATGGCTGCGACCAGGACGGACGTCGGCGGGCTCGACATCGGCGGGAGCGGCCTCGGAAGTCGTAGCATCCTGGACGGGTGCATCGGCAGCGGTTGCAGACTCGGCGGTCGCCGCAGCATCCCGAGCGGCTGTAGCTGCGGCTGCGGCCTTCTCTGCCTCGACGAAGGCCTTGGGCTTGCGACCGCGACGGTGCGGGCGCAAAGCCGGATCGACAACGGGAACTTCGCTGGCCTCGACAGACGCAGCGGGCTCAACAGGCGATGTGCCCTCCCCTGCCACGGAACGGACCGAAGCCTCAGTGAGCTCGGGGGTTACCTGATCGGCAACCTGCTCGGCCTTAGCAGCCGTGCGACGGCGTGTGCGCGGTACCGGCTTCTCGGTCGGCTGGTCGGCGACAGGGGTCTCGGTGGCGGCAGGCGTCTCGGGCACAGACGGAGCTGCAAGCTCGGTCAGAGCCGCGGCCTCGCGCTCGGCAGCACGACGGCGGGCGCGCACCACCTGAGCCTCGCTAATCTGCGCCAACGCACGTGCCTGCGCGACCTCATCGGAAATCGGCGCCGAGGAGTCAGCTGCAACGGTGCGCTTGACGCGCGTCGTGCGCGCGGTACGGCGCTTGGGCTTGGTGACCTCCTCGCCGTCAGCGGCAGGCTTGGCCGTGCGGCGCGTACGCTTGGGCTTTGCCGGAGCAGCCTCCTCACCAGTTGCAGGCACGGCCTTCTCAGCCGCTGAAGGCGTAGGCGTCGAAGCAGTCTTAGGCGTCTCAGGAGCCGAGGCTTGCGCGGGCGCCGCGACCTGGTCCGACGCAACCGGTGCAGCGGGAGCGGCTTGCGTCGTCGTTATTTCGTTTTCTTGCTGTTGATCAGACACAGTGTTTGCTCAACTTTCTTTTCAAGCCCTGTGATCACATGCTCCCTGCATAAACCTTCAGGGCGGCTAAACAGTCTAGCTCCGTCAAATACCGACGGACATCATTGATCTGTATCGAGATATTTGCGTCATATACGCAGCGTTAGTGTAACACAACCGCAACCACCTGCAACTTAGTCATTGAGGACGTTCTTAAACGACTAGTCAAAAGGGACAATCTTTGGTTTAACACCCACAAATCTGACTGCCTCCGCCAAAACTATGACGGTTTACTACGATGAATCGCTCAACCGCGACCACTCCGAAACTTGTTGAACTAAAACCGCAGGTAGATGCCTTGCACTTTTTTGCGAAAAGCCGGCGTGGTTGGAATTTCTCATTTCATCGTAGTAAACCGGCATAGTTTCGTATTTCCAGCAGTTCCAAATTCGTCAATACGTCGGCGTTTGCAAAAAGCCCGACCTCCGTGTGAACTGCCTCCCATTTCTTGGACATGAGAAATGGGAGGCTTTTGGAGTGGGAAGGATAAACTGGACTTTCTTTTAAGGATCCTCAAGCGTATTGCCGCTCGTATTCCACTGGAGACATGTAGCCCAGGGTGGAATGCATG
>DBEZXW010000044.1:0-17994 GCA_048291725.1 Collinsella sp. | reverse complement strand
GCGACTCTATTGAAGGCGTTCGTATACCAGGCGAGCGTGAGCGACGAAGAGTGCATAGTGACGCTGAACTACGACGTGGAAAACAACGAACCCGCCAGACTTGACATCCAGCGGGTTCGTACAAAATGCAAATGGTGCCCCCAGCGGGATTCGAACCCGCGATATCCACCTTGAAAGGGTGGCGTCCTTGGCCGCTAGACGATGGGGACAGCGGGAAAGAGTATAGCAGACTTTTTTGCCGGCGCGTATATCGTTGGCAAACTGGAAAACCACCACAAAGGTACCTGTCCCCTTTGTGGTGGTGGGGTGCTAGGGGAGGAGCTTCATGGCGGCGTCGTGGGCGGCGTGCTCGTAGGCGTCGTCGAGGGGTTTGAGCGGCAGCAGGGCTGTGGCCTGCGCATCGCCGCGGCGCTCGAGGGCGTGCGCGATCAGCCAGTCGGCGAGTTCGGGGTTTTTGGGCAGCGCCGGCCCGTGCAGGTACGTGCCGATCACGCCCTTGTAGACGAGGCCCTCAAAGCCATCGTCGCCGTTGTTGCCGGTGCCCGTGACGACGGACGTTCCGAGCGGCGTGGCCGCTGTATCGAGCAGGGTGCGGCCGCCGTGGTTCTCGAATCCCACAAAGGGCTCGGGTGCCAGATTGGTTTCGACGGCTACGTTGCCGATCAGGCGGTCGGAGCCGCGTACGGTTTCGGCGGCAATGACCCCCAGACCCTCAATGCGATCGTCGCCCATATAGTACGAACGGCCGAGCAGCTGATAGCCGCCACAGATGGCAAGCAGCGAGCCGCCGTCCTCAACATAGGCCGCGACCTTGTCTTTTTGAGCGAGCAGTTCATGTGCAACCGCCAACTGGTCGCGATCGGAGCCACCGCCCATCATAACGATGTCGGCGTCGGTCAGGTCGGGCGTCTCGCCCATGTGGACTTCGTCCACACGCACGGGAATGCCGCGCCAGGCGCAGCGGCGTTCGAGCGCGATAACGTTGCCGCCGTCGGCGTAGAGGTTGAGCGCATCGGGATACAGGTAGACGATGCGCAACGGGCGCGAAAGCTCGACCGGCGCAATATCGGTGGGGACAGCGCTGCCATCGGCGCGCGTTATGGCGTGGGAGACAATCGAGCTTGCATCGTCGTCTTTAAGCCCGTCGAGTTCCTTGACCAGCGGCGGGAAGGCCGTGTAGTTGGCGACGGCGTAGAAGGTGTCATCGGCGGCCTCGTCTGCCACGGCGCCAATTGCTTGCGCGACATCCGAGATAATGGCGGCATCGATGCCGGCGTACTTGAGGCGTACCTGCATGTCGTGCGCACGCGTGCCTCCGGCAAAGGCGACAAGACCCGGCGTGTCGGCGATGCGCTCGAAGTCGACATCGTAGATCCACGAGACATCGTGGCCGTCGGCATCGTTATCGTTTAGGAAGAAGGCGCAGAGCCTGCCACCTGCCGTTTTAATGGACTGGATCTGGCGATCGAAGCCCACGGGATTCTTGGCCAGGTTGGCCTCGACGGTGCGGCCGGCAATATCCCAGCGGCCCATGCGTCCGCCGGCGGGCACGTAGGCATTAAGCGTGGGCTGCAGATGTGCCGCGTCCACGCCCAGCTCGTGCGCCGCAAAGAAGGCGGCGGCGACGTTATAGACCATGTACAGGCCGTTGTAGCGCGTGGCGATGTGCACGGCGGGCGCGTTGGCCTCGGGTCCAAAGGCCAGGTCAAAGCCGTAGCCGTCGCAGCCGAGCTCAACGCCCGTCACGCGGCGGAGCAGCGCGGGGCGACCCCAGCCGCACGAAGGGCAATGATAGGCGCCGAGCTGGCCGTATTGCACGTAGTCATACTCCAGCGGCGCGTTGCACTGCGAGCAAAAACGCGAGTCGCTAATGCGATCGGACTCGGTGCCCGTGGCGCCGTCGATGCCAAAGGCGATGCTCGTGTTGGGGACGCGCGCGGCGATCGAGGCGCACAGCGGATCGTCGGCGTTGTAGACGAGCGTTGTCGTCGGAGAGAGCTCCAACGCATGGGCGATGACGTCTTGGGTATGGTCGATCTCGCCGTAGCGGTCTAGCTGGTCGCGGAACAGGTTGAGCAGCACAAAGTACGTCGGTTTGAGCTTGGGCAGGACGCGCACCGTGTAGAGCTCGTCGCACTCAAAAACGCCCACGCGCTTGCCGCTGCTGGTGTGCTTAAGGCCGCCGCGGGCCTCGAGCAGAGCACCCACCACACCAGGCTCCATATTGTTGCCGGCACGGTTGCACACCACGGTAGCGCCGCTGGCAGCAACGGCGTCAGCGATGAGGTTGGAGGTGGTGGTCTTGCCATTAGTACCGGTGATCACCACGCTGCGGTCGACCAGGCTCGCGAGGTCGCTTAGCAGCTCGGGGTCGATCTTCATGGCGATGCGGCCGGGAAGCACGCCACCCTGGCGTTTGAGGACAGAGCGCAGTCCCCAGCGGGCGATATCGCTCGAGGTGCAGGCAAGAGATGAGCGGAAGTTCATGAAGTCGTTCCTAACGTGAATGACATGGTCGGGGCGATCGCGTCGCTAAAAGCCGTAGCGGCGCGCAAATTCCTGGGCGAGCTGCGATACATCTTCGCAGGCGTTGGCCCAGGGGGCAAAGTCGGGGGTGTCCGAGATAATGCCGTCGGCCTCCCAAACTGCCTGGTGCGAAAGATCCCAGGGATCGCGTGGCTCGGGCCGGCAGGGAAGGTACGGTGTCTGGTACATGGGATTCAGCAAGAAGAACGCGCCACCCTCGCAACGGTAAGCAAACTCACGCAGCGCGCGTGTCGCCGGGCGCATCTTGTTCGTTTTGAACAGCAAGATCGTGCGGGCGAGCAGGTACCAGGGGGAGTTCTCGAGGGTATCGGCCCCCATCTGTTCCTCGAGCTGGTGGGCCAGGGCAAAAAAGCCGTCCTGGTCTTCCAGGCGAGCGAGGGCGAGCAACACGGTGCCTGCGGCTCGGGTGGGGTAGCCATCCGCCTTAAGAACACGGCGGGCGTAGTTGGCGGCAGCACGGTAGCGAGCGCTCGCCATGCACAGCTGCGAGATGGCCTCGAGTGTGTGAAGCCACCCGATAAGAGCCGGCTCGCTCACGGTAAGTTCTGCTGCGGTGACACCGTCGGCCAAAACATTATTGGCCCAGTAGTGCGGGGCTTCCATGTCGAACCCGGGCACGCTTTGCTGCAGGTAATCGGTTGTGGTCGCCTCGAGCTTCATCAGGTCGCCCAGGCAGGCGTCAACGGGCGTGTCAGCCAGGATGATGGCGAGCAGCTGGGCATCGAGGACATACGCATCGACGCGGACAATCTTGAGCAGCTCATCGCGCATGTCGTCGAACAGACGATTGCGCGTCTGCTCGAATTCCTCGTCGCTGCCCATGTCCTCGATGCGATGGAGCTCGTCGAGCAGGTGGCGATGAACACCGGCATAGGACAGCAGCGCCTGGGCATGCTCGGACTGCGCGTACTTTTGGGGATTCGCGCTAATGTCGTTATGGACAAGCTCGCGTGCTGCATCGGTGAGCTCGGGGTGCGACGCAACGTAGGCGCGCTCCAGGTAGGCGGGGATGTAGACGCTCGGATCCATTAGAGGTCTCCTCCCTTAAACGGCAAACCCTGCTCGGCCGCCCGCAGTATGCGCTCATCGATTTGGGAACGCACGATATCGTTGGTGGCGACCCAGGCGGCAAAGCTGGCGTTGTCGGGGGCGCCCAGGCCCTCCTGCAGTACCGGCGTCGCCTCGGATAGCGCAAGGACAAGCTCGTCGGTGGAGCCCGCACCCACGTTGACGCGGGCATAGACGCCATCGGGAAACTCGGTTTGGAAGTAGAGCGCCTCGGCCGCGTGCGGACACGAGCGTGCAAGGATACGCAGGTAGTGCTCGGCGCCCTCGTAGTCCAGCTCGCGCCAGGCTGCGCTCATCAGTGCGATGAGCGTCCACGGGTCCAAGTCGCGCTCCGCATCTTTGGGGCGGCGGCGCAGCGGGGTATTCGCGAGGTACGGCACGGAGTGGGCAGAGCGAAAGCGCTTGAGCTCCTCGGCGGGGTATTCAAGCTTTGCCATGGCGAGCATCGCGGTGTGGCGGACACCAGCGGGGTCGTTGGGCGCAAAGTCCAAGCTGCGGTTTGCGGCTTCGAGCGACATGCGGTAGCGGCCGCTAATGAGGGCGCGCGACGCAAGGGCGGCAAGCCAGCGCAGGTAGGGACGGCGGGTCAGGTCGCCTGCGGCCTCACGCTCGTAGGGGTCTTGCGCCGAGGCGATCTTGAGCGCCAGATCGTGCTCCACCTCGTCGCACTTGGACACCAGGTACTGCACGTATTCCTCGTTGGATTCGGCGGTGAGTGCCGTCAGCATGCGCTGGGCATCCCAGTTGGCCGGATCGAGTGCGGCCGCCTCGCGGAGCATGTTCTCGGCAGCTGCCTCTTCCTGCTCTGCCTGGGCATCGTCGGGGATAAAGGGAATGCGGTAGTCGACGGCCTCGACCACCTTGGCAATCAGATGCCCGGCGCGGTCGCGGTCGTGCACGATGAGCGGTGCGGGGTTGCGGGTGAATTGTTCCATCAGACGCTCTACGGCGGCAGCGTCGGTGAGCGGGATATTGTCGCGGCGCAAGGCCTCAAGAACGAGGCGATGGCAATCCTCTTGAATGGGATCGAATGCCATGGGGCCTCCTTTGCTGCGGTTAGGGTTCAAATATCTCTATATAAGGTTCTAGTTTACCCGCATGTGGCACACCGGGGGTGCCGCACTTGGACTTGCACCTTTGCACCACGAAGTCGGATGTCGCACAAATGTCGGCACCTTGGACGACTGAGTGGTATCACTGTGCCGCAAACGGTCGATTTTTGGCGGCGAACGGGGCGCATTTTGGAGGGGCACAGTCCTGCCCGGGATATGTGGTCAACCTTGATAAAACGTTTGCCCAGCTTGGGAGTATGGATGCCGCACAAGGGTCTTCAGGGATAGAAAAAACGTTTCATCATTGTTGGCTTTAGGTGAATAACTGACCAACCAGAACGGTAAAATAGTGTTTGTCTGAGCGTTGAGACGTTTAGACATCGCGCATTGTCATCGCCGGCAACGCGCAAACCGGTCCTAACGGAGCCAATTGGGTGCTCCGTTATATACGCAAGTCTAAGAGGGGCTTGTTTAGGAGGCACAGTATGGGACGTTTTACCAATCCTCGCGATCTGTACTTTGGTGAGGGCGCTCGCCACGAGGTGAAGAACCTCAAGGGCAAGAAGGCCATCATCGTTTCTGGCGGCAGCTCTATGCGCCGCGGCGGGTTCCTGCAGGACGTTGAGGCCGACCTCAAAGAGGGCGGCTTCGAGGTCAAGCTGTTCGAGGGCGTCGAGTCCGACCCGTCCATCGAGACGGTCATGAAGGGCGCCGAGGCCATGCGCGAGTTCGAGCCCGACTGGATTATCGCCATCGGCGGCGGCTCGCCCATCGATGCCGCTAAGGCCATGTGGGTCTTCTACGAGTATCCCGAGGAGTCCTTCGATAACATCATCCAGCCGTTCAGCTTCCCTGAGCTGCGTCAGAAGGCTCATTTCTGCGCCATCTCCTCTACCTCCGGCACCGCTACCGAGGTCACCGCGTTCTCCGTCATTACCGACTACGCCAAGGGCATCAAGTACCCGCTGGCCGACTTCAACATCACCCCTGATGTCGCCATCGTCGACCCCGAGCTCACCTACACCATGCCCGCCAAGCTGTGCGCTCACACCGGCATGGATGCTCTGACCCACTGCATGGAGGCCTACGTTTCCACCTGCGCCTCTATGTTCACCGACGCCAACGCCCTGCACGGCATCCGCGAGATCGTCGAGTGGCTGCCCAAGTCCTATGCTGGCGACCATGAGGCCCGTCAGCACATGCACGAGGCTCAGTGCATCGCCGGTATCGCCTTCTCCTCGGGCCTGCTCGGCATCGTTCACTCCATGGCTCACAAGACCGGTGCTGCCTTCGAGAACGGCCACATCATCCACGGTGCCGCTAACGCCATGTACCTGGGCAAGGTCATCCAGTGGAACTCCAAGGATCCCCGTGCTGCCGAGCGTTACGCTTACGTGGCCAAGGAGATCCTGCACCTTCCCGGCGAGACCAACGAGGAGCTCATCGCTGCGCTCGTCCAGAAGATCCGCGACCTCAACGACCAGCTCAACATTCCGCAGTCCATCAAGGATTACGCGAATGGTGGCGTGAAGGTCGACGCCGAGAACCCGCAGATGGTTTCCGAGGAGGAGTTCCTCGCCAAGCTGCCCGAGATCGCCGCGAACGCCGAGCAGGACGCCTGCACGCCCGAGAACCCGCGTGAGACCAAGGCTGCCGACTTCGAGAAGATCCTCAAGGCCTGCTACTACGACACCGACATCGATTTCTAATCGACTCTTGTTATCGTAACGAGGGGCTCCGCACGTATCCGTACGGAGCCCCTTTCTTTTTTAGAGAATGGGATAGTTATGGCTGCAATTTTCAATAGCCCCAGCAAGTACATCCAGGGTCCGGACGAGCTGGCCAAGCTCGGCTCCTATGTCGAGCCGCTCGGCGCTAAGGCCCTCGTCATCGTGACGCCTTCGGGCAAGAAGCGCGTCGGTGCCAAGATCGAGGGCGGCTTTGCCGAGGCCAAGGCCGAGCTGCTGTTTGAGGACTTTAACGGCGAGTGCTCCAAGGGCGAGGTCGATCGCCTGGTTGCGCTCGCTCGCGACAACGGTTGCGACATCATCGTCGGCGTCGGTGGCGGCAAGATCCTCGACACCGCGAAGGCCGTCGCCTATTACCTGGAGTCCCCGGTTATCATTTGCCCCACCATTGCCTCGACCGATGCACCGTGCTCGGCACTTTCGGTGCTTTACACCGATGACGGCCAGTTTGATAAGTACCTCTTCCTTAAGGCAAACCCCAATATCGTCCTGATGGATACGACGGTTATCGCGGCGAGCCCGGTGCGCCTGACGGTTTCCGGTATGGGCGATGCGCTCGCAACCTACTTCGAGGCCCAGGCGACGCACGATGCCGACGGCGGCACCTGCGCTGGCGGCAAGGGCGGCATGGCTGGTCTGGCGCTCGCCAAGCTCTGCTACGAGACGCTTATGGCTGACGGTGTCAAGGCCAAGGTTGCGCTGGAGAAGGGTGCGCTCACGCCTGCCGTGGAGCACATCATCGAGGCCAATACGCTGCTTTCGGGCATTGGCTTTGAGAGCTCGGGCCTTGCTGCTGCTCATGCCATCCACAATGGTCTGACGATGCTGCCCGAGTGCCACGGCATGTATCACGGCGAGAAGGTCGCCTTTGGCACCATCGTCCAGCTGGTACTCGAGGATGCTCCGACTGAGAAACTCGAGGAAGTCTTGGGCTTCTGCATTGAGCTGGGCCTGCCGGTCACGATGAAGGAACTTGGCGTTGCCGAGCTTACGCGCGAGCAGGCCATGATTGTTGCCGAGGCCGCCTGCGCGCCCGAGGACACCATGTGCAACATGCCGTTTGAGGTGACGCCCGAGATGGTCGCCAACGCCATCCTGGGTGCCGACGCATTGGGCCACTACTATCTCATGGATGAGTAAATCCCGCTAAGGAAGGGGCAAAGCCAGCAGATGGCTTTGCCCCTTTTTGCTATGGTGCAAAGGGGCAAGGTTACTTTGCACCAATCGTTGTTTGATGAAGGGCGGATTCTCGTATGGCGCTTCCTATGGTTTACGGCGGTCCTGGCCGGTATGTTCAGGGGCCGGGCGAACTTTCGCGTCAGGGCAGGTATTTGTCATGGTTGGGCTGCGCTGCCTATGTTTTGTTTGACCAGGGCACCGAGGATCGGCTGTGCAGGCAGATCGTCGATGGATTTCTGGATGAAGATCTAAGCGAGCCGTTCTTTAAGATTTACAACGGTCCGTGTACGGAAGAGACCGTTGTCGAAATGGCTAAGGAAGCCCAGGCCGAGTATTGCGACATGGTAGTGGGTATTGGCGGCGGCAGATGCTCGATATCGCCAAGGCCGTTGCGTTTTATGCCGAGTTGCCGTTGTGCGTATGCCCCACGGCGGCTTCGATGGACGGTCCGTGCAGCGAGATTTCCGATGCCGATCTGCAGAGTGTTGCAAATGCGGTCTTTAGAAACGAGCGTAATATGGCCAACGAGCAGGCCAAGGTGACCAAACAAAAGCTCGTGCAGCTCATGTGCGAGGCATAGCTTGGCACTTGATTGACCTTGTGCAATCGAGGCGGCGATAGGCCATGGGCTATTTGCCGCAAAGATGCTCCGCGTGTAATTTGCCCGAGGCGTGGGCCGATAGCGTATCATTATCTCTTGCTTGTTTGCACTGCTCAGGGAGGGGCCGCGCATGGCGCAGGAACACGATCTGTTTGATGACATTATCGAGATCAGCAAGGGTTTCGACTTTCTTAAAAACCCGCTTGGCGGTGTGACCGATGCACTCGATCCGTCGGCTCCGCAGTGGAATCCTGCCGACTACAAGGAGCGTCCGCGCGGCAACACCATTCCGTGCCTGACCTGCAAAAACGAAAAGAGCGGCTGCACCGCGTGCATGGACGTGTGCCCGGTCAACGCCATCGAGGTCGAGGAAGACGCCATCGAGATCCTCGATACCTGTCGCAAGTGCGGCCTGTGCGCCGCTGCTTGTCCGACCGAGGCGATCATCTCGCCGCGCCTGGCGCCCAAAAACCTGTATGACGATATCGTCTCTGCTGCTACGAGCCACGAGACCGCCTACGTTACCTGCACGCGCGCCCTTAAGCGCATGCCGCGCGAAAACGAGGTCGTCGTCGCCTGCGTGGGCGATATTACTGCCGAGACCTGGTTCTCGGTGCTGGCCGACTATCCCAACGTGAGCGTCTACCTGCCACTGGGCGTGTGCGATAAGTGCCGCAACACCGGTGGCGAGGATATTCTGGGCGAGGCCATCGCTACTGCCGAGGAGTGGGCTGGTACGGGCATGGGCCTGGAGGTCGACCCCAAGAGCCTCAAGTGCCATAAGCTTCGCGAGTACGAGCGCAAGGAGTACATGGAAAAGATTGCCCGTACCACGGGCCTGACGGTGACCAAGCTCAATCCGGCCACGGCGGCGCTGGCCTCGGTGACGCAAAAGCTCAAGGCCCATCGCCATCAGATTACCCAGCTGGAGCGCACGCTCAACACCATGTGCGGCACCACGACGACTAAGCGTCGCCGTTCGCTCACGCACGGGCGGCAGCTGGTGCTCTCGACATTGCAAAACCATCCCGAGCTTGCCCAGAACATGCAGGTGAGCACGCCGGAATGCGATTTTGACAAGTGCACGTCGTGCGGCGAGTGCGTCAATGTATGCCCCACGTTCGCCTGCGATTTGGTAGGAAGCGGCCGCTTTGCGTTGGAGTCCACGTATTGCTTGGGCTGCGGCGCCTGCGTCAAGGTGTGCCCCGAGCATGCGCTCAAGCTGGTCGAGCACGATGCGTCCAATCTGGTCGTTGTCGACCCCGAGGCCGAGGAAAAGGCCGCTCAGAAGGCCAAGGCCCACGAAGAGGCCCAGAAGGTCAAGGCCGAGGCAAAGGCCAAGCTGGACAAGATGCTCGACCAGGTGGAGAAGCTCGCGGACTAGTCAGCGAGCTCTATCTCTGCTTCATTTGCGCCGCCGCGGTGTCCGGATTCGCCCGGATGCTGCGGCGGCGCTATACTTATACGGTTTGAAGTACCTGTACCAAAAGGAGCTGTCGTGTCCCTTTCCATCGGTATCGTGGGCCTGCCCAACGTGGGCAAGTCGACGCTGTTCACCGCGCTTACCAAAAAGACCGGCCTTGCCGCCAACTACCCGTTTGCCACGATCGACCCCAACGTGGGTATCGTCGATGTGCCCGATAGCCGCCTGCAAAAGCTCGCCGACATCGTTAACCCCGGCCGCATTGTGCCGGCGACGGTCGAGTTTGTCGACATCGCTGGCCTGGTGAAGGGTGCCAACGAGGGCGAGGGCCTGGGCAACCAGTTCTTGGCAAACATCCGCGAGACCGACGCCATCTGCGAGGTCGTGCGCTACTTTAAGGACCCCAACGTCATGCGTGAGGTGGGCCGCACGGGCGAGTTCGTCGATCCCGCCGGCGATGCCGACACCATCATGACCGAGCTCATCCTGGCCGACATGGGCACGCTCGAGAAGCAGCTGCCCAAGCTCGAGAAGGAGGCCAAGCGCGACAAGGAGCTCATGCCCAAGTTTGAGGTCGCCAAGCGCCTGCTTGCCTGGCTCAACGAGGGCAAGCGCGCCGCGTCCATGGAGATGACCGACGAAGAGCGCGCCGCTGCCAAGGGCTTGTTCCTGCTCACCATGAAGCCCATCCTGTATGTGGCCAACGTAGACGAGGACATGCTCAACGAGGACCTGACGCCCATTGATGGCGTCAAGCCGCTGCCCATCTGCGCCAAGATTGAGGCCGAGCTTTCCGAGCTCGATCCCGAGGACGCCGCCGACTACCTGGAGAGCCTGGGCCTGGAGCAGCCCGGTCTGGACGTGCTCGCGCAGGCGGCCTATAAGCTGCTCGGTCTGCAGTCGTTCTTTACGGCTGGCGAGATGGAGGTCAAGGCCTGGACGGTTCGTCAGGGCGCGACCGCCCCGCAGGCCGCCGGCGTCATCCACACCGATTTTGAACGCGGCTTTATTAAGGCCGAGGTTATTGGCTACGACGACTACATCGAGCTCGGTGGCGAGCAGGGCGCCAAGGCTGCCGGCAAGCTGCGCATCGAGGGCAAAGACTATGTCATGGCCGATGGCGACGTCGTGCACTTCCGCTTTAACGTGTAAGGACGACGCATATGTTTAAATATGGCAAAAAAGCTGGCTACATGGGTATTGCGCTGCTCGTACTTGCGGTGATTCCGCTGGTGGTCGCAGCGTGTGTTATCCCCAACATTGGTCCCGAGGTGGCAATGAAGTTTAATGCCGCCGGCGAGGCGACGCGCTGGGGCAAGAGCTACGAGCTGCTGGCGTTGCCGGTGCTCAATCTGCTGCTGAGCGTGGCGACGTACTTTACGGCGGGACGCCAGGCAAAGAACAATGATGACTCCGCCGCCATGGCGCGCATCGTGTGCGAGCGCTACCTGCGCAACGGTTGCATCACGGGTGTGTTCCTCAATGTGATCAACGTCTACTTTATGTATTCGGCGATTACCGGTATGGGCTTTGGCTTTGGTTTCTAGCTTGTCCTTTTAGGCAACGAGCCTGCACGCATATTCAATGGCTGCTGCGAGGCCGCCGCTTGATCGTGGTTTAAAGACCATGTCGGCGGCGGCCTCGTTTTCGTATCCGGCACCGCGAAGGGCGAGCGCGATACCGGCTTCCAAGAGAAGAGGCAGACCGCGCTGGCTGGTTGCGATTACGGTAGCCTGATTGAGCGAGCAGCTGTGCGCTTGGCATTGGATGGCAAGTTCACCTTGCGCCGGGCAAGGGACCAGAACAGCGGCGACGCGACTTGATAGCAATGCAAATGCCGTGCGCTCATCGGGCGAAAGGGCTTCTGCTTCAACGACGACGAGCTTGGGCGGCGCGCTGTTTGTGCGAGGCGTGGCTCGGTACATGCGGACCGAAGAACCCGACATAGAAAACTCCTGTGTATTCGGCAAAACGTAAACTATAGTTTACGTTTATGTTCGGCTCCATTTCAAACTCGGCTGCATGGACGAACGTGCGAAACAGATTCTTGGTAGGCGGGTCGAAGAGGCACGCAGAGACCTTGGTATCTCCAAGGTTGATTTTTGTGTGGCGACAGGAATCAGCCGACCCTACCTCGACCGAATCGAAGATGGGACGGCAAATTTCACGCTCAAGGTTCTATTTAAGATCGCACCCGCACTCGGTATGACGGTGTCAGAGCTTCTTGAGGGTATCGAGTAGCCTTTTTTGCTAGATTTGCCGCTTGTTGAACGGGTCCCCCCGACGGCGGCGTGCAAAAACGCGAGTATTCAGCATCCCTCAATAATTTGACGGCAGCCGGGGCCACAAATACGACGCGTAATGTTTTGGACTATCCACAAAATTTAATAATATGAGGAATAACAAGCGCGCGGAACGAGTCTTTCGAGTCGAAAGGCAATTTACAGCCAGCGGTTTTAACGTTCCCGGAAGGGGCGGATGCTGAAAACTCCGCTTTTTGCACGTTCCGAGGGTACCACGTGCCCTACAAGGCCCAAAGAGGCGGATTTTGTTTTAGCTACGCCATCGGGATACGGTCGTGGTTGACTTGGCTGTAAAACAGGCGCTGAATCTCTGCCGCATCACGTGACTGGCCGAGCGCCCACATGGTCTTGGCCACGAGCGTCTCGGTGGTCATATCGTCGCCGCGCAAAATGCCCGGATGATCGGCGTAGGCACGGCCGACCTCATAAACACCCAGGTCAAGGCCCTCCTCGGGGACCTGCGTGGTCATAACGACGGTGCGACCCGAACCGACCCAGCGAAAAATCGCCTCCTGGAATGACTCGCCGGACTCACCAAACTCGGGAATACCGCCAATGCCAAAGGTCTCAAGAATTACAGCATCGTAGCTATCGGCAAGGGCGTCCAGGATACCCGGGTTCACGCCGGGCGTGAGCTTAAGGACAAACACGCGCGGGTCGATGCTGTCGTAGAAACGCACCGGGTTTTCGCTCTGATGCGTGCCGTGAAGCCCGTTGCGCACAATGCGGTCGTTGCGGATGTAGGCAATGGGCGGATAGTTGACACTAATGAACGCGTTAAAGCTCATGGTGCGCTGCTTGCGGGCGCGCGTGCCGGCAATGGCGACGCCGCCAAACACGATCGAGACGTCGTGTGAATGCTCGTCGAGCGCATAGAGCAGGCTCTGGTACAGGTTGAGCTTGGCATCGGTAAAGGGGTTACCCATGGGCTTTTGCGAGCCGGTGAGTACGATGGGCTTGGGACTGTCCTGAATCAGATAGGAAAGCGCTGCCGCGGTGTAGCTCATGGTGTCGGTGCCGTGCAGGACCACAAAGCCGTCGTGATCGGCATAGCCTTCGACGATGACATCGCGGATGCGCATCCAGTCGCTCGGGCGCATATTGGTGCTGTCGATGTTCATGGGCTGCACGACGTCGAGCTCGCAGAGGCCCGAGATCTCGGGGACGCTCTGGGCGAGTTCCTCACCGGTCAGGGCGGGGGAGAGGCCGTTACCGTCCTCGGTCGATGCGATGGTGCCGCCCGTGGCGATGAGAAGGATGCGCTTCATGCTGGTATTCCTATCGTATTTGCCGCCACAGAGGCGGAGTCGTTCGGCAGTATTGTGGCACAGGGCGTCCAATGTTCAAACGTATTACATCATCTGTAACGTTTGGTAACACTTCAATTGCCGTCAAATAGGGGCCCTGGTCGTGCGTTTGCCGTGCACTGATGGCTGCGAGGGACGAGAAACCCCATATAACGTGTACACTATGAAAGCAATTTTCGTTTATTCGCGCGGGTGGGCACCGGCTCCCCGCCAACAAGAGGGGGAAACCATGGATCAAAAGGCTTCCGCAAAGGTCCTCGTACTCGACTTTGGTGCGCAGTACGGTCAGCTCATTGCCCGTCGCGTCCGCGACCTCAACGTGTATTCCGAGATTGTTCCCTGCGACATCTCGGCCGATGAGATTCGCGAGATGAACGCCTCTGCGCTCATCCTTTCCGGCGGCCCGGCTTCTGTGTATGCCGAGGACGCTCCGTCCATCGATCCTGCCATCTTTGACTTGGGCCTTCCTGTCCTGGGCTTTTGCTACGGCCATCAGATCACGGCCGTGACGCTCGGCGGCAAGGTCGGCCATTCCGAGGTGGGCGAGTACGGCCGCGCTACCATTACGCGCACGGCAGGCGCCAAGCTCTTTAACTCCACGCCCATGGAGCAGACCGTGTGGATGAGCCATCGCGACGCCGTGTCCGAGGTGCCCGAGGGCTTTACCGTTACCGCCAGCACCGACGTGTGCCCGGTTGCCGCCATGGAGTGCGTCGAGCGCAAGATCTTCACCACGCAGTTCCACCCCGAGGTCAAGCATTCCGAGTACGGTCAGCAGCTGCTGAGCAACTTCCTGTTTGAGATCTGTGGCCTGGAGCCCAACTGGAGCATGGACAACCTGGTCGAGACCATGACGGCCGAGTTCCGCGAGAAGGTCGGCGACGACCGCGTGATTCTGGCCTTGTCCGGTGGCGTCGACTCCTCCGTCGTGGCAGCTCTTGGCGCCCGCGCCGTGGGCAAGCAGATGACCTGCGTGTTCATCAACCACGGCCTGCTGCGCAAGGGCGAGCCCGAGCAGGTGGAGGAGGTCTTCACCAAGCAGTTTGACGTCGACTTTATCCACGTCCATGCCGAGGACCGTTATGCCGAGCTTCTGGCCGGCGTGACCGAGCCCGAAGAGAAGCGCCGCATCATCGGTACGCAGTTCTGGAAAGAGTTCTTCGCCGTGGCGCAGCAGCTCGAGACCGATGGCAAGCCGGTCAAGTACCTGGCTCAGGGCACCATCTACCCCGACATCATCGAGTCCGGCGCTCGCAAGACGGGCGGCAAGACGGCCACCATCAAGAGCCACCATAACCTGATCCCGTTCCCCGAGGGCGTGCACTTCGACCTTATCGAGCCGCTCGACCACTTCTTTAAGGATGAGGTCCGCGCACTTGGTCTGGCGCTTGGCCTGCCGGGTCATATCGTGTTCCGCCAGCCTTTCCCGGGCCCGGGTCTTGCTA
Organism: Collinsella sp.; assembly: GCA_048291725.1. Classification (GTDB taxonomy): domain Bacteria; phylum Actinomycetota; class Coriobacteriia; order Coriobacteriales; family Coriobacteriaceae; genus Collinsella. The sequence continues at coordinate 3,321 of DBEZXW010000044.1, read as the reverse complement.
TCCGCATCATCGGTGCGGTCGATAAGGAGAAGCTCGAGATCCTCAAGAACGCCGACGCTATCGTACGCGAGGAGCTCGACGCCTACAACCAGCGTCTATTTGAGCAGACCGGCGAGCGCAACTCCGAGCACAGCTGCTGGCAGTATTTCGCGGTTCTGCCCGACATCAAGTCCGTTGGCGTTATGGGCGACGAGCGCACCTATCAGCGCCCGATCATCCTGCGTGCCGTCGAGTCCAGCGATGCCATGACCGCCGACTGGGCCAAGCTACCCTACGACGTGCTGGCCCGCATCTCCGGCCGCATCGTTGCCGAGGTTCCCGGCGCCAACCGCGTGTGCTACGACATCACGTCTAAGCCGCCCGCGACGATCGAATGGGAGTAGGCTGACAGGGTTCTGACCTGCACTTTTGAGTGCCGCACTGTGCTCCTGAGTTTCGTTTCGTACGAGAGTTACGGCAAAACCACCAGCGACATTGGTGAGTAAACTCGATTATCGAGCCTCCGTTCCCATGTTGGAACGGAGGCTTTTTCTTTGCCTTTTTACTCTCTTTCACCTGCGATTTCGCGATTTACTCCCCGTGTTTCAAGATGGAAGCGTTTGATTGCGAGGCACGCCGGTTTGAGGGCCTGAGTCATTAGGCTCTCACAGGGGGACCGCGATGGTGGCCACCGCGCCGCCCGAGGGTCTGTTGGCGAGCGAGACGAAGCCCCCGTGGGCGCTCGCGGCCTCGGAGGCGGCGTGGAGGCCGAGCCCGTAGTGGTGGCCTCCGTCGCGCGAGGAGCGGGAGGAGTCGTCTGTGAAGAGGCGCTCGCAGCCGCGTTCGAGGGCGGCGGGAGAGAAGCCCGGTCCGTCGTCGGCGACCTCGATAACGAGGTGCCCGTCCGCGACGTCGCAGGAGACAGCCACGCGCGAGCGTGCGTGCTCGGCGGCGTTGGCCACGAGGTTCGCGGCGGCTCGCGCCAGGGAGGTTCTGTCGAGCGGGGCCTCGGGCGCGCCCGCGACAGCAGGGCCCGTGGCCGCGTCGAGCGCCACGCCTCGCGCCCGGGCGATCTGGGCGGCCTCGGCGAGGACCTGCTCGCAGAGCTCGGCCGGCCGCATGGGGGCCCTCTCAGCCCCGCCGGACCCGCGCGAGGCCTCGATGAGCAGGCGCACGTAGCCGTCGAGCCTTTCGACACCGCCGGCTATGTCGCGCGCGGCGGCCGCGAGGTCGGCGTCTTTCTCGTCTTCCAGCTCCTCCGCCACGAAGTCGGCGTTGGCGCGCAGCACGGTGAGCGGCGTCTTGAGGTCGTGGGCGAGCGACGCCACCTGCTCGCGCTGCCCCCGCTCCGCGGCCCAGCGGGCCTCGAGCGACTCGGCGAGGGAGGTCCGCATGGCGTCCATCGCGGCGAGGACGTCGTTCACCTCGCGCACGTTGGTGCTGCCGACCGCGAAGTCGAGCTCCCCCGCGCCGACGCGCCCCGCCGCCTCCGCGAGCGGCGCCATCTTGCGCGAGATCACGCGGCTCGCGCGGCGCGCCACGAGCGCGAGCGCGAGCGCGCTTCCCGCAGCGGCGCCGACGAGCATGAGATTCTGCGGGTTGGGAAGCAGGCCGGCGAGGTCGCGCGAGACCCACTGCGGCAGGTACTCGCTGACGAGTGCGCAGGCCCCGCCGCCCTTGAGCGGGAACGCGGCGTAGGTGAGGCCCGAGCCCCCGCCCTCGATCTCCACTGTGCCCGGATCCGTGGCGAGTGCCGCACGGGCCATTTCCGTCGCGTCCTCGAGCCGCGTGCCCTCGAGGTCTGTCATCAGCACGTATCCGTCCTTATTCAGGATGAGGTAGCGGTACGCCGTCGGCACGTCCTGCTGCCCGCAGACGCCGTCGCGTGCCAGGCCCTCCGCGACTTCGCGCGCATTGGCCGGCCCCCAGCTTGCCTCGTAGACGAAGCCCGCGTTGATCGCCGCGGAGAGCGCCATGAACGAGGCGAGCCACGCCGTGGCGACCGCCGCGAACGCGTAGGCGAAGTAGCGCGCGATGACGAAGGAGAGCGGCATGCCCCCGCGACCTCGCGCCCCGGTCCTCAGAGCTGCCACTTGTACCCCATCCCCCAGACGGTCGCGATCGGATCGGCGCCGGCCTCGGAGAGTTTCCTCCGGGCGCGGCTGACCTGCATGGATATGGCCGCGTCGTCGGCGTCGCTCTCCCAGCCGAGCACCGCCTCGCGGATCTGCGCGCGGCTCATGACCTGCCCGGGGTGGCGGGCAAGGTACTCGCAGATGGCGTACTCGGTGGGCGTGAGCGGCACGGCCTCGCCTCCCACGGCGAGGCCGCGCGCCCCGAGGTCGATCCTCACCTCCCCGAAGGAGAGGGCGTGCGAGCGCGGCCGGCGCTCACGGCGTAGATGGGCCGCGACCTTGGCGCGCAGCTCCGCGGCCCCGAAGGGCTTGCGGACGTAGTCGTCGGCGCCCAGGCCGTAGCCGGCCACGGCGTCGTCCTCGGCCACGCGCGCGGTCAGGAAGATGATGGGCCCGTCGAAGTCCGGGCGGATCTGCCGCACGAGCTCGAAGCCGTCGAGCTCCGGCATCATGACGTCGCAGAGCACGAGGTCGAAGCGCGAGAGGTCCATCCCCGGGACCGCCGTCGGGTCCGCTGCCTTGACGACCTCATGGCCGTCGCGGCCGAGGACGCGCGCGAGCGCGTCGAGGATCGCCCGTTCATCATCCACTGCCAGTATCCTCGCCATGTTCGACCTCCTGAAACTTCCGTCGGAATTGTACTAGCGCCGCGCTCAGCGGTCCAGAGCCCTGCGCGCAGCGCCGACCCCCAGCCGGCGTCGAGCAGGGCATTCCCGCCCAGGACGAGCGCTGCGGAGAGGAGGACGAGCATGGCGGCGAGCGGCTTCCTACTCATCTGCCCTCCCGTCCTCGAAGCGGCAGAACCAGGCCAGAAGGACGGCGGCGGCTGCCAGGGTGAGCACGAGGCCAGCGAGCGCAGTCGTGAGGAGAGGGCCCGCCGCGCGTGCGGCGTCGATGAAGGCCTCCACCCCGAGCGACCCCAGGCGCGCGGGCCAGGCGAGCGGCACCCAGCTCAGGGGCGTCGCCAGGGCACCGGTGAGCTCGCCGGTCATGAGGCCGTGCGCAAGTCCGCCCACCGAGAAGAACGCGAGGAGCATCCCCGCCGCGCCGGCGCCGATGGCGGCGTTGCGGCCGAGGCGCAGGGCCACGCCGAGCCCCAGCGCGTAGAGGGGCAGGCTGCCCAGCACGATGCCCGCCCAGGCGGCCGCAAGCGGAGCGGGCCCGAGCGGCAGGCGCCCGGCGGCGGCGAGCACGGCCCCGAACACGC
>DBEZXW010000043.1:0-29934 GCA_048291725.1 Collinsella sp. | reverse complement strand
GCCCCGAACACGCCGAGCGCCACGGCCAGCGCGCCCGCGCTGAGCGCCGCAAGGGCGAACAGCTTCGCCGCGACGGCGCGCCCGCGCGAGGGGACCGCCGTGAGGTTGGCGAGGCGCCCGGCAGCGCGCTCCTCGTCCACGGCGAGCCCGCAGACGATGGCGGACATGAGCGGCATGAGGGCGCCGAGGAACTGGGCGTAGGCGTCCGCGCCCAGCGCCGGGTCCCATCGGGTAACGGAGAAGTACTCGCCGCAGGCAAGACCGGCTGCCAGACCGCAGACGAGGTGCACCACTGCGAGCGGGGAGCGCGCCAGGCGCAGGGCCTCGGAGAGCAGGGCCCGCGGGAGAGTCATGCGCGGCGTCGGGTCGGAGAGTCGTGTCATGGCCATCACCTCTCCTCGGAGCGCGCGAACCAGGCCGCGCCCGCCGCCGTGAGCGCGGCGAACGCGAGCGCGCAGACCGCAAGGCCCGCCAGTGTGAGCATGCCGTCCGCCGCGAGCGCCCTGCCGAGCGCCATGTCCGCCGCGAGTGGCTCGCCGCTCGGCAGCACGGGGATGAAGCTCGTGGGGATGACCATGCTCGCCGACGGCGGAAAGAGCTGCGGCAGCGGCATCAGCGACCAGGCGAACCCACCCACGAGCTGCGTGGCGAGCGGGCAGAAGATGCCCGCGAGCATGCCGAGCCGCGCCGTGAGGAAGAGCCCTGCGGGGATCATCCACGCCGCGGTCACCGTGTTGGCGAGCGCGCAGAGGAGCATCGTGAGCGTGCCCGCGACCGTGAGGCCCTGCGAGGAGTACGCCGATCCCGCGAGGTAGATGCCGAAGACCACGAGGTTCGAGAGCGCGCAGAGCGCGAGGCACCAGAGCGCCTTGGCCCACCAGGCGCGCCCGAGCGGGAAGCCCAGGCCCAGAAGCCCCCGCATCCGCGTGCGCGCGTCCGCCCGCGCGACGCACGCCACCACGAGCGAGAGGGCCACGGGCAGGAAGAGCGCGTACCAGTAGTTCCACGCGCTGAAGATCTGCACGCCCCGGTAGGGCATCGCGCCGAGCAGCGGCATCGGCAGCGCCATGAGCACGGCCAGGCGAACCGGTGCTGCGTGGCGCGACTTCAGGGCCTCGGCGCGCAGGCACGCGAGCAGGCCGCCTTTCTCGCCCGTCATGCCGCCACCTCCCCGCGCGCTCGACGCCCCTCCCGGCAGACGCTCATGAAGAGTTCCTCGAGGTCCTGCCCGGGCCGAAGCGCATCCTCGTAGGCGAGGCGCCCCCCGCAGATGATGCCGATGGTGTCCGCCATCTGCTGCACCTCGGAGAGGATGTGGCTCGAGACGATTACCGTCGTGCCCGCCGCCGCGAAGCCGCGGATCTGGTCGCGCAGCTCCTCGATGCCGATGGGGTCGAGGCCGTTGGTGGGCTCGTCGAGCACGAGCAGGCGTGGCCGGGCGATCAGCGCCAGCGCGAGCCCCAGGCGTTGCCGCATGCCCATCGAGAAGCGCCCGGCGCGCTTCTTCCCGGTGTCCGCGAGGTCCACGGCGGCGAGCACCTCATCTATGCGGCTCTCGGGAAGGCCCAGCAGCGTGGTGCGCACGCGCAGGTTCTCGCGCGCGGTGAGGTTGGGGTAGAGCGGTGCCTCCTCGATGAGGCTGCCGATTGCGTAGAGGTCCTCGCGGCGCCAGGCGTGCCCGGCAAAGAGGATCTCCCCGGCCGTCGGCCGCAGCATCCCGCAGATCATCTTGAGCGTTGTCGACTTGCCGGCGCCGTTGGGGCCGAGCAGCCCGTACACCTCGCCCTCGCGGATATGAAGGCTCACGTCGGCCACGGCATCCTGCGCCTGGTCGCCGCGGCCGAAGCGCTTGGTGAGCCCGCGCGTCTCGAGCATGTAACCCATGGGTTCGTCCTTTCTCTTCCGGGCGCGCGGGCCGAGTCGCCGTGCCCGCGCGCCTTACCTTTCGGGTTCACCATCCATGGTGGGGCGCGTTTCTAACGAAGCCGTAACGGCCGTTGGGCTCTTTTGGCGCCAGCCCTTCTCGACCCGTACGCCACTCATAGTATGTTTATCGCGATAATAAGGACGGAGGTGCCCGTGGCACGCAATAAGTACCCGGAGGAGACGGTCGAGAAGATCAGGGGTGACGGCCCAGCGAGTGTTATTTTGCGAGCTAGGCGCATCGAAAGCGACCTTTCGTGGTATAAACTACTTGCCGGAAGCCGCGGCTTTCAGAGTACGGCTTACGTGTACGTTTAACCTCCGTGGGCGACGGGGTGCCGCAAGGCGTAGAATATCGCCCACCTGTAGGGGCCTGCAGCGATGCGGGCCCCGCTTCGTATGAAGGGGGCGCAACCGATGAAGATCGTATCCATCTCTCAGGATTTCTTCGACCTCGTCGAGGGCGACCGCGAGCTCATGCTTAAGCACAATCGCCCCTGCATCGTGGTGGTGAGGCTGCGTTTCCGCGGGAAGCGCAGGGACTTCGCCGTGCCGCTGCGTTCCAACATCGCCCCTAACGTGCCCAAAGACCAGTACTTTGCGTTGCCACCCCGCCCCACGACGCGCCCCGGCTGCCGCCACGGCATCCACTACATCAAGATGTTCCCCATAACCAAGGCCTACCAGCGCCGCTTTAGGACCGAGGGCTCGGCCTACTACGAGACGCTCCAGCGCATCATCGACGGCAACACCAAGCGCATTGTCTCCGAGTGCCAGGCATACCTCGACCGCTACGAGCGCGAGGGAAGGCCTCGCTTTGCCGTCGACATCGACCGTATCGTGGGGCTGCTGGAGGGCGAGAAGTAGGGCACCTCGGCTCAGTCTCGAGCCATGCGGAGTCGCTCCGCATTTTTGAACGCCGCGTGTGCGTCCCAAATACTTGAGAAACAAGCTGTGAAGTGCGGTGGCGCGACCGTGCCCGTGCATAGCCGTCACCATTAGCGTCTGCGCGGCGTCGGCTTCAAGTGGAACTGGCGCCGCTGCTGTATATGGTTTGCCTTGCTGCAAATGGCGATCAGTGCCCACGATGCTTCTGCTTGCGCTTCAGCTTTCGCTGCTCGAAGCGCGCCTCCGCCTCATCCGCGCGGTGCTGGCTTCTTGCGCGGACCGACTCCCGTTTCATTGCGTCCCTCTGGCTCGCGAGTGTCTGCTGCGCTTTGGTGCCCATTGCCGGCTGCTTAAGGGCCCTCGACGCCTCGCGGGCGCGTCTCTTGGGGTTCTTCGCGGGCTTGCTCGCCTCGGTCGGCTCGTCGCCGAAGAACGAGAGCATTGCCCATTTGCCTGTAATGAAATGCAGGATTTCCTCATTGGATGGCTCCGCGCCGAAGACGATGCGGGCGACGCCGTACCTTCCGTCCTCGACGTGCTCCGCCAGCCCGACCCAGAATTGGCCGTCGTGATATACGGTCAGGGTGGACGACACACTGATCTGCATGGTTGGTTCCTCCTTTATGTAGATGACCATGCAGAGAAGGGACAACCAAGGAGGCAGGTTACTGATGCGGACTCCCGCACGCCCACGACTACCCGACGGGGGCTGTGTTTTCATCTCTGGTGGTTGGATTGTAGCACGTGCGAATGCGCATTGACCTCGCTGCCGGCATGCTGTGATTGGGGTCGGAATTTCGAATTCTCGATAATATGCCTACGTGCATCGCCCCTCAGTTTCGGAACTTAAAAACATCTCGAGTTCCGAAACCGAGAGGGAGCTCGCGCCGCTGCTATCCGTCAGGGATGCGTTCCCGAAGGTTCTCATCGCCCGCACGAGGCATGAACCCTATACCCGGGATGGTGTTCTCGTGCTGGACCTCGCGAGGTGGCTGCTCGGCAAGCAGGAGTTCTGAGCGTCATACGGGGATATCGCGGGATTCTGCCGGATAAGAAAAAGCCGAGGGAAACGTCCCGGCACTTGGAAGCCCTCCTGGCGGAAAATCAAATAGCCTCCGAACCTTCTGGTTCTGAGGCCTTCTTTTTGTATGTCTGCCTAAAACGACTCCTCGCCAAAGCCCCTTGAGCATCGGGCGGCATTATCGAGCGTGGGCGTTATCGTAGGTATCTTTGATCTCTTCCGGCAAATTGTCGGGAATCAGCGTCTCCAGCCTATCCACGCTGCCATCTTGAATCGCTTGCTCGTAGTACCAGCATTTGAACTTCAACATGTCCAGGGTACGGTTCATCTTCGCGATCTCCGACTCCATGTGGGCCTTCCGCTCCTCGAACATGGCCTTGCGCTGGGGGTATGTTGATGGACCCTCTGCACACCATTCCATGAACAGCCGGATGTCCTTGATCTCCATTCCCGCCTTCTTCAGGCATTCGATGACCCGAAGCGCCTCGAGTTCCGTATCGCCGAATCGGCGAATGCCGGACGTCCGCTCCAGCCCCGGGAACAATCCCTGCTTGTCGTAATACCGCAGCGTTGAGGCGGGCAAGCCGAACATTTCCGCCACCTGTCCGATTGTGTACATGGCCCCTCCGGACGAGTCTTGAATTAACTCCTTGACCTAAAGTTAGGTTTAGGTATTACCTTCATTCTCGTCAATATAAATTGGGAGCGCAAGGGGTGTTCAGTAATCGCCGGTCACCCCGCCCTTGAGCAGGCGCGACGAATGGGCATGGGAGTCTAGACGCGGCTTAGCTGCGCGGAAGCAGTTTTGTACTCAAAACCATCGACAGGAGGAATCAAACATGACGATTAAACAGACGGCGGGCAGAGATGCCCTGGGGGATTTTGCCCCCAAATTCGCACAGCTCAATGACGATGTGCTGTTCGGCGAGGTGTGGAGCCGAGAAGACAGGCTTTCCCTTCGAGACCGCAGCGTGGTGACGGTGGTCGCCTTGATGGCACAGGGGCTGACGGACTCTTCGTTCCAATATCATCTGATGTCCGCAAAGAACAACGGGGTGACCAGGACGGAGATTGCGGAAATCCTTACGCACGCGGCGTTTTACGCGGGATGGCCCAAGGCGTGGGCGGCCTTCCGCATGGCGAAGGAGGTCTGGGCGGATAGCGATGCCGCCGACGCAAGAGCTAAGCATCAAAACGAGATGGCCTTTCCCATCGGTGCCCCCAACGACGCATTCGCGAAGTACTTTATCGGTCAAAGCTACCTCTCACCCCTTTCCACCGAGCAGGTCGGCATTTACAACGTTACGTTCGAGCCCAGTTGCCGCAACAACTGGCACACCCATCACGCCAAAAGCGGTGGCGGACAGATCCTCGTCTGCGTGGCTGGTCGAGGGTATTACCAGGAATGGGGCAAACCGGCACAGGAGCTGTGCCCCGGCGATGTAGTAAATATTCCCGCGGGCGTAAAGCATTGGCACGGAGCCGCGCCCGACAGTTGGTTCTCCCATCTCGCGCTGGAGGTTCCGGGTGAGGAGACCTCCAGCGAGTGGTTGGAGCCCGTGGACGACGAGGAATACCTTACAGCGACTGACAAGGAGGCTTAAACTTTGACACCCGAATCGGAGCCATCGCTTCTATGGGCGTGATGTCCGGGCTGATGAAAGCGCAAAAGCCTCGCCACGTTACTCGTTACCTGCCCGCGCCGCTGAGAGCAGCATGCTCAAATCGGCCTGAATCGCCTCCGCCTTGTTTCCGAGCTGCAACGGGGCCGAGTCGCCCGAGATGTTTACGCTCAGCAGGTGCGCATCCGGCAGCTTTGCGGTCATGCTCCAGAACGGGAGCGTGATGATGCCGGGGGCCATCTCGCCCACGCCGAGCTCCAGCAACAGCACGCGGCCAGCTCCGCGCTCGCACATGAAACGCTCGTATCGTTTGAGACTCTCGCGCCATACCGTGCCCAGCAAAAACGTGTCGTCTCGCACCCACGGCACAAGCTGCCAGCCACAGTGCGGGCATCGGGGGACATCATCGCTGCGGATCTCGATGCCCGCACTGCCCACGTGGTTGTAATGATTGGCGTGAAGGCGGCCGTTGGAAAGAAACTCATTTCCGTGGGGAAGAATCTTCTCGGTGAGTAAAGCTCATCGGAGCGGGGATAGAGCTTTGTCTGCGAGGTACGAAATGCTGACTAGCGGTTGCGACGCCTTGTTGCGGAAATACCAACTGCTGCAACTGCGCCACCGGCAACACTCAGGGCGACAGCCATCGCGCCGTTGTCGCCCGTCGCGGGTAGGGTGGTCCCGGCTGGTTTAACCGCCGCTACTGCCTTAGTGGAAACGGGATTTGCCGCGGGCTTTTCAGCCTTGGGCTGCGGTGTGGGGTCGGGCTTGGTTTCCGGTTCGGGTTTGACCTCTGGGCTCGGTTTAACACTTGGATCGGGTTTGGAACCGCTCGTATCGGTTGCAATCAAGTGCACGTCGCTGTCGAAGACGTAGCGGATGTAGTAATCGTGCCGCGTCTCGTGCATAATCCCCTGCCCGCTGTCGAAGTCGCGGTCAACGTGTGTGCCAAGGCGGGTTGAGCTGGTGAGGTTCAGTCTGTAAGGGATTTGGTCGTCGGCGTAGCCGCCTGTAAAGACAGCGGTTGCTCTAACGTGATTGTTGATCATGGTCAGGGCAATAGAGACGCTGGCCTCTTTGGGGTTCTCGGTTTTTATAAGGCCTTCGGTATCGGTGTCGATCTTGAAGAGATGGACGGTGTCGTTAAGCCCGTAGATGAAGTCCTCGGGTTTGTCGGGGAAATCGTATACAAACGCCTCATTCTGGACCAACATGAAGGCGGGAGGGAGCTCCAGGTCATAGTTATGGTCGACAACGGTGATAGCTGTGAGGCTGCCTTCCGCGTTGGCTTCGTCGCAGGTAATGGGTGCTGCGACATCGGTTTCGGGCATTTCTGTCGCCAGTGCTGCGCAGGGTAGCAAAAGCAGTCCCGCCACAAGAATGCTTACTCCGAAGGCGGCGACTCTGGCGCCTGCATGACGCTTGACGTTGCGGATAGACAGGCCAGTCCGTTTGTTATGGGTCTGCGGTGCAACATGCTGTCCATACATAAGGCGCTCCTTGTTCGTAGGCCGGTTTCCGCGGATCTATATTGCGCCTGGCCGATGCGGCTAGGCTCTTTCACGCGAACGCTTACGCGAGCAGGGAGAAAGCTCAAGCTAATTTTCCCACAGCCGATACTTTGTGAGCAACGATTTGCTGTTCAATTCTCGGAGAGAGAATCAAGACGGTCGAGGAGTTATCAGGCAATGAGATTGTGTCTAGAGAGCGCGAACGAGAGATGCGATCTACAGACGACTGAATAGCTCCATCTGTTTAGGTTAAAACAAACTAATATGCCGCGCGTCTGCGGCATGAAGGAGGGAGATTTCTATGAATATCGTTGTATTGAGTGGTAGCCCGCGCAAGGGCGCCAATACCGACACCATGGTCGAGGCGTTTGCTGAGACCGCGCGTGAGGGTGGCCATACGGTCGAGGTCATCCGCGTTGCCAGTAAGAAAATCGCTGGTTGTCTGGGGTGTCAGTATTGCTTCGCCCACGAGGGCACTTGCGTGCAGAAGGATGACATGGCCAACGTGATCGAGTCGCTGAAAGACGCCGACATGGTTGTCTTCGCTTCGCCTATCTACTGGTTTGATATCACTGCGCAGGAGAAGGCCGCCATCGATCGCCTATACGCCTTCGGTGCTACGGGCTTCCCGTTCACCAAGACGGCCCTTTTACTCGATAGCCACAGCGAGGGCGTCTATGATGCGGCGATCGCTATGTACAAGTCGACCTGTGCGTACTGCAAGTGGGAGGACCAGGGCATTGTCGCCATCAGCGGTATGACCGAGCGCGACAGCATGGCATCGTCGCCCAAGTTGAAAGAGGTGCGAGAGCTCGCTCGCAAGCTCGCCTAAGGACAAGAAGAACGCATGGCAATCAACGTTGGCGGAAAGCCTACTTCCCTTACCAAGAGGATTACTGATTGCCATGCGTTGATGTCCTTATGGACAATCTCCGCGTGCTAGGAGACTTTCTCGCTCAGGAACTCCCTGAATGCGGGGATGTCAAAGCCAACGAGACCACGCCCACGTTCCCCGATGACGCCGTCCTCGAGAAGGCGGCGTTTGTATTGGCTTGCGTAGTTGCTGGCGACGCCCATGCGTTTGGCTATCTCCGAGACCCTGCTGGGGCCAGAATCGGGCAGCATCGCGAGTAAAAACTCAATGTCTTTATCGGAAAGCTCTCGATAGGTCGTTTCGAGAATGCGATCACGCAGCTCCATGCGTGCGAGTAGGGAACCCTGCTGGACATCGGATGCACTGATTTGGGGCGAGTTCTCCGAAACATCCCAAGTGCGATATCCGACGAGCTGCATCATGTAGGGGAATCCGTCGACGGCCTTCACAGCATTCTCGAGCGCTTCTGGTGTGATTGAACGTCCTCCGGCCTCAACGGTTTTGCGAAACGCGTTTGCAATTTCAACGTCAGTGATTCGTCCTAACTGATGATATTGGGAACGCCTGAGGAACGAGACGGAATCGTTACGCAGCAACGCCGATACTTTGTAGGGCAGTCCTGCCATGAGTAGGGCAACTTTTTTACCTTCGCGTACAAAGTGCTGGTAAACAGAGGCAAATTGAAGCATTTCTTCGAGATCGACGGTGACTTCATCGATGGTAATGAGAAGTCCGATGTCATGTTTTTCGAGTTGCTTAAAGATGCCATTCATGCGTGTGCGCCAGTTGCCCTGGACCTCTTGAGCATATGTCCAATCGATGCCCACTGGACCAATTTGAACGCCGTTTATGCGCGCATGAGGATGTGAGAGGTAGCTATCTGCGGCTTCTTTGGTTCGCTCGATAATATCTTCGAGCATGCCTGGCATGGCGGAGACATTTGCTGCGATCCAACCGTGTTCAAGCGCCGTTTCTGAAAGGAGCGAGAGAAGCGCCGTCTTGCCCGTTCCCCTCGCGCCCGTAAAAATAGTCGACAGGTTTGGATCTCCCGGGCCGTTGATAAAACCACGGTTGATGTCACGCAGAATATGCTCGCGACCCGCTAGAAAGGGAGGGATACTTCCGAACGTCGGGGTAAAGGGGTTCTTGCTGTACTCCATGGTGTCTCCTTTGCAAGTTTTGCTAATTTTTGCAAGTTTTGCTAACGACCGACCAAAGGGCATCGAAGCAGTGACGCTGACATTTTTTAACGCAGAAAAATAAGCAGAAATCAATTAATCTGCGTTAAGAAATAGTTGAGAAGAAAAACGACGAGTCCCGGGCGCAATGCCGTTGCGCTCCGGGCCTCGTCGCTTTGCGAAGTATCTAACGGTCTCGTTGCCGTGGTACCTAGTCAAACAGGCTCGGCATGTCGTTTTCCTTCATGAGGGCACCGGCTGAGGGGAGGCTCTGCGCGGTGAACTTCTCGGCCGAGACGCCGGCGCCAAGAATCTCCTCGGTCGTGCCGACGGTGGTGACCGAGCGGCCCTTCTTGGCCGTAAAGGCCTGGACGCCCTGCGTGTTGGTGGTCGTCTTGGTCTTGAGCAGCGACGTGTTGAAGTTCATCAGGCGGTAGTCGCTCGAGACCAGCGCGATGTCACGATCTTCCTTGAGCACCTGGGCATACAGCAGCTTGCTGCCACCGTAGATGGCGTTTTTGAGGCGCTTGCGGTTGGTCTTGGTGACGTATCCGGCAAGTGCGACGCGCACCGCGCGGCCGTTCTCAAAGACGAACAACACGTCGGCCTTGTAGTCCTCGGGGTCGATGACCCAGATGACACTCTCGTCGGGTTCCATCTCAAGATCGGTCGGCAGGTACGAGCCCAGCTGGGCCGACTTGGTGTCCTCAAATGCCGCAACCTTGCACTTGTATACCTGGCTCTTGTTGGTAAAGACCAGCAGCTCGTGGGTGTTGGAGGACGGGAACTCAATAAAGGGTTTGTCGCCGTCTTTGTACTTGAGCGTGGTCGTCTTCTTGAGTACGCGGTCGGTCATCTTCTTAAGGTAGCCATCGCGCGAGAGCATGATGGTAACCGGATACTCCTCGACCTCAGGCTCCAGGCTTACCTCGATGACCTCATGGGGCTCAATCCTGCCCGTGCGGCGCGGCATCACGTACTTCTTGTTGACCGCGGCCAGCTCGTCGCTGATGACCTTCTTGATGTTGTCTTCGCTCGAAAGAATTTCCTCAAGCTCGGCAATCTCACCCTCGAGCTTAGCGATGTCCTTGGTGCGGTTGAGGATGTACTCCTCGTTGATGTTGCGGAGCTTAAGTTCGACAACAAACTCGGCCTGGGTCTCGTCGATGTCGAAACCCTTCATAAGGTTGGGCACGACCTCGGCCTCGAGCTTGGTGCCACGGATGATGGCGATCGCCTTGTCGATGTCGAGCAGGATCGCCTCGAGGCCGTGCAGCAGGTGCAGGCGCTCGGACTTTTTGCCCAGGTCAAAGTTAATGCGGCGACGCGTGGACTCAATACGCCACCTGACCCACTCGTGCAGAATCTGGCGCACGCCCATAACACGGGGATAGCCGTCGACGAGCACGTTGAAGTTGCACGAGAACGAATCCTGCAGCGTGGTCGAGCGATAGAGCTTGGCCATGAGCTTGTCGGGGTCGACGCCACGCTTAAGGTCGATGGCGATGCGCAGGCCCGAGAGGTCGGTCTCGTCGCGGATGTCGGCAATCTCCTTGACCTTGCCCTCTTTGGAGAGCTTGACGATGCGCTCGATGATGACATCGGTCTTGGTGGTGTAGGGAATCTCGTACACTTCGATGATGCGCTCTTCGGGAATCCAGCGCCAGCGGGAGCGAATCTGGAAGCTGCCAAGGCCGGTCTCGATGATCTTCTCCATCTCCTCGCGGCGGTAGATAATCTCGCCGCCGGTCGAGAAGTCGGGCATGGGCATGTACTCGAGCAGATCGCAGTCAGGATCCTGCAGGTAGTGCATCGTGGCGGTGCAGACCTCGTTGAGGTTGAAACCACAGATGTCAGACGCCATGGCGACACCGATGCCCTTGTTGGCCGAAACAAGAATATTGGGGAACGTGGTGGGCAGCAGGCGCGGTTCCTTCATGGCGCCGTCGTAGCTGTCGACGAAGTCGACCGGGTCCTTGTCGATGTCCTTGAAGATCTCGGCACTGATGGGGGAGAGCTTGGCCTCGGTGTAACGCGAGGCGGCGTAGCTCAGGTCGCCCGAATAGTACTTGCCAAAGTTGCCCTTCGACTCCACGAAGGGCGCAAGCAGCGCTTCGTTGCCCGTCGCCAGGCGCACCATCGTCTCGTAGATCGCGGCATCGCCGTGCGGGTTGAGCTTCATGGTCTGGCCCACGATGTTGGCGCTCTTCTGGCGCTCGCCCTTGAGCAGGCCCATCTTGTACATGGTGTAGAGCAGCTTGCGGTGCGAGGGCTTAAAGCCGTCGATCTCGGGGAACGCACGCGAGACGTTGACGCTCATGGCGTAGGGCATGTAGTTGACCTCGAGCGTCTGCGTGATCGGCTGGTCGGTGACCTCGGAGTGCAGGCCGATGACGTTCTCGGCGTTAACCTGCTTTTTCTTTGGCTGGTTCTTCGTCTTCTTCTTTGCCACGATTTCCTCTTGAACTTATTATGGGCCGTCGTTATCGATTTGCTGCTATTGCAGGTCCAGCTGGTCCAGGTATTCCTTGCCGTGCTCGGAGATATGGCGCTTGCGGCCTGCCTCGTCGTTGCCCAGCAACAGATTGAACATGGTTTCCATCTTGGTGACGTCCTCGGGCTCCACCTTGATCAGGCGGCGCGTCTCGGGATTCATGGTGGTGAGCCACATCATGTCCGGATCGTTTTCACCAAGACCCTTGGAGCGGTTGATGGAACACTTCTGGTCGCCGATCTCCTTGAGGATGCCGTTCTTCTCGAGCTCGGTGTAGGCAAAGTAGGTCTTTTCTTTGCAGTTGATCTCGTAGAGCGGCGACTCGGCGATATACACGTAACCCTCGTCGATGAGCGTGGGCACCAGGCGATAGAGCATGGTGAGCACGAGCGTGCGGATGTGATAACCGTCGACGTCGGCGTCTGTACAAATGATGACCTTGTTCCAGTTGAGGTTGTCCAGGTCAAAGGCGCCAAGGTTTTTGATGCGCTTGTCCTTGATCTCCACGCCGCAGCCCAGCACGCGCATGAGGTCCATGATGATGTCGGACTTAAAGATGCGCGGATAATCCTCCTTAAGGCAGTTGAGGATCTTGCCGCGGACGGGCATAACACCCTGGAACTCGGCATCGCGCGAGGTGCGAATGGCGCCTGCTGCCGAGTCGCCCTCTACGATGTAGATCTCGCGGCGGCTCTTGTCCTTGGAGCGGCAGTCGATGAATTTCTGCACGCGGTTGGCCATGTCAGTCTTCTGCTGCAGGTTGGTTTTGATGCTCTGGCGCGTCTTCTCGGCATTCTCGCGTGAACGCTTGTTGATGAGCACCTGCTCCATAATCTTATTGGCGGCGTCCTTGTTCTCGATCAAGTAGGTCGAGAGGCGCTCCTTAAAGAAGGCAGTCATGGCCTGCTGGATAAAGCGGTTGTTGATGGCCTTCTTAGTCTGGTTTTCGTAAGACGTCTGGGTGGAGAAGCAGTTGGTCACTAGTACCAGACAGTCCTGGACGTCCTGCCACTTAATGCCGCTCTCGTTTTTGTTGTATTTGCCCTGTTGCTTAATGTAGGCATCGATGGCGCTGGTCAAAGCGCTGCGGGCGGCCTTCTCGGGCGAACCGCCGTTCTCGAGCCACGATGAGTTGTGGTAGTACTCCTGCATCATGAAGGTGCGCGAGAAGCACATGCATGCGGTGATTTTTACGTTGTAATCGGGCAGGTCCTCGCGATCGCGACCGCGACGGTCGGCCTCGATAAAGAAGGGCTCGGTAAGGTAGTCGGTACCGACCTTCTCGAGCACGTAGTCCTCGATGCCCTTGGGATAGCAAAAATCCTCTTCGGAAAACTCACCATCGTCGCCCTCGATGCGCAGGCGGAAGGTCACGTTGGCGTTGACCACGGCCTGACGGCGCATGGTTTCGCGATACCAATCGTGGGGAATGCTAATCGAGGTAAAGACCTCAAGATCGGGGCGCCATTTGATGGTGGTGCCGGTGCGGTTCTCGTCGTTGGGCTCAATCTCGAGTGCCTTCTTTTTGGCACCGACGACCTTGCCCTTCTTAAAGTGCAGGGAGTACTTGTTGCCGTCGCGCCAAACCGTGACGTCCATGTACTCGGAAGCGTACTGGGTCGCGCAGGAGCCCAGGCCGTTGGTGCCGAGCGAGAAGTCGTAGTCGCCGCCCTGGTTGTTGTTATACTTGCCGCCGGCGTAGAGCTCGCAAAAGACGAGCTCCCAGTTAAAGCGCTTCTCGGAAGGGTTCCAATCGAGCGGGCAGCCGCGGCCGTTATCCTCTACCTGGATAGAGCCATCGCGAAAGGCGGTGAGGGTGATGAGCTTGCCGTAGCCCTGGCGCGCCTCGTCAACGGCGTTGGACAGGATCTCGAAGGCGGCGTGTGCACAGCCATCGAGTCCGTCCGAGCCGAAGATGACGGCGGGGCGCAGACGTACGCGCTCCTCGTCCTTGAGCTGGCGGATACTGTCGTTACCATAGTTTGCGGTGTTTTTTGCCATACTCGCTCTCTCGGTGCTCCTTTGCTGCGTTTTAGTCATATAGATAGTCAAGGTAGCATAGCCAAGCCCGCAGACGATTCCAACCAACACGAAATCCATCGAACAATCGTTCGGAGTACGATGGAGATTCGTTTACTCGGACAAAACCGAGTCGGTTCTGACCGAGTAAGTTTGAATAGCGAATTGAAATTGGTATGTCTGCATGGCGATGACAGACATGGTTTTCATAATGACAGATATAGTTGACATCCTTTGATGGATGCAATATATTTCTGTCATGTTGCAACGGATATCTGTCCATTACTACGAAAGGAACTCCATGCCGGGCAAAAGGAACCTACGCATGAAGGCGGCGCGCGCGGCGGTTGGCCTTTCGCAAGCTGACCTGGCCGAGGCCGTGGGCGTTACGCGCCAGACCATCGGCCTGATCGAGGCGGGCGGCTACAACCCCACGCTCAATTTGTGCGTGGCAATCTGTAAAGCGCTACGCGTTACGTTGAACGACTTGTTTTGGGAAGACGAGAGCGACGTCGACCCTGACGCTCTTTAGGAGTTCGCTATGAAATTTGAAGATTTAAAACTCGTGCAAAAGTGGCGTGAATATGCCGGCCCAAAGGATGAGCGCCTGGAGGCCGAGAGCGCGAAGATCTACAAGATTGGTTTCGTGCTGCTTACGTTTGGCATGTTGATGATCTTTTTCTACCAGTTTATAGCTCGACAGGTTGCGTGGGTTCACAGCGACGCCAGTGAAATGCCGCATGGCTTTGCAACGCCGTTCGAGGCAGCCATGTATTTGTGGCTCGTTCTCGTGATGTTGATTTGCGCAGGACTGCAAACGCGGAAGGGCTATGTCGATACCAATCGTTTTGGGCAAACCGAGCATCTTCCTGTTGGATATTTCCTGCTTGTCAGCGGTCTTAGCGGCGCCGCGTTCGCTCTTGTTATTGCCGCAATGCGCTGTATCGCTGAGGCGCAGATCGTACCGCTCGAAAGCGTCTTTTGGTTGGCGAACCTGGCCACGGGCGTGTTCTGCGGTGCGACGATTTTCGCGGCCACGTTTGCTGCCCTGTGCGCAACGTTTTTCACGGCGAAAAGACGCCGTGCCAAGCTCGAGGCAGAACTCGACTCCTCTGACGACATCTAATGCGTAATGGGCTGGCTCTGGGTATTCAGAACCAGCCCATTTGATGTTCGATGAGCCGAGTCGGCGCCTCTCACAAAAGTAACTAGGAGCTAGCGAGGCCTATCCGAATTGGCCTCATTGGCGGTGTCGATCTCGAGCGCCGTGCGGCGGGCGCTGTAGGCGATGAGGCCGGCGCCTGCTGCGGCGAGTGCTGCAGCGGCTGCCGTAAGGGGAGCGTTGACATCGCCCGTGCCCGCAAGCGCGCCCGCTTTTCCGGAGCGCTTGTTATTGCCGTGGTCCTTGCCACTGCCGGAGCTGCTTCCGCCGGAGCCGCCGCCCTCGTCAGTACCGCCGCCACTTGAGCCACCATCGCCGTCCGCCGTCATCGGGGCGTCGTGAAGTCCTATCGTATCCGCGCTGTCGCATACGCCGACCTGAACTTCTGAGCGTTCGCATGACGCGTCGGGCACATGAAGCTCGTGCAGTACGGCACCCAGCGCCGAGTTCGCGCCCGGTCGAATTTCCTCGAGCGTTACGGGATCGAGCGCCACCAGATTACGCGCCTTCGCATACAGCGTTACGCGTTTGCCCACTTCGTCGCTCCAGCTCTCGGGGATGGCGAAGCTCATGCGGAACTGTGCCGTGCAACCCGGTGCCAGCACGGCGTTGCCGTTGTCGGCTACCAGCGGGTGCGTTGCAAAACGTGCGCCCAGCGTCTCGAGCGCGTACTTCACGTGTGCCATGTCGTTGGCCGAAGCGTCCTCGGCAAGCTCTGGATCGTAGATTGAAGCCATGCGTGCGTTCAGTCCGAATCCGATGGAAGCGCTGGAGAACGGCTGGCTGGAGCCCTCTCGGTACAGATCGATCGTGCCGGCGGTCAGCAAGGTGTTGCCGTCGTTTCGCACCGTGACCATGAAGGATTCGCCTGCTGCTCCGGGCACCACCGCGCCCGAGGTGGCGACCGCGCCCGTCGGAGTGGCACACGCCACCAAGGGCACTTCGATGCCGTGCAGCTCTGCCTCGCTCTTCTCCGCGCTCACAATATGCGTGGCGAGTGCGGAGAGCATGCCTCCCGACGTCAAAAATGTCGTTATCTGATCGACGGGATGGTCCAGCTCGCACATCACGAACGGCTCCGTGAACAGATCGCCCGCCAAGGTGCTGGCGAAGATGCGGAAGTGCTTGCCCATCACTGCAACCGGGTTGCCTTCTTCGTCGTAGGTTTGTCCCACCTTGCCATCGGTGTTCTCTACATAGAGCACGCACCTGCCGTTGTTGCTTACGCTAAACGATGCCGGGCCACAGCCTGCGGCACCCACGGGCTGCGTTGCAAATGCCGATGCGCCTCGCGTCCACGTAACATGCTGCAGCTGCTCGTTGACAGTTGCCAAAAAGCCCGTGTGCTGCGGCCACGGCACCGCGTGGGGTACTGTGGCATCTGGCGACATAACGCCCCAGCCCGCGATGGACTGGCCGATCACGGCGTACGATGCGCAGCCGCAACCGTCTGCGGTCTCGTATGCAACGGGCACCACCATTTTGCCGTTGATATTCTCGGGCTCACCCAGCTCGATACTCGACGGTGCTTGCGGAAAGCGGAGGACCTGACGGAACGTCAGGCTGTCGCCCGAAACGTCCGACCATAGGGTAAAGCACTCCAGCGCAACCTCAGCCTCGCTGCCGAGTGCCTTTTCTGCGGTGGTTCCGCGGCGGTGGAGGTAGGCGCCCGACAGACGTCCGTCGACCAGCGTCTTGCCCACCGTGATACGCGGGCACTGCAGGCAATGGTAGCCATCCTCCTGAAGGCGGCCGCGCGAGATGCTGCGCCACGACGTGTGCGACATCACGCGAACTCCGTCGTTGCTTATGCGCAGGCGCGCAACGGACAGTATGCCGGCTGTGCTCGCCGTATCGAAATGGGTGTTGTCGCCGTCGGGGCGCTCGCCCGAGACCAGCAGCACGTAGGCGTCTTGGTTTCCCCTCCCGTCTGTATATTCCACCACGTCGAAGTCGTAATCGAATATGCCGTCGCGCTCCACGTCGCCCTCGCCAAAGCCAAGGGGGAAGTCCACGGGCGTGGGAGCGGACCACGTGCCGTTTGCCTTTGTGTGCACCACCAGGCGCGAGCGACCATTGTCGCCGTAGCGCACCGAGGCGATACGGAACAAGCACTCCACGCCGGCAATCACCGTTAGCTTCATGTGGGCTTCGCTGAGCACGCCAGCAAACAGCACGTTGTCGCTCGAGGGCTTGATGCCGCCACGCTCGTCCTCCGATACACCAGCAGAATTGGCGTTGGGGTCCGCAGCGGCGTCCTTCGCCTGCCCGATATAGGTGTACTTATACATCGACGCGGCGTTTTCGCCGTTCTCTATCAGTGCGTGGACGAAATGCTCGATCTGCCCCGTGTCGTCGCTTTCTGCATCTGCCTCGAGTTCAATGCGCGTGACCGCTTGCTCCCAATCGCGTGCGACAGGCGCGGCGTTTACGACAGCGGCCTTAACCTCGGCGCGTGCGAGCAGCTCGGCGTTGGTGACGATGGTGGCCGATGCGATAAATTGCGGCACGCCGCCCGCCTCGATGTTGCTGGGCGTGCCGAAGCGGGCATCCAACGTGTAAGGCGTATCTCCACCCAATGCGAGCTCAGAGCGCTGGAGCACATACTGGTTGCCATTGTTCACCGACATATTCCACGAATCGAGGAGTGTGGGCCACGACCCCGACCAAGCCTTGGTGGTCCACTTGAACATTACGAACTGGAGTATCACATCGACATCGACGTCTGCACCTACGCGCAGTCGCGGAAGCTGGTGTCCATCTGCCTTCTCGTACCCAATGAACAGCGTGAGGGATGCGGCGCCGCGCACGGCAGACGAAGCGACGCCTGCAACGCCGGCGCCAAAGGTGACGGCAAGCCCGATCTGGATGGTGAACGAGCCCGAGGTGTTTGAATAGTCGAGCGAAATGTTTTTAAAAAATGCCGCGCCGCTGCCGTGCGTGTGGGCACCCACGGCGAGCGCCAGCTTCGCCAGCACCCAGGGGTTGACGTTTAGGAAAAACGGCACCGGTCCTAGGGTAAACTGCTCGGTCCAATTGAGGTCGGTTCTTACCTGGAAGAGGGCCTTAATATTGCCGTATGCGGGGTCGTTGTTGTTACCCCAGGTTTTGCCCACCCAATCGTAGGCGAGCGAGCCGTACAGCTGTGTGGCGATATCCATCGTGAACAGCAGCGTGCAATGGTGGCGAAGGAGCTTGGTGTTTCTTGGATCGGTGCCCGAACCGGCACTCATGCTTTTGTACTGATTCCACTTCCCCTCCATCTCGTCGAGGTAGCGGTTTGCTTGCTTGGCGCCCGACTCGCGCGGTGACTTCTTCCAGTATTCCGGATCAGGGTTGCCCGAATCGTTCATGTAGCTGGCTGGTTTGTATCCTCCGCCAAACAGCACGTACCCGGCAAACGAGAAATCGAACAAAATGGGGAACGAGGGCATCCAGCAGGTGAACTTATTACCGCCGATGCCGGGAAACGCCGCCGGGAAATCAAACGGAGTGATCTCTTGGTCCATGGTGGTGGGGACGATAGTGGTCGAGCCCGATTCTGCCTTTGCGGCCGGCGCAGTGACAACGGCCATGGGGGAGGAGAGTGTATAGGTCTTGCCCTGGTAGTCGAGGACAAAGCGCAACTTGCATCCTTCTTCCAGAAGGCTCGACGCTGCATCGAGGAACTTGTCTTCGAGCGTGAACGTCGCCAGATGATCCGCGCCCGATGCGCTGGCCTTGACTTGGCCAATCTGCGTGACGGTTTCGGGCGAGCTGCCCGTGGCGGGCATTACCTTGTTGATGCGCAGCGTTGCCCGCCCGCCCTGCGGCAGATGGGCCTGCACGGTAAAGGCGTGCGTATCGGGCTGTTCGTTTGCCGTGTCGTCCTTCGGCAATGTCATGAACGTAGCGTCGGCGTACTGGATGTCCCATTCGTCGAACGTGAGCTGTCGAAAGTACGGCTTGCCATCGGAGAGCGGACGCGTGGGCGCGGTTATGGCGGTGCCGCCCTGGATACGCGCAAGGGGAATCTCGACATCGCGGTAGCCCGCCATGCTAATGGAGATGCCGCCGTTAAAGTCGTACGCGTCGAGAAGCGTTGCCTCGTCCACGTAGCCTTCCGAAAGCGGCGCGACCTCAAAGATGGCCGTGCCTTCTTCATCGGTAGTGGCGGTGAGCTGCTTGCCTGCGGCATAGCGCGATGTGAGCGTGACCTGGGCACCCGTGATGGGCGTATTCTTGTTGGCGACGTCGACCACGACCACACCAAACATGGTGCGCGAGAGAACGAGCACCCTGAAGGGGTCTTTTTCGTCGGCATAGGCTTCGGTGGGCGCGATCGGCAATATGAAGGCGTTTGCGCTTCCTGGCACGCGCGGCAACATAATGCTCGCCAGCGAGGACGCTCCGGCAACAAGTAACGAACGGCGATCAAGCATCTTTGGCTCCCATCCCGCAGGTATCGGTGGAAATAATCCAATTTTGCGAGAAGGCATCCTGCCACGGTAGTGCCGTCCGAGGGCCAAAATGTCCAATTTGAGCGAGCGAAGCGCCGGGGCTCCGGAGCGCGCATGCTGCGCTAGGCAGCCCGGTCGCTAACGCAACATATGCGCGACCAGTTCGGTGCGCGTGCCGATGCCAAGCTTTGCATACACACTGGATAGGCGGTTTTTGACAGTGCCCGGCGATACTCCCATATGACGAGCGATTTCGGCGTTGGTCCATCCGCGGCAGGCGAGCATGGCCATGGTGAACTCTGTGGTCGTCAGGTCGTCAGCCACGTCCTCGCCCGAATCGGGGTTGTGGATGCGCCGCCAGCCGTAGCTGAATCGATACGTAATCTCGATGATACGTGCGAAATCGTCAGGGTATTGCGATTTTAGGCATGCCTCGATGAGCCCCTGCAAAAGGCCGTGGTGCTCGCCAATGAGCTCGATAAGGCCGTCGGGGCGCGCAATGTTCCAAGCGGCTCCGAAGTGCGTTTTTGCGGCGTCGACGTCTTTGAGACTCATGCATGCCATGGAAGCTGCCAGGTGCAAGAACAGTTCCGAGATGGGATAGCTCCCCTGTTTCATGATCAGGGCGTTTTCCGCCATGCCCAGACTGCGGCCATATTCGCCGCGCAGGTACAGGGCATGCGCCATCACGTAGCTGGCGAACAGGCGCAGGCCTTCGGGCAGATGCGCCGCAAGCGGATAAAACTCTTCGGCAGAATACGGGGAAGACAAGTGCAGCAGGACGCTTGCGGCCGAGGCGAACAGGATATGCGTGGCGTGGACGGCGGGTGATTCCTCGTCAGTTGGCGTATCGAGGATGCCCGCAAGACAACGGCGGGCGTCGGCGATACGGTTGAGCGACAGGCTGGCGTATCCGCAGATAAAGCATGCGGAATAGCGCAGTGCGGAATCGGTGGCGTCAAGATAGGGGCGCGCCGTCTTGGCAGCGAGGGCGGCCTGTCCGCGAAAGTACAGCGCTTCTGCCGTGGCGATGGTGCGTGAATCGGGGTCGGAAATGCCTGCAACCGCAGCGTCAATCTGCCCCGGCACAAAGGCAGTGCACATCAACGGCATGGGAACGCATGGGTAGCCATCGCAGTCCATCTTCCATCTCCCAACAGCTGGCAACAATAGCAGCAATTGTACTCCTGTTGCTCGGGACCCCTTTCGTTTTACTGCTCGGTTGACGCTGCGGATCGTTTTGGATGGCTTACGAGCATGGTGGTCCCGTTCTCGGAACTTGTTTCGACCTCTACTGTGCCACCGTGAAGAGCTGCAATCTCCCAAACGAGCGCTAGTCCGAGTCCTGCGCCGCCGTATGCCCTGCTGCGGGATTTGTCTAGACGAAAGAACGGTTGGAAGATGCTCTCACGGTACTGCTTGGGTATTCCCGGGCCCTGGTCCTCGACTCGCAGGAACACGTGGCTGTCGTTGTCGCAGATGGAGACGGTAACGCTCGAGTCGGTGCGGCTATAGCGGATAGCGTTTTCGGCCAGGTTAAACACCAGCCGATAGAGGAGCGTGTCGCTCCCGATTACTAGAGCGTCTCCAGCACAATTGAGGGCTATGCCCTTATTTTCGGCAAGTGGTGCAAGGTCGGTGAGGACCTCTTCGGACAAGGGACCAAGTTCCACATCGTCCTCGCAAGGAACACTGCGGAGCTCACTCATCTCGAGCAATACCTTGGCCATTCGAGACATGCGCTCGGTTTGTTCTTGTAGCAGGCCGAGCAGCTCGGCCGTTTCGGGTTGCAAACCGGAGTGCTCGGAGATGAATAGTTCAATCTGTGCTTGCATAAGGGCGAGCGGGGTGCGCAGCTCGTGTGCGGCGTTGCCGGTAAACTGACGCTGTGCAGAGAACCCTTCGCCAAGACGGGCGATCATGTCGTTGAAAGAGGCGCTGCATCGTTGTAGCTCGATGGGCACATCTTCACTGAGCCTGATTTCGCTTAGGTTGTCAGGCTGCACACGCTCGACCTGGGCCGCAAAAGCCCGTAGCGGTTTGAGTGCACGGCCGCTCACAAAGTATGCCAGCGCGCCGCCAAGGAGTGTTACTCCAGCCGTGATGTACCAGGCTGTCGTGCCAAAAGACTCCTGTGCGTCGTTTACGACGATCGTGACCTCGTCATCGAGGCTCTCCTTCGTTGGGTCAAACGCCTGAGGTGCATCTACGCCGGCTGCGCTAAGGGCCGAGATGTCGCTGCCGATAGCATCCATGTAGCGCATGCCCGTATAGCCGACCAGACAGTTCGTCAGCACGCATGCCGCACACGTCAGCAGTGCCGTCATAATCGTTATGCGCCATTGCAGCGAAAGCCTTTTCATTCGCTATCCTCCATAACGTAGCCCTCTCCAATCCGATTGCGAATCGGGTCGTATCCCAAAGCGCTGCGTAGCTTTTTGCGGAGTGACGAGATGTGAACGCGGGTTGCGTTGCTAAAGCTGTTCACGCTGCTATCCCAAACGTGCTCGATAAGCTCCTCTTGGCTTACCGGTCGCCCCTGATTAAGCATCAGGTATTCCAAGATTCCCGTTTCCTTGCGTGTAAGAGATAGAGCCTCACTGTCCACGGAAGCGATGCGCGCCTTGGTGTCAAAGCTGAGCTTTCCGCAGGCTAATACTATGTCGCTTTGTGCGAAGCGCCTGAGGGTAAGGCCGCGGATCCTTGCCGCAAGCTCGTCAAGATGAAACGGCTTGGTAAGGTAATCGTTGGCGCCGGCATCGAGTCCGGCGACTTTATCGGATACTTCGCCACGCGCGGACAGAATCAGCACCTTGGTCTCGCAATCGGTTTTCCTAAGTTCCCTGAGCACGGTCATGCCATCGATACGGGGAAGGTTGAGGTCGAGTACCACGAGGTCAAAGACTTCGACGCCCAGCAGGTCGAGCGCCTCCTGTCCGTCGTGGCAGCAGTCGACGCTGTACGCCAAGTTTCGCAAGCTGCGCGCGATTGCATCGCACAGCGCTCGCTCGTCTTCGACGATCAAAATACGCATAACAGTCTCCTTGCACATTCCAAATCGCGCTTAACACGGATTTTATAGTCGATATGGTCCAATGGTCGCGTAACGAAAGGAGTGGTCAGGTTGTTCAAAGCGGTAAAGCCCGTGGTACAGGTCGCTTTGTTGATCGTCGGAATTGCCATGGTGTGCTTTGGTGTTATGCGTGGCGAGGCGGATGCCGTGCTGGCCAAAGCGATTAGGCTGTGCTTGGAGTGTATCGGAATTGGATAAAAGAGAAAACACTGCGTCGCATGTTTTGGCCCGATTTCGCGGATTCATTCAGGCAGCGGCGACGCTGGTCACCAACATTCACCTGCCAAACTTTGCCAAAGGCGGCATCTATCAGGGCGCGGGAAAAACAGTCTGCGTACCTGGACTTAATTGCTATTCGTGCCCCGCGGCATCGGGTGCGTGCCCCATCGGGTCGTTCCAGTCGGTGGTAGGTTCATCCAAGTTCAACTTTTCTTACTATGTTACCGGTACGCTCATTTTGCTCGGCGTGCTGCTGGGACGCTTTGTATGCGACTTTCTGTGCCCGTTTGGCTGGCTGCAGGAGCTGCTTCATAAGATTCCCGGCAAAAAGTTCTCCACGAAAAAGCTCAAGCCGCTCACGTACATCAAGTACGTCGTGCTGCTGTTTGCCGTGGTGCTGCTGCCCGTCTTGGTGGTTAACGACGTGGGCATGGGCGACCCGTTCTTTTGTAAGTACATCTGTCCACAGGGTGTGCTCGAGGGCGCCATTCCGCTGGCCATTTCCAACGCCGGCATTCGATCTGCGCTGGGGCAGCTCTTTACCTGGAAACTTGCCGTTCTCATTGCCGTGGTAGTGCTGAGCGTTTTGTTCTATCGCCCCTTCTGCAAATGGATTTGTCCACTTGGCGCATTCTATGCGCTCATGAATAGGGTGTCCCTACTGGGGATTCGGGTTGACGCATGCAAATGTGTCTCGTGCGGCAAGTGTTCAAGGGTTTGTCAGATGGACGTTGATGTGGTCCGCGCGCCCAATCATGCCGAATGTATCCGGTGCGGAAAGTGCATCGGGGCCTGTCCTGTCGATGCCATCAGCTATCGCTATGGCCTGGATGTGTCGGCGGAAAAGCTTCCCTTGACCGCCGATAAAAAGTAAACAAGCTTCGACAAAACGGAGGAATGACTATGAAGCTTTCTAAGATTGCGGCCCTGTTTATGGTGCCGGTATTGGCCTTGTGCCTTGTGGCATGTTCGGCGCCCGGTGGCAATGTGAGCGAATCTGCGAGCTCCGATCCTAAGATCGCAGAACTCACTGCGCAGAAGCCGGCCAATGCCGACGAGGCCGCCGAGCTGTATGCGAAGCTCATGCAGAAGGAGAACGAGATCTTTTCGAGTGATAACGCGCTGTGGGAAAAGGTATTCAATGCGGCAAATAAAGACTCGACAATGATTGAGGACGGCAGCAATTACGGCGATTTCTTGCTCAAGACCATCGACGGCGCCAAGGATGAGTTTACGGCGGATGAGCTTAAGACGCTCAAGGCCGGTGCGCAGCAGATCAAGGAAATCGAGGACAAGCTCGAGAGCTTGGAGAAGGAGTTCCCCGGCTGTGGAAGCACGCCGAGCGCAGGCGAGAGCGTCGACGCTTCGACCGCTGGCATGACGGCTGGTGCCAATGCTTCGAGCGAGGCGACGAAGTTCCCCAGCTTTACGGGCAAGGACCTGGACGGCAACGACGTGAGCAGCGACGAGCTGTTCTCTAAGAACAAGGTTACCGTCATGAACTTCTGGTTCACCACTTGCAAGCCGTGCGTGGGTGAGTTGGGCGATCTTGAGAAACTGAATCAGGAGCTTGCCGAGAAGGGCGGCCAGGTCGTGGGCGTCAATTCCTTTACGCTCGATGGCAACAAGGGCGAGATTGCAGATGCCAAGGACGTGCTGAGCAAGAAGGGCGTGACATATAAGAACATCTGGTTCAAGTCGGATAGCGAGGCCGGTAAGTTTACGTCAAATTTGTTCTCGTTCCCGACAACGTATGTCATCGATCAGAATGGCAACATCGTAGGGGATCCAATCGTGGGAGCCATCAGCTCCGCCGAGCAGCGCGCAGCACTCGACAAGCTTATCGACCAGGCGATTGCGAATAGCGAGCAGTAAAAACCGCGTAAAGCATAGCGAGGATCGTGTGTCGCTGTGCGAAGTAGTCTGCTGCCTTTCAAGATAATCTCCACCATTTTGAGGTCCCGCTCGGGACCTCTTCTTTTGGGCACCATCCCGTTCGTTTTTTGGCGCGGTTCGTTACATTCCTCACTGGCTCCGGCAAAAATGGGGATAGAGTAGGACAAACGCGTCGAATACGAACGGCGGGGGAGAGTGGGCGAGTGCGCCCGCGTGGGAGAGGTTGCCGTCCATGTTGGAGCTCAAAGGTATTTGCAAAAGGTACGTCACGCAGTCGTTTACGCAGGTGGCGCTCGATAACGTGAGCCTGGCTTTTCGCGATAACGAGTTCGTGGCCATTCTGGGACCTTCGGGGTCGGGTAAAACTACGATGCTCAACGTTATCGGTGGGCTCGATCATTTCGATTCTGGCGACCTGCTGATCGACGGTATTTCGACCAAAGACTTTCACGATCGCGATTGGGATGCCTACCGCAACAACCGCATCGGCTTTGTGTTCCAAAGCTATAACCTCATTCCGCATCAGACCATTTTGGAAAACGTGGAGCTGGCGCTCACGCTCACGGGCGTGGGGCATGCCGAGCGTCGCCAGCGTGCGCGCGAGGCGTTGGAGAAAGTCGGCTTGGGCGAGCACGTTAACAAGCGCCCGAGCCAGCTTTCGGGCGGGCAGATGCAGCGCGTGGCCATCGCCCGCGCCCTGATTAATGATCCCGAGATTGTGCTGGCAGACGAGCCGACCGGCGCTTTGGATTCAACGACATCCGTACAGGTCATGGACCTGCTCAAGGACGTGGCGCGCGACCGCCTGGTCATCATGGTCACGCACAATCCCGAGCTGGCGTACCAGTACGCCACGCGCATTGTTAACCTGGCGGACGGCAAGATCACCGACGATTCCGACCCTTTTGATGTCGCCGACGCCACGCGCCGCGAGGCCAAGCCTACGCGCAAAACCTCGATGAGCTTTGTGACGGCGCTGGGGCTTTCTGCCCGAAACCTCATGACCAAAAAGGGACGTACGGCCATGACGGCCTTTGCGGGGTCGATTGGCATTATCGGCATTGCGGCGATCCTGGCGCTCTCCAATGGCGTAAACGGCTACATCAAAAAGGTCGAGGAGGATACGCTCTCGAGCTATCCGCTCACCATTTCCAAGCAGGATTACGACCTGTCGTCCATGATGGGCGGGCAGGGAACTGCGGATGATGACTCGTCTGAAAACGTGGATTCGTCCGACGACAGTGCCGGCGGCAAGGCTAAGGGAACCGATAAGATTCCTGTGGTCACGGCCGTAAAGGATATGTTTGCGAGCGTTAAGTCCAACGACATGACGAGCTTTAAGGCATGGCTCGATGCCGGTGGCGACGGCATCGATAAAGAGGTCAACGCCATTCAGTACGGTTACGGTGTATCGCCGGTTGTCTATCGTGCCGGCAAGGGCGATGAGAAGCCTGTCCGGCTGGTGCCCAACGCCATGACCGAGGCAATGAGCGGAGGCGCGAGCTCGGCGGCAACGGTGAGCATGGAATCCATGGGAACCTCGGTCTTTAACGAGATGATTGACGACCAGAGCCTGCTCGACAGCCAGTACGATGTCGTCGCCGGTCATTGGCCCACGTCAGCCAACGAAGCCGTGATGGTGCTTTCGAGCCGCGGCACGGTGGGCGACTACACGCTCTATAGCATCGGTGCGCTGGACATCGATGAGCTCAACGATCTGGTAAACAGCGCTATGACGGCTGACGGTGGGGTCGAAACGCCCGAGACCGGCACCGACTTTACCTACGACGATGCGCTGTCTACCACGTTTAAGGTGCTGTCGCCGGCTGATGCGTATCGCAAAAACGAAGAGACTAGCATGTGGACTGACATGTCTGACGATGCCGACTTTATGACGGCCAAGGTTGCCGACGGTATTGACGTGCGCATTGTGGGCGTGGTGCGACCTAACGAGACGGCCAACGCGAGCGCGTTGTCCCCGGGCATTGCCTACACGCATGCGCTGACTCGCCAGCTTATGGAGCGCGCCGCAAATTCGCAGATTGTGCAGGAGCAGCTTGCCCACCCCGAGACGGATGTCTTTACGGGCAAAACCTTCGACGAACTGCAAGGCGAGGCCAAACAAGGCGTGGATCTGAGCAGCATGTTCAGCGTGGACGAGGCGGCGCTCAAGAGCGCGTTCTCGTTTGATGCGTCTGCACTCTCGGGTGCGGCCGGCGGTATGGACCTTTCTGGCATCGATCTGTCGGGGCTGGACATTGACCTTTCGGGCGTTGGCAAGGACATCGACTTCAGCGACATCATGGCAAAAGCGCCAACCCCAGATTTCTCGGGTATCTTTGACGGTCTGGAACTCACGCCCGAGCAAATGCAGCAGGTGGGAGCACTAGCCAACCAGCTGTTTGAGGGCTTTTTGCAGTCTGATCAGTTTAAGGCGCTGTCGCCCGAAGATCTTAAAGACGCGTCAAAGCTCTCTGCCGCATTCTCGACGTATCTTGAGAATGATGACACAGCTCAGCAAATCCTGGCCCAGCTCAAAGCGCTCGGCGGCGATGCCCTGGCCGAGCGTCTGCAGCAGGCGATGAGCGACTATGTGCAAAAGCAGCTGGCTCCGTATCTGCAGCAGGCTATGGATCAGGTGATGAAGGCAATCAGCGAGCAGATAGCGTCGACGGTATCATCCCAGCTCAAGGCGGGCACGGCAGGGCTTATGGACCAGATGGCGACGCAGATGTCTTCGAGTTTTGCCAACCTAGTGAGCGCTATGCGTGTGGATGCGAGCGCCTTTGCCCGCGCCATCCATTTCAACATGGACGCCGAGGACCTGAGTTCGCTCATGATGAGCTATGCCAAGGCTTCGAAGCTCACCTACGACAACAATCTGACCACGTTGGGCTATGCGGATGAGGCAGACCCCATCTCGGTTAAGATTTTCCCGCGCGACTTTGAGGCCAAGGAGCGCGTACTCGATCACATCGATGCGTACAACAAGCAGGTCAAAGCCGCTGGCCACGATGATCGGGCAATTTCGTACACCGACTACATGGGCATCATCATGGGCTCGGTGACCGACATCGTGAACACCATCAGCTTGGTGCTCATCGCATTCGTGAGTATCAGCCTGGTGGTGAGCTCCATCATGATCGGCATCATCACCTACATCAGCGTATTGGAGCGCAAGAAGGAGATCGGCATCCTACGCGCAATCGGTGCGTCGAAGCGCAACGTGGCCAACGTATTCAATGCCGAGACCTTTATCGAGGGCCTCATCGCCGGCGTCTTTGCCATTGTCGTCGTGGTGCTCGTGAGTTTCCCGGTCAATGCCTGGGCGCTTGCGGCCAAACAGGTGCCCAATCTGATGAGTCTGCCCGTGCAGGATGCGCTGGTGCTCATTGCAATTTCGGTGCTGCTGACGGTTGTTGCCGGCCTGCTGCCGGCCCGCAGCGCATCCAAGAAGGACCCCGTCGAAGCCCTGCGCTCCGAATAATGTGACAAAGGGACAGTCCCTTTGTCACGTTCGTTGATATGAGAGAAGAGTAGATGATCCTTTCGCTGGCCCCCATGGAGGGGATTACCGGGCATGTGTTCCGTCGCGTGCATGCGGAGTGCTTCGGTGCGCTCGATTGCTATTACACGCCGTTTTTGCCGCCGCCGCGGGTGGGAAACCGCTTTGGCGGCAAGGCGTTTAAGGAGATCGATCCTGCCAACAACCAGGGGCTCAACGTAGTGCCCCAGCTCATGTCCAAGAACGCGGACGAGTTTGTGTGGGCGGCACAGGTGCTCGCCGACATGGGCTACCGCGAGGTCAATCTCAACCTGGGTTGCCCTTCGGGAACGGTTGTCGCCAAGGGCAAGGGCTCGGGTTTCTTGCGCAATCTCGACGAGCTCGAGGCGTTCTTAAGCGATGTGTGCGAGCGGTCGCCGTTGCCGGTGTCGGTAAAGACCAGGCTGGGGCTGGAACGCGATGACGAGTATGAACGTGTGCTCGATCTGTATTGCCGCATGCCGTTGGCAGAGCTGATTGTGCACCCGCGCGTACAGAAGGACCGTTATACGGGCTCGCCGCGCAAGGAGTTTTACGGCGAGACGCTGGAGCGTGCGCCGTTTCCGGTGGCCTATAACGGCGACATTTTCGATCTTGAGGATATGGACGCGCTGGTGGAGGCCTATCCCGGTACACGCCATGTGATGCTGGGGCGCGGCCTGCTCGCGAATCCCGCTCTGGCCCGTATGGTCAACGGCGGCCCTGCTGCCACGGCAGCCGAGCTGCAGCGCTTCCATGACACGTTGTTCTCGGCCTATGCAGAAGAGATTGGCGGCAATGCGGTCTTTCGCATGAAGGAGTGGTGGTTCTACGCCAAGTGCGCCTTCGCCGACCCCGCTACCGTTCACAAGCTCGTGCGTAAGACCAAAAAGGTCGACGAATACCGTGCCGCCGTCGAGCGGGTCTTTCGCGAGCAGCCACTCGCACCCATAGCTCGCTTCCGCGGCTAGTTAGACATCGGGGACGTTCTTTAGCGACTAGTCATTTAAGAACGTCCCCAATGACTATGTTGCAAAAGCTGTACGTCAGCATCCAAAGATGTCGAAAAATGTCGACTTTGGATGCTGGTGTACATGTTTGGGTGCGGTGGGGGAGCGGGCCTAGGCAATCAGTGCATCAAGTGTAATGAGCTCTCTGAGCCGCTCCGTGCGTGTTTGCCCATGGCGTTTGGCTTTTTCGTCAAACGCCTCAAGAATCGATTCGCCCACACGTGCTGATATAACGACGCTCGGCTCATCGGAGATTGGTGGCCTTCCCAACTTGATGGTGCGACCTTTCGGCCACTCATCTTTTTCGTAGGCTTCCGCGGCTTTCTTCAACTCTCCGGGAGCAAACCCCATCATCTTTTCGAGCTGCTTAGCATCCATGGCGCCTCCTATCGATCGACATAATGTCGAGCGCCGGTTCTCGGATTCTCTTTTTGTATACAATTTTGTAGACAAAAATACAAGCAGTTCATCGGGCTAATTAGCTTGTTTTGACCTGCCTGTTCGATAGGAAATGAGCATTGACGGCTTCGATACTCCTTTGCTTTTCAGCCTGGAATTTGGATGCTCATTGAACTTCCGGAGGGGAGCGCTTTATTAAGCTATCGAGATTCTGAGCAGGAGCTCTCACTGGTCTTCGGTAATGGGGCCAGCTTAATTCGCGACACAGTGTGTCGCGAATGGGAGTAGTCGTTAGGTGTCCTTCAATGGCTACTCATATAAGAACGTTCAAGTGTCGGATTTTGTCATTTAGTGTCGCTCTCAGCGACTATTCTGGAGGGTCGTGGTCAAAAAAGGGCAAATATGAGTACTGTTGCCATTATGGTTGCATTTATTTGCTATAAATTGTAGCTCCTGATGAGATTAGTTCCCATTAAGAGCTACTTTTATTGAACATATGAGGAGAAATAACGTCGTCTGCGGACGAGTGGGGTGGCGCGCGCAGACGTGGTGTAAGAGTGTCCTGAGGTCCGTCGCTGCAAGCCCCGATGTTACTCCTTCTTGAGGCCGCGCTTCTCGACTATCTCGTCCACTATCTCCCTGGCGCGCCGCCCGAGCGCGCGGCGCCTCCCCTCTGTCGGGGCCGG
>DBEZXW010000042.1:0-2106 GCA_048291725.1 Collinsella sp. | reverse complement strand
GAACAGGAGTCGCTCGAGCTCGTCGGGCGGCAGGTTGAGGAGCTCGTCGCCGGGACGGTGCAGGCAGACCTTCCTGAGCTTGCCGATCTCGGAAGGCACGTGCAGACCTTTCGTCATGGCCTCCTACCTTTCTTTCGGGCCCTTGTCAGGGCCGATTCGTTAGCGCCCCTCCGTGTGAGGCGTTATTGCTGACGACATATTTATATCCAAAATCAGCTCATATTTCCACCTTGCCCCCGAACGGTTTTTTATAGGGGGTGAACGGCATACACATATACTTCACGCATGGCACACTTCATCTTAATAAAGCGTATTTACGTGCTTAAACGCGTTTTAATCCTAAAATCAAATGGAACTAAACTTTGTTAAACCATCCTCAAATTGCATATTTCCAATAAAGCTATGAATAGAATTAGCGGTTCACACCGCGTCTCAACCATTTTCACTTTTATTCAGAAAAAAGTTTGTCCTATTCATTTCTGGTAAATAAATTACCGTTTACCAGACGCTTGATACCGTTCACCGGAAACTCAGTATAAGGCCCAGCGGATACCGGCTCGCTTTACGGCCCCATTTGTAACAACTTGACTTCTCGGTATAGAAAAACGGACTCGCTTCCCCTAGGGAAACGAGTCCGTTTTCGATTATCTTCGGCTAATTTGGATAAGGCCCCCGAAGACCATCGGAATCCTAGCGATCGAACTCCGCCAGTGCCTCGCCCAAAAGTCTCAGGCCCTCTCGCAGAACGTCCTCGCTCGCGCAGTAGCCCAGGCGTGCGCCGCAGGGAAGCTCAAAACGGCTACCGGGGACCAGCAGCACTCCCCTCTCGGACAGCAGGCGCCTGCAGAACTCCTCGTCATCCTCGGGAATATCCAACTGGATAAACGAGGTGGACACGCCCTGCGGGGCCGTCCAGGAGACGCGATGCTGCGTATCGATCCAAGCCTGTGCGATATCGCGGTTGCCAAACACGATATCGCGGTTGCGCTCGAGAATCTTGCCCTTGTGCTCGAGCACGTAGGTCGCCAAAGCATCGTTAAACACGCCACCGCAGATCATGGTGTAGTCGCGGTAGGTGCGGATGCGGTTGGACAACTCTTCGTCCGCGACGACCCAGCCCACGCGGGCCGCAGGCGTCGAATAGGTCTTC
Source organism: Collinsella sp. (assembly GCA_048291725.1). Taxonomy (GTDB): domain Bacteria; phylum Actinomycetota; class Coriobacteriia; order Coriobacteriales; family Coriobacteriaceae; genus Collinsella. Next base: position 956 of record DBEZXW010000042.1, on the reverse strand, counting down.
GACAACGAGTTGGTGACAATGGCCCTCTCGTACACGTCGACCATCGACATAAAGGACTCAGTGTTTTCGAGCGGCAGATATACCTCGTCGCACAGCACGTAGGCGCCCACCGAGCGGGCGATCTCGGCAATCTGACCGAGCATATCGGCATCGAGCACCGTACCGATGGGGTTCGATGCGTTGTTTATGCAGATAAGCTTGGTGTTGGGGCGCACCAAGCGCTTGAGTTCCTCGATATCGGGCTTCCAGCCGAGTTCCACGCGAAGCTCCCAATACTCGACCTCGGCGCCCAGCGTGCGCGGAATCTCGTAGAGCGGCGCGTAGGTGGGCCACTCGGCGATAACATGGTCGCCGGGCTCGACCACAGCCATGATGGCGTTGAGGTTAGCGCCCGTGCAGCCATTGGTCTGCAGAATGTGATCGGGATTGACCTCCCGACGATACAGCTTGGCAACCTCGGCCTTAAACTCCGGCGAGCCCTCGATCCAGCCGTAGTTCATCTTCTCGCGGTCCAGGCGCTCGTAGAACGTGGCGCCGTCCTGCTCATCGAGCGCGCGCAGCTCGCCCATGGTGAGCGACGAGATCGTCGACTGGGCGATGTCCCACGTGGCACTCTTCTCCCAAACGTTGAGCCATTCCTCAACGCCAATCGTCTTGATGTCCATGGCCAAGCTCCTTACAAAAGCAGTCATCCAATCGTGTTGACGTTCCTCATACAAGATTGGGGCGGTGCGAAAACCCGCACCGCCCCAATGGGAGACATCTAATGGCAGCTAGATGTATGTATTAAGACCTGTACGGGTCCTAGAAGACCCTAGAGGTCCTCGCGCCAGAAGGGCATGCTCATGCAGCGCGGGCCGCCGCGGCCGCGGGAGAGCTCGGCGGAGGGCACGACGAGAAGGTCCAGGCCCTCCTTGTACAGCACGTCGTTGGTGACGGTGTTGCGGGCGTAGACG
>DBEZXW010000041.1:0-2474 GCA_048291725.1 Collinsella sp. | reverse complement strand
GGCTCTGCGGAAATTGCGTCCCGGAATTTGGCTTCAGAGTGGGATGCGTTTTCCGCTTTGAGGCCGCTTGGGAAAGCGCGACCCGGAATCCGGCGTCAGAATGGGATGTGCTTTCCTTTTGCGGTCTTTGGCGGAAACTGCGTCCCAGATCCCGCGCTCAGAACGGGATGCGCTTTCCGATTGAGGCTTTGAACGGAAAATACATCCCAGTCTCTTGCGAAAAAACGGGGCACGCTTTCCGGTCGCCTACTTCCGGCGCGCGTGTACATCTCGGCGCGCCATCTCGGGCTCCGTCTGCCCGGACATTCCTCCCACTTTTGCGCCACTTTGTAGACCGTTCGGTCGCCTGTCCGCACGCGCGGGTATACTCAAAACGATACTTTTCCTATGCCATACGATGCAGGTTCGGCCTGCGCGATTCGAAGGGGGCCGTGATGGAGAGGATTCTCGGCGTTAATCTCTCTGGCTGGTTTATTCCCGAGCCCTGGGTGACCCCGTCGCTCTATGCAGCGACTGGAGCATCCAATGCAGCCGAGCTGCAGGAGGCCATGGGCACCGCTGCCTATAACGAGCGCATGCGTCGCCATTACGAGACGTTTGTGAGCGAGGACGATTTTCGCCGTATGGCGCAGATCGGTCTCAACGCCGTGCGCCTGCCGGTGCCGTGGTATGCCTTTGGCTCGCAGGAGTCCGACGCTTCCTACATCTCGGTCGTCGATTATATCGATCGCGCTATTGAGTGGGCCGCCAAGTACAACATCCGCGTACTGCTCGATCTGGCGACTGTACCCGGCGGTCAGGGCGATTCCAACGATTCGCCCACCACTCCGGAGGCTGTTGCCGAGTGGCATTCGTCCACCAACGGCCGTCACGTTGCGCTCGATGTGCTCGAGCGCCTGGCCGATCGCTATGGTGAGGCCGAGAGCCTGCTGGGCATCGAGCTGTTGGATACGCCGCAGATGAGCGTCCGCAAGAGTCTCTTTACCATGACGGATGGCATTCCGGCGCACTACCTGCGCAACTTCTATCGTGACGCGTACGAGCTCGTTCGTTCGTATATGCCCGAGGACAAGATCGTCGTCTTTTCCTCTTCGGGACACCCTGGCGAGTGGAAGCACTTTATGCGCGGCGCCAAGTATAGGAACGTTTACATGGACCTTCACCTGTACCATTACCGCGACGAGTATGCGCTCGACATCACGAGCCCCCGCGGTCTGACGACGGCGATTTCGCGCAACAAGCGTGAGCTCAAGGAGGCAATCTCGACCGGATTCCCCGTTTTGGTTGGTGAATGGTCGGGTGCGGCGATTTTTGCCAACTCGTCGGTTACGCCCGAGGGTCGTAATGCCTACGAGCGCGTGTTTATCGCCAACCAGCTGGCATCGTTTGCGCCGGCGGCTGGCTGGTTCTTCCAAACGTGGAAGACCGAGAAGCGTATTGCAGCATGGGACGCCCGCGCGGCACTCGGCACGCTCGAGCGCGGCATGATTGAATAGGTTGATATGACGCAAAACAGCGCCCGCACGGGCAAACTTTATGTGGTCGGTACGCCCATCGGCAATCTGGGCGACCTGTCTCCGCGCGTCGGCGAGGCATTTGCCGCCGCCGACGCCATCTGCTGCGAGGACACGCGTGTGACCTCAAAGTTGCTGATGCACCTAGGCATCTCCAAGCCACTCGTTCGTTGCGACGAGAACGTGATCGCAAGTCGCGCAGCCGGCCTGGTCGACCGCCTGCTGGCGGGGGAGACCCTCGCCTTTGCCTCGGACGCCGGTATGCCGAGTGTGTCTGATCCCGGCCAGGCGCTGGTCGAGGCGGCGCGCGAGGCGGATGTGCCTGTCGAGGTTATTCCCGGCCCATCTGCTTGCGTCACGGCGCTCGTATCGTCCGGTATTCCCTGCGAGCATTTCTTCTTCGAAGGCTTTTTGGGTCGCAAGCACGGCGACCGCGTGCGCCGACTGCAGCGCCTTGCCGTCGTCCCCGGCGCGCTCATCTTCTACGAGTCTCCACATCGCATCGTCGCGACGCTCGAGGCCGTGGCCGAGGTCTTTCCCCAGCGCGATATTGCCGTCTGCCGCGAGCTTACGAAACTGCACGAGGAAGTCTTGCGTGGATCCGCCGCCCAGCTAACCGAGGAGCTGCGTGCCCGTGGCGAGGTAAAGGGCGAGATCGCGCTGGTCATCGCGCCGCCGAGTGAGGACGAGGAGGCCGGTATCGCGCCGGTTGGAGCCGCAGCGGTAGACCCCGACGAAGCCCTACGCGAGGACATTCGCACCGCGCTCGAGGAGGGGGAGCCCGCCTCTGCGGTGGCAAAGCGCCTGTCTCAGAAGTACTCGCGCCGCAAGCGCGATGTCTATGCCATGGTGCTCGATATGCAATAGATGGAGGATATCCAGCCCTTGCGCTAGAATCATCCCCTGTATGCAACGTTTTTCTGGAGGACAAACCCCATGGATCAAAGCAAGCCTTCGTTC
>DBEZXW010000040.1:0-47238 GCA_048291725.1 Collinsella sp. | reverse complement strand
GGGCATGAGCGATATTTTGCTGCGCACTTCGTGCTGCAAAATATCGCTCCCCCTGCGGAATGCGCCGGGAGGCAACACCGATTCGGGGCCTGCGTCCACGTACTCCATGCGCCGTTCTCAAACATGTTCTGGGGCTGATATATATTTGGTGGCTCGGCTTTGCCGAGCCCTTATATGAGGAGGCCGGAGCTAAAGCTCCGGCCTCGCTAAATATCTTATTAGATAAAGTGAGCGATTTAGGAATCGCACCCCCCTGCGGTGGTAACACAGGGCCCGTGCTGGACTTAGTTTTCAGAACATTCCGCAGACCAGGAAACCCCCTTATCCGCAGCTTCGAAGAAGCAGGATAAGGGGGTTTCCATGGTCGAGGACGTTCTGAAAACTAAGTCCAGCACGGGCCCGGACAATAACAACCGACTACAGGTCGATGTGCGATTCCTTGATCGGGAACGGCTCCGCGAAGTGGCAGGCGCAGCAGTGACCCGGTGCGACTTCCTTAAACTCGGGAAGCTTCTCAGAGCAGATACTCTGCGCGATCGGGCAGCGCGTGTGGAAACGGCAGCCGGTCGGCGGATCCAGCGGCGACGGCGGATCGCCAGCGAGGATGATGCGCTTGCGCGTCTTCTGGATATCAGGATCGGGCACCGGCACAGCAGACAGCAGCGACTGCGTGTACGGATGGTGAGGCTCGCTGTAAAGCGTCTTCCAGTCCGAAACCTCGACCATCTTGCCCAGATACATAACGGCAACGCGATCGGAAATGTGCTGCACGACGGACAGGTCATGAGCGATAAACAGATACGCGGTACCGAACTTGTCCTGGAGTTCCTTGAGCAGGTTCAGAACCTGGGCCTGAATGGACACATCCAAAGCGGAAACCGGCTCGTCGCAGATGATCAGCTTGGGCTTCAAAGCGAACGCGCGGGCGATGCCGACACGCTGACGCTGACCGCCGGAGAACTCATGAGGATAACGGTTGATGTGCTCGGGGTTCAGTCCGACAACGTCGAGAAGCTCGCGGACGCGCTCAATGCGCTCCTCCTTGGTGCCCACGCCGTGAATGGTCATGGGCTCGGAGACGATCTCACCGATGGTCATACGAGGGTTGAGCGAAGCATAAGGATCTTGGAAGATAAACTGCATCTCGCGACGCATGTCCTTGATCTCATGCTTGCTCATCTCGGCAACGTCTTTGCCCTGGAAGAACACCTTACCGGCGGTCGGCTTGGTCAGGCGCATGATAGTACGGCCCGTGGTGGACTTACCGCAACCAGACTCGCCAACCAGACCGAAGGTCTCGCCAGGATAAATCTCAAAAGAGATGTCATTTACAGCAGAGACGACACGCTTGGAGAAGCGCTTGGCGAACATGCCGGACTCAGCGGGGAACTCCTTAGAGAGGTGCTCGACCTTCAGCAGCGGAGTACGCTCGTTGGTATCTGCCATTACGCCTCGCCTCCCTTCTTGGAATCCTTGCGCGTACGGGACGTCACAGGAGCGTTCTTGAGGAACTCGGGGTCGCCAGCGTAGTGGCACGCAGAATAGTGACCAGACTCGGTAACAAAACGCTCGGGGCGCTGCTTGCGGCACTTATCCGTCGCATAGGGGCAGCGAGGAGAGAACACGCAGCCCTCGGGCAGGTTCATGAGCGAAGGCGGGTTGCCATGAATCGGCGTAAGCGGCTTCTTCTCATCGATGGCCTGCTCCGGGATGGAGCGGATAAGGCCCCAGGTGTAGGGGTGGCGGCTCTCGTAGAAGATTTCCTCAGCAGTACCGAACTCGACGGGACGGCCGGCGTACATAACCATGATCTTGTCGGCCATATCAGCGACAACGCCCAGGTCATGGGTGATCATGATGATGGCGTTGCCGTTCTTCTCCTGCATTTCCTGCATAAGCTCAATAATCTGAGCCTGAATGGTAACGTCCAGGGCAGTCGTGGGCTCGTCGGCAATCAAAATATCGGGATCGCAGGCAAGAGCCATGGCGATCATGACGCGCTGACGCATACCGCCAGAGAACTGGTGCGGGTACTCATTGACGCGCTTCTCGGGCTCGGGAATACCAACGAGGTCCAAAAGCTCGGTGGCACGCTTGAGCGCCTCCTGCTTGGAGTAGCCGCGGTGCAGACGAAGACCCTCGCCCACCTGCTTGCCGATCTTATAGACCGGGTTCAAGGAGGTCATAGGATCCTGGAAGATCATCGCGATGTCGTTACCGCGAATGTGCTGCATCTCTTCCTCGGTCATCTCGAGGATAGAACGACCGCGATAGCGAACGTCGCCGCCCTCGATCTTTCCCGGAGGCATCGAGATAAGACCCATGATGGTCATGGCGGTCACGGACTTACCGGAGCCGGACTCACCGACGACGCCCAGGGTCTCGCCGCGATCGAGCGTGTAGGAGACACCGTCGACAGCGCGAACAACGCCATCCTCGGTGTGGAAATACATCTTAAGGTCATCGACCTCGAGCAGATGCTGGCCCTCGGGAACCGGCTGGTCCTTCAGGTCCACATAGTTCTTGTTCTTCTTCATCCTTATGCGTCCTTCATCTTGACGTCGAGGGCGTCGCGCAGACCGTCACCCAGCAGGGTGAAGGCGAGCACCGTCGAGAGAATTGCCAGACCGGGCATGATCATCATCCAGGGAGCAGTCAGAAGATACTGCTGACCGTCTTGAATCATGGAGCCCCACGAAGGCGTAGGCGGAATAACGCCCATGCCGAGGAAGGACAGAGCTGACTCGGTCAGGATGGCGCCACCAATGTTCATGGTCGCGTAGACCACGATGGAGGCGACGGAGTTCGGGAAGATGTGACGCACGACGATACGAGCATCAGATGCACCCATCGCGCGCGCAGCGTCAACATAATCGTTTTCCTTGACCGTCAAGATTGCAGAGCGGAAGACGCGCGCAATCGAAGGCCAGCCGAGAATGCCGATGGCGAAAAAGACGTTCTGAAGACCACGGCCGATAACGGCGATCATGGCGACAACGAAAAGCACGTACGGGAACGCCAGGAAAATATCCGCACAGCGCATGATGATCGTATCCCAGATGCCGCCGTAGAAACCGGCCAGAGCACCCATGACCAGACCAATCACCGTGGAGATCGCAGTGGCCATAATACCGACGGAAAGCGAAACACGTGCACCGTAGATAACGCGAACGAGAATGTCACGACCAAGGGCGTCGGTGCCAAACGGGTGCTCTGCACACGGAGCCATCAGCGACGTCTGGGCCATGGTGGTCGAGTCGGAAGCCGTCGGCGAACCGAGCCAGGGCTTAGCCCACAGATCTGCGGTCAGGGCAACCACAACGACGATGATGATCCAGCAGACACCGATAACGGCGAGCTTGTTCTTACGAAGACGCTTAAAAGCGTCGCCCCACAGCGTGCGGGACTTGGCGGGAGCAGATGCGGCCTTGGTGGCGGTAGCCTGCTCCTGAGACTGAGAATCAGTTTCCTGCATGAGACGTACCTCCCTTAGGCCTTATCCGACGGACCGCCAAGGCGGATGCGCGGGTCGAGGAATGCATAGCTAATGTCGACGAGCAGGTTGATCACCATGACGACGACGACGATGAGCGTAACGCCGCCCATAACGATGGGCCAGTCACGCATGCTAATGGCGCGATAGACCTCATAGCCGATACCGGGCCAGTTAAAGACCGTCTCGGTCAGGATGGCGCCCGAAAGCATGCCGCCAAAGTCGACACCAATATAGGTAACGACGGGGATGAGTGCATTCTTAAGCGCATGCTTGATGATGATCGCGCGATTGGAGAGACCCTTGGCTTTTGCCGTACGAATGTAATCCTGGTTCATGACGTCAAGCAGCTGCGAGCGCATAATGCGGGCAGCATAAGCGGTCGAAACCGAAGCCAGCGTAATGGTCGGAAGCACATAGTGCATCCAATCCTGATACTGAGAGCTGGCACCGCCGGCACCCGAGATCGGCATGGAGAATGCACCGCCCGTGGCGTCCTTGAGGATGACGCCAAAGAACAGCTGCAGCAACATACCGAGCCAGAACGCCGGGACGGCAACGAGGATCGACGTGGTGAGCGTTACCAAAATATCCCAGAAGGAATAACGCTTTACCGCCGAAATGATACCCGCACCGATACCCATGATTGCCTCGAGCACGATGGCGCACGCGGCAAGTTTGACCGTATACGGATACTTCTGGGCAAAGATTTCCGTAACCGGCAGCTTGCGCTGATACGAATTGCCCAGATCGCCATGAAGCAGGCCGTTCATGTAATACAAGTAACGGTCCACGAGCGACGTTTGAACGGGGTCGCCGTTCTCGTCAAGGATCGCGTTGCCGTCCTCGTCCGACTGGACCAGGTGATAGCGGACGCGAAGCTGAAGCTCCACCTCGGGGGACAGAGCCTTGTCTCCACCGATCAGCTTGATCGGATCTCCCGGCACGATATTCTGGAGGGCGAACAAAATCAGCGTAACGCCCAAAAACACCGGGATGAACTGAAGCACACGTTTAACGATGTACTTACCCATACCACTCCCCTATCTAGGGATTAACCTAAATGGGATGCCGATCGCCAGACCGGCATCCCAAAATTACCATCAGCCAGTTTACCCCAGGTTAGGGAGAACTGTATGTTTCCCATGAGGTCTACGTAAATACTTGACCCTCACGGAAGCTGCAAACTCTTAGGCGAGCTCAGCGGTACCCAGATCGGCGTGCTTCTGCGGATCGACATAGAGGTGCTTGATGCGATCGGAGCCGGCGATGGTGTGCGTGTAGAACATCACCGGGATGACCGGGCAGTCGGCAGCGACCATTGCATCGGCCTCCTGCATCTTAGCGACGCGCTCTTCGTCGTCAACCGTGGTACGGGCCTCGTCGACCTTGGCGTCGAACTCGGGGTTGTTGTAACCAGAGCGGTTGTCGCCACCGAGGGAGTCGGAGTGGAACAGCGGATACAGGAAGTTGTCCATGATCGGGTAGTCAGCAATCCAACCCAGACGACCGAACTGATAGTTAAAGTTCTGGTACTGCTCGAGCAGGGCAGACCACTCGGGGGTATCGGAGACAGCGGTAACGCCAACCTTGGCGAGGTCGCCGATGATGGACTCCATGATCTCCTTGTGACCGCCGTCCTGGTTGTAGGAAAGGGTCACGCTAATGCCACGATCGCCGTTAGCGCCAGCGGGAGCAACCTTGTCGAGGTACTCGTTGGCCTTATCAACGTTGTACTCGCAGAACTCCCATGCGCCCTCCTTGTAGCCATCGATGCCCGGAGGAACAATGCCGTCGGCAGGGGTACGGGTACCCTTGAAGATGGTCTTGCAGATGGCCTCACGGTTGATGGCCAGGGAGATACCCCTGCGCAGGTCGGCGTTGTTGAACGGCTCGGCCGTGTTGTTGCAGGTCAGGTAGTAGGTGGAAGGCTCGGCGCCGAGCAGCATGCGCTCGCCGTCACCCATGGTGTAGCCGTCCTTGGACACACCGCGATCCTTCTTGGCAGCGTCGATCTGAGCAACGGGAACGTCGCAGACATCGAGGTTACCGGCCTGGAACTCCTTGTAAGCGGTCTCCATGTCCTTGATGACCTGGAAGTGGATGCCATCGATCTTGGCCTTGTCGCCATAGTAATCGTCGAACTTCTTGAGGTTGATCTCCTGACCATCCTCCCACTTGCCGTCCATCATGAACGGGCCGTTACCGACCGGTGCAAGGTAGAAGCTCTTGACATCGGACTCGGCGCACTCGGGAACCGGGGCCAGAGCCGGGTGAGAGGCGACGAAGGGGAAGTCGGCGTAAGCGGAAGACAGCTTGACGACGAGGGTCTCATCGTCGGGGCAAGTAACACCGCTGAGCTCGGTAGCGTTACCGGCAAGCAGGTCGTCATAGCCCTCGACCATGGAAAGGTGATAGGAGACCTCGGAAGGGCCGTACTCGGTAGCGATGGCCGACTTGGTGTTGACCAGACGCTCCCAACCGAGCTTGAAGGACTTGGAGGTAACGTCGTCACCGTTGTGGAACTTGGCCTTCTTGATCTTGAAGGTAAACTCGGTGGCGTCGTCGTTGGCCTCAAAGGACTCGCAAGCCAGCGGAACGATCTCGCCCTTCTCGGCGTCATAAGAGGTCAGAGCGTCAAAGAGCTGGTACTCGACCTGAGTGCCCTGGTCCTCCTGGACATTGTAGGGGTCGATGCAGACCGGGTTGTTGATGTAGAAGTTCAGCGTCGAACCGGACTCAGAACCGGAAGCGTCGCCGCCCTTCTTGCCGCATGCGGCAAGAAAAGCCATGGAGCTCGCAGCGAGGGTGCCGCCAACAAAGGCGCGACGACCCATAACGGGCTGGTGGAACATAGAATCAGCCATGCCATCCTCCTTATGAGATAGGACAAAGAAATGTTCAGTCGGACATATGTCGAGACAATCCGATCCGAACCATCAAAACGCCGCCCGCTGCTATGGCTGGTTATGCACAACGGACCAACGTTTCGCAATACAGTAGCGCATTTTATGCACGATTTGGGGCTAATTCCGGTTAACGGTCGAGAATTTCTTTAGTTGGGCGAAGTATGTGGGGATATTTTGACTCTGTTACAAATATGTAAACAAAAAGGGTCCCGCACATGCGAGACCCATTGCAAACGTATATACGCCGATGCTTAGTAGCCCACGATGCCCTGCGGGAAGAAGAACATGCACAGGACGACGCACACGGCAAAAACAACGGCCATAATTACCGTCAGGCGATCGAGGTTCTGCTCCATGACGCCCGTGGCAGAGCTGGAGTTATACAGCGAGCTAGCGATCATATCCGAAACGCCGGTGCCCTTACCGGAATGCATCAGGACGAGAATCGTCAGCGCCACGGCAGAGACAGCCCAAACGACAAACAGAAGAATCTGGAACGGACCCATAGATAAGCTCCTTAATAGAACAGTTCAAACTCCAGTACTGTACCACAATCCCCCGCTCTCCCCTACCTGCCACTCAAGGACGGGGTGGAAATGGCAGAAATACCAAAAAGGGGGTTGTCCGGTTGTGGACAACCCCCTTACTAGAAAACGGTATTTGTTTTCTCTTAGCCCTCGGTGGCGAGCACGCGGCCCGTCATCTCGGCGGAAGGCTCAATACCAGCCATGGTGAGCATGGTCGGAGCGATATCGGAAAGACGGCCGTCCTCGATACCGGTGAGCTGTGCCTTCTCATCAACGATGATGAACGGCACACGGTTGGTGGTGTGAGCCGTAAACGGATGCTTGGAACCGTCGGAAGCAACGTCAAACATGTGATCGGCGTTGCCGTGGTCGGCGGTAATCAGTGCAAAGCCGCCCTTGGCGAGAATCGCCGGGACAACCTTGGACAGGGCATCGTCAACAGCCTCGACAGCCTTAACGGCAGCGTCGAAGACACCGGTGTGACCAACCATGTCGCAGTTCGCGAAGTTCACGATGTAGAAATCAGCGCGATCCTCGTTGATGGCGGCGACGAGCTTCTCGGTAACCTCGGGAGCGCTCATCTCGGGCTGCAGATCGTAGGTAGCAACCTTGGGGGAAGCGACGAGCACGCGCTCCTCGCCCTCCTTGGGCTCCTCGATGCCACCGTTGAGGAAGAACGTCACGTGGGCGTACTTCTCGGTCTCGGCAGTGTGCAGCTGCTTCAGGCCATTGGCGGCGATAACGTCGGCCAGGACGTTCTCGGGGAACGTCTTGGGGAAGGCGACCTCGACGTCAAACGTCGGATCGTACTCGGTCATCGTCACAAAGTGCGAAAGCTTGATCTGCTCGCGCTCAAAGCCGTCGAACTCCTTGTCCGTGAACACGCGGGTCATCTGACGAGCGCGGTCGGGACGGAAGTTGAAGAAGATAGCCGCGTCGCCCTCGTGAATGCCCTCGTTGTGGGCAGCGAAGGGCTCGACGAACTCGTCGCCGCGCGGGTCCTTCTCGTAGTAGGCCTTGATACCGGCAACGGGGTCGACATCGGCATCGGACGCGTTGACCATGACGTCGTAGGCGCGCTGGATGCGCTCCCAACGGTTGTCGCGGTCCATCGCCCAATAACGACCCGAGACGGTGGCAACGCGAGCGTCGCAACCGGTCTCCTCGGAAATCTTGGCCAGGAAGGCGCAGAACTCGCTCATGTAGCCAGCACCGGACTGCGGGTCGACGTCGCGGCCATCCATGAAGGCGTGGACACGAACGGTCTTGACGCCATGCTCGGCAGCCATCTTGACCAGAGCCTCAACGTGGTTCATATGAGAATGAACACCGCCAGGGCTCATAAGGCCCATGAGGTGGAGAGTCTTGCCGTCAGCCTTGACATCGTCCATAGCCTTGACAAAAACCTCGTTCTTGGCGATGGAGCCGTCCTTGATGGCATTGTTGATGCGCGAAAGCTCCTGGAACACGATGCGGCCGGCACCGATGTTGAGGTGACCCACCTCGGAGTTGCCCATCTGACCGTCGGGAAGACCCACGTCCTCGCCCGAAGCACCGAGCGTGGTGTGGGGGTACTTCTCGTACAGGCCATCAAGGAAGGGCGTCTTGGCAGCGGCGACGGCATTCTCGCCATCGGCCGGAGCAAGGCCGCAGCCATCCATGATAATCAGGAGTGCAGGAAGATGACGTTGTGCCATATGTCCTACTCGCCTGCCTTGACGACCATAGAGGCGAAGTCGGCAGCCTTGAGCGAAGCGCCGCCCACGAGGGCGCCGTCAACGTCGGGCTTGGCGACGAGCTCGGCGATGTTGCCGGGCTTGGCGGAACCGCCATACAGCACGCGGATGCCGTTGGCGAGCTCCTCGCCGAACATCTCTTTGAGGGTCTCACGGATAGCACCGCAGACCTCCTGAGCGTCCTCGGCGGTAGCGGTCTTGCCGGTGCCGATGGCCCAGATGGGCTCGTAGGCGACGACGACCTGCTTGGGGCAGGTGATCTCAAGACCAGCAAGGCCAGCCTTGACCTGGTTCACGACGTGCTCGACATAGGTGCCAGCCTCGCGGACCTCGAGGGACTCGCCGCAGCAGAAGACGGGAACAAGGCCAGCGGCAACGAGAGCCTTAGCCTTCTTGTTCTGGTCCTCATCGGTCTCGTGGAAGTAGTCGCGACGCTCGGAGTGACCGATGATGCAGTAGGTGCAGCCAGCGGACTTGAGCATGTTGCAAGAAGACTCACCGGTGAAGGCACCCTTGGCCTCCCAGTACACGTTCTGTGCACCGAGGGCGATGGGGGCAGCCTGAATGCGGTCATGAACCGTGGTGATGTCGATGGTCGGAGGGCAGACGAGCACCTCGACGCCAGCCGGAACCTCGGGCAGAGCCTGAGCCAGCTCGTCGGCGAGCTTGGCGGCCTCGGCGACGTCGTTGTTCATCTTCCAGTTACCAGCGATAAGAAGGGTGCGATTAGGCATCGAGAAGCGCCTCCACTCCGGGCAGGGCCTTACCCTCGACGAGCTCCATGGAAGCGCCACCGCCGGTGGAGATCCAGCTCATCTTGTCGGCCAGGTTGAACTTGTTGACAGCTGCGACGGAGTCGCCACCGCCGATGATCGAGGTGCAGTCGGCCTCGGCGACAGCCTCGGCGATAGCCTGGGTGCCGTGAGCGAAGTTGTCAAACTCGAAGACGCCCATGGGGCCGTTCCAGAACACGGTCTTGGCGCCCTTGACGGCCTCGGCGTAAAGCTCCTCGGTCTTGGGGCCGATGTCCATACCCTCACGATCGTCGGGGATAGCGTCGGAAGCGACAACCTCGGGGACAGCGTCCTCGCCAAAGTGATCGGCAACGCGGTTGTCGATGGGGAGCAGGATCTTGACGCCCTTCTCCTCGGCCTTCTTGAGCATCTCGCCGGCGCGCTCGACCCAGTCCTCTTCCTTGAGGGACTGACCAACGGACAGGCCCTGAGCCAGGAAGAAGGTGTAGGCCATGCCGCCACCGATGATCAGGGTGTCAGCGGAGTCGATGAGGTGATCGAGAACGCCGATCTTGGATGAAACCTTGGAACCGCCGACGATGGCGACGAAGGGGCGCTCGGGCTCGGCGAAGATGCCGGTCAGCGTGTCGACCTCCTTCTCGAGCAGGAAGCCGGCGACGGCAGGCAGGTAAGCGGCGGGGCCCACGACGGAACCCTGGGCGCGGTGAGCGGTGCCGAAGGCATCGAGAACGAAGACGTCACCATAGGAAGCGAGCTTCTTGGCGATCTCGGGATCGTTCTTCTTCTCACGCTTGTCAAAACGGACGTTCTCGAGAACGAGAACCTTGCCCGGCTCGACGGCGGCGACAGCCTCAGCAGCCTTCTCGCCGTAGGTGTCGGCGACAAAGGCAACGTCGAGACCAGAGAGCTCAGCGAGCTTCTTGGCGACGGGCTCGAGGGACAGCTCGGGCTGGAAGCCGGTGCCCTCGGGACGGCCGAGGTGGCTCATGAGGATGACGCGAGCGTTGTGCTCAACGAGGTAGTTGATGGTGGGCAGGGCAGCCTTGATACGGGTGGTGTCGCCAACGACGCCATCCTTGATAGGCACGTTAAAGTCAACGCGGACGAGAACGCGCTTTCCGTCGACATCGATGTCGCGGACGGTCTTCTTGGTAAAGGCCATGTTTGCTTCTACCTTTCGTACGTGTCTGCCTCCCATTACGGCAGACGGTTTCTTATAAAAAGGGCGCGACCCTAGGGTGTAAGCCCTATAAGGCCGCGCCCTTCTTTAGACGCTCAACGAGCTATTCGCTAAAAGCTAAATTAAGCAACGAACTTCTCGAAGTACTTGATGGTGCGGACCATCTGAGAGGTGTAGGAGTTCTCGTTGTCGTACCAAGAGGTGACCTGAACGAGGGTCTGGCCGTTGCCGAGGTCAGAGCACATGGTCTGGGTGGCGTCGAAGATGGAGCCGTGGGTCTCGCCGACGATGTCGCGGGAGACGATCTGGTCCTCGTTGTAGGCGAAGGTCTCGGGGATGGTCTCGGCGTAGGCCTTCATGGCAGCGTTGACCTCGTCGACGGTGACCTTCTTGTCAACGACGGCGTAGAGGTTGGTCAGCGAGCCGGTCGGCGTCGGGACGCGCTGGGCGGCACCGATGAGCTTGCCGTTGAGCTCGGGGAGAACCAGGCCGATGGCCTTGGCAGCGCCCGTGGTGTTCGGGACGATGTTCTCGGAGCAGGCGCGGGAGCGACGGAAGTTGCCCTTGCGCTGCGGGCCGTCGAGCGGCATCTGGTCGCCGGTGAAGGCGTGGATGGTGGTCATGATGCCGGACACGATGGGAGCGAAGTCGTTCAGACCCTTGGCCATCGGGGCGAGGCAGTTGGTGGTGCAGGAAGCAGCGGAGATGATGTTGTCCTCAGCGGTCAGCGTCTCATGGTTGACGTTGTACACGATGGTGGGCAGATCACTGCCGGCCGGAGCGGAGATGACGACCTTCTTGGCGCCAGCGTTGATGTGGGCCTGAGCCTTAGCCTTGCTGGTGTAGAAGCCGGTGCACTCGAGAACGACGTCGACGTCGAGGTCGCCCCAAGGCAGGTTGTTGGCGTCGGCCTCCTTGTAGATCTTGATCTCCTTGCCGTCAACGGTGATGGAATCCTCGCCAGCAACGACCTCGTGATCGCGAGCGTAGTTGCCCTGCGTGGAGTCGTACTTCAGCAGGTAAGCGAGCATATCGGGAGAGGTGAGGTCGTTGATAGCAACGATCTCGGAGCCCTCATGACCGAACATCTGACGGAAAGCCAGACGACCGATGCGACCGAAGCCGTTAATAGCAACCTTTACTGCCATTGTGTCTCCTTTCGTAAGGCCCCCGCGAGCTACAGCGCCCGCCGTTGAGGCCCACAAACTAACCACTCGCCTAATATACCTTTTTTTTGACTTGAATTTCACGAGAATGCTCGAAATTGAAAATCAAATTTACGTTAAAACGTTTTAAATACTAAAATAGCAGCTAAATCCATATATAAGTCGTTACTTCAAACTACCTGTTTGCTTCAATGAGCTTTTCAAGCCGTAAAACACGATGGTAGAGGGCTGACTTCGACAAGGGAGGGTCAGCCATCTCCCCCAAATCACGCAGCGACAGATCAGGATAGCGCTCGCGCAGGTCGCAAAAGACCGCCAAGGCATCCGGAAGCGCATCGCGAAGGCCACGCTGCTCGAGCTCATCGATAAGCGCAAGCTGATGTTGGGCAGCACCGGCGCTTCTGGTCTGGTTGGCGAGCTCGGCATTCACGCGACGGTTCACATCGTTCTTAACCAACTTGACCGCGCGCGCCTCCTCAATCTCGGCAACGCTGCGCTTGGCACCAATCAGCTTTAATAGATGCTCGATTTCCTCGGCGCTCTTAATGTACACGGCATATGACCCCCGCCGTGCATTAACACGAGCATGGACCCCAATCTGCTCCAACAGATCGCAAAGCCCCTTGGCATATTGCTCGCCCTGTACCGCGATCTCCAAATGAAAATCGCCGCGTGGATCGGCCACGAAGCCGCCCGCGATGAGCGCGCCGCGGATATAGGCAAGTCTACAGCAAGGACGGGCGACAATGTGACGCGGCACACCTGCGACGAGCCCTCCCCTACGGTCGAGAATGCCCAGCAGCACCAGAGCCTTATCCAAATCGGGCTGATCAGGCAAGGTGATGAGGTAGTTTCGAACCTTATGCAAGACAGATTTGCGGACGGTGAACTCCGTTTTGAGCTTAAGGATACGATGCGTCAGCGTGATCATCGTGCGCGCGACGGCTCCCGTCTCAGTCGCAACGGTCAAACGATACCGCCCCGAGCCGGTAAGCGAGAGCGTACCACTCACACGCGTGAGGGCGGCAAGCGTCGACAAGTCGCAGTATTCACATTCGGGTTCGCAGCGCGCAAGCTCGTCGCGCACCTCAGCGGTAAACGACATGCAGGCCTATGCCTTCGTGTTGGCGCGCGACAGGTCGCGGTGAGAGATACTCACGTGGTACTGAGCGCCTTCCAGGTAACGGGCCGTGGCCTCGGCAATGGCAACGCTGCGGTGCTGGCCGCCCGTGCAGCCGATGGCGATAGAAAGCTGCGGCTTGCCCTCCGCGATATAGCCTGGCATCACCGTATCGAGCAGCTGTGTCCAGGCCTTCCAAAACTCCTGCGTCTTGGGATGGTCCAGAACAAAATCAGAGACCTTTTTATCGAGACCGGTCATCGTGCGCATCTCGGGATCGTAGAACGGATTGGGCAGGAAGCGAACGTCGATCATAATGTCCGCCTCGACGGGCATGCCGTGCTTAAAGCCAAACGAGAACACGTGGACGTCCATGAGCTGCTGGTCGGACAGCTCGGAAAATGCCATACGTAGCTTGTTGCGCAGCGCAGAGGTGCGCAGACGGCTCGTGTCGATAATCATATCGGCTCGGTCGCGCACGCCCTGCAGCTGAAGGCGCTCGCGCTGAATGGCATCGGCCGTAGTCTCCCCCGGCTTGGCAATGGGATGACGGCGGCGATTTTCGCTGTAGCGACGAATCAGCACCTCGTCAGAAGCCTCCAGGAACACGATGTCGCAGCTCATCTCGCGCTCTTCGAGCGCGGCGACCGCATCGAGCAACTCGTCAAACAGTCCCTGGCTACGCAAATCGCAGGTGACGGCGAGATGCCTGCCCACGCCCGTATTGATGCCGACGAGCTCGGCAAGCTGGGCGATGAGACGCGGAGGCAGGTTATCGATGCAAAAATAGCCCATGTCCTCGAACACGTGCATGGCCTGTGTGCGGCCCGATCCGGACATTCCGGTGATGATGACGATATCGGGGATGCGCTCCGAGCGCTCCGCCGCATCCATGGCATCTCCCTTTTGCATGTGCTGCCTCCCAAAAACAAGCGCGGGACCCAGCAACCCGGATCCCGCGTGGTCAATTGCCTGTATTGAGTATACCGCCCCGAGCGGATACGAGGCCTGTCTTACGCCTCAAGCGCAGCCTTGAACCAACTCGTAATACTCGTGGGGTGCGTGATGGCGGTGCCGACGACAACGGCCCAGGCGCCAGCATCGATCGCGGCGCGAGCCTCCTCGGGCGTGTGCACGCGGCCCTCGCAGATGATGGGAAGACCGGGGAATTCCTCGGTCGCCTGACGCAGGAGCGGCAGATCGGGGCCATCGGCCATGGTGCAGTCGATGGCGGCGACGCCGTGAGAAAGCGTGGTGGATACCAGGTCAAAGCCCATATCAACAGCACGACGAATATCCTCGATGGTGGCACAGTCGGCCATCAGGAGCACGCCCTCCTCGTGCAGCGGACGGAAAGTATCCTCGACGGTCTTGCCATCGGGACGCGGACGATCGGTGGCGTCGATCGCTACGATATCGGCACCCGCAGCAACGCAGGCGCGAGCGTGGCGCAGCGTCGGCGTGATGTAAACGCCCTCGTGCCCATCCTTCCACAGGCCGATAACAGGAACCTCACAGCGACCCTTAATGGCGGCAATGTCGGCAAGGCCCTGGCACCGAATGGCGGCGGCGCCGCCGAGCTCGCAAGCGCGAGACATTTGAGCCATGGTCTCGGGCGTACGAAGTGGCTCGCCCATATACGCCTGAACGCTCACGACGAGCTTGCCCTTCAGGGATTGAATCAAAGGATCGACGGTCATAAGGCTGTAACCTTTCTCAGAACAGCCTCCCGAGGCGTGTTGTCTCGGGAGGCCCCTACAGAAGATACGTTTACTTCAACGAGGCAAGAAGATGCTCAGCGGCACCGATGAGCGGAGCATCGCCCTCCAGAGAACCGATGAGGATCGGCGTGTCCTGAAGCGGATCGAGCGCCTGGCTGGCATAGCCCTCGTGCACCGAATCCTTCCAAGTCTGTGAACGCCAATCGGGACCTTGGTGAATCACGCCACCCGAAAGCACGATGACCTCGGGGTCCAGGATGTTAGCGAGCGAGCCCAAGCTGGCACCCAGCGCAAAGCCGGCGTCATGGATGACCTCGGTCGCCTTTGCGTCGCCCGCGCGGCACAGGTCGTTCACATCGCGACCGACCGAAGGACGGCTGGGGTCGACGCGGCCAAAACGCTCATCGTACATTCGACCAATGGAAGTGCCCGAAGCAACCGACTCCAGATGGCCAGAACGCCCGCAGGCGCAGGGAATGCCGGCGGCAGCCGAGCACTCGATGTGGCCCATATGGCCGGCAGCACCATGGAAGCCTTGCATCACGCGGCCGTTCTCGACATATGCGCCGCCGATGCCCGTACCGATGCCAAGACACAAGACGGAGAACTTGCCCTTGCCGACGCCCCAGTGGGCCTCGCCCAGAGCATGAGCCTGCACGTCGCCTACAACGGCAACGGGAAGACCGAGGTCCTCGCGCAGACGCGGCCCCAACTGGACGCCGGACCAGCCGGGCATGATCTCGTTGGCATACGCGATGGCGCCCGTCTTGGGATCGACGACGCCGGCGGCACCAATGCCGACGCCAAGGACCTCGACATCGGGATTCGCCTCGAGAGCAGCCTTGATGGACGCCTCGATACGCTGGAAGACGGCCTCGCCGCCCTCTTGGGCCTCGGTGGGAACCTCGGCCTCAAAAACGGGATGGGGCACGCTGCCGTCAGCCGGGTACTCCATAATGGCGGTTGCAATCTTGGTGCCGCCGATATCAACGGAGCAAATGTACTTGTTCTCCATGTCGCTCTCCTTAGGAGATAAAAACAACTACAGGAAATGCGCCGTCAGGCTAGCCGCCACAGCGCGGTAAAGGTTTTCCAGGTGCCCGAGATCGCCGAGAAACCGTGTGGCCATTGACCTAATGGGTCATGGCCGCACGGTTGAACGGCGAGGTCGGGTGCCTGGGAAAGCTTTAAAGGAGACCGTTGTCCTGAAGGACCTTCTTAATCGCCTCGACATTCTCGCCGGTCATGGCCTTCACCGGGCGCGGCATGGTCGGGCTGTCGAAGATGCCCATGAGGTTCATAGCGGTCTTGAAGGCGCCGACGCCACCGGCATAGCCCTGGACGCCCGAGGTGACATCCCAAATGTGCGAAATCTCATTGAGACGATCCTGCTCGGCCTTGACGGTAGCCCAGTCACCAGCCTGAGCGGCCTTCCACTGACGCACGTAGCCCTCGGGCTCAACGTTGGCGAGACCCGGGACGGAACCGTCGGCGCCACCGAGGTAGGCGCCGTCGACAACAACCTCGTGACCGGTGAGGATGCTCATCGGATGGCCGTTCTTCTCGTTCTCCTGAACGAGGTAGCGGAACGAGATGTCATCACCCGAGGAATCCTTGACGCCGGCCAGAACGCCCTCGGCGCCGAGCTTGGCAAGGAGCTTCCAAGGGAGCTTGGTATGAACGCAGACGGGAATGTCATAGGCAAAGATGGGCAGGTCGAGCTCCTCATGCAGGATGCGGAAGTGCTCCTCGACCTCGGTCATGCCCTGCAGGGCATAGAACGGGCAGGTGGCGACAAGCGCATCGGCGCCCAGCTCCTGAGCGACCTTACCGTGCTCGATCATGCGCTCGGTCTCGGTGTCGATGATGCCGACCAGAACGGGAACGCGGTGGTCGACGATACGGACGGCCTCGGAGATGATCTGACGGCGACGCTCGTCGGTGGAGAAGACGACCTCGCCCGAGGAGCCCAGGAAGAACAAGCCATCGACGCCGGCATCGATCATGCGGTTGATGCTGCGCTCAAAGGAGGCAACATCGAGCTGGTGGTCTTCGGTATCGGGAACAACGACGGGAGGGATAACGCCGGTGAATTTCTGAGTTGCCACAAGAATCTCCTTAGTTGTCTGGTGGGCAGCCCTATGCCGCCCACTCTTGTTGGCAGTGTCCAGGCCGTCTAGGCCAAAGAACACGAGTAGAACGTTTGGTTAAAAAAGTCGACGACTTCGTTTTCGAACGCATTGATGCGCTCGTGAGCGTATTTGGCATAGATGATATGCCTCCGGTCACACTCAAGACCGTTAAATACGGCAAACTGGCCCTTGGGGTCGCTCGCGGCATCCATAAGCGATGTGCCCATGAGAACCGATCCGCGCACCCGAGACGACAGCGCCTCAAGGCCACCGGGAATTGGATTGGCAATCGCCGTGCAGGCGAGACCCCGCTCGTCCAGAGCAGAAACCGCCAGCGCGACTCCGCCGCCAAGACCCTCGCCCCATGCAAAGATGCGGTCGGGGTCCATGCCATCAAGATTGCGCGCCACCTTCGCCAGCGCGCAACCCCAACGGACGCGCTCGACAAAAGTGGGCGAAGAAATCCCCCGCTGCAGGTCGTCCGCACCAGCAACATCGTCATCCAGCGCGAGGACGGCATACCCCATGGCGGCAAATCTCGTCATGTGATGCCAGCCGCGCACAGGCCGATCGATGTCGTGGAACATCAGGCACAACGGCACGCGCTCAGATACTCGGGCACGACCGACAGGCTCGATCAAACGAGCGTGAATCGCATCGTCACCGAGCTCAAAGGAGACCTCCGAGTAACGGGCGCAGGGGTTAACAAAGTCAATCGCCGTAATGGCCAGGCCTTGAATCTCAAGATTCGAAGCGCATGTCTCTAAATCAGAAACATCTGCTTGGAAATCACCGCGCCAGTCCCGATATTCTGCGAGCCTTGACGAAACCGTTCCAGGAATTCCCACGAGCCCGGGGACAATCAGCTCGTCAACATTGCTCTCGCACTTAGACATGAGCCTCCCCTCCCTTGCAGAAAAACGGAATGATCAGATCGTCAAAATCCTGAATCTCCTCGTGGCCAAAGCCTTCAAAGAACTCATGACGCTTTTCGCAGGTCAGGTTGTTATAGACCGCAAACTGCGTCGCTGGCGGACAGACGATATCGGCTGTGCCGGTGCCAAACAGCACGGGGCATTTGACCATAGGGACAAAGTTCTTGGAATCGAAGTACGCCAGCTTGGCATAGGCTTCGTCAATACGAGTCGAGTCTTCGTCAAACCAGCGAGACCAATAGCGCAGGCCCTCGTAGGCAATGTCGTCGGCATCCAAATCCCAGACCAGGCGGAAATCTGACAGGAAGGGATAGAGGATGGCGGCACGCTTGATAAGCTCGCTGTTAAGCGCACAGGTCGCAATGCCCAAACCGCCGCCCTGCGACGCGCCGTTCACAAACACACGGGAAAGATCGATGCCCTCGAGCTCGCGAACAATACGGCACAGAATGCGAATATCTTGGTGCAAGCGGACATAGTAGAGGTTGGCCGGGTCGCCGTCGATACCGGCGACGATATGGCCCGCGACCGTTGTGCCCTCAAATCCGCCAATGTCCTCGGAGGGACCTCCTTGGCCGGGGCAATCGAGGGCGATGAGTGCCATGCCCATGCCCGCAAACGACGCCTGCTCAAACCAGCTGCGGCTTGCACCCGGATACCCATGGAACTGAAGTACCAATGGCACGGGCTCGTCCGAGACAGGTTTAAGGTATTTGGCATGCAGGCGCGCGCCACACATGCCGGTATACCAGAGGTCGAAAAGCTGGCAGGTCGCGGCATCGGCGACCGATGCCGTCTCGATCGCATAGTCAAGCCCGACGGCGTCGGCCTCGGCCATGCGATCCTTCCAAAAGAGATCGAAATCTGATGGACGGGGCATGGCGCCTCGGTATTCACCAAATTGATGTTGTAGCTCCTGAGCACTTGGCATGGCTCGTGAACCCAACCTTTCGAAATCGCAACGGAGGTGCGCCCGGCAAGGGAACCGGGCGCACGGGAGGGAAAGCGAGGCTACTCGCCGAGCTTGGGATGCAGCAGCGACGGCGCAGCGCCGAGCAGCATCTTGGTGTAGGGGTCCTGGGGGTGCTGGAAGACCTGCTTGGCCTCGCCCTGCTCGACGATCCTGCCACCATTCATAACGATGATGTCGTCAGAGATATAGCGGACCGTCTGGATGTCATGGCTGATGAACACCATGGCCAGGCCGAGCTCCTTCTTAAGGTCGGTCAACAGGTTCAGAATCTGTGCGCGGACCGAAACGTCCAGAGCCGAGGTGGGCTCGTCGGCGATGATGGCATCGGGGTTCAGCGACAGGGCACGGGCAATTGCGACGCGCTGACGCTGGCCGCCCGAAAGCTGACCGGGAAGAACCTCGGCGGCGGAGCTGGGCAGACCGGTGAGCTCCAGGAGCTCCTTGACGCGCTTCTCCTGCTCGGCCTCGGTACCCAGGTTGTGGACGCGCATGGGGTCGAGCAGCTGCTCGCGAACGACCATGCGGGGATTGAGCGCCGTGGCCGGGTTCTGGAACACGACCGAGATGACGCGACCCATGTGGCGACGGTCCTCGGCGGTACGTTTGGTAACGTCCTTGCCCTTAAAGTAGACCTTGCCGCTCGTAGGGGCCTGCAGGCCGCACATGACGTTGGCGGTGGTGGACTTACCGCAACCGGACTCGCCGACGATGCCGATCGTCTGACCGGGCATGAGCTTAATCGTTACACCCTGGACGGCGTGAACCAGGTTGGGGTGCAGAATCGAGCCGGTACGGGTCCTAAAGGTGACGTGGACGTCATCAAGGAAGATGATCGGCTCGACGCCGTTGACTGCGGTCTCGCTCATCTACATCACCTCCGCGTGAGGGGTCAAACCATTTGCCTTGAGCACCTCGTCGGGGAGCTCGGAATAGAAGTGCTCGGTACCGGGCACGCGCTTGAAGACCGGACGGGTGTCCAGGCCAATACGCGGATGGCTCGAGCGGGGCGCGAAGCGATCGCCCTTGGGGAAATCGCGCGGGCTCGGAACGGCGCCGGGCACCTGGTGCAGGCGACCCGAACCGCTCTCGATGGACAGAACGGAACCCAGAAGACCGCGGGTGTACTCGTGGATCGGGTTGGTGAGCAGCTCCTTGGTGGGTGCCTGCTCGATAACCTGGCCAGCGTACATAACCGTGATGTTATGGGCAACCTCGGCGACCAGAGCCAGGTCATGCGAAACGAAGATCATGGCAAAGCCGAGCTTGGCCTGAAGATCGTTGAGCAACTTGATGACCTGCTTCTGGACGGTAACGTCCAGAGCGGTCGTGGGTTCGTCGCAGATGACCAGCTTGGGGTCGCGGGTAAGGGCCATAGCGATCAGGACACGCTGACGCTGGCCGCCGGAAAGCTCGTGCGGATAGCTCTCGAGCGTGCGCTTGGGATCGAGGCCGACGAGCTCCAGGAGCTCCTCGGCGCTGCGGGTTCCGCCGCGCTTGGTGAGCTGCTTCATCTGGGCAGAGATGAGCATGGAGGGGTTGAGCGAGGACAGGGCGTCCTGATAGACCATAGCGATATCGGTACCGCGCAGGCCGAACCACTCCTTCTTGCTCATCTTGAGCAGGTCACGGCCCTCCCAGAGGACCTCGCCGGAAAGGTGCTCGTCATCGTCGGTCAGGCCCATGATGGCCAGCGTGGTGATGGACTTACCGCAACCGGACTCGCCCACCAGGCCCATGGTCTGACCAGGACGGACGTCAAAGTTGACATGGTCGACGACGTTGATATCACCGTGATGCTCAAACTGGATGCAGAAGTCACGGACCGAGAGAATCGGTTCAACAGACTCGTCGGGCACATGGCGATCGTCACGCTTGAGCTCGACATCGCGCAGGGCGCCAAGGCGAGCGGAGAGGGACTGGGCCTGCTCCTTGTAGGCTCGAACGGGGTCGGAGACCAGCAGGTCGGCCTCGCGACGCTTGGAGGAATCGGTGGGATCCAGGGCGGCGGAGGGAGCAGCGGCCATGGCGTCGGTAATGCCCTCGGAGAGGATGTTGAGCGCCAGGCAGGTGATCATGATGGCCAGGCCCGGGAACAGTGCCTGCCACCAACGGCCGGCGAGCACGCCGCCGCGGGCGTCGGCGAGGATGTTGCCCCAGGTAGCGGTGGGCTCCTGGATACCAGCGCCGATGAAGGTCAGCGAGGCCTCGAAGATGATGGCGTCGGCGACCAGGGTAACGGTGAAGACCATGATCGGGGCGATGCAGTTACGCAGAACATGCTTGATCAAAATCCACGGAGCCTTGGCGCCGGAAACGATGACCGCGCGGACATAGTCCTCGCCGTACTCGGACACGATGTTGGCGCGCACGATACGGGCAATCTGCGGAGTGTACATAAAGCCGATGGCGAAGATGATCGACGGCACGGAGTTGCCCAGGATGGAGACAAAGACGGCCGCGAGGGCGATGCCCGGGATGGACATGATGATGTCCAGGATACGCATGATCGTCTCGGAGACGGCCTTGCGCGAAACCGCTGCAAGGGCGCCCACGACCGAGCCGCAGACCAGAGCCATGGCGGTGGCGCCAAAGCCGATAATCAGCGAGTAACGACCACCGTAGAGCATACGCGACAGAATGTCGCGACCCTTATCGTCGGTACCGAAGATAAATCCGTTGCCGGGAGCCTGGCGAGCCGTAAAGATCTCGACCGGGCTATAGGGGGCAAGAAGGGGCGCCAGAATCGCAGTCAGGGCGACCAGCACCAGCACGACGGCGGCAATCTTAGAAGACAACGTCATCTTCTTCCAGCCACCGAGCTTGAGCCCCTTGGAGGCAGCCTTCTCGAGCTGCTCGGTTTGCTTCTCTCGAATCTTTACCATAATCTACACCGTCCTGATGCGCGGGTTGATGAGCAGGTAGAGCATGTCAACCACGATGTTGATGATGATGAAGGCGAGAGCAACGACGATAACGACGCCCTGAACCAGGTTCGCCTCGTTGCCCTGAACGCCCTGCAGAATCGCAGTGCCCATGCCGGGGAGGTTGAAGATAACCTCGATGACGACGGCGCCGCCCATGAGGTAACCGATCTTAAGACCGAGGGTGGTGACCGGGGTGATCAGCGCATTGCGAAGAACGTTGATGCCGACGACGACCTTCTCGGGAACGCCGGCGCCGCGAGCCATACGGACATAATCCTTGTCGAGCTCCTCGACCATGGCGGTACGCACGATACGAGTCATCTGGCCCGTCAGCGGAAATGCCAAGGCGATAGCGGGCATGATCATACGTCCAAGATAGCCAACCGGATTCGTGGTGAAGTGAGGCAGAGCACCCGATGCCGGGAGCACCTTAAGGTAGGAAGAGAACAGCAGGATCAACAGAACGGCAAGCCAGAACGACGGGGTTGCCAAGCCGGCGATGGAAAAGACGCGGATCACTTGGTCCGGCCATTTGTCGCGATACAGTGCCGCGATGACGCCGAGCAAAAACGAAACGACCGCACCGATGGCAAGACCGATAAAGGTCAGCTGCATCGTGACGGGCAGGGCCGTGGAGATGCGCTTGGCAACGGAGTTGCGAGCAGCACCATAGGTGCCCATGTCGCCATGGATCAAATCGCCCATATAGCGCACGTAGCGCACGGGCCAGGGGTCGTCCAGACCATACTTCTCATGGTACTCGGCAACCGCCTCGGGCGAGGCACCGTCACCCAACGCCGTGTAGGCGGGGTCGGTCTTGGAGAACGACATAAGGAAGAACACCAGGACGGTGACGCCCAATGCCATGATCGGCAGCGCCACAAGACGCCTTCCAATCAAACGTAGCAAGTTGTTCACGTTCTCTCCCCTTTCTTTTGTCGGTAGGACCAACTGGTATATGAGTACGGATACTCATTACAAGACCCGAGCGACATCGTTGCCGCCCGGGTCTTTGTTTCAACTATGAGGATACGGTCCCAACGACCGACATCCTGCATACAGACTCAAGCGAGTCTTACGCCTTGACGGTCGCAACGCCCCTGAAGGACATGCTCGTCGTGCCGATGCCCTTGAAGCCATCGAGGGCCTCGCCGTTGGGTGCAGTGGACGGATCGTCCCAGGAAGCGGAGACGGTCTTGACGTGGACAACGGGGTACAGAACGGCGTTGTCGGCAATGATGTCGAAGCACTCGTTCCACTTCTTCTGCTGCTCGTCGCCCTCGGCGGCAAGAGCCTCGTCCATGAGGCCGTGGAGCTTCTGCCACTCAGCGGACTCCTTCCACGGGCAACGGGTCTGCATCCAGACGTTGTCGCCGTACCACCAGTTGAGCAGCAGGTCGGGGTCGGCGCCGAAGCAGGAAGGATCGCCAGGGGCAAGGAGGATATCGTAGGCCTCGCCGCCGTCGATGGCAGCGTAAGTGGCCGGCGAGGTATCGGTCTGGATGGTCACATCGAAGCCGAGAGCGTCGAGGTCGTTCTTGACCTGGGCGGCCATGCCCTTAATCTGCTCGTTGTCGGTGGTGCGCAGGGTGATGGCACCCGGGGTGATGCCAGACTCCTCGATGAGCTTCTTAGCCTTCTTGGCGTCGGTCTTGTACACCGTGGAAGCCTCATGATAGTTGGTGAAGCTCTTGGGCAGGTAGCAGCTGGCAGCGGTGGCAAGGCCGGCGAAGGTGTTGCTGACCATCTTCTCGGTGTCGAGCGCATACATGACAGCCTGACGGACCTTGACGTTGTTCCAAGGCTCCTTGGCGACGTTGAACATGATGAAGCGGGTGCCGAAACCCTGAACGTTATCGATCTTGCAGCCGGCGCTCTCGAGCTGGTCGACGGCGTCAGCGGTAACGAGCTCCATAACGAGCGTGGAGCCCTCCTGCTGAGCGGTAACGCGAGCGGTGGGGTCGGTCAGGATGCTGTACTGGATCTTCTTATCCTCGGCAGCATACTCACCGTTGTACTCGGGGTTGGGAACCAAGGTGATCTCGGTATCGGAGATAGAGTCGTACATCCAGGGGCCGGAACCGATCGGCTGCTTGGCGCGATCCTCCTCGGTCTGGGTGGCCGGGGTAACGCGGACGATGGCCAGGCGATCCTTGAGCAGGGAGAAGTTGGGGACCTTAGTCTTGACCGTCACGGTGCTGGCGTCCTTGGCCTCGATGGACTCGAAGGGCTGGAAGAACGGAGCATAGGTAGCGGAAGCGGCGCAAGCGGTGTAGGAGGCAACGACATCGTCAGCGGTGACCTCGGTGCCATCGGAGAACTTGGCGCCCTTGCGGATGGTGACCTCGAAAGTGGTGTCGTCCACAGACTTGGGATCGTCGGTGGCGAGCTCGTTGAAGGTGCTGTAGTCGTGGTAATCGATGCCGTAGAGGCCCTCGACGACGTGCCAGTTAGCACCCAGGCCCACAGCGGAGCCGGTGCTGGCGGGATCGAAGCTGGACGGAGCGTAAGCGGAACCAGCGGTGATCACGCCGCCGCCACGGTTGGCGGAATCGGTGGAGCCGGAAGCGGAACCCTCGTCGCTAGAGCTGCCACCGCAGCCAGTGAGACCAAGGCCGGCGACAGCAGCGACGCTGCCGGTGAGGCCGAGGAACGAACGCCTGGACATACCCTTGTTGATGATGGCCATGTCTTCTCCTATCAATAGAGAATCTTACTCGGGAGCACCTAGACGTGCCCCCGCGCAACTTGCGGACGATATATACCTTACCTACCGACGAACCCAACTGAGGTGCCGCGCTCGGCGACCGATACATACATACGCTTGAACGGTATTTACTACCGTTCACCGAATTCGTTGACAAATGATTCGCCAGACAGTATGTATCGGCGAGGTGAGATATCAGTCTTCGTCAACCCGCAGGATAGCAGGGTTTTCGCTTGGGTTAGTCAAACGTTTTAGCGTTAATAAAACCCGAAACCAGCAGGCAATCATGGCGAAATAAATGGTTGAAAATCGCGCAATCATGTATATCAGTTGTTTGGCTCGTGTTTAGCTATCGGAATGGCCAGCCGCCGCCTCGGCGCGCTCGGCATTCCACGCAACGAGCGCCTCGTGGACCGCCTTGGCAACATCGGCAGGTATGCCGCGAACTTCCGCGATCTCTTGCTCGCTCGCCGCGCGCAAACGCTTCATCGAGCCAAAATGGCGCATAAGGGCACGTTTTCTGGTGGGTCCCACGCCTGGAACGTCATCGAGTACCGAAACTGTCATGGCTTTATCGCGCAACTCACGATGGAATGTGATTGCAAAACGGTGCGATTCATCGCGCACCTGTTTAATTAGATAGAGCGAAGCAGACCCGGTCGGCAGCACGACGGGAGTCTCGTCCCAAGGCACGAAAACCTCCTCATCGGCCTTTGCCAAGCCACAAACCGGTATATCGAGCCCAAGAGCCTCAAGCTGCTTGATCGCAGCGGTCAATTGCGGCTTACCGCCATCGACAACGAGCAAATCGGGGCGCGAGCCAAAGCGCTCGTCGGCCATGCGCTCGGGAGCATAGCGTCGTCCCAAAACCTCGGACATCGACACGAAGTCGTTTGCCTCGTCCAATTCGGCCTGAATTTTAAAACGACGGTACTGGCTCTTGTCGGCGCGTCCGTTGGTAAACACCACCATCGAGGCGACCGTAAAGGTTCCATGCAGCGTCGAGATATCGAAGCACTCGATACGCATCGGCGGCGCCGGCAGCGCCAGCGCGCTTTCGAGCTCCAGGAGCGCTTGATTGGTGCGGTCGTCAGCGTACCCCGTTCGCATCATGTAGCGCATGAGGGCATGGCGCGCATTTTTGGATGCCATATCGAGCAAACGGTGCTTTTCGCCACGCTGCGGCCTATGGAGATGGCAGGAACGCTCGCGCTTGCCTGCAAGCCACTCCCCCAACGCCTCCGCATCCTCAAGCTCGACAGAGAGGTTTATCTCAGCTGGAATATCAGCCGTCTCGTCGTAATAGCGCTTAAGAAAGCCCGATTGAAGTTCCTCTTCGTCGACATCCAAACCCTTATCGAGAATAAACTCGCAGGTTCGAACCGTTCGACCCTCACGCACGACAAAGACGCAAGCGGCGGAGATGGTCTCCTCGCGATAGAAACCGATGACATCGATATCGACACTGGAGGGAAAAACGACTTGCTGACGATCGTCCAGACCCCTGATGACCTCCAAACGACGTTTGACGCGTGCCGCGCGCTCAAAGTCGAGCGCCTCGGCGGCATCCGTCATCTCGGAGGTCAGCTCATCGACGACATCCTTGCGATGGCCCGACAAAAAGCGCTCGACACGCTTGACGTTCTTGGCATAGTCTGCCGGGGAAATCGCGCCGACACACGCACCCGGGCCGCGCCCGACATGGTAGTCAAAGCAGGGACGCCCGTTTTGCGCGCAAATCATATTGACGATGTCTTCCTCGCCCTTGTGGGACTCGACGATACGACGACAACGACGCCACTCCGCACAGGATGCGGAGCAGATGGGGATAACCTTGCGCAGCGTATCTATCGTCTCACGTGCCGCACGGCTATCGGTATAGGGTCCAAAATAGCGCGTTCCCGGCTTATGACGCTCACGCGTATATTTGATAGCGGGATACAGGTCGCCCTTTGTAATGGCGATAAAGGGGTAGCTCTTGTCATCCTTGAGGTCGACGTTAAAGTACGGATGGTACTGACCAATCAAATTGCGCTCGAGCACCAACGCCTCATGCTCGGTCTCCACCACGATATAGTCAAAGCTCGCCACCAGCTGCATCATCAGCGGGATCTTTTGACGCTCATCCTGCAGTGTCACGTATTGACGCATACGGGCGCGTAGGTTTTTTGCCTTGCCCACGTAGATGACATCGCCCTTGGCATCCTTCCAAAGGTAGCAACCGGGTTGTGTAGGAACGCGCGAAACCTGCTCGGCAAGCGTTGGAATGTTGTCGTGACCGGCCACGCGCACCTACTTACGACGAAGCAGCGCCGAGACCTCGGGCATCTTAAGGACGGCGGCAAGGCCAAAGGTAACAGCAAGCGAGACGACACCCGCAACGCAAACATAGCCAAGAGTAATCAGAATCGAGCCGCCAAGTGCCCCGACAAAGTGCTCAAGCGCCCACATGACGCCGGCGCCTGCGGCAGCACCCAGGCCACCGAGCAAAAGGCCAAAGAAACCGCCATGCAGGATAGATTTGACCTGAAGGCCACGCAGGCGACGACGCAGCCACCACAGCGAACAGCCGACCAAGATCACGTAGTCGACGACATACGAAAGCGCGATTGCCGGCATACCGAAGCCCAGCACAACGCCAAACAGCAGAACCGAGCCGGCCTGGCCGATGGCGGAATACAGGCAATAGCGGCTATAGGGCTTCATGTCGAGCAAGGCAGAGAAGCTCTTCTGCATCAACACGACCACGCCGTAGAGCGGCAGCGAGAACGCCAGGTAGACAAGGAACTCGGACACCAGCGCCACGCCGGACTCGTCAAACTTACCGGCACAGTAAATCATGTTGAGCGGACGCGCGAAGACAATCAGGTACAGCGCGAACGGAATCAGGAAGAACAGCATCTGGGCGACGCCACGCGAAATGCCCGTGCGAACGCTGTCGTAATCCTTCTCCTGTGCGTCGTGAGAGAGCTCGGTATAGAGCGCCGTCGAAAGCGAGGCGGCAATCAGCGCGTAGGGTAGCGTGTACCACAGGCGCGCATAGGCGATGACGGAAGGGCCAGTCTCGGGCTGGACCACCAGCGCGGCAGCGTTGGTGATAGAAGTCGAGACAAACATGCACACCGTGGCGAGCAGCGTCGGGATACCGAGCGCAATCGTCTGGCGCAGCGCGGGGTCCTTAAAGTCGATATGGATATGGGGATGCACGCCGTGCTTGCCAAGCGCGGGGATCTGACATGCCATCTGAACAAAGACACCGAGGGTCGTACCGGCCGCAATCAAGATGATGCCGGCACGTTCACCAAACTGTGCGGACACGGGCGCAAAACCCATAAAGCTCGCAATGACGATCACATTGTTGAGGACCGGGGCAAACGTCGACCAGAAGTAGTCGCGGTGTGCGTTGAGAACGCCCGAAAACACCGAGCCCAAACCATAAAACAGAATCTGGATGGCAAAGAAACGGAACATGAACGCAGCGGTATCCATGCTGCCACCGTCACCCGAAAGGAACGATTGCGTCCAGATAAAGCCCGGGGCGAACACGGTCCCCAGCAACGAAATGCCACCCAGCACTAAAAGCAGAATGCCGAGCAGGTTGCCCACGTACTCGTTCGAGGCCTCGCGACCCTGCTCACGCCTCACGCCCATGTACACGGGCAAAAACGCCGTCACGAGCATGCCACCCATCACGAGTTCGTAGAGCATATTGGGCAGGTTGTTGGCGACCTGATAGGAGGACGAGAGTAGCGACATGCCGATAGCGGCCGCCATTGCCCACGTGCGGATAAAACCGGTGACGCGAGACACGATAGTCAGGATGGTCATAAGCCCGGCGGAACGACCAACCGTGGAGTAGTCCGACGAGCCCATGTCGTCAGTGTCATCTCGCGACGAAGAAGCTTCGGATGAGGGTGTCTGAGGCGCAGATTCTTTTGCAAAATGAGCTCCGCGCTTCAATTCTTCCTGCGGCATCGCTCAGTCCTCTCTCGTAATCGCGGCAACCGTCGCCCCGCAAAATGCAATTAAATCATCGGGTGCAAGCTCGAGCTGATAACCACGCTTGCCTCCCGAAATAAAAATGGTATCCCAAAGGACACACGTCTCATCAATGAGCGTCCGGTAGCGTTTTTTCATACCGACCGGGCTGCAGCCGCCGCGAACGTAGCCAGTCGCCGCAAGCAAATCCTTCACATGCATCATAACCAAGGACTTCTCCCCCGCGGCACGCGCGGCGGACTTTAGATCGAGCTCATCGGCAACAGGGATGCAGCACACGACATGGTCGTTGGACGGCGTCACGCAGACCAAGGTCTTAAATCCTTGACCGGGCTCCTCGCCAAGCTGCTCCGAAATCGCGACCCCCAGGCCCACCGACTCATCACCATCGTCTTCGTACGTATGTAGAACATAGGAAATGCCGGCGCTTTCCAGCTCGCGCATCGCATTGGTTTTTGGCGTCTTTACAGCCTTTGCCATGACATATCCTTTCCCTCGCATTCGGACGCAAAGATTAAGTATATGTCCAATTCGGCTGCATACGTCACTTCGGCACAGCAAGCGCCATCGAATCACAAGGAGTCGATGGCGCCCATAAACTGAATCGCCTATTTATTGAGCATCAAGTTGAGCCTGACGCTCCCGGTCACGCCTGAGCAAAGGCGCCAAAAACTTGCCCGTATAACTCTGCGGACAGTCCGCAACCTGCTCCGGTGTGCCCGAAACCACGACGGTTCCGCCGCCGTTACCGCCCTCGGGACCCATATCGATCAGGCGGTCGGCAACCTTGATGACATCAAGGTTGTGCTCAATCACCAGCACCGTGTTGCCCGCATCGACCAAGCGCTGCAGCACATCGAGCAGCTGGCGGACGTCCTCAAAATGAAGACCGGTCGTCGGCTCGTCCAAAATATAGAACGTCTTGCCCGTCTGGCGTCGATGAAGCTCCTTGGCGAGCTTCACACGCTGCGCCTCGCCGCCCGAGAGCGTCGTGGCGGGCTGGCCCAGGCTCACGTAGCCCAAGCCTACATCGTACAGCGTCTGGAGCTTTCGCTTGATCTGCGGGATATTCCCAAAGAAGGCCAGCGCCTCGGTGACGCTCATGTCGAGCACGTCCGAGATGGTCTTGCCACGGTAGGTGACCTCGAGTGTCTCGCGGTTGTAGCGTTTACCGCCGCAAACTTCGCAGGGAACGTAGATATCGGGAAGGAAGTGCATCTCGATCTTGATCTGCCCGTCGCCCTTGCACGCCTCACAGCGCCCGCCACTCACATTAAAGGAGAAACGACCCGGCGAGTAGCCGCGCGCCTTCGACTCCGGCGTACTCGCAAACAGTGCGCGAAGATCATCCCACAGGCCGATATAGGTAGCAGGGTTGGAACGCGGCGTACGGCCAATCGGCGACTGGTCGATATCGATAACCTTATCGATACACTCAATGCCCTCGATTTTCTTATACGGACCCACAGGGCGCGTCGAGCGGTGAATGGCATTCGTAAGGGCAGGCGCAATGGTGTCGGTAACCAGGGAGCTCTTGCCCGATCCCGACACGCCGGTAACAACCGTAAGCGTACCAAACTCGATCTTGGCAGTAACGTTTTTGAGGTTGTTGGCTCGAGCTCCCGTAATTTTAAGGCAGCCGCGACCGGGCTTGCGCCGTTCATCAGGCACCCGAATCATTCGTTTGCCGGTCAGGTAAGCGCCCGTCATCGACTCAGGACACGCCATGATATCAGCAGGCGTTCCCGCCGCGACTACGTGCCCGCCGTTGACACCGGCGCCGGGCCCCATGTCGATCACGTAGTCGGCGGCACGGATTGTATCCTCGTCGTGTTCGACAACGATAACGGTATTGCCGATATCGCGCAGGCGCTCGAGCGTCTTAATCAGGCGCTCGTTGTCACGCTGATGAAGACCGATCGAGGGCTCGTCCAGAATATAGAGCACGCCCATGAGACCCGCGCCGATCTGCGTTGCCAGGCGAATACGCTGTGCCTCGCCACCGGAAAGCGTCGCCGAGGCACGATCGAGCGTCAGATAGTCGAGTCCAACATCGACCAGAAAACGCAAGCGCTCCAGAATTTCTTTGACGATACGACCGCCGATAAACTGTTGGCGCTCGGTGAGTTCCAGGCCCTCAAAAAACTCGAGCGATTCACGGCACGACAGGCAACAAACCTCGTAAATGGACTTGCCGCCCACGGTGACGGCGAGCATCTCGGAGCGCAAACGAGCGCCGTGGCAGGTCGAGCACGGCTCCTCGCGAATGTACTTCTCCAGGCGCGCCTTGGTGTTCTCGTTCGTCGTCTCGGTATAGCGTTCGTACAGGATGTTGCGAACGCCCGAAAACTTGGTATCCCACTGGCTGCGACGTCCGTCGAGCTTTTGGTAGTCGACCGAGATCTTCGTATCGTCCAGGCCATCCAAGAATGCACGACGCACGCGAGGGGGCAAGTCCTCCCACGGCGTATCGGCGCTCACCTTAAAGTGTTTGCAGACCGCAGCAAAAATCTGCGGATAGTAGTTCGAATTGCCAAACAGGCTACCAAAGACTCCGTCGGCAATGGACTTCGAGGGGTCCTCGATCAGCGCCTCGGCATCAACGGTTTTCTTAAAGCCCAGGCCGTCGCACTCAGGACATGCGCCATAGGGAGCGTTAAACGAAAAATCACGCGGCTGAAGATCGTCAATGGAGTGTCCATGCTCCGGGCACGCCAAGGCCAACGAATACTCCAGCAGCTCGCCCTCGGTCCCCTCGGGAGCATCACGATCGGGCAGCATGTACACGTTTACATTGCCGTGAGCCAGCGCGGTCGCCTGCTCAACAGACTCGGCGATACGGCCCAGAGAATTCTCACGGATCACGATGCGATCGACCACGACCTCGATATCGTGTTTGAATTTCTTATCCAGATCGATCGGATCGTCGAGCGAGCGCACTTCACCGTCGACACGCACGCGGCTAAAGCCCTCGGCGCGAAGGTCCTCAAACAGTTTGGTGTACTCGCCTTTTCGCCCGCGCACCACCGGTGCCAGCACAAACGCGCGGCGGCCCTCCCCCGCCGCCAAGACCTTGTCGGCAACCTGGTCGGTCGTCTGGCGCTCAATGACGCGGCCGCATTCGGGACAGTGCGGGGTGCCCACACGGGCGAACAGCAGGCGCAGATAGTCATAAATCTCGGTTACGGTGCCAACCGTCGAGCGAGGGTTTTTAGACGTCGTCTTTTGGTCGATCGACACCGCCGGCGAAAGGCCGTCGATTGAATCCAAGTCGGGTTTGTCCATCTGGCCCAAGAACTGGCGCGCATAGCTCGAAAGACTCTCGACGTATCGACGCTGGCCCTCGGCATAGATAGTGTCAAATGCCAGCGAACTCTTGCCCGAGCCAGAAAGACCGGTAATGACCACGAGTTGGTCACGCGGAATAGAAACATCGATATCACGGAGGTTGTGCTCACGAGCGCCGCGAATAACGATAGAAGAATCAGACATGGAAGCTCCTTGCCTCCTATTGCATCGAATCATACTGTCGATGAGTTTAGCGCACTCGACGCGCACAGATGTTCGTAATACAAGATTCGCAGACCTTTAGCTTTGCGTATCGGGCGCTTTGTTTCTCGAAATGCCGTGGAAAGGTTACAGTAATCTAATACTGAACTTAATTTGCCGTAACAGAGGAACGTCCATGACCGAAGATATCCCCCTTGAAATCACTTCGAGCGACATGGCCAATCTGCCCATATTCATCGCCGTCCTTATCGTGGCCATCGTCGTGGTGCGCGTATATTTTTCAATCAAACACAATGAAAAGCCGCCCATTGCCCGCGTCTTTTGGTGCGCGACGCTCCTCATCCCGCTCGGCATGGTAGCTGCATGGATTACGAATCAATTGCTCGTAAATGAGGACAATTCCCTATGGGTCCTTTCTTATTCGGCGCTCGGTGCTACCGCCGTCATACTTCTTGTCGAGCCCTTGGTTTCGGGACTTATCGACCAAACCGATCTTGCGACGGGAACGGTTGCCTGTATTTGCCGTGACATCCTTGTCATCGCCGCTGTTTCAGCGCTCTCGTTCGTTTCACTCGAAATTGCCTGTAACGAAACGTTCTATCGCATTCCCGCCAACTCATTCGGGTTTTCCGTCGGGCTGCTCGCGACGGTTCTGCTCTCCCTTTATTTGCTGGGACAGCGTCATGGAGGCGTCATGGCCCTCGTGCCCGTCGCCTGTTGCATCCTTGGCATTGCCGAGCACTTCGTCATAACGTTTAAAGGCGAGGCCATCCTGCCAAGCGATATCTTGGCCCTTGGCACCGCAATGGAAGTGAGCGAGGGATACGAGTTTACCTTTACCGCCGGAATCGTAACTTCTCTAGCCCTGCTGGAGATTTCCCTGGGGCTTCTTTCGCTTATCCGACCGAGAAAGCTCCGTACGCCCACCCATGTCTTCCCCGCAATCGCCGCTAACCTCTGCGCTTTTCTGCTAGTGACCGTTGTGGGGCTCTCGGGCTTTTCCAGCATCGACTTGGAGCAGGCGCTGAATTTTGGATTTGACCGTTGGCAGCCCATCACCACGTATGCGTCTCAGGGTTTTATCACTTCGTTCACCGAAATGGTCAACGAGTTGCCCATTGAGAAGCCCGAAGACTATACGCCCGATGAGGCGCAGAGCATCGAGCAGGAGCTCGCCGCCACCTACGACAGCACGTATGGCTCGAGCGAGCAGCGCGCGGCGGCCGTTGCCCAGTTCAATGAAATCAAGCCGACGATTGTTGCCGTCATGAATGAGAGTTTTAGCGACCTTTCGTGCTTTGAGCAGCTCCAGGCGGCCGGGTACACCGGCCCCGCATTCTACAACTCGCTTCCCGACACACTTGTTCGCGGCACCATGCTCGCTTCGGTCGCCGGTGGCGGAACGGCGAACTCCGAATTCGAATTTTTGACCGGAGCGACAACGGCCTTTGTCGGATTAGGCAAAATCCCCTATCAGCTATATCAGATGAATGGCGTCAACAGCCTGGCAAAGGACCTTAAGGAGCTTGGGTATACCGCTACCGCTATGCACCCGCAAAACCCCGTCAACTACCATCGAGATAAAATCTATCAGCAGCTGGGCTTTGGAGACTTTCTTTCGATCGGCGATTTCGAAGGTGCGCCCTGTTACCATGCCGGCGTATGCGACTACGCCACCTACGACAAGATACTCGACCTGCTTAGAACCGACGAAGCCCCGCAGTTCATCTTTGACGTCACGATGCAAAATCACGGCGGCTACGACTATGGCACCGTTCCCGCCGAGGAGCTGACAAACTATTGGGTCGAGGGAGCCAGCGAGGGTGCCAATAGCGCGCTCAACACCTATCTTACCTGCATCAACGCATCCGACCGGGACCTCGAGTACTTTATCAACGAGCTCCGCAATATCGGCAGACCGGTTGTCCTTGTCTTTTTTGGCGACCATCAGCCGAGCGCCGCAACGACTCTCAACGACGAGCTGTACCCTCAGGAAGATACGGCAAGCCACGCTTTCCGTATCTATCAGTCGACATATTTTGTCTGGGCTAACTATGAAATCGCCGGCAATACCGAGCTCAACGTCTACGACACCGTCGGGGCAAACGAGGTTGCAGCCATTACCCTTAATAAGATCGGCGCCCCGCTCACCGACTATCAAAAGGCTCTGCTTGCAACAAGGTCAGATGTGCCCACCATCAATGTCGCCGGCTACCTTGGTGCCGACGGGCTGCGCTACGACTTGGAATCTGAAGACAGCCCATACGCCTCGACGATCGACAAGCTGCAGCGCATGCAATACCTCGAGTTCGCCAGCAAAGTTCAGTAAGCCCGCCCATTCGCTTGGACCCATCGTATTGCAAGCACGCTCGGCCCAAATGCATCGTAAATGACTCCCGCTCGCAAACGAGGGTACAATGACGCTCGTGTCACATCACGGGGCCCCGGCCCCAACATATACAAAGGAGTCATACATGGGTTGCGAGCACGCACAGGCCGCCGGCGGACAAACGTCGCCGTCGCAATTTGAGGAGAATACGCTGTCCGAGGTCAAACGCGTCATCGCCGTGCTTTCCGGCAAGGGCGGTGTCGGCAAGTCGTTTGTCACCGGTGCCATCGCCACCGAGCTTGCCCGTCACGGCCACAAGGTCGGCGTCCTCGATGCCGACATCACCGGTCCCTCTATCCCCAAGATGTTCGGTATGAGCGGACGCCACGTCCATGCCCTTGGCAACCTCATGCTGCCTGAAATCTCCGAGCACGGCGTCAAGGTCATGAGCTCCAACCTTCTGCTCCAAAACGAGACCGACCCCGTCCTTTGGCGCGGTCCGGTCATCGCTGGCGCCATCAGGCAGTTCTGGAGCGAGACCTCGTGGGGCCCCATCGACTACCTGCTGGTCGACATGCCTCCGGGAACAGGCGACGTCGCGCTCACCGTCTTCCAGTCACTGCCCGTCGACGGCATCGTCATCGTCACGAGCCCGCAGGATCTGGTCTCGATGATCGTCGCCAAGGCGGTCAACATGGCCGAGAAGATGAACGTCCCCATTCTGGGCATCGTCGAGAACATGAGCTATATTGAGTGCCCCGACTGCGGCAAGAAGATCGAGGTCTTTGGCAAGAGCAAGCTCCCCGAGGTCGCAGAGCGCTATAACCTCGACATCTTGGGCACGCTTCCCATTAATCCGGCACTCGCCGAGGCCTGCGATAAGGGCGAGGTCGAGACCGCGCTGCCCGATGGCATGTTGCCCAAGGCAGTCTCTGCCGTCGAGGCTATTACCCCGCACGAGACCGACGAGGCCTAAGTGAACACGAGCGCCTTCTATGACGTCCTGGTAATCGGCGGCGGGGCTTCAGGCCTCGCCGCCGCCATTACGGCCGCACGTGCTGGCAAAAGCGTCTGCATCGTTGAGCGCGATGTCGCCTGCGGCCTTAAGCTCCTTGCGACCGGTAACGGCCGCTGCAACCTCTCCAACGAATCGATTG
The DNA here is from genome assembly GCA_048291725.1 of Collinsella sp. Classification (GTDB taxonomy): domain Bacteria; phylum Actinomycetota; class Coriobacteriia; order Coriobacteriales; family Coriobacteriaceae; genus Collinsella. Next base: position 11,965 of record DBEZXW010000040.1, on the reverse strand, counting down.
ATCCTCAGCGGTATAACCACCCCGCATTCGTCGAATCTGTCATGGGCCCCCAACCCGAACAAGAGCTTATGGGTTTCTTCTCCTCGCTGGGCATCATGACAACCTCCGAGGAAGGCCGACTGTACCCGCGCTCCCTTCGCGCCGAATCGGTGCGCGACGCGCTTCTCAACGTTTGCGACCGCCTAGGTATCACCTTAATCTGCGGAGCCAACGTTGCCTCGGCGCACAAAGCTTCCGAAGGCTGGACACTCCAAATAGACCGTCCAGCGCGGGCACTCAAGGCAAAAAAGCACGACGACCGAAAATCGGAGCTCCGCTCGCTTCGGAAAGCGCTCGCCGATGTCCCTCGCAAGAACGAGGCCCTGCAGGCACATGCCGTAATTATCGCCACGGGTGGCAACCCCACTGGTATCGCCGATACGTTTCGCCTCCCCCTCACTTCGCTGCGCCCCATCCTCTGCCCCGTATCGGCAACGGTCGTCGGCGATCGGGCGGCACTCAAGACGTTGGATGGCCTGCGCGTCCGCGCCCGCTTGACGCTCGCCCGCAATCATAATGAGCTCTGGCACGAAGACGGTGAAGTCCTGTTTCGAACCTTCGGTATCTCGGGCGTCGCTGTCTTCAACCTCTCCCGTCGTATCCAGCACGGCGATACGATCCTGCTCGACGTTTTCCCCGACCTCTCCAAAGACGAGCTGCTCGATATGCTCAACCGGCGCGTTGAGCTGCTCGGCGGCTTTTCGCCCCGCGATCCCCGTTGGCTCGACGGCATGCTCGCCCCGCAACTCTCCCGCGTCGTCTGCACAGCGTTCGAGCAGTGCCATCCAGGCTCCAACGATGTCATCCACCTGGTCTCGATCCTCAAGCACTTTAAGTTGCTCGTCGAGGGAACAGCCGAGGAGCGCTCGGCGCAGGTCACGCGTGGTGGCATATCTGTCGAGAGCATCTCAACACCCAGTCTACGCGCGAGCAGCGCTGTCGACGCCCCGCTTTACGTCTGCGGCGAAGCGCTCGACATCGACGCCGATTGTGGAGGCTTTAACCTTGCGTGGGCCTGGCTCTCGGGCATTCGCGCTGCAAGCAGCCTGTAGCCGCGCAGTCTATAATCAAAAACGCATTCGGGCCGTCTGGGATACCGGACGGCCTCTTTCTTGCCTCTAAGGAGACCTCGATGATCGAAATCACCCAAGTCAACGCGTCACTCGATGAAGCCGGCGATGAAAATGCCTGCCTCAATGTTGGCAAGCGAGTCGCCAAGCGCGTCCTACGTTGCAAGGACTCCGAGATCAAGTCCATCGAGCTCCACCGCAAGTCAATCGACGCCCGCAAAAAACGAGACGTCCATTTTATCCTGAGCTTTCGTGTTGAGCTGACTAGTCCCCACCTCGAGCGAGAAGCGGTCGACAGCGTTGCCGAGCGTGACCGCTCGCGCGTACGCGCGATAGAAGACGATGGGTCTTCATTCCCCTCCCCCGTCTCCGACGCACCTCAAGAATGCCCTGTCGTTGTCGGTGCCGGATGCGCTGGCCTTTTCGCTGCACTCACCCTTGCCGAAGCGGGTCTTAAGCCCTTGCTCATCGAGCGCGGCGACCCAGCATTTCGCCGCTCGCATGCGATCGATCTCTTTCTAAAGGAGCGCATCCTCGACCCCGAGAGCAATATCCAGTTTGGCCTGGGCGGCGCGGGGACCTTCTCGGACGGCAAGCTCAATACGGGAACCAAAAATCCCGCCCATCGCCTTATCCTCGAAACCTTCGTCGAGGCGGGCGCGCCCCGCGATATTCTGTGGGATGCCAAGCCGCACATTGGCTCCGACATCCTTCCCACGGTTGTCACCGCTATATCCCAGCGCATCGAGCAGCTCGGAGGTGTCGTCCGTTATCGAACAAAGCTCGTCGACATTCGCATCGACGCGTCTGGTGCCATCACCGGTATCGATGTCCAATCGTCCCAAGACGCCGTTTACGAGCCAATTGAGACAAAGCACCTCATCCTCGCCTGCGGGCATTCTGCTCGCGATATTTTTGAGCTCCTTAAGGACCACAACGTGGCCCTCGCACAAAAGACCTTTGCCATGGGCGTTCGCATCGAGCATCCGCAGCGCGACATCGACCGAGCCCAATATGGAACCTTGGCGGGACATCCTACCCTCGGAGCAGCCCCCTACAAGCTCGTCGCCCATCTTCCCAACGGCCGCAGCGTGTTCTCGTTTTGCATGTGCCCCGGCGGGCAGGTTGTCGCCGCCTCTTCCGAGCAGGGCCACCTGTGCGTCAACGGCGCCAGCCTCAATGCCCGCGACGGACGCAACGCAAACGCCGCCCTGCTCGTTAACGTCACGCCTGAGGACCTTCCCAACGATGACCCGCTCGCCGGCATTGAGCTCCAGCGCGCCTGCGAGGCGGCCGCCTATCGCCTGGGCGGTTCCAACTGGAACGCACCGGCACAACTCGTCGGAGATTTCCTCGCAGGACGCGCCAGCAAGGCGCCCGGAAAGGTAAAGCCCACCTATCCGCTCGGTGTGACCTGGACGGCAATTGACGAAGCCCTGCCGCAGCATATCGTCGAGTCGCTCCGCCTGGGACTTCCCCTACTCGGAAAAAAGCTACGAGGCTACGACCGTCCCGATGCCGTTCTTACCGGCGTGGAGACTCGTTCGAGCTCACCGGTCACTGTCACCCGAGACCGAACGTGCCATGCCGTGTCGACCCCGGGCCTCTACCCTTGTGGTGAGGGAGCTGGATATGCCGGCGGCATCATGAGCGCGGCCACCGACGGCATCCGTTGTGCTGAAGCCCTGATCGCAGACCTCTAACGCACGAATTCCAGCGCGCAAAAGACATAGGCCCCGAGCTCCACAGGGAACTCGGGGCCTGTTCGCTATTTCTTAAACCGTGCACCCTGGCGTTTTCTGCCCGATGCGAACGTGGAACCCTTGCGGGCCTGCGAACGTAAGCGCTCGATCGTCTCGTCCTCAGACGCACCCTCGAGCATCGCCCGAATCTGAACGACGGCATCGCGCAGGCGCGCCGCCTCCTCAAAGTCCATGGCGGCAGAAGCGTTACGCATATCCTCTTCCATGGTTTCGACAATCCGCACAAGCTCGTCATGCGGCAGTTCTTCCAACTGCTCCGCAAGTGTCTGCTCGGGCGCCACCGTTTCCGGCACGCCGCCCTCGCCCGACTCATCGGGCGTATAGAATGCACCATGGCCAAGAGAGTCGCCCTTCGAGCGTCCCTTGGAACCCACGGTTTTTTCGGCCTCGGCAATAAAACTTGAGATGTCGTTGATGGCCTTGCGCACCGTCTTGGGCACGATGCCATGCTCTTCGTTATATGCCATCTGAATCTCGCGACGGCGCTGCGTCTCTTCGATGGCCTCTTTCATCGAATCGGTCACAACGTCCGCATACATGATGACTTCGCCATCGGCGTTACGGGCCGCGCGGCCAATCGTCTGAATCAGCGAACGGCGGTTGCGCAAGAAGCCTTCCTTATCGGCATCGAGAATTGCCACCAGTGAGACCTCGGGGAGATCCAAGCCCTCGCGAAGCAGGTTGATGCCAACGAGGACATCGATCTTGCCCTCGCGCAGCGTTCGCAGGATCTCGACACGGTCCATTGTCGCCGTATCAGAGTGCATGTAATTGACCTTAATGCCCGCGTCGAGCAGATGGTCGGTCAGGTCCTCGGCCATGCGCTTGGTCAACGTGGTCACCAGCACGCGCTCCTTGCGGGCAACGCGCTCGCGAATCTCGTCCTCAAGATCGTCAATCTGCCCACGAACCGGACGCACATCGATCTTGGGATCGAGCAGACCGGTCGGACGAATAATCTGCTCAACGTCGTTCTGGCTAACCCGCAGCTCGTAATCGCCCGGCGTGGCCGAAACATAGATAAACTGGGGTATCCTTGCCTCAAACTCATCGAAACGAAGCGGGCGGTTATCGAGCGCCGAGGGCAGGCGAAAACCGTGTTCCACCAGCGTCACCTTACGCGAGCGGTCACCTTCGTGCATGCCGCGAATCTGCGGCACCGTCACATGGCTCTCATCGATGATGCAGAGCATATCCTTGGGAAAGTAATCGATTAGGGTAAACGGCGGCTCACCCGGTTTGCGACCGTCCAGATGACGCGAGTAGTTCTCGATGCCGTTGCAAAAGCCCATCGTCTCGAGCATCTCAAGATCATAATCGGTGCGCTGCTGCAGACGCTGCGCCTCGAGCAACTTGTCGGTCGCCTTGAGCTCCGCCACGCGCTTCTCGCACTCTTCGCTGATCGATTTCAGAGCCGCCTTGACCTTCGGCTTCTCGGTCACGTAGTGCGATGCCGGCCATACGGGGATGGCCTCGTACTCACGAAGCATCTCACCGGTGACCTCATCGATCTCGGCAATCAGCTCGACCTCGTCGCCAAAGAACTCAAACCGCAACGGATGCTCGGCATAAGGCGGATACACGTCGACAACATCGCCGCGCACGCGGAACGTGCCGCGTGCCAGGTCATAGTCATTGCGATCATATTGAATGTCGATAAGTGCATGGATAAAGTCATCGCGCTCGAGCGGCACCTTCTTGTCGACGTTTGGAGCCAGACCCGCATAGTCCTCAGGAGAGCCAATGCCATAGATACACGAGACCGATGCGACAACGATCACATCGCGTCGAGAGAGCAGTGACGCGGTCGCCTGATGGCGCAGCATCTCGACCTCTTCGTTAATCGAGGAGTCTTTCTCGATATATGTATCGCTTTGCGGCACATACGCCTCGGGCTGATAGTAGTCGTAGTACGAGACGAAGTAGACCACAGCGTTGTTGGGAAAGAACTCTTTGAGCTCGCTCGCAAGCTGAGCGGCGAGCGTTTTATTCGGAGCCATGACCAGCGTCGGCTTTCCCAGGGCCTCAATAGTCTTTGCCATCGTGAAGGTCTTGCCCGAACCAGTCACGCCCAGCAAAACCTGATAGCGGTCTCCGTCCCTCACGCCCTGCACAAGCGACTCAATGGCCTTAGGCTGGGAACCGGCAGGCTCATAGGGAGACACGACCTTAAACGGCACGTCAGAGCCTTCAACGCCAAAGCGCTTAAGTTCACCACCAACGCGTTCTACTTCAAATTCCGCCATGGATACTCCTAACTCATATATCTGCAGTATACGCAGGCGGCAGGCATAGTCCTATACGAACCGATCGGGATAGAGGGTCTTGTAGCGAACCCAGGCATTATTGACACGAATCAGATACGCCTGCGTCTCGGGAAAGGTGATTGCATTATGAAGCGACGTACTCTGCTGCGCCCATCCGTCGACATTGCCCATGCCGGCGTTATAGGCGGCAATGGCACTGTCAGTCGACCCATTAAAATACGCTAGAAGATACGAGAGATACGCACAGCCAAACTCGATATTCGTAGCCGGATCGTTAAGGTTGTCGGCCGAATACTCGCCACCGTCGACAAGGCCCTTGGCGATCATATCCTGGGCAGTCTCGGGCATCAGCTGCATCAATCCCTGAGCACCCTGATTCGACTCGGCCTCGGGATCCCAATTCGATTCAGACTTAATGACAGCGCACACCAGATACGGATCCAGATTATGCGAAACACTGGATTGCTTTACATACGCCTCGTAGTCAATCGGATACAGCGGCTTAAAGAAAGCGGCAGGAGCATACGAGTAAACGAATGAGATAAGGCCGAAGGCAAAAACGGCAGCCAGCGGTATAAGGCGATACCACGTAAGGAAACGTGTCTTAGGCATCGGCCTCCTCCTTATCCACTACATCCCCGAACCCATGGCGCGAAAGCCATGCGTCCAGTTGTTCAAAGAGCGAGTTATCGTCTGCCGCATTGTCAATCACAGTTGTAGCGAGATTGCACAGCGCAGACTCTTCGGGCTGGCAAGCAGAACGGGCATCGAAATCAGATGGCTCCATGCCACGTTGAATAGCGCGCTCGCGACGAACTGACAAAGGGGCGCTGATGACCAAAATTTCATCAGCCAAGCCAAATGCATCCTCAAAACCAGTCGGAGCAGAAACCTCGACCACCGCAAAAGGATAACGGGGAGATGAAACCGTACAACAAACCGGATCGAGAATCCTAAGCGAAAGCTGTTCAATCAGAATGGGATGCACGATGTCATTGAGCCGTGCGACCGAATCAGGAGAAGCGAAAGCTCGAGAAGCGAGGATGCCGCGGCGAATGCCGCCTTCCTCATCCAAAATGTCCCAACCGAATTCATCCGCGAGTGTATTGACGATATCAGAGCCCGGCACATACAGCGATTTTGCAAGCTCATCCAGATCGATAAGCATAGCGCCACGAGATTCGAAATAGCGGCAGGCAGTCGACTTACCCGAAGCAATATTGCCCAAGACAAATACGGTAAACATCAAGCCCTCCCTAACGCCAATGCGAGTAATTATCGCTCAAATACACTAGATGGACTCAAAATACAGCCAAACAGTAAGAGCACATACGGGGGAGCTAGGTCCCAAAGTACAACGTGTATACAACGCAAAAAAGGGGGAGGCCGCGAGGCCTCCCCCTTCTCAGTTCAAGCGTACGGCTCGGTGCCGTCCACCGGTCAGCGGCGCCCTGGCCTCCCACGGGCTGACCCCGCAGTACTCTCGGCGCGATGGGGCTTAGCTTCCGGGTTCGGAACGGGACCGGGCGTGCCCCCCATGCTCTGGCCGCTGACCGGTGGGCGGCGCCCACCGTTACGGTGTCCGGTGTCTCTTCACGTGCCCTGGGGGCCGCATGGCGTATAGGAGGAGTCGACTCGGGGGCATCCTCGTGCCCGGACCGCGCATGAGCGCTGGGTCCCGCGGGCCGCGAGGTGCGGTTCCGGAAGAGCTCGGGCGATTAGTGCGGCTCGGCTGAGGCTGTCGCCAGCCTTGCACCTGCCGTCTATCGACCAGGTAGTCTACCTGGGCCCTTACCGGAAGGAGAACTAATCCCTGGAACGGCTTCCCGCTTAGATGCCTTCAGCGGTTATCCGCGCCGCACGCGGCTACCCGGCCGTGCCGTTGGTCGACAACCGGTTCACCGGAGGTGCGTCCACCCCGGTCCTCTCGTACTGGGGGCAGCCTCCATCGATTCTCCTGCGCCCACGGAGGATAGGGACCGAACTGTCTCACGACGTTCTGAACCCAGCTCGCGTACCGCTTTAAACGGCGAACAGCCGTACCCTTGGGACCTGCTCCAGCCCCAGGATGCGATGAGCCGACATCGAGGTGCCAAACCTTGCCGTCGATGTGGACTCTTGGGCAAGATCAGCCTGTTATCCCCGGAGTACCTTTTATCCGTTGAGCGACGGCCCACCCACTCGGGGCCGCCGGATCACTAGAGCCTGCTTTCGCACCTGCTCGGCTTGTGGGCCTCGCAGTCAAGCCCGCTTGTACTCTTGCATTCAAAAGGACGGTTGCCGACCGTCCCGAGCGGACCTTCGCGCGCCTCCGTTACCCTTTAGGAGGCGACCGCCCCAGTCAAACTGCCCGCCTGGCACGGTCCCCGAGCCGGTTGACGGCCTCGGGTTAGGACGCCGGTCGCGCGAGGGCAGTATTCCAAGGGCGGCTCCCCGGGGGCTGGCGCCTCCGGATCTTAGCCTCCTGCCTATCCTCTACACGCGGGACCAGCGGCCAATGCCAAGCTGCAGTGAAGGTTCACGGGGTCTTTCCGTCCTTCCGCGGGTAAGTCGCATCTTCACGACCAGTGCAATTTCACCGGGTCCATGGTCGAGACAGCGCCCAAGTCGTTGCGCCTTTCGTGCAGGTCGGAACTTACCCGACAAGGAATTTCGCTACCTTAGGACCGTTATAGTTACGGCCGCCGTTTACCGGGGCTTGGCTTCGGGGCTTCGCGCGATGCGCTAACTCCTCCGCGTGACCTTCCGGCACCGGGCAGGCGTCAGACCCTATACGTCGCCTTGCGGCTTCTGCAGAGTCCTGTGTTTTTGGTAAACAGTCGCTTGGGCCTCTCCACTGCGGCCCGCCTCCGCTCCCCGGGCGAGCCGGTTCACGTACGCGCGGGCACCCCTTCTCCCGAAGTTACGGGGCCATTGTGCCGAGTTCCTTGACCATGGTTGACCCGATCGCCTCGGTATGTTCTACCCACCCACCTGTGTCGGTTTGCGGTACGGGCGCGCACGCGCCTGCCTAGGGGTTTTTCTAGGGACCTCGGGCTCACTCGCTTCGCTTAAGTGCTTCGTCCGGAGCCTCGCCCTCGTGCGGACCGGATTTCCCTGGTCCGCGGGCCGCGCTCCATCACGGGGACGTCCAGAACCCCGCCGAGCCACCCCCATCCGTCGCCCCGTCGGTCGTAGCGCCGCGTGCGCGGTGCAGGAATGTCTGCCTGCTGCGCGTCGGCTACGCCTCCCGGCCTCGCCTTAGCCCCCGACTGACCCTGGGAGGATTAGCCTTGCCCAGGAAACCTCGGGTTCACGGCGGACGAGTTACTCTCTCGTCTCTCGCTACTCATGCCAGCATTCTCACTCCCATGCGCTCCACCGCCGGTCGCCCGGCGGCTTCACCGCCCATGGGAAGCTCCCCTACCGATTCTAATGAATTAAAATCCCGCCGCTTCGGTGTCCAGCTTAGCCCCGTGTATTGTCGGCGCATGTCCACTCGACCAGTGAGCTGTTACGCACTCTTTGAATGCATGGCTGCTTCTAAGCCAACATCCTGGTTGTCTGGGCGGACGCACATCCTTTGCCACTCGGCTGGAACTTGGGGACCTTAGCGGGCGGTCCGGGCTGTTTCCCTCTCGAGCACACAGCTTAGCCCACATGCTCTGACTGCCGCGCTCTGGGCCGCCGGCATTCGGAGTTCGGTTGGATTCGGTAGGCGGCGAAGCCCCCTCGTCCATCCGGTGCTCTACCTCCGGCGGTGAACGCGCGACGCTAGCCCTAAAGCTATTTCGGGGAGAACGAGATATCTCCGGGTTTGATTGGCCTTTCACCCCTATCCGCAGGTCATCGCCGCCGTTTTCAACCGACGTGCGTTCGGCCCTCCACGGGGTCTTACCCCCGCTTCAGCCTGCCCACGGATAGCTCACCCGGCTTCGCGTCCGCGGCGCGGGACTCAAGTCGCCCTGTTAAGGCTCGCTTTCGCTCCGGCTCCCTTTCGGTTAACCTCGCCCCGCGCCAGCGACTCGCTGGCTCATTCTACAAAAGGCACGCCGTCACACCATAAAGGTGCTCCGACTGCTCGTGGGCGCACGGTTTCAGGTACTGTTTCACTCCCCTCCCGGGGTGCTTTTCACCTTTCCCTCACGGTACTGGTGCGCTATCGGTCACAGGGTAGTACTCAGGCTTGGATGGTGGTCCACCCAGGTTCGGACCGGGTTTCACGTGCCCGGCCCTACTCAGGGACCGCGTCGCGCCGTCCGGTCTGGGTTCGCGTACGGGGCTGTCACCCGCTGCGGCCGGCCCTCCCATGCCGTTCCGCTCCCCAGCCGGACCTGCGCCCGGGGGCGGCAGCCCCCGGATGCGCGGCCCTGCAACCCCGTCGGCGGAACCCCTGCCGGGTATGCCCGCTCGACGGTTTGGCCATCGGTCCCCTTTCGCTCGCCGCTACTCGGGGAGTCTCGAGATTGATTTCCTCTCCTCCGGGTACTTAGATGTTTCAGTTCCCCGGGTTGTCCTCCCCGGCCCTATGTGTTCGGGCCGGGGATATGCACACTGCTGTGCATGGGTTCGCCCATTCGGAGACCCCCGGGTCGAAGGATGTGTGCTCCTCGCCGGGGATTATCGCAGCTTGCCGCGTCCTTCATCGGCTCCCTGTGCCAAGGCATCCGCCGTGCGCCCGTGGTATCTTGCGGGACCGCATCGGGCCCGCGGGATATCCACGTGTCGCTAATAAAAATTAATCGATATCATGAATAGCGCTCGTATGTCGCAATTCGGGTATCTCATACCGCGGCACAGCAGTTGACTGTGCTCGCGATCAGATGCTCCTCACTCATATATAAGTGAATTCTTCTTGTTTGGATCGGATGAATGATTGCTATCATTCTGTCTTTAAAATCGCAGAAAAGAATCGAGTCTGGAAGAATTGGATCTTCCATCTCTCTCCTATCGCTATGCGGCTCTCAAGGTACGCGGGTGCGACCCCGGGGACCGGGTGCTGCGGGGAATCATCCAGGCGACATCCACCGGACGGGCTCCTGCCCTCTATTCGAGTTAAAGTTTGTCTCTCTAAGAACTTATCTCCCTAGAAAGGAGGTGATCCAGCCGCACCTTCCGGTACGGCTACCTTGTTACGACTTCACCCCCCTCACCCTCCACACCTTCGGCGCCTCCCCCCTTGACGGTTGGGCCGGCGACTTCGGGTGCAGACGACTCGGGTGGTGTGACGGGCGGTGTGTACAAGGCCCGGGAACGCATTCACCGCGGCATGCTGATCCGCGATTACTAGCAACTCCGACTTCATGGGGGCGGGTTGCAGCCCCCAATCCGAACTGGGGCCGGCTTTCCGGGATCCGCTCCCCCTCGCGGGGTGGCATCCCTCTGTACCGGCCATTGTAGCACGTGTGCAGCCCAGGGCATAAGGGGCATGATGACTTGACGTCGTCCCCGCCCTCCTCCGCCTTGACGGCGGCGGTCCCGCGTGGGTTCCCGGCATCACCCGATGGCAACACGCGGCGGGGGTTGCGCTCGTTGCGGGACTTAACCCAACATCTCACGACACGAGCTGACGACAGCCATGCACCACCTGTATGGGCTCCTCTCGGCCACGGGGTCTCCCCCGCTTCACCCATATGTCAAGCCCTGGTAAGGTTCTTCGCGTTGCTTCGAATTAAGCCACATGCTCCGCTGCTTGTGCGGGCCCCCGTCAATTCCTTTGAGTTTTAGCCTTGCGGCCGTACTCCCCAGGCGGGACGCTTAATGCGTTGGCTGCGGCACGGGGGGATCGTCCCCCCACACCTAGCGTCCATCGTTTACGGCTGGGACTACCAGGGTATCTAATCCTGTTCGCTCCCCCAGCTTTCGCGCCTCAGCGTCGGTCTCGGCCCAGAGGGCCGCCTTCGCCACCGGTGTTCCACCCGATATCTGCGCATTCCACCGCTACACCGGGTGTTCCACCCTCCCCTACCGGACCCAAGCCGCGGAGGTTCCGGGGGCTTCGGGGGGTTGAGCCCCCCGCTTCGACCCCCGGCCTGCCGGGCCGCCTACGCGCGCTTTACGCCCAATGAATCCGGATAACGCTCGCCCCCTACGTATTACCGCGGCTGCTGGCACGTAGTTAGCCGGGGCTTCTTCTGCAGGTACAGTCTTGACTCTTCCCTGCTGAAAGCGGTTTACGACCCGAAGGCCTCCGTCCCGCACGCGGCGTCGCTGCGTCAGGGTTCCCCCCATTGCGCAAGATTCCCCACTGCTGCCTCCCGTAGGAGTCTGGGCCGTGTCTCAGTCCCAATCTGGCCGGTCGGTCTCTCAACCCGGCTACCCGTTGTCGGCACGGTGGGCCGTCACCCCGCCGTCTACCTGATGGGCCGCGGAGCCATCCCCTCCCGTCGGGGCTTTAGCCGGGGTGCCATGCGGCACCCCGGGGTATCCGGTATTACCCGTCCTTTCGGGCGGCTATCCCGGGGGAGGGGGCAGGTTCTCCACGTGTTACTCAGCCGTTCGCCACTCGCTTCCCTCCGGAGAGGGGTGCCGTTCGACTTGCATGTGTTAGGCGCGCCGCCAGCGTTCATCCTGAGCCAGGATCGAACTCTCCGTCCAAAATATCTGGGCTTCGAGCCCGTCCGGTCCTCACAACTATTAGCTGATCGGTTCCGTTCGATTCATATGGTTTTAGTATAGGAAAAGGAATTTCTCGGGGCCGCCTCTCGGCGGCCTTGCGAAAAACAAATCCAAGTTAGACCATTTCAAATGGTTCGATGTCTGCCCGGATGCGACACATCTGGTGTGTCCATCCTCGCAGTATCCGGTTCTCAAGGTGCACGCCCCGCGGCTGATCCGGTTCCACCGG
>DBEZXW010000039.1:0-18395 GCA_048291725.1 Collinsella sp. | reverse complement strand
ATGCTCGTGGATCCCGACCGCCTGCGTAATCTGTCCGAGGGCCTGGCGACCCAGATCACCGAGGTCGAGCGCAGCATTCGCGACCTGGCGGGTGACGAGACCTTTAATATTGGCAGTCCCATGCAGCTGTCGCATGTGCTCTTTGATGTGATGGGGCTTCCGACCAAGGGTCTCAAGAAGACTAAGCGCGGCTATTATTCGACCAACGCCAAGGTGCTGAGCGACCTTGCCCGCGACCACGAAATCGTGCGTCTGATCTTGGATTGGCGTGAGAAGTCTAAGATCAAGTCCACCTATCTGGACACCCTGGGCCCGCTGCGCCGTGGTGACGGTCGCGTGCACACCACGTACAACCAGACCATCACGGCAACGGGGCGTCTGTCCTCGAGCGAACCGAACCTGCAGAACATCCCGACGCGCTCGGAGCTGGGTCGTACCGTCAAGACGGCGTTCTCGGCGGGCGAGGGCAGCGTCTTTTTGGCGGTGGACTACTCGCAGATCGAGCTGCGTCTGCTGGCGCATCTCTCGGGTGACGAGCACTTGGTGCGCGCCTTTAACGAGGGCGAGGACTTCCATGCCGAGACGGCGGCGCGCGTGTTTGGTGTGCCGGTGTCCGAGGTAACGCCCGACCTGCGCAGTCGCGCCAAGGCCGTGAACTTTGGCATCGTGTACGGTCAGCAGGCCTATGGCCTGTCGCAGTCGCTGCATATCTCGATGGCCGAGGCGCGCGACATGATCGATCGCTACTACGAGGCCTACCCGGGCGTGCGCACGTTCCTCGACAACGTGGTGGCACGTGCCAAGCAGACGGGCTATGCCGAGACCATGTATGGCCGCAGACGCCATATTCCCGAGCTCAAGGCCAAAAACCCGCAACTCCGCGGCTTTGGTGAGCGCACAGCCATGAACCACCCCATGCAGGGCACCGCAGCAGACATCATCAAGATCGCCATGGCCCGCGTAAGCCGCCGTCTGGAAGAGGAGGGCTTTGCCGCCCACATGATCTTGCAGGTACACGACGAACTGGACTTTGAGTGCCCCGTCGACGAAGTCGAGCGCCTAACCACCATGGTCCGCGACGTCATGGAACACGTAGTAGACCTCCGCGTACCGTTGATCGCCGAAGCTTCGACTGGAGTGACCTGGGCAGACGCCAAGTAAGGGCACGACCACAATTCCAAAGTAACCAAAACCAGAAGGACGCCCCTCATCAACAAGGAGCGTCCTTCGTTCAATTAAATTCAGCCTAAGTATCTAGACACTCAAGACGCCATCTTGGCGGCAGGTAAGTAAACCTAGGGCCTGGCCGGCCGGCACGGGTTAACTTTTCGTAGATTCCGCACGCAAAGAAAGCCACTTAATGTGGCTTTCGTCTTGCGCAGGACCTGACCGAGCGAAAAGTTAACCCGTGCCGCCCGGCCAGGCCCGACGAGCCACGTTAACGAGCCGCCAAGATGGCGTCGATGAGCGTCAGTACGCCCCCGTCGTTGTTGCTCGGAATGCGCCATTTGGCATGCGCGTTCATGTGCTCCTCGGCATTGTCCACGATAAAGCTGTGACCGACGCGCTCCAGCATGGGGATGTCGTTGTACGTATCGCCCACGGCGGCGGCGTCGGCGATATCGATGCCCAGGTGTTCGCACAGGTGCGCGACGCCGGCGCCCTTGTCGACGCCCAGGTTCATAAAGTCGATCCACTCGCGCCCGGCGTTGGTGACGTAGAGCTTGTCCGAGAACTCGGGACTATAGGTCTCGCGGAAAGCGGGCTCGGCGTCGTAGCCGGGGAAGAAGACCGAAATCTTGTTGGACTCGAAATCAATGCCATCAAAGCTGTCGACGTAGTTGATTGTGTTGTAGTAGACGCTGATCTCGTCGTGGTATTGATGGTCGCGGGCAAGCACGTAGAACTCGTCGAAGCAGCACAGGACGGGGACAGCGCGAGGATCCTCCGAGGCACGGCTCAAGACCTGCTGATACAGCTCCACGTCAATATTGCTCTTATAGATATAGCTGCCGCGATAGATCACGCACGCTCCGTTGTCGGGACAAAAAGCAAGGCGGTTTTTGATGCCCTCGAACATCTCCTCGAGCTTGGGGGCGGGACGTCCGCTGGCGGGGCAGAATACGATGCCGGCGTCGGCGAGCTTGTCCAGGCGCTCATCAAGACCCTGGGGCAGCACACGCTCGTCGGTCAGCAGCGTCTTGTCCATATCGACGGCGAGAATCTTAATGTTGCCGATGTTGGCGTCCGATTCGTAAGTTTGCATAAAAATGCGCCTTTCGTTTCGAGATTGTTTCAGACGTTATAACCATCAACTAGTAGTCGAGCGTATTTTCGCAGGAATGGTGCGTATTTGCACTGCAATTCACAAACTAATGAAAAAACTTTTCAGAAATTTGAATTTGCCGCTTGCGCAGCGTGCACTTTATCGTAATATAGCGAACATCGAAAACGGAGACGGCAAAAGAGCCGCTTACCGAGGAAAAGGTACCGTTTGCGATATTTGAATTGCGCCCGGCGATACGTGAAAGGAGAGGCAGATGCAGTTCGTAAAAATCATCACCACTGCAGACAATGCCATCCGACGCCAGCGCGCAATTTCCCGACGACGATAACAATCGTCTCTGTCCGCATGGGGCGCAATGCCTCAACAGAGTCATTTTGAGGTCGTTGGGTTTTAGCACGACATTGCTGCATGTTTCTAGGGCATGTATGTGCTGATTTTTGCTATTTAACCTGATATTGCACGGTATATGACCTTGAAATGACTTGCAACTGACCGATGTTCTAACTAGCTACCAAGGGCGAAAGGAAACAGCCATGAGCAAGGAAAAAGTCGTTCTCGCATATTCCGGTGGTCTTGATACATCCGTATGTGTCAAGTGGCTCCAGGACGAGAAGAATCTCGATGTCGTTTGTGTCTGCGGCAACGTGGGCCAGGAAGAGACCGGACTGGATGCCAAGAAGCAGAAGGCGCTCGACCTAGGCGTTCTCGATTGCCAGGTGCTCGACCTGCGCGACGAGTTCTCCGATGAGTTCCTGACCAAAGCCATTGCAGCAAACTCCATGTACGAGAACAAGTATCCGCTGCTCTCCGCCCTGTCTCGCCCGCTGCTTGCCAAGAAGCTTGTTGAGGTCGCCCACGAGTTTGGCGCGACCTACGTCGCCCACGGCTGCACCGGCAAGGGTAACGACCAGGTCCGTTTTGAGGCCGCCGTCAAGGCCCTCGACCCCGAGCTCAAGGTT
This sequence comes from Collinsella sp., assembly GCA_048291725.1. GTDB lineage: Bacteria > Actinomycetota > Coriobacteriia > Coriobacteriales > Coriobacteriaceae > Collinsella. The sequence continues at coordinate 15,149 of DBEZXW010000039.1, read as the reverse complement.
ATCGCCCCGGTTCGCGAGTGGGACCTGAAGTGTCGCCCCGACGAGGTCGCCTATGCCCACGCCCACAACGTGCCGGTTCCCGAGGGTGCCAACGACAACCCCTACTCCATCGACGACAACCTGTGGGGTCGTGCCATTGAGTGCGGTCACCTGGAGGATCCCTGGAATGAGCCGCTCGACGACGCTTGGGTTATGACCAAGAATCCCGAGGACACCCCGGACACCCCGACCTACACCGAGATTGAGTTTGAGGCCGGCAAGCCCGTCGCCGTCGACGGCAAGAAGATGAAGCTCTCTGAGATCGTCATCGCCCTCAACAAGATCTCCGGCGACAATGGCTTTGGCCGTCTCGATCTGGTCGAGGATCGCCTGGTGGGCCTTAAGAGCCGCGAGTGCTACGAGGTTCCCGGCGCCCTGACGCTCATCACCGCCCACAAGGCGCTCGAGGACATCTGCGTCGAGGGCGACCTGCTCAAGACCAAGATCAAGCTCGAGCAGGATTGGGCCACCGCCGTGTACAACGGCCAGTGGTACAGCCCGCTCAAAAACGCGCTCGATGCCTTTATGGCTGACACCCAGAAGTTCGTGACCGGCACTGTCCGTCTGAAGTTCTTTAAGGGCAACTGCCATGTCGTCGGCCGCAAGAGCCCCTTTAGCCTCTACGACTACGGTCTGGCCACCTACGACCGCGACACCACGTTTGACGAGAAGGCCAGCGCCGGCTTTATCGAGATCGATACGCTGTCGCTCAAGACGTGGGCAAAGGTCCAGGGCCCCAGCTCTGCTGCCGCCCAGGCCTAGCGCCTCCTTCCCTTGGTATCCGCGCGGCCCATCCGCGTGATACATAACGGACGCACGGGGTCCCTACCTTTCGTTATGCTTGCTGACACTTCTTAACATCGGTGGCCCCTACGTTCCGCCCGCATATATGATGCCGCGTCTGCGGCTGAGTCCGAGCCCCGCCGGGGTTGTCCGGCGGGGCTCCTTCTATCAATTTGGCGGCTCTGTGCCTATATATATGAGGAGTATCCATTATGTTCAATGCTATCGCGCATGCTTTACTTGCCCTCGCGCCCGAGTTCGATGCTGTAAAGGTCGAGGACGTTCCTATGAGCCTGAAGGCCTGGATCGATGGTTCGCAGGGCAACATCCGGAGGGAGACGTTGGGTGCCAAGTGCATGGTGCGTCACTTCTTTGCAAATTAGCCACATGGCCCCGCGCGCGGCAGGGAGTGTGTAAAACTAGCGGTTGATAAATCGCTTTAGCGACAGGGCACATTGCTTTGGACGCTTGTTTTGGTATTTGGAGAAAGGAGACGGTTCCATGGCTCTTTGGGGCGGTCGTTTTGAGGCGGGCGTGGCCGAGGTCACGCAGGAGTTTGGCGCGTCGCTGCCGGTCGACAAACATCTCTATAAGCAGGATATCGCCGGCTCTAAGGCGCATGCCAAGATGTTGGCCGCCCAGGGCATCATCAGTGCCGAGGACGAGCAGGCGATTGCCAAGGGCCTGACCGGAATCGAACAGGATATCGATGCCGGCAACTTCACCTTCGATATCAACGATGAGGACATTCATATGTCCATCGAGAGCGAGCTGACGCGTCGCATCGGCGAGGCTGGCAAGCGCTTGCATACTGGGCGTTCGCGCAACGACCAGGTGGCGACCGATACGCGCCTGGGCATCAAGGCGCTGGCCAAGGAGCTCATGGAGGCCAATCTTGAGCTGCGCCATGTGCTGGTGGATGCGGCCAAGAAGTACGACAAGGTGATTCTGCCGGGCTACACGCATATGCAGCACGCTCAGCCCGTGCTGCTCTCGCATCATCTGCTGGCGTATTCCTGGATGTTCGCGCGCGACTTTACGCGCCTGAAGGCCGCCTTTGATGCCGCCGACAACTGCCCGCTGGGTGCTGCCGCGCTTGCCGGTACGAGCTATCCGCTCGATCGCCAGATGACGGCTGCTGAACTTGGCTTTGCGGGCGTGATTCCCAACTCGCTCGATGCGGTTTCCGACCGTGATTTCCTGCTCGATCTGCATTACGCCGGATCCGTCATGGCGATGCACCTGTCGCGTCTTTCCGAGGAGATCGTGCTGTGGTCGAGCTCCGAATTTGGCTTTATCACGCTTTCCGACTCGTACTCCACCGGCTCGTCCATCATGCCGCAGAAGAAGAATCCCGACTTTGCCGAGCTTATTCGCGGCAAGAGCGGCCGTGTGTATGGCAACCTGGTGCAGCTGCTCGTGACCATGAAGGGCCTGCCGCTTGCTTATAACAAGGACTTGCAGGAGGACAAGGAGGGCGCGCTCGATACCGCCCATACGCTCATGCAGTGCCTGTCGGTTATGGCCGGAATGATTTCGACTTGGATCGTCAACGAGGATGCCATGGCGCGCGAGTGCGGCGTGGGGCACCTTGCCGCTACCGATGTTGCCGATTACCTGGCCAAGCGTGGCCTGCCGTTCCGCGAGGCACATGCCGTGGTGGGGCATCTGGTTCTGATGTGCGAGAAGCGCGGCTGCAATCTTGAGGACCTGCCGTTTGAGGTGTTCCAGGAGGCAAGCCCGCTCTTTGAGCACGACATTACCGAGGCGCTCGACATCCCGTCGATTGTCGCCGCGCGCACGACCGAGGGCGGCACCGCCCCTGCCGCCGTTGCCGTGCAGCTGCAGCGTGCCGAGGCGCAGCTCGTGGTCGACGAAGGTGTGTTTGGATCGCTGACTAAGGTCGTCGAGATGGGCCACGGGGCAAAGTAGAGGTTTGGCTGAAGCCATATTGTCCATTTATTGATAAATCGTTTTCGCTTTACGGGCGCCTGCTGATGTGGGCGCCCGTATTTTGTTGCTATGGGGGAGGGGCTTGTCGAGAAGTTCTGTAGGACCTTTGGGCAGGTTGTGAAGGGGATACGTTCGCGGGTGGCAACCGACCGCCTGCTCTGTTCGGCGCGGTTGATGGGCGGTCGGATGGTACTCTAATCGGGCTTCGAAACAGAAGTGACACATATGGAGCGCTTTAATAAATTGCAACGTTTCAATAAACAGCTTTTTGTTTAACTGCAGCTAAAACTCTGTTACGATGCAGTCCAGGCGGGTGCCGGAATGGGACTTGGGCACGCGCGAACCTACTTGAAAGGCTACTTTTATGGCTATCGAGAAGACCTTCATCATGATTAAGCCCGACGCCGTGCGCGACCGCAAGATCGGCGAGATCGTTGCTCGCATTGAGCGCAGCGGCCTTGTCATCGAGCGCATGGAGATGACCACGCTCGAGCGCGCTACCGTCGAGGAGCACTACGCCCATCTGGCCGACAAGCCCTTCTTTGGCGGTCTCTGCGACTTTATGACGAGCGGTCCGGTCGTCAAGATGGTCGTTTCCGGTCTCTCCGCTGTTGCTAAGATGCGCACCCTCATGGGCGCTACCAACCCGCTTGAGGCTGCTCCTGGTACCATCCGCGGCGACTTTGCCGTCGATGTCAACGCCAACGTGATCCACGGCTCCGACTGCCTGGAGAACGCCGAGATTGAGATCAAGCGCTTTTTTGGCTAAACCAGCTTTGACTCCTTAAAGCTGTTAGCGTGTGGCTTGGGCGCCGCGGAACTCCATCCGCGGCGCCCTTTTATTCCAAAATCTATGCAGGGGCCCGCTCGGACATGTGTTCCGAGCGGGCCCCTGCTGTTAGCTTGTGGCACTGAATAGTTTAGGCTTCGTCGACGATCTTAAGGGCGCGCGTGTGATCGATCTCGTTGAGGAGGTTAACGCGACGCTCGTGACGACCACCCTCAAACTCGGCGTCGAGCCACTCGTCGACGATCATCTTGGCGAGCTCGGAGCCCACGACGCGGGCGCCAAAAGCGAGCACGTTGGTATTGTTGTGCATGCGGGAGAGCTTGGCGCTGAAGGGCTCGGAGCACACAACGGCGCGTACGCCCTCGACCTTGTTGGCAGCCAGGCTAATCCCGACGCCGGTGCCGCAGATCAGGATGCCCAGATCGACGTCGCCGTTGGCAACGGCCTTACCCACCTTGTAGCCGGCGATGGGGTAGTCAAAGCTCTCGGAGGTGTCGGTGCCAAAGTTCACGACCTCGCAGCCGCGCTCCTTCAGGTGCTCGGAGATGATGTTCTTGAGCTCGACGGCGGCGTGGTCGTTACCGATACCGATCTTCATGGATGGTTCCTCTCTGGTCTGTGCGGCGCAAATGCTAAAGGTGTTTACCGCGTTCGACTGCATGATAGCGCGACTTTTGCGTAAACGCTCGAGCGTTTTTTGGTCAAACGCTTTAGCAGGCAACAAGACTGGCTTCTCGTGAATGAATGTCGTCAGTTTGCGCTTGAGCGCCGTCTGCCGGAACCATGGTTGCGGTTTTTGATGCATTGTTATCAAATAAAGGAGCTAACTATTTTGAGAGCCCAGCCCGTTATGCAAGCAGGAGATACCTATGCCTACTGATTCTATCCGTGATGCCGCGTTTTGCGATGTTTTGAACCGCGAACTTGTCTGCGCGCTCGGCTGTACCGAGCCCATTGCCGTTGCCTATGCAGCGGCGCTGGCGAGTCAGACGCTCGGTTGCGAACCCGATCATATGGATGTTGCCTGCTCGGGCAATATCATCAAGAACGTTAAGAGCGTGACCGTGCCCAACTCGGGCGGCATGCACGGTATTGAAGCGGCGGCCGTGCTGGGTACCGTGGGCGGCGACGCTAAGAGCGCGCTCGAGGTGCTCGAGAGCGTTAACGATGAAGACCGCGCTCGCGTGGCCGAGCTCCTCGCCGACGCCGGCTACTGCGATGTGTCGCTTGTCGAGGGTGTGCCCAACCTCTACATCAAGGTGACTGCGACGGCCGGGGGCCATACCGCGGTCGTCGAGATTACCGACCATCACACCAATGTCACGTGCCATACGCTCGACGGTATTCCGGTGTGCGGCAAGTCGGCGGGGGAGTGTGCCGCCTGCGCCGAGCGCGTCGTGGCCGAGCGGGCGGCAGATAAGGCCGATACCCCTATGAGCATTGAGTCCATCATCGACTTTATCGAGGACGGTAACATTGAGGACGCCCGCGCTGCCGTTGAGCGTCAGATTGAGCTGAATGGTGCAATCAGTGCCGAGGGCCTTGCGCACGCTTGGGGCGCCGAGGTGGGTCGTACGCTGCTGGGTGCTCGTGCCGATGACGTCGCCTGCCGTGCCCGTGCCCGTGCGGCCGCCGGGTCCGACGCCCGCATGAACGGCTGCGCGCTGCCAGTCGCCATTGTGTGCGGCTCGGGCAATCAGGGCATTACCTGCGCATTGCCCGTCATGGAGTATGCCGAGTACCTGCGTTGCGACCACGAGCGCCTGGTGCGCGCCGTGATGCTGTCCGATCTTATCGCCGTGCATATCAAGAGCTATATTGGTGCGCTCTCGGCGTTTTGCGGTGCTATTTGCGCCGCGTGCGGCGCCGGCGCTGCGATTACCTGGCTGTGCGGTGGCACGCGCGAGCAGATTGGCGCGACGGTCTCGAATACGCTCGGTAACGTGGGCGGCATCGTGTGCGACGGCGCCAAGGCGAGCTGTGCCGCCAAGATCTCGGCTGCCGTCGATGCGGCGATTCTGGGCCATGATATGGCCATGCAGGGTCGCGGCTTCCGCGCCGGCGAGGGCCTGATCCAAGATACCGTTGAGCAGACAATCGCCAGCATGGGTTATGTGGGCCGTGTCGGTATGAAAGATACCGACGTCGAGATCCTCAACATCATGATTGGCAAAACCCAAGTGTGCTAGGACAGTTCGTCGGCTATTTGGTGCTCGTAGAAGGCTTCGATTACGGCGTTAAAGTCGCGGGCGAAGTCTTCCATGGTTCCGCGCCAGGTGGCTCGGCTGGGCTTGCCTTGGCCCACAAAAGCGGTTTGGATGCCGCAATCGGGGGACGGGAAGTCGCGTTTGGGATCGTTGCCCACCATAAGGACCTCATGTGGCTCGAGCCCCATCACCTGAAGCTGCTCTAGATAGTAGGTGGCATCGGGCTTGCAGCGGGTGGTGTTTCCCATGTGCGTCACGAGTTCAAAGGGGGCGTCGGCCAGGTCGCCCCAGCCCATGCGGCACTCGATGGCCCCCTGGGGAAAGCTGGGGTTGGTAAAGAGCGCGCAACGCAGTCCAGCGTCCTGTACGGCCTGGAGCGCGGCGTGCGCGCCCGGCATGGCGTGGGCGTTAATGACCTCGTCGTTCTTGTACGGAAGAATTTCGCGGTCATAGTAGGTAAACGCCTCGTAGATGAGGGGATCGGAGAGGCAGATCCCGCATCGGCGCTCGACCTCTTCTTGGTAAAACTCAAGATTGGTGCGGTTGTCCGTGCCGCTGCGGCGATTGGCGTTGAGGTCGACCAGGATGGTGCCGAGGCGCGCCATCGTGCCACCGCGGCTGCGGCGCCCGATATCCGCGAGCATCGAAGAGACATCCTTAAAATAGCGAAGGATGAACGCGTTGAGGTTGATGCTAAGAAGCGTTTCGTCCATATCGAAAACGACTGCTTTGAGCACGCGGGCACCTTTCTCGAAAAATCGATCTAGAATCGTTGGCTCCGGATACTTTACCCCAAAGCCGAATGCCTGGCTGGTTATCGTCAAGTTGCGGAGACGTGTGTTCATAAGATTACGAAAAAGTCTCCACACGAGTAAAAAATCGCAGTTCACGCTTGAAATCGAACTCATTTCCCCGTAACCTATACGAACGTGATTGCATAAGCGTCACATTAGTATCTGTCGGCTCCCGAGTGTTCCTAAACGTTGTGTGCTTGTCGCACCCTTCTGTAGGTCCTAGCAATCGGGGCCCCGTAGTTCGAAAGGGGTCCACCTTTGAGTGAGATTCAGAACTCGTCCATTTTCTCTCTTGACGATGTCAATGAGGAGGAGATGAACAACCTCATCGACGGTACGATTACCGACTTTGATGAGGGCGATCTCGTTAACGGCACTGTCGTTAAGATCGAGCATGACGAGGTGCTCGTTGACATCGGATTCAAGTCCGAGGGCGTTATCCCGGTCCGCGAGCTGTCCATCCGCAAGGACGCTAACCCTGCAGACATCGTTGCACTCGGTGATCCCATCGAGGCTCTGGTACTCCAGAAGGAGGACAAGGACGGTCGTCTGGTCCTGTCCAAGAAGCGTGCCGAGTACGAGCGTGCTTGGAACCGCATCGAGGAGAAGTTCAACTCCGGCGAGAACGTCGAGGGCGAGGTTATCGAGGTTGTCAAGGGCGGCCTGATCCTCGACATCGGCCTGCGTGGCTTCCTGCCCGCTTCCCTCGTCGACCTCCGTCGTGTCAAGGACCTCACCTCCTACATGGGCACTCGCATCGAGGCCCGCGTCATCGAGATGGACCGCAACCGCAACAACGTTGTCCTCTCCCGTCGCGTCGTGCTCGAGGAGTCCCGTAAGGCCGAGCGCTCCGAGATCCTGTCCAAGCTCAAGTCTGGCATGCGTCTCCAGGGCACCGTTTCCTCCATCGTCGACTTCGGCGCCTTCGTCGACCTCGGCGGTATCGACGGCCTCATCCACATCTCCGAGCTCTCCTGGAACCACGTCAACCATCCTTCCGAGGTTGTCAAGGTCGGCCAGGAGGTCGAGGTCGAGGTTCTCGACGTCGATCTCAACCGCGAGCGCATCTCCCTGGGTCTCAAGCAGACCACCGAGGATCCGTGGCGCGCACTGGTCAAGAAGTACCCCGTCGGCGCTATCGTCGAGGGCACTGTGACCAAGCTTGTCCCGTTCGGCGCTTTCGTCGACCTGGGCGAGGGCATCGAGGGCCTGGTGCACATCTCCGAGATGGCCAACAAGCACGTCGATCAGCCTTCTCAGGTCACCCACGTGGGCGACAAGGTTCAGGTCAAGGTCATGGAGATCGACCTCGACCGTCGTCGTATCTCCCTGTCCATGAAGTCCGCTGCTGAGACTCTGGGTGTCGAGATCGAGGTTACCCCGCTGCCTTCCGAGAAGAAGGACGAGGAGACCGACGCCGAGTAAATCGGTTTGACGATCACTTGTTTTAAGGGATCCGTCCGTAATGGACGGGTCCCTTTTTGCATTTGGTGCCGAGATACGCGATGCTGCCCATGCTGTACACAGGCTATTTGGTTGTCGGTGCATGAAAAAATGCCGACATCCCGCCTCGGGGAGGAGGCGGGAACGCACCGAGTAGACGGAGGGGTGCGGAGCGCGGTCGCGTCTCGACTGACGACATTGCCCATCGACAACCCTATTGTACTGCATGGCGTGGTTCTTGGTTTATCGTGTCGAACGCTTGTGTTGTGCCATTGCCTGCGGCAACGGTGTGCTACACTCTTGTACTGCTGAGTGGGCCAGACGGTCGCGCGATGTGCTGCTTGCAGCACGCGTGAGGAAAGTCCGGGCTCCAGAGGGCGGGATGCCGGCTAACGGCCGGGCGGAGTGATCCGACGGAAAGCGCCGCAGAAAAGAAGACTCCCACCTGCGCCGCAAGGCGTAAAGGGAAAAGCTGAAACGGTGGTGTAAGAGACCACCAGCGTCGTGGCAACACGGCGGCTTGGCAAGCCCCATCCGGAGCAAGCGCGAATAGGAACGCTATGGGCCGGCCCGGTCCGCGTTCGGGTAGCGTGCGTGGAGCTGCACGGTAACGTGCAGACAAGATAAATGACCGTTCACGACAGAACCCGGCTTATAGGCCCACTTGGCAACTATGTTGACGCTGCGAACCCGTCAGCGCGGCAATCTGCCTTTCAAGCCTTCGGGCATGACCATAAGATCAATGCCCTCGTCTTTCAAGGCACCTTGCTCGCGCTGACGGGTTCTCGCCTTCGACGGCGTCAGCTGGCCGATTTGGCGCTCATTCGTCGGTCGCCGCCATAAGGCGTGCTCCCTCCTCTTTCGGGCCAAATCGACTCAGCTGATGCCGTCTCGCTGTCTTTGGCTGGTCATTGGCGTTGCCGTTCTATTTATCGGGGTTAACGGTACGGGCTTTGCCGTATTATTGAGGCTGTTTGTTGCTTTGCTTGTAGTTGAGGGGCTTTGTTGGACAGCTATTTTACTCTGCAATCGAATATTGAGGCTTCGGGCGAGTTTGTGGACCGCAAGAGCCGGTTTATTGCCCAGCTGGTCCATATTGAGTCCGAGGATGAGGCGAATGCCTTTATCGAGATGGTTCGCAAGCGTCATTACGACGCTCGACACAATGTTCCCGCGTGGATTTTAGTCGATGGACGCGAGCGCCAGAGCGATGATGGTGAGCCGAGCCGCACGAGCGGTATGCCGACGCTCGAGGTGTTGCGCGGCGCAGAGCTCAAAAATGTTTGCTGCGTGGTGACGCGCTATTTTGGTGGCACGCTGTTGGGACCTGGTGGCTTGGTGCGCGCCTATACTGCGGCGACGCAGGCGGCGGTGGCAGCTGCTCGGGAGGCCGGGCAGATTGTCGAGATGACGAGTGTCGTGCCTGTTGACGTGCATGTGGCCTATCCGCAGTATGAGCAGGTGCTTCGTTTGGCGCAGGATTCGGGTGCCAAGGTTTCGGATACCGATTACGCGGATGCCGTGACACTTCACCTGGTATTCAAAGCGGGGGAGCAGGAGCAATTTTGCGCCAAGATGCGCGAGCTTATGGCGGGGCGCGAAGAGATCGAGGTCGGCGCTCCCAAATTTGCCGAGTTCTAACGGCGACGGCCGGCGTTCTTTTGGATGGATCCCAAACGCGCCGGCCGTCGTTTTATGTTGCTGCCGTTTACTCGGCGAGCTGCTTTAGCACATCGCAGGCGATCTCGACGGCATCGTCGATGCAGCCGGGGCAGCTGCGGAGCGGACCTTTATCCGATCCGATGCCCTTGAGCGTGCCGCAGACGGTCGTCGTGTTCTTCTCGCCAAATCGCTTGGCAATCTCGCGCGACAGCTTGTAGGTCTGGCCTTTGGTCTTGGGGTTCTCCATGCCGTCGCTCATTACAAAGCCCATGATGGCAACAGCGCCCGAGATGGCGCCGCAGGTCTCGGTCATGCCACCCATGCCGGCGCCAAAGCCCTCGGTGAGGGTAAAGGCGGTCTGGGGGTCGAGCCCGACGGCAGGTGCGAACGTGCAGGCAACGGCCTGTGCGCAGTTGAAGCCACGGGCGTGGTATTCGGCAGCTTGAGCCTGGCAGGCGGCGGTGTCGAGCTGGGTGGTATCGATCTGCTTCATCGTTGTCTCCTTGGTCACGGTGTACCCGCCTATGGTACCCGTGACGGGGCATGTAATCATCGAGAGCTTCATGTATGCCTCATTTTTATCTATCGAGCAAATGCCCAAGGCTTGAGATAAATACCCCTAATCAATTTGTCCCATAACCTACCTTGGGGATGGGTTGAGAGGGGTGCAGGGTAGCGGTATCGTGAACCGAATAAAACGTAACCCAGGCAAGGGAGCTAGATATGAGCGAGCAGACTATCGGTACTACATGTGTTCAGGGCGGCTATCACCCGGGAGATGCGGAGCCGCGCCAGGTGCCCATCTACCAGTCCACCACGTGGAAGTACGACACGTCCGAGCACATGGGCAAGCTGTTTGACCTGGAGGAGTCTGGCTATTTCTACAGCCGTCTGCAGAACCCCACGTGCGATTTGGTTGCCGCCAAGATCTGCGAGATGGAGGGCGGCACCGCAGCGATGCTCACGAGCTCGGGCATGGCTGCGAACTTCCTCGCGATTTTTAACGTGGCCGGTGCCGGCGATCATGTGGTCGCGAGCTCTGCCATTTACGGCGGTACGTATAACCTGCTCGCCCACACCATGGGCCGCATGGGCGTGACCTGCACGTTCGTCGCCCCCGACTGCACCGATGAGGAGCTGGAGGCTGCCTTTCAGCCCAACACAAAGCTCGTCTTTGGCGAGACGATCGCAAACCCCGCCCTTGCCGTGCTCGATATTGAGCGCTTTGCCAAGGCCGCACATGACCACGGCGTGCCGTTGATGGTCGACAACACCTTCCCGACACCCGTGATGTGCCGTCCCTTTGAGTGGGGCGCCGACATCGTTACGCACTCCACCACCAAGTACATGGATGGACATGCCGCCTACCTGGGCGGCGTGATCGTTGACCACGGCCAGTTTGACTGGATGGCCCATGCGGACAAGTTCCCGGGTCTCACCACGCCCGACGAGAGCTATCACGGCGTGACCTATGCCGAGAAGTTCGGTCGTGAGGGTGCCTTCATTACCAAGGCCACCGCGCAGCTCATGCGCGATCTTGGCCCCATGCAGAACCCGCAGGCGGCGTTTTTCTTGAACAGCTCGCTCGAGAGCCTGCATGTACGCATGCCGCGTCATTGTGAGAATGGCCTGGCCGTTGCCAAGTTCCTGCAGAGCCATCCCAAGGTACGCTTCGTGAGCTATCCGGGCCTGGAGGGCGATAAGTACTATGACATCGCTCAGAAGTACATGCCCAACGGTACCTGCGGCGTTGTGAGCTTTGGCTTTAACGGTGGTCGCGCGGCGGCCGAAACCTTTATGAAGAGCCTCAAGCTCGCCCAGATCGCCACGCACGTGGCCGACGCCCGCACTTGCTGCCTGCATCCCGCTAATGCCACGCATCGTCAGATGAACGATGAGGAGCTCATCGCCTGTGGCATCTCCGCCGACATGGTGCGCCTGTCGTGCGGCCTCGAGGACACGGCCGATCTGATTGCCGACCTTGAGCAGGCACTCGAGCAGTGCTAGGCTAGCGTTCGCATAAGGCGCCGATGCTGGCAGAAAGCTTCGGCGACCTTTCGTTCCGATTCCGTAGGCGGGACCCCAATCGCGACTGTTCGCAGGCGATCGGGGCCCCGTTTTTGCGTTGTGCCACTCGAAAGGATGGATATGGAGAAAACCGCAGAGCAGCTGCGCCGCGAGCACATTGCCCTAGAGGGCGACACCCATGGCAAGAACAAGTGGGCGATTCTGTTTACCGTGCTCATCATGACGTTTATGGTGTGTCTGGATTCGACCATCGTGACCGTGGCGCTGCCCGTGATGCAAAAGGAGCTCGGTGTGGGCCTCGATCGCATTCAGCTGGTAAGCTCGGTGTATCTGCTTGCGACTTGCGTGGCTATGTTGCCGTTTGGCCGTCTGGGCGACGTGCGCGGCAAGGTGAATGTGTTCCAGCTGGGCGTCATCGTCTTTTCGGTCGGTTCGCTGCTGTGCGGCCTTTCGGCCTCGCTCGAAGTTCTTATCCTGGCACGCATTGTTCAGGGCGTCGGTTGCGCGGCGGCCATGGCTAACAACATGGGTATCATCACCGAGTCGTTTCCGGCGCGCGAACGAGGCCGTGCCATGGGTATTCTCGCGACCTTCGTGGCCCTCGGCATGATGTGTGGCCCCGTGCTCGGCGGCATGCTGGTGGCAAGCTTTCCCTGGGAGAGCATCTTCCTCATCAACCTGCCCATTGGCGTGATCTCGTTTATCGTGGGGCTCTACACGCTGCCGCATGTTAAGCCGGAGGCCGGCGAGCGCCCCATGTCCCTGATCGAGGCCGCTCGTCGCTGCTTTGCAAATTCGGCCTTCACTATCAACCTTGCCTGCATGCTCATCGTGTTCGTTGGTATTGGTGCATCCGAGTTTATCCTGCCGTTCTATTTTCAGGACGCGCATGGGTTTGGTTCCGACATTTCCGGATTGCTCTTTTTGGCGCTGCCGATGGTGAATGCCTTTATCGGTCCGCTTTCGGGAACGGTTTCGGACCGTGTTGGCTGCGAGGGTCCTACGGCGGTTGGCCTGGGCGTGTACGTGTGCGGTCTCTTTGCGGTAAGCACGCTCGACGAGCGCTCTTCTATCCCTGTGATCGTGTGCTGCGTTGCGTTTATGTCGTGCGGTACGTCGATTTTCCAGAGCCCCAATAACTCGCTGTATATGGGCTCGGCTCCGCGCGAAGCACTCGGCTTTGCGGGCAGCTTGGGCAGTTTGGCACGCTACGCCGGCATGGCGCTCGGCATTACGGCGGCGTCGCATATCCTGTATGGGCAGATGAGCGTGGCAATGGGCGAGGCCGTGACCAGTTTTGTTGCAGGTCGTCCGGATGTATTCCTATTCGGCTTTCGCTCGGTGTTCTACGTGCTTATGGTTGTGGCCGCCGTGGGCTTTGCGCTTGCCATGGTGCGTTTGGTGAAGATGCACGCCCGCCATTAGCGTGTTGGGAGGCTGTCTGCCACGATTCGCGCTGTCCCAAAAAGACTGGTTTGTGGTGCGATGCGGCTTGTGGGGCGGGCGGGGGTCGGTCCGTGGTAGACTATCGAACAACGTTTATTAATCGCGCGGTATCGTTGCCGCGAGAAGGGGTTGCGCCATGCAGGAGCTTGAGGATCGTATTCGCCATGACGGCATCGTAAAGGCCGGTAACGTCCTTAAGGTTGATGCCTTCCTCAACCACCAGTGCGACGTTGAGCTGTTCGACCACATGGGCGCCGAGTGGGCCCGTCTGTTCGAGGGTGTCGAGATCAACAAGATCCTGACTATCGAGGCTTCGGGCATTGGAATGGCTTGCATCGCGGCCCAGCATTTTGGCGGCGTGCCGGTGGTCTTTGCCAAGAAGGCCCAGTCCATCAACCTCGACGGCGAGCAGTATGCCACGACCATCTACTCCTTTACCAAGCAGAAGGAGTACCCGGTCATCGTTGGCAAGCGCTTCCTGTCCGAGGGCGACAAAGTCCTGATTATCGACGACTTCCTGGCCAACGGCTGCGCGCTCGAGGGCCTTATCAAGATCTGCGAGGCTGCGGGCGCCGAAGTTGCCGGCATTGGCATCGCCGTTGAGAAGGGCTTCCAGGGCGGCGGCGATAAGCTCCGCAAGCGCGGCTTCCGCGTTGAGAGCCTGGCCCGTATCGCCGAAATGGACTGCGAGAACGGCGAGATTACGTTCGCCTAGGCGCGCAGCACAAGCGATTGGTGTGCGATGTGACAAAGGGACTGTCCCTTTGTCACATTTTTTTGTATGAGGGGAGGTGTTGATATGGATGAGAACAAGATGGGATGGCGCGAGTATGCGCGCTATGCCGAGATGTCGGTCGAGGAGTTGGCGCGCGATTGCGAGGTGCAGGTGTTTCGCGCGACGGGTCCGGGCGGACAGGGCGTGAACACGACGGACTCGGCGGTACGCATGAAACATATCCCTTCGGGGATTACCGTGACGGCGCGTGAGAGCCGCAGCCAGTTTCAGAATCGCGCGAGCTGCCTGCGCAAGCTGCTCGCTGAGCTTGAGCGTCGCGGGCGTCCACCGCGCCGACGCGTAAAGACCAAGGTGCCTCTGCGATCTCGCCAGCGCAGGCTCAATGACAAGCACTTCAACGCCATTAAAAAGGCCAACCGTCGCAAGCCGTGCAGCGACGAATAGCCTCCTCATAAGTTGCGGTGAAATAGGGACTGTTTTGCGGCTTTAGATGCATATACAGTCCCTATTTCACCGCAACTTAGGTGGGGTTAGCGGGTGGGGTGCCAGACGTGGAGGGCGCCGGCAAGGATGTCGACCTCGATGCGCGAGGCGACGATGGGCTCGCCGTCGGCCTGGATGGGATAGTTGGGCTCCTCAAAGGTGAGCTCGACATGGTGGCAGCGGCGCATGCGAACCGGCGGCAACTTGGTATGGTGGCCGTCCTTGGCCGAAAGAAACATAGGCAGGGCAACCGCGCGAGGGACGGGGCCGCAGGCGTAGCAGACGTCGAGTATGCCGTCGCAGGGGTCGGCATCGGGGCAGATGCGATAGCCCGAGCCATAGGTAGGACCCAGCTGAATCGCCATGATGATCGTCCTCACGCGCTCGGCGGGCGTCCCGTCAAAGCTGACTGTCATGGGGTAGTTGCGATAGCGCAGACCAAACTGCTCAAGTCCCGATAGGGTGTAGAGCGGAGCGCCGGCGAGGCCCGTCTTTTTGCGCAGCTCGGTGGTGCCCAGGCCGATGGCGGCATCGATGCCGATCGAAAGCGTCTGGTCGTAGTACTCAACGGAAGCCTCGCCGCTACCGCTTGCGGGGTTCCATGAGCGAATGCGCCCGATGTCCTGGCGCTGCAGCTCGCAGGTGAGCAGCGCGCCAAAATCCTTACCGGAGAAATCGTCGATGCCGAGTGTTTGGGCAAAATCATTGCCGGAGCCTACGGGCAGGACGGCAAGAGCGGGGCGGGCGTCCTCCTTTTGCGTCATAAGCCCGTTGACGACCTCGTG
>DBEZXW010000038.1:0-2196 GCA_048291725.1 Collinsella sp. | reverse complement strand
GCCGCGCTCGCGCTCCTGGTCGTTAGAGTCCAGGACGCGGTCCTCGACCTGCTGGTTGGCACGGAAGGCGTCCGTGGCACGCAGGAGCTTATCGACCATCGTCGTCTTGCCGTGGTCGACGTGGGCGATGATGGCGATGTTTCTCAGATTGTCTACGCGCATGTAGTTCCCCTATCTTCTATCCATATACAAACGGCACGCGTATGCGGCCCGCCCAGCGATACAACGCTCGGCGGGAATATTGAGCCTTTTACCGAAAACTCGTTTATTTTAGCGATTTTAAATGAGAGGGGTTTCCTCACCTGCAGGTTCAGGGTCGCTCCACATAAAACCATCGCCGGCACCCATGCCCTCATACAGCACATATGCCGAAAAGCCGCTCTCGAGCGTGGTTTCGAAGAAGCTCACGAGCAGAGCGTCATGGTAGCCGCCGTCAATCTCAACACAGCCGGTATAGCCGATGGCATAGCGGGCGATACGGCCCAGGCCCTCGTCCTTAAGGCCCATCTTGTGCTCGGAGATAAAGTTGGTGGCAGCCTCGAGGCACGCCTCTTCGCCGTCCTCGTCAAGCGCCGCCAGATATCGGTTGGAAGCAGCGTCCTCGATCGCCACGACTACGCCCGGATTCTCGCCGGCGGCAAGGTCGTCCAAGAACGCACCAATCAGGTCACACACCATGGCGTCGAGCTCGGCGGAGACGTTACCGGCGTCCTGCATATCCTGTGCCATCTTTAGACCTTCCCATCGAGTCTGGCGTCGTTACAGTTCTTGTGCCTCGGCGGCGATCTTAGCAGCGGCATCGCGGGCGCGCATCATGTCCGCCGCGCGCTTGTCGAGTACCTTGATCTGGCTGGTAAGCATTACTGCATCGACTACACCCCAGATTACCAAGCCTGTTGAAATCGAAAACCCAAGCGCACCAACTGTACCACGAAGACGAGAACAGATTGCCGCGACAAGGGCGGAGACGATAACCATCTTGATATAGGAGCCGCGGCGCTCGCGAAGCGTGCGGGCCTGCGTCACATAGGCGATGCGAGCCGCCTCGGATGCCTCCGAGCGCATCTGGGCCTCACGCGCGATGGCGGCCGCTTCAGCCGATACGCGGGTACCCATCAGCGACCTCTCCGCTCGCGTGCCAGACATTTAGAAATCATCGGGGGAGAGCGTATGGACGAACTCGTCGAACTTCTCGAACTCCTGCTCGTCGTCGACTTCCTCGGCGTGCGGTGAGACGGTGCCCAAGCGATTCATGATGTCGTCTTCAACGAACATGGGGGCATTACTGCGTACGGCTAGGGCGATGGCGTCGCTCGGACGTGCATCGATCCTATGCTCGCTGCCATCGGCCAACACGACAACCGTCGCATAGAACACCGGCGGCTCGGCACGAACGATCTCGATGCGCTCGAGCTTGGCGCCCAGGGCATCGACAGTGTCAAGCAGCAGGTCATGCGTTATCGGGCGCTCGGCGCGACCGCTATCGATGCCGTGGCTAATGGCCGCGGCCTCAAACGAACCGGTCTGAATGGAAAGCGAACGCAAGGGTGCCGTCGAATCCGACTTGCCGCAGCGCTCACGAAGCACGATAAGCGATGGCACGGGACCGGCGGCCATGACGATGGTCTCTATGTCGACACGAACCATGGAACACCTCCGGTACGTAGCGGTTAACACACGGCAGGGTCGCCGCATTGAATAGCTATACTACCCAATCTTTCGCCCAGCACACAAAATCAAAGTAGTTAATTTGGGACGGGGCTATTTTGACTACTTTTGTTGGATAAGAAAAAAGCCCCGAGGCAATGCCCCGGGGCTCTTCACATTTTGATGGTGGACCTGACAAGATTCGAACTTGTGACCTCCCGGTTATCAGCCGGACGCTCTAACCAACTGAGCTACAGGTCCATCATGGTGGAGGTTAGGGGGATCGAACCCCTGACCTCAGGCTTGCAAAGCCCGCGCTCTCCCAGCTGAGCTAAACCCCCACGGAGAAAGTAATAAACACCCCAGCGGCGACTCGGCTCTCGCTGGGGTGTTTATTGCGAAAGAAAGTGGTGGACCTGACAAGATTCGAACTTGTGACCTCCCGGTTATCAGCCGGACGCTCTAACCAACTGAGCTACAGGTCCATCGCGCAAGGGATATATTAGACGAGTCGTTACGCGCGCGTCAACAACTTTTTTGAAAATCTTT
>DBEZXW010000037.1:0-1936 GCA_048291725.1 Collinsella sp. | reverse complement strand
ACATGGTTGTCGATCAGGAAGTTCTGGCCCAGGCGATGCTTGGTCGCAAGGCCAAACTCCTCTAGCAGCTCCCTAGTTGCCGTGGGGTTTGCCAAAGGCGAAGTTGTCATGGTTGCCTCCTTAACATGGTGGCTGCATCGTAAAGCAAAAGGGCATGGACCGTTGCGGCCATGCCCTTACATCTAAACAGCAAATTGCCGATATGGCGCGCAGCAGCTTAGCCCAGACGCGGGAACAGCGGCTCGCCCTTCTCGACGGGCTGACCACCGGCAAGCAGGCCCCAAGCGCAAATGCCCTTGAGGTCGTCGCTCGCGGCCTCGTCCTCGCAGGACAGGCGGCGCAGGGCCTCGGCAGAGGTCTGGGGCATGAGCGGCATCAGCAGGTGAGCGGCAATGCGGATGGCCTCGAGCAGGTTGTAGATCACAAACGCCAGCTCGTCAGCCTTGGCCTCGTCCTTGGCAAGCGCCCAGGGCTCGGAGTCCTCGATGTAGTGGTTGGCGGCATGGATGAGCTCCATGACCTCGTCCTTAGCTCCACCGTAATCGAGCACGTCCATCTTGGCCATGTAACGATCGACCAGGCCATCGGCAATTTTTGCCAGCGGGTTGTCGAACGCATCGAACGATGCGGGCTTGGCGGGCGCGCAACCGTCAAAGTACTTGCCGCTCATGTTGAGCGAACGCGAGATGAGGTTGCCCCAGCTGTTGGCCAGGTCGGCGTTGTAGACCTGCTCCATGCGATCGAAGCTGATGGCGCCGTCGGTGCCGGGCACCACGTCGGTCATAAAGTAATAGCGATAGCCCTCGACGCCCAGCATGTCGATAACATCCTGCGGAGCGATGGCGTTACCGCGGCTCTTGGACATCTTCTCGGCCTTGCCGGTCTCGGCGTTGCGCACGGTCAGGAAGCCGTGGGCAAAGACGTGCTCGGGCAGGGCTTCACCGATGGCCATGAGCATGGCAGGCCAAATGACGCAGTGGAAGCGGATGATGTCCTTGCCCACGATGTGGAACTGCGCGGGCCAGCGATAGGCCAGCTCGGCACGGGCCTCGTCGGTGTCGACACCGTAGCCGACGGCCGTCATATAGTTGAGCAGCGCATCGAACCACACGTAGGTCACGTGACCCTCGTCGAACGGAACCTGAATGCCCCAGTCAAAGCTCGTACGGCTCACGGAAAGGTCGTTGAGGCCGCCTTCGACAAAGCTGCGCACCTCGTTCATGCGGAACGCGGGCTCGACAAAGTCGGGGTGCTCGTCATAGAGCTTGAGCAGCTTGTCCTGGAACGCAGAGAGCTTAAAGAAGTAGGACTCCTCCTGCACGCGCTCGAGCGGACGGTGGCAATCGGGGCACAGGTGTTGGCCGACGCTGCCGTACTCTTCGTCACCCTTCTGGACCTGTGTATCGGTAAAGTAGGTCTCGTCGGGCACGCAGTACCAGCCGTCGTAGCTGCCCTTATACAGGTAGCCGGACTCCTTCATGCGCTCCCACAGATACTGCACCGCATGATGCTGGCGCGGCTCGGTGGTGCGGATGAAGTCGTCGTTGGAGATCTCGAGCTTGCTCCACAGCTCCTTGAAGTGCGGAGCCTGGCTGTCGGTCCACTCCTGCGGCGTCATGTTGTGCTTGGCTGCAGCCTCGGCGACCTTCTCGCCATGCTCGTCCATGCCAGTCAGGAACTTGACGTTATAGCCGGCAGAGCGACGATAGCGAGCCTGGACGTCGGCGATGATGGTGGAATAAGCCGTGCCCAGGTGCGGATCGGCGTTGACGTAGTAGATGGGCGTCGTGATAAAGAACGAAGGCTTGCTTTGATCCATGGGGTTTGTCCTCCAGAAAAACGTTGCATACAGGGGATGATTCTAGCGCAAGGGCTGGATATCCTCCATCTATTGCATATCGAGCACCATGGCATAGACATCGCGCTTGCGGCGCGA
>DBEZXW010000036.1:0-24069 GCA_048291725.1 Collinsella sp. | reverse complement strand
CCCTGACGAATTAGATTCGTCAGGGTTTTTCGCTGAACCAATTGCCTTCAGCCTCCGTTGACCTTTCCTTCCAATTCATCAGCAAACGTACGTCATAGCCATTCCCGGTAGGTCGCAGGGCGCTTCGCGGGCGGGCCAGGGGTTATCTGAATGACTTTGCAAAGCAACCGGAGTGAAGATAAAGCCTGGCCCGCCCGCGAAGCGCCCTGCGACCTACCGGGAATTGCTATGACGTACGTTTGCTGATGAATTGGAAGGAAAGGTCAACGGAGGCTGAAGGCAATTGGTTCAGCGAAAAACCCTGACGAATCTAATTCGTCAGGGCCCCACCAACGCTCACTCGTCGTTCATCGTTAAAGCTAGATATTCTCTTCCGCCCATTTCTCGAAATCGAGCTCTCGTCTCTGAGCAGTTCGGTAGACTTCCATGTCTTCGCGAGCGCCTACCACTACGATGGCCATCTTTTCTTTAATTCTGATGAGGCGGTACACGATTCGAATGCCACTTCCCCTGAGCTTGATCTTCATAAAGCCAGTCAAATCCGTACCTGCCTTGTTTCCAAGAGGCTTGCCGAATCCACCTTCGTTCTGCGGCAATGGGTTCGTTCTGATTTTTTCTATAGCCTTAAGGACGATCTTTCGTTGGGAGCCGTCCAGACGCTTAATATCCTTGAGAGCATCCGGGTAGAAAGCGACTTCGTACCCACTCATTCAAACTCGACCTCATCCATCTGATCGAGTTCGTCCTGGCTCACACCCAGCTCTTCCATAACATCAGACAGGGAAACAAGCGCATCGTCACTTGCCACAGCCATTCTCTTAAGCGCCAACGTTAACAAGGTGAGGTCCTCCTCCGCTTGCTTCGCTTCCCTATATTCATCGGGTGTCACAATCACAAACGCTGGCTTGTTGTGTTTGAGAACCACAACAGGATTGTCGTCCCCAACCTTCGAAAATGCAGCCGAGCCCTTACCGTGGCTGAAATCGCTAATTGGAACAAGGTTGTCGAGCATCTGCAAAGCAGGCATACATACCTCCTAAAAATGAATTCTTTTTCGAATTCATTTTATCATTCTTTTTTGCTATATTGTACCGCGCAACCGAAACAACCTTTTAGAATACGAATCCGAGCTTAGAATGACTGTTGGCCCTCGCACCGCCCTTGCCTCTTTTATTACGTCAAGTGGTATACAGCGAAGCAAAATGGCGATCTAAAGTGCGCGGCACTCGCCTCGCATCGCCACAAAAAACAAACTGCTCCCCACCCACTCGGGCAAGGAGCAAGCCTCATTTTTAATCAGACTGAGAACCACGAATGCAGAAACACAGGCGACTTCAGTCCCTTATCGCCGAGAGACGTTATTGTGCAGCCATTTCTTTAAGCTTCTCAGCCATCAACAAACACACGTCTTCCGATTGCGGGTACACGCCAAAATGATCGAAGAAACCATGGTCACATCCGGCATATTCGATGACCTCGACATCGATTCCTGAAGACCGTAATTTTGTAGCCCATTTTTCATCGGGGATACGAAGCGGATCGTATTCGGATGTCACGATAGTCACCGGGGGGAAATCAGTGCAGTCCTCAAGCATTAGCGCAGAAATCAACGGGTCATGAGGAGACATTTTTCCGTGTGCACAAAGTTCGACCATCGGGCCGTCCGAATCGCGAAGATGGTCGATGCGAAAACGCGCAACGTCCTCTTGATCGGCTATCGCAGGAAAATCCTCATATCCCTCGCCCTGTTCGCCCGCAAGGTCGACTTCAGGATAGATTTCGAAGGCATGGGCTACAGCTCCAGCACCCCTGAGCTGAACACACGCATTAGTAAGGCTTCCTCCTGCGGAGTCGCCGGCGACCATTATTTTATGAGGATTGATTCCGAGATCCCCGGCATGCTCGCACACATAATCAAGAGCAAGAACGCAATCCTCGATCTGCCCGGGAAATGCCGTCTCCGGCGCCAAGCGGTATTCTGGATAAACCACCACTGCACCAGACTTTTCGGCGATGAACTCGAGCTGATGTTCAAATTGCAGAACATTCCCCGCCATAAACGCGCCGCCATGCAGGTAAACGAGCGCTGGACTTGCCTTCTTATGATTTGGTGGCGTCCAGACGAATAAATCTATATAGCGATCGGCCGCCTCCATGAGGATCTCATCGCACTGAACCTCACCATCGAGTAGGCGGTATGTCGGCTTATCCGGGCGATGGCGCATTCCAATAAGGCTCGTCCAGCTCGGAGACATGCTAACATTCCGCATCTTCTTGCGAGATACCTCGAGAATTCGTGGGTCAAGCACATGCTCTCTTTCATCATCAGGAACCGGACGAATTTGAACCTCGAGCCCCCTCTTCTCGGTTATAAACGAGCGACCGGAGATGGCGCCAATCAACGCCTCGTCGTATTGTCTGCCCATCTTAAATCCCCTCTCGGCGATAACGCCAAATCGATATTTCCATAACTTTTGAGATAACGGCTTATGATGTCCTCAGTTGTCGTATATCTATGTACTAAAGAAACTGAAGACCAAGGGGTCCACCATGCCTGCAGCAAAAGACGAGCTCACTCAGCCAGAGCTTCTCTATCAGACCGTTGAAAACGATATCCTCAAGAAAATAGTTTCTGGCGAACTCCCCGGCGGCAGTCAGATTCCCACCGAAACCGAGCTTTGCAAGCAATACAAAGTAAGCAGGATCACCGTAAGACGCGCCGTACAGAATCTCATTGACCAAAACTTGCTCTACCGCCTGCGAGGCAAGGGAACATTCGTAAACCCATCGAAGCTCACCCTGAAACGAGGAACAAGCACCATTTTCAATTTGAGCTCCGACCCCCAATACGGCGATAAAACAACCAAGTCCATCTTGGAAACAGGCTTGATCAAGGCTGATGCCCACATTGCACGGGAGCTCAAAATTGACAACGGAACCGTAGTGCAACGAGTTGCGCGCTTGGTTTATATCGAAAATGCCCCCTGCGCCATCGACACCGTTTATGCAACGCAGGGCACTCTGCCCGGACTACTGGAGCTTCTCACAGACAATGTCAGTCTTTTCGACCTGATCGCCAACCATTACAGCATCGCAACCGGTATTGAGAAGCTCAAAATCACCGCAGGAATAGCGGGGCTCCAAGAAGCAAACCTTCTCGGTTATATCGTTGGAGCCCCCGTGAGCGTTGTCGAGCACGTCACATATGCCTGCGATGAAATGCCGCTCCACTATTCAAAAACCGTTTGGCGAGCAGACGCATCGTCCTTCGAGTTCAGCATCTCAAAAGATGGACGCCTTCTCTAGCCCAAAATCCCCAGGACGCCGAGCACAATACCCGCAGCGAGAATGCCCACAATCTGCCAAATAATTTTGACCTGTTTCTTATTGCAAAGACACATAATCCCGAACGCGCAGAGCGGCAAAAGAGCCGGGAATATCCCATCGAGCGTTTCCTGCAACTTAAACGCGGTGTCGCCGAAGTTAAGAGCGAGCGGAGTGGTAACTGCAACGGTGGTCGCCACCATTCCACCAACTACCATTAGTCCCACAATCGCCAGGCCGGACGTAACTTTGTGCATTACATCAGAATCGTTCAGCTTCGAAATCATGCCACTGCCAAGCGAATAACCATACTGAAGCCCAAACCAGCGGATCAGGATCGTTGGGACATTATAAAGAAGCAGGAACAGGATTGGGCCGAGCAGACTGCCCGAAAGGCAAAGTCCTGTCACAACGCCCGTCGCAATCATGCGAAGCGTACTGGCAATCAGTGAATCTCCAATACCGGAAAGCGGAGCCATAAGCGATGCTTTCATGGCGTTAATTGAGGCGGTGTCAAAGTCCTGATTGTTGGCGTTCTCCTCCTCCATGGAGGCCACAATGCCGGCGACCAGAGGATTAAACGTAACTTGAATATTGTAGAACTCAAGATGACGCTTATATGCCTCGATCCGGTCTTCAGGCTTATCGTATAACCGCTTGATTACCGGAATCATGTCGTAGCAGAAACCAACGTTCATTTGTCGGTCAAAGCTCCACATGATGTTGAGTGGAAAGCTACGCCAAAATAACGCCTTTAAGTCTTTCTTGGTTATTCTCTTATCGGTCGATTTATTTGACTCCGGCGAGAGCTCAAGAACATCATTAGAATTCGTTGTCATCGTCAACCTCCTTAGCGACCGCCGCACTGGCAGGCATAAAAATGTGAGCCATATTGAGAATCCCAATCAGGATCAGCGAAAACGCCACGATACCGATCGTCGGAATGTTTAGATAGGCACTCAGCAAGAAGCCTCCAAAGAATAGGAAGCTCAGCTCCTTGGTGGACAGGATTGACATAAGCTGCGCAAATCCAAGCGCGGGCAGAATACCCGTTGCGATCGTAAGCCCATTCGTAAGCCAATCAGGAATGGCGTCAATCAGTGCCTGAACAGCATCATTTCCAACGTAAAAAGCCACGCCGCAAATCAAGCCAAGCGCAATGATGTAGAGAATTCCATTGGTCCACATAGCGGCTGCAATCGTTTTGGGGTCGTCTTTTTCGGCGCCACGATCAGCCCAGACAGCCATAGGAGGCGTAACAACGCTATACATAAGGCTGTCAAACATGCCGGCAAGCACCGCAGTGGGCATAGCAATAGTCAGAGCGGTCTCGGGACCCGCACCCATAGTAATCGCAAAGGCTGTTCCCAAAACTGAACCAACAATTACGTTGGGCGGCACGGCAGCACCAACCTGCCAGACCCCCATGAACGCGAGTTCGAGCTGGAAACCAACAATAACGCCAGTCGGAATATCACCCAAAAAAAATACCGACAATCGCTCCGAGGACAATCGGCCGCTCGACCATCGCAGTACCGAGTAAATAATCCGATTGACCTATCGCAGCGGCAAGACCAACCAGAAAAGCCTGAAGCAGCATATTTCTCCCTCTTCCTACAAATCAAAACTTGTTACGATGCGTTTTTTCTCGCTAGCAACCTGCCTTACCTCGAACTCGATTCCATCAGCCATGGCTTTCTTAATTTCATTAATATCGGATTGGGAAAGGCGCACAGCAGGGCCAAGCTCCTTTACGCTATCCCCCAACGGTCGAGCGCCGCCTAAATTCACAGACGTTATTTTTGGACACGCACGCGCAACTTCACAGGCGTCATGTACATTTCCCGCAACAACAATTAGCTCGTATTTATCCACCGCGCTTCCGTTAAGGGCCACGATGGAATCTTCTACACTTTTGACAACCAATTTGGCATCAGCGGGTTTTGCAATTCGCAGCGCTTGAATTCGCTCTTTGCTTGCGGCGTACTCATCTGAAACCACAAGAATAGCGTTTGCTTCAAGCGTTGGATACCAAGAGAACACGGTCTGCCCATGCACTAACCGGCTATCGACGCGACACAGTTTAATCATTTTGCCCCTTTCTCGACTTGAACACAGACAATCATCCTTGACTGCCAATGGCATATTACGTCATATGACGTAATATGCCATTACATAATATCTTGAACGGTTGAATATCACCGCTAAATGGTATTTATCTCTAAAAACAGGGGGGTGCAATCCGTCTAGACACAGTGCGTCGGGGCGGGAGGGGCCGAGTTTCCTCCTGAGCGACTCTGCTTGCAGCCGGAGCGAAAGGGGGAAACTCGGCCCCTCCCGCCCCGGCCGGCCAGGTCAACTACACCGTGTGCTGCGGCAGGTCCTGCAGGGCGATGACGTCCATGCCCATGTCGTTGGCGCTGCCGTGACCCTGCTGGTCTTCGCGCACGGCCTCGATGGCACTCACGTACGTGTTGGCGGCAGACATCGCCGTCACGCAGGTCACGCCGCGGCGCACCGCCTCGGTACGCAACAGATAGCCGTCGCCACGCGAACCCGGGCCGTACGGCGTGTTGATGATTACCGCAATCTTGCCATCGGCGATGAGGTCACCAATGTTGGGACGCTCGCCGTCGTGCGGGCCGCTAATCTTCTCCACGACCTCGCAGGTCACGTTGCCGCCGCGCAGCACGCGCGCCGTGCCCTCGGTGGAGCAGATATCAAAGCCCAGGTAGCGCAGGATACGCGCGACCGAAAGGATGTGGCGCTTGTCACGGTCGCACACGCTGATGAACACCTTGCCGGCGCTCGGGTCGGGCAGCTTGTAGTCAATCGCCAGTTGCGTCTTGGCATATGCCTCGGGATAGCTCTTGGCGATACCCATGACCTCGCCCGTCGACTTCATCTCGGGCCCCAGGATAACGTCGGCACCGGGGAAACGACCCCAGGGCATAACGGCTTCCTTCATGCAGAACCAATCGAGCTGACGCTCGTCGCTCGGCAGGCCCAGGCTGGCGATGGAATCGCCCGCCATGATACGCGCCGCACACTTGGCCAGCGGCACGCCGGTGGCCTTGGAGATAAACGGCACGGTGCGGCTGGCACGCGGGTTGGCCTCGATCACGTAAACGGTCTCGCCCTTGATGGCGTACTGCACGTTAACCAGGCCGCGTACGCCCAGCGCCATCGCGATGCGGCGCGTGGTCTCGCGAAGCTTTGCCTGCAGGCTCTCGCTAAAGCTGAACGGCGGGATGCAGGTCGCAGAGTCGCCGGAGTGAATGCCGGCCTCCTCGATATGCTCCAGAATGCCGCCGATGTAGACCTCTTCGCCATCGCACAGGGCGTCGACATCGGACTCGATCGCACCCTCCAAGAAGCGATCCAGATACACCGGGTAGTCGGGGCTAATGCGTGCAGCCTCGGCCATATAATCGCGCAGATGCTCGGCATCGTAGGCGATCATCATGCCGCGGCCGCCCAGCACGTAGCTCGGACGCACCAGCAGCGGGTAGCCAATATGCGCGGCGACGGCCTCGGCCTCCTCAAACGAGGTTGCCTGGCCCGCCGGCGGATACATAATGCCCAGCTTGTCGAGCAGGGCGGCAAAGCGCTCGCGGTCCTCGGCAAAGTCGATGGCATCGGGCTTGGTGCCCATGATGTTCACGCCGCTTTCCTCGAGCATGCGCGCCAGCTTAAGCGGAGTCTGGCCGCCGAGCGTCACCACGACGCCGTCGGGTCGCTCAACATCGATGACATCCATGACGTCCTCGTAGGTGAGCGGCTCAAAGTACAGACGGTCGGACGTGTCGTAGTCGGTCGAAACGGTCTCGGGATTGCAGTTGACCATGATGGTCTCAAAGCCGCGGGCCGCCAGCGCGTAGCTCGCGTGCACGCAGCAGTAATCGAACTCGATACCCTGGCCAATGCGGTTGGGGCCGGCACCCAAGATCATCGCCTTGGGCTTGTCCGCCGGCGTGGTCTCGTCGGGAGCCACGCACTTCTTGGCATCCGGACTCGTGCGGTAGATGTTCTCGTACGTCTTGTAGTGGTACTCCGTGGCGCTCGAGAACTCCGCAGCGCAGGTATCGACCGTCTTCATGCTGGGAACCACGCCAAGGCCCTTGCGATAGGCGCGCACAAAGCGCTCGTCCGAGCCGGTCAGCGCGGCGATCTCGGCGTCGCTCGTGCCGTACTGCTTGAGCAGGCGCATCGCGTCGGCGTCGATATCCTCCACACGCAGGCCGCGGATGCTCTCCTGGACCTGCACCATGTCGTTGATGCGGTTGAGGTACCACGGGTCGATGCCGCAGGTGGCATGGATGCGAGCGATGTCCCAGCCACGGCGCAGGGCCTCGACCACAAAGAAGATGCGGTGCTCGGTCGGCGTGGCCACGGCTTGAGCGAGCTCGTCGTCGCTCAGCTTATCGGCACCCTCCTTGCCACCGGCGCAGATACCCTGGTGACCGTCCTCCAGCGAGCGCATGGCTTTGCCGAAGGCCTCCTCAAAGGTGCGGCCAATCGCCATAATCTCGCCCACTGCCTTCATGCGCGTGGTGAGCGTGGGGTCGGTACCCTTGAACTTCTCGAAGGCAAAGCGCGGCACCTTGACCACACAGTAGTCAATCGTGGGCTCAAAGCAGGCGGGCGTTGCCTTGGTAATGTCGTTTACGATTTCGTCGAGCGTGTAGCCCACAGCCAGGCGCGCGGCGGCCTTGGCGATGGGGAAACCCGTTGCCTTGGAGGCCAGTGCGGACGAGCGGCTCACGCGCGGGTTCATCTCGATGACGATCAAGCGACCGGTGCTGGGGTTCACGGCAAACTGCACGTTGGAGCCACCGGTCTCGACGCCGATCTTCTCCAGAATGGCGAGCGAGGCCACGCGCATGCGCTGATACTCCAGGTCGGAGAGGGTTTGCGCCGGCGCCACGGTGATGGAGTCGCCGGTATGCACACCCATGGGGTCGAGGTTCTCGATGGAGCACACGATGATGCCGTTGCCGGCGTGGTCACGCATGACCTCCATCTCATACTCTTTCCAGCCCTCGATGGACTCCTCAACCAGCACCTCGTGGGCAGGTGAGAGCTCCAGGCCCTGGCTCACGATGGAGACGAGCTCCTCGTGAGTATGCGCGATGCCACCACCGGCGCCGCCGAGGGTAAAGCTCGGACGCAGCACGCAGGGATATCCCACGCGCTCGGCGATGGCCTCGGCGTCGGCCACGCTGTAGGCATAGCCCGAGCGCGCGACCTCCAGGCCGATCTCGGCCATGGCCTCGTTAAAGAGCTTGCGGTCCTCGCCGCGCTCGATGGCGGCAAGGTCGCAGCCGATCATCTCGACGCCGTACTTGTCGAGCGTACCGTCTTTCGCCAGCTCGACGGCGGCGTTCAGACCGGTCTGGCCGCCCAGCGTGGGCAGCAGCGCGTCCGGGCGCTCTTTCTTGATCACGCGCTCGATAAACTCGGCGGTAATGGGCTCAACATAGGTGCGGTCGGCAAGACCCGGGTCGGTCATGATGGTCGCCGGGTTGGAGTTGACCAGGATGACCTCAAAGCCATCCTCCTTGAGCACCTTGCAGGCCTGGGCGCCGGAGTAGTCGAACTCGCAGGCCTGGCCAATAACAATGGGGCCCGAACCGATAACGAGGATGCGCTTGATGTCAGTACGTTTAGGCATATTAGTTCTCCTCGGTCTCAGCGGTCTCGGACTCAGCAAAGTTCCAGCCGGCAAGGCGGTCCTTCGCGGTATCGATGTCCAGGTAGTTCTCCTCGCCGTCCATGAGTCGCGTAAAGGCGGTAAAGAGATAGTGGGCATCGGTGGGGCCAGGCGAAGCCTCGGGGTGGTACTGGACCGAGAAGCACGGGGCGTCGAGCAGCTGGATGCCCTCGGCGGTGCCGTCGTTGAGGTTCACATGCGTCAGGCGAATGCGACCAAAGCGCTCGTTCATCACGACCGGCGCAATTCCGCGGCGCACCCAGACGCGCAGATCTCCATCGGCCGCATGCTCGGTCTCGCCGCCGGAAAGCTCGGGGACAAGCTTGCCCAAGCTGGGGAACAGCAGGCCAAAGCCATGGTTTTGCGCGGTGATCTCCACACGGCGGCTTACCAGGTTCATAACCGGCTGGTTGCCACCGCGGTGACCGAACTTAAGCTTTTCCATCTGGGCGCCGCAGGCCAGGCTGATCATCTGGTGACCAAGACAAATACCAAAGACCGGCACCTTGCCGATCAGCTGCTGCACCTGCTCGTAGGTCTCCACCACGGCGTCGGGGTCGCCGGGGCCATTGGACAAAAAGACGCCGTCGGGATTCATGTCGAGCACCTCACTCGCGGGCGTGTCCCACGGCACGACGGTAAGGTCGCAGCCGGCGCGGACCAGCCCCTCCAGAATGCCGCGCTTCACACCGCAGTCGTAGGCGACCACTTTGTGACGGGCAGGAGCGGCAGCCGAAAGCGCAAAGTCATGCGTGCCAGGCAGGTCGGCAGCCACAAACTCATGAGGCGCGGGGCAACTTACGGTCTTGACCAGGTTCTCGCCTACCAGCGTGGGCGCTGCGGCCAGACGCTCGGCAAGCTCGTCGACGTCGAAGATCTCGGTCGAGATAATGCCCATCTTGGAACCATTATCGCGCAGATGGCGCACCAGGGCGCGGGTATCGACACCCTCGATAGCGACGATGCCGTGAGCGCGCAGGTACTCCGGCACGCTGACGGCCGAGCGCCAGTTAGAAGGCGTGGCGCACATGTCGCGAACGATCATGCCGCGCATAGCCGGAGCGCTCGCAGGGCGCACGGCGTCGCCGGGGAAGGCCGACTGGACGTCGGTCTCGTCGATACCGTAATTGCCGATCTGCGGATAGGTCATGGTTACGATTTGGCCGGCATAACTCGGGTCGGTCATGACCTCAAAGTAGCCCTCAAGCGAGGTGTTGAAGCAGACTTCGCCGGTCGCGGTGCCCTCGGCGCCGCATGCACGTCCATAAAAAATGGTCCCATCCTCAAGATACAGGATGCAGGGACCACAGGTGCCCTTGCTGGTTTTGGCCAGCATACGCTGGCAAAGCTCGCTGGGCGCGAAGGTGCGGGCGGCAGCGCCCGCGGTATGGTTGTTCGCCATAGTTCTCCTTCCCGGTCTCACAGGACCGGCTTAAAGGTGTGTAGTTAGGCCTCGCGGTATTGTAACCGTAAGCATGCCTCATGGCGTTAATTTCATCGAAATGTTTACGAAATGATAATTATGACTTTCTATGCATAATGATTTTTCTAGGATGAGGATTAAAAATCATCCCGCGGGGCTTGTGGCTCACGCGGGATGATGACGTCTTACTTTTTCTTATCCTGCTCCAGCAGTTTGGACGGTGTGCGATCGGGCTTGCCGCCGCGGAAAATCTCGCGGCCATGCAGACGATGCTCCAGGTCACGTTCGGCCTTTTCCTCGTCAATCTTGGTCTGGCTCACCACCGGGTCCTCAATCAACGACGACACCGAGTTCACCTGCTTCTGAATGCGCTCGGCGATGGTGTCATCCATACTCACGATGCGCATCTTCCAGTCGATACTCGTGGCGTTGGATGAGCTCTTGGTCCACACGAACGTCAAAATGGCGCTCTGGTGGCCGCGCGCGGGGAACATGCCAAAGAAGGAATCGTGCTGAATGTTGCTATTCTCATCGATATAGGCGTGAACGTTATACACCACGCGGTCGATCTTATCGTTGAGCAACGCGTTGGTCGCAAGCGCCGCGGCCTGAATCTGCCCGTTGGACAGCAGCTCGAGCTCGTTGGCAGACGATGTGTCCAACACCGTCACCTCGACCGTGCCCGTGCGTTCATCGGCCTCATCGACGGTAAAATCGAGCGGGAACTGCGTAAAGCCATTGCCCCACTCAAGGCCGCCCTTCAGCGCGGTCGAAACGGTATCGACCGAAACGCTCTCGGACAGGTTGGCGGTGTTCAGACGACGCATCACGCCGTAGCCAATCTGCATGCCCACGATCAGCACCAAAATACCGATGACCACGGCCATCGCGGTCTTCGTAATGGTATGGCTCACCTGCGAGCCCGAAGGATCGTCCTCGGACAGCGGGTCGATATGTTTTGCCTGGCTCGCGCGGTCCTCGCTGCGCAGCTGCGCTAGCGCCGCTTTGTCACCGCGCTTGACGGCGGCCTCTTTCTCGCGCATGCGCTCGGTACGCTTTTTGGCAAGCGTAGGATCCAAGACGCCGGATGCATCGATTTCGGAGAATAACTCCGTCACTTCTTCCGGAGTCAAAGGGTTCTTGTCAGCCATAAACTTCCTGTCATATCAATCAGTCGAGCTCGTGCGCACGCGCACCTTCGAACTGCATTCGATAGTAACGGGCATAGGTGCCGCCACGGGCGAGAAGCTCCTCGTGCGTGCCACGCTCCACAACGCGACCATGCTCAACGGTCGCAATCTCATCGGCATGCTTAATGGTCGAAAGACGGTGGGCGATGATAATCGTGGTGCGGCCGCGTGCCAGCTCTTCGAGCGACCCCTGCACCGCCTCCTCGCTCTCGTTATCCAAAGCACTCGTCGCCTCGTCCAAAATCAGGATCTTGGGGTTCTTGAGAAACACGCGCGCGATGGCAACGCGCTGCTTCTGTCCGCCCGAAAGACGGCTGCCGCGCTCGCCCACGACCGTGTCATAGCCCTGTGGAAGCGACTCGATAAAGGCATCGATATTGGCGCGACGGGCGGCGTCGGCGATCTCTTCTGCCGTAGCACCCGGCTTGCCGTAGGCGATGTTCTCGCCAATCGTACCGTCAAACAGATAGACATCCTGCTGCACCAGGCCGATGGCGCGACGCAGGCTCTGCTGCGTCACATCACGCACGTCCTGGCCGTCGATGCTAATGGATCCGGTAGCCACGTCATAAAAGCGCGGCAGCAGCGAACAGGTCGTGGACTTGCCGCCGCCCGAAGGGCCAACCAAAGCGATGGTCTGCCCGGGCTTGATGGACAGGTCCATATGGTCGATAACGGGACGCTCGTCGGCATCGCCCTCGCCCAGCTCAACGTCCTCGTAGTTAAAGCACACGTCGTGATACTCCACGGCGCCGGCAGTCACCTGCAGATCCGTAGCGCCCGGCTTGTCCTGGATATCCGGCGCGGTCGAGAGCACCTCGTCCATACGCTTAAAGCCGGCGATAGCCTTCTGATACGTTTCGGCCGAATTAACGAGTGTCTCGAGCGGCGTGCAGAACAGCGAAATATAGAGTGCAAAGGTCGCCATATCGACCGCCTGCAGCTGTCCCTTGGCGACCAGCCAGCCGCCCAGCAGCACCACGATCACATAGAGCACACCCGAGAGCAGGCCATACGTCGCGGTATAGACGCCCATGGCGTGATACATGTTCTCCTTGGACGAAAGATAGCGATTGTTGGAGGCGCGGAACTTGAAGCGTTCGGTCTCCTCATTGGCAAAGCTCTTGACCACGCGCATGCCCGCCAGCGAATCCTGCAGCTGCGCATTGATGCCGCTGATTTTTTTGCGGTTGTCGCTAAAGACCTCGCGCATGCGCATGTTCTGCCAAAACATGATGACCGCAAACGCCGCCGTCACCACGGCCATGGCGAGCGCCAGGACCGGGGCGATGGTAAAGAGGATCACAAACGAGCCGATGATCTCGATGCCGCAGATGATGATCCACTCGGGCACGTGATGCGCCGCCTCGCAGATATCGAACAGGTCGTTGACCACGCGGCTCATCATGTCGCCCGAGCTGTTGCGGTCGAAGTACGCAAAGCTAAAGCGCTCATACTGGTCGAACAGGTCCTCGCGCATCTTGGACTCCATGCGCGCGCCCATCACGTGACCCCAATAGCTCACAAAGTAGCGGCAGGCGCAGCGGACGGCATACATCAGCACCAAGCCCACCGCGATCATGCCGAGCGCCTGCATAATGGCAGCCTGACCCTGAGTAAATAGCCCACCGGTCAAATTGCGCAGGATAATGGGGAACGCCAGGTCAATGGCGGCAAGCACCAGAGCACAAACAGTATCAGCAACAAAAAGCCCCATCTGGGGCTTGTAATACGAAAGAAACCTCTTAAACATGCAGTCCTCGAAGAGAAATAAATAGCGTGATAAATCCGGTTGAGCCGGTCGGGCTGAAAACAAAGCGTCCCAACAAACATAACGCCGATGTTCTAGCAACGTCAGCGAAAACGTCCCTAAGCGAGCAAGGTGCCTTGAAAGAGGAGCGACGCGTACTTCGGTACGCGAGCGACGATTGAAAGGCAGATTGCCGCTTAGGGGCGTTTGCAGCGTCGACTCGTTACGCGGTTTGGCAAAACCGCGTAACCTAGAGTTCCGTGCCCCCAAGGCGGTGCGCGATGCTATCGCAGGCCAAGGCGCCCACGACGGTCTTGGCGTCTTCGATCTTGCCGTCGAGCACGGCGTCGATCAGCTCGTGCAGCGGCACCAGGTCCACGTTGACAAACTCGTCATCATCGGGGTTGGGCGCATCAAACTCGAGCTTGGTAGCCAAGTAGATGTGGATAATCTCATCGCAAAAACCGCAGGACGTGACAATCGACGTCAAAAAGCGAATACGACCAGCCCTAAAGCCCGTCTCCTCGTGCAGTTCGCGCTTGGCGCAATCGAGCGGGTCCTCGCCTGGATCGAGCTTGCCGGCGGGAATCTCGACCGTCACGCGGTCGATGGCGGTGCGGTACTGACGCACCAGTACGATCTTGCCGCTCTCGGTCAGTGCCACAACGGCCGCCGCACCCGGATGGCGAACGATATCGCGGGCGCTGCGATGACCGTTGGGCAGCTCAACCTCAAGACGGTGGACGTCGAGGATCTTGCCCTTCCAGGCGCATTCCTCCGAAAGAATCTTCTCGTGCAGCTCGGCATCGTGCGGGTCGTCATCGCCCAGCACCAGCGCCGGCTCGTCAGAGACCTCGCCACCAGGCTCGCCCTCGGCGTGCCCATACATGCGGCTGTCCTCTTCGACGATCTGCGCGTCCACGAGCTCTTCGTTCTTCTCGTCCATCCGTCTCATTCCTCTCGGACTTTAGGCATCCCAGGCGTCGCGGCCGCGCAGCGCGCGCAGGCCGATGTCGTGACGCAGGGTCTTGCCCTCAAAATCAATCTTCTCGCAGGCCTCGTAGGCAAGGTTGCGAGCGTTCTCGAACGTGTCGCCCAGAGCGGTCACGGCAAGCACGCGGCCACCATTGGTCACGAGCTGGCCGTCCACCACGGCAGTGCCCGCGTGGTACACGGTCACGTTCTCCATGGCCTCGGCATCGGCGATACCGGTGATGACCTTGCCCTTCTCGTAGCTGCCGGGGTAGCCCGCACTCGTCAGGACAACGGCCACGGCCCACTCGTCACGCCAGTCGAGTTCAATCTGATCGAGCTCGCAGTTGGCACAAGCCAGCATGACCTCGACCAGGTCGTTCTTAAGGCGCGGAAGCACGACCTGCGTCTCGGGGTCGCCAAAGCGGGCGTTGAACTCCAGCACCTTGGGGCCGGCGGGTGTGAGCATAAAGCCGCCGTACAGGCAGCCGCGGTAGTCGATGCCCTCGGCAGCGAGCTCGGCCACGGTCTGCTCCATGACCGCCACCATGGTGGCGTGCTCCTCGTCAGTCACGATGGGCACCGGGCTGTAGACGCCCATGCCGCCGGTGTTGGGACCCTTGTCGCCCTCGAGCGCGCGCTTGTGGTCCTGCGAGGTGGCCATGGGGCGCACGGTCTTGCCGTCGGTAAAGGCCAGCAGCGAGCACTCGGGGCCGGTCAGCATCTCCTCGATGACCACGGTGTTGCCGGCATCGCCGAAGGTGCCGCCAAAGCACTCGCGCACGGCCTCCTCGGCCTGCTCGAGCTCGGTCGCCACGATGACGCCCTTGCCTGCGGCCAGGCCGTCAGCCTTCACGACCAGCGGTGCGCCCTGCTCGCGCACGTAGGCGAGAGCCGAAGCCTCGTCGGTGAACGAGCCGTAGGCGGCCGTCGGAATGCCGGCACGCTCCATGAGCTGCTTGGAGAATAGCTTGGAGCCCTCCATACGGGCACCCTCGGCACCCGGGCCAAAGCAGGGAATACCCGCCGCGCGCACGGCGTCGGCCACGCCCGCCACGAGCGGAGCCTCGGGGCCAATTACCACGAGTCCGCATCCGTGGCTCTGAGCAAACGCCGCCACGGCCGCAGGATCGCAGTCGTCGAGAACAACGTTCTCGCCGCAGCTCGCGGTGCCGCCGTTACCCGGCGCGATGTAGAGCTTGCCGGCGCGCGGTGATGCTGCGAGCTTAGCTGCCAAAGCATGCTCACGGCCGCCGCTGCCCAACAACAGGATGTCGATGGTTTGAGTGTCCGCCTTCAAGGGTGCCTCCTCTATGGATTAACGGCCCGCTCCGCGCGAGCCCTTTGCAAGCAAATATACCCCTCGGCCGCCCGTCCGGGCTGCAAAGGGGTATATCGCAATAACCAAATAGTCCCGATTACTTCCAGAATCGGTTGATGATCTGCTCTCGACCAGCGCCAACGCCAATGAACGTCACGCGGGTGTGTGCCAGATCCTCGATAAACGCCACGTAGTCCTGAGCCTCTTGCGGCAGCTCCTCAAAGCTGCGGCAGCCGGTGATATCGCACTTCCAGCCAGGAAGCTCCTCGTAGATGGGCTTGGCGTGCTCAAAGCGAACCTGATGCTCGGGCACGCTGGTATAGCGCTCGCCATCGACGTCGTAGGCCACGCACACCTTGATGGTGTCGAAGGCCGAAAGCACGTCGAGCT
Organism: Collinsella sp.; assembly: GCA_048291725.1. Lineage (GTDB taxonomy): Bacteria > Actinomycetota > Coriobacteriia > Coriobacteriales > Coriobacteriaceae > Collinsella. Next base: position 7,986 of record DBEZXW010000036.1, on the reverse strand, counting down.
TGGTCATGGCGATATCGGTGAGGCCGTTGACGCGCGAGGCGTAGTTGGCAATGGGGCCGTCGAACCAGCCGCAGCGACGACGGCGACCGGTGGTCACGCCGTACTCATAGCCCTCCTCGGTCAGCGTGTGACCGGCCTCGGACTCATAGGAAAGCTCGGTGGGCATGGGGCCCGAACCGACGCGGGTGATATAGGCCTTCATGACGCCCAGCACGCGGTCGACGTTCTTCATGCCGACGCCGGAACCGGTAATGGCGCCGCCGGCGGTGCAGTTGGAAGACGTCACGTACGGATAGGTGCCGTGGTCGATGTCGAGCAGCGTCGCCTGGGCGCCCTCAAACAGCAGGTTCTTGCCCTCATCGATCATGTTGTTGAGCAGCAGGCTCGTCTCGGTGATGTAGGGACGCAGGCGCTCGGCCATCGGCAGGTACTCGTCGCAAATCTGGTCCACGGTGTAGGTGGGCAGGTTGTAGATGAGCTCGAGCTCGGGGTTCACGCGGGCGAGAGCGGTCTCCAGCTTGTCGCGGAACAGCGCCTCGTCCAGCATGTCCTGCATGCGCAGGCCAATGCGGGCCATCTTGTCCTGATAGCACGGACCGATGCCGCGCTTGGTGGTACCGATGTTCTTCTTGCCGAGCTTCTGCTCAAAGGCGCCATCCAGATCGATGTGGTACGGCATGATGACATGCGCGTTGCCGCTAATCTTGAGGTTCTTGGTGGTGATGTCGTCGGCCTCGAACATATCGATCTCCTCAAGGACAACCTTGGGGTTGACGACGCAGCCGTTACCGATCACCGACACGTGGTCGGAATACATGATGCCGGAGGGCACCTGGTGCAGGCCGTACTTCTTGCCGTTGACGACGATGGTGTGACCGGCGTTGTTGCCGCCCGAGTAGCGCACGACGGCATCGAAGTCGCCGGCGACTAGGTCGCAAATCTTACCCTTGCCCTCATCGCCCCACTGGGCACCGACCAAAACGGTTGACGGCATGTTTACTCCTTACATTCATGGACTGTCTACGCGCCACGCCGGCACGCAGAAGCACAAAACATTCCCAGTATACCCGTGCAACGGGCGCCTGTCCTACTCCTCGGCATGTGCCCCATCAAGCTCATAGAACTTGGTGGATGCCGGCAGGAACATCAGGTCGACGTCGCCGATCGGGCCCGAACGGTTCTTGGCCACGACGATACGCGTGACGCCCTCGTCGGGTCGATCGTCGCGCGAGGCCTCGGCCTCGTCGGCGGAGCGGTCCAAGAACATAACGATATCGGCGTCCTGCTCGATGGAGCCCGATTCACGAAGGTCGGAAAGCTGCGGGCGCTTGCCGGTACGGGATTCAACCTGACGCGAAAGCTGCGACAGCGCGATGAGCGGGATCTTGAGCTCCTTGGCCATGATCTTCAGACCACGCGACATCTCCGAAACCTCGACGGTACGGCTCTCGGAGCGGCGTCCCGGCGGAGGACTCACCAGCTGCAGGTAGTCCAGAATGATGATTGCCTTCTCCTTGTTATGGAGCATTCGGCGGCTCTTGGCGCGAATCTCGGTCACTGTGGTGCCGGGCGTATCGTCAATCAGAATATCGAGCTTGGACAAGGTCTGCGTGGCCTCGTTGATATTGGCCCACTGCTCGGGGCTAATGCGGCCCATGCGGAAGTCACTGATCGAGATCATGGCGTAGGCGCAAATCAGACGCTGGGCAATTTCCTTGCCCGACATCTCCAGCGAGAAGAAGCCGACGGTATAACCAGCAGCGGCAGCGTTGAGCGCCAGGTTCAGAGCGAACGACGTCTTACCTACAGCAGGACGGGCGCCGATGATGATGAGCTGACCCTCGCGGAAGCCCATGAGCATGCGGTCGAGCGACGGGAAGCCCGTGGGCACGCCCGCAGCCTTGCCACCGGCCTGGCACACTTCCTCGGCCTCGTTATAGGCCTCGACCATAAACTCAGTCAGCGTCTTGTAGCTCGACTTGACCTCGCGTGCCGTGACCTTGAGCAGTTTGCTCTCGGCCAGCTCCACGACCTCTTTGGTGTCGGTGGGGGCGTTATAGGCCAGCGCGTTAATCTCGTTGGTGGCGCCGATCAGCTCGCGCAGCATCGAGTCGCGACGGACGATGGCGGCATGGTGCTGCCAGTTCACGAGCGACAGGGTCTGACCCATCAACTCCAAAATGTACGCTTCGCCACCCACGGCATCGAGCTTGTTGATGCTTCGCAGGTAATCGATCAGCGAGATAGAGTCGATGGGAATGCGGCTGTTGTACATATCGACCATCGCGGTATAGATGGTCTTATGAATGGGGCGGTAGAAGTCATCGGGCTGCAGCTCGACCTGGGCCTCTTCGACCACCTCGGGCGATAGCAGCATAGCGGCCAGTACATTGGCCTCTGCATCTTGGTTTTGGGGAAGACCCAACTTTGAGCCGCGGTCCTCAACCGTCAGCCCGGTCTCCCTATCGTCATATGCCATGAGCATCCTCATTCATATCGCTTGCGAGCATCCATAGTATCAGCCACGGTCCCAAAACGCGCCGCGCGCCGCCAATCATCACCGAACCAAACGGATGAACGGTCCTGTATATAGGACTTCGACGCAACGTTCACCATGACACTCACTCAGCGCAAAAAACAAAAGGGCGCCCTGGTTTCCCAGAGCGCCCTTCTTAGAACAAGATTGTTGCGTTGCAGCAAATGCTACTCGGCAGCAGCCTCAGTCTCGACCTCGGCGGTCTCGGCCTCCTCGACCTCAGCCTCGGCAGCGAGCTCCTCGGCGGTAACGCCGACGAGAACGACAACCTCGGCCTTGATCTCGCGGTACAGCGAGATGGCAACGGTGTGGGCACCGGCAACCTTGATGGGCTTACCGAGCTCGACGCGCTTACGGTCGATGTCCATACCGAGCTGAGCCTTGATGGCATCAGCGATCATAGCGGCGGTAACGGAGCCAAAGAGGATGCCCTCGTCGCCGACCTTGACGTCAACGGTGACCGTCTTGCCCTCGAAGGCAGCCTTGGTCTCGTTGGCGGTAGCCAGACGGACGGCCTCGCGCTTGGCGATGTTGTTGCGACGCTCGTCAAGCTGCTTGAGGTTGCCCTTGGTGGCGGCAACAGCGAGCTTCTTGGGGAACAGGAAGTTCTCAGCGTAACCCTGAGCGACCTCTACGACGTCACCCTCGCCGCCCTTGCCCTTGATCTCATCGAGAAGAATAACCTTCATGATGTGTCTCCCTTCTTAGCCGCGGTCGCGGTTGCCACGAGAGGAAACCACGGGGACGGTATACGGCAGGAGAGCCATCTCGCGGGCGCGCTTGATGGCGTTGGCGATGTCATGCTGATGCTGCGTGCAAGCGCCAGTGACGCGACGGGGCTTGATCTTGCCACGGTCGGTCATGTACTTACGGAGAAGCTGAGTGTCCTTATAGTCGATGAACTCAGTGTTCTCCTTGCAGAACTGGCAGTACTTACGACGCGGCTGACGTGCAGAAAAATCATTAGCCATGTCAAAATACCTTTCATTTGGCAACTTCGGCGAACCGAAGCCGCCTCTCACTCAAAAATAGGTGAACAACCCTTAGAACGGGATGTCCTCATCGTAGACGTCGACCGCGGGCGGCGTAGCCACCGGTGCGGCAGGACGTGCTGCGGGCGCGGGAGCTGCGGGGGCGTAACCGCCCTGATCGTAGCCACCCTGGCCAGCACGGGAGCTCATAAACTCGATCTCATCGACGATGACCTCAAGCTTGCTCCGGCGCTGGCCGTCGCGCTCCCAAGAGCTGTAGCGCAGCTTGCCCTCGATCGCGACCTTGTTTCCCTTTGCCAGGAAACGGCTCACGGCCTCGGCGCGGGTGCCGAACATGGTGCAGTCGACAAAGTTGGGATAGTCCTCCCACTCGCCAGTCTGCGCGTTGCGGCGACGATCGTTCACGGCGACGCCAAAGGACAGAACCTGGGTTCCGCCGGCGGTGGCGCGCAGCTCGGGATCGCGGGTGAGGTTACCAGTGATGTTCACTCGATTGATGCTCATAACTCACTACTTCCTCTTGGGGCACAAGCCCAGTCCAAAACGACAGTCTTACTCCTGGTCGTCGCGACGGACGATCATGTGGCGGACCACAGCGTCGGTGATGCGCAGGACGCGATCAAGCTCGGCGATCTGGGTAGGATCTGCGTGGAAGTTGATGAGGGTGTAGTCACCATCGGTGAGGTCGTTGATCTCGTAGGCGAGCTTGCGCTTGCCCCACTCGTCAACGGAGTCGACCTTGCCAGCGCCCTCAGCGATCGTGGTATCGATACGCTTCATAACAGCGAGACGAGTCTCGGGGTCGAGCGACGGGTCAACAAAGAACAGCAGTTCATAAGCCTTCATATTGTCACCTCCTCTGGGCAAATGTGGCTTCAGGTCGTGAAGGTGCGCCTGAAGCAGGAAAAGACTTGGTAATAATATCTTTCAACCTCCCAGGCTGCAAGAATATGCAGCTACAACCTCATGACCTCCACATATGCCCATACTCGCACGACGTTTCATGCACATTCCAACCAAATGCCGACCAAGAGCTTGACGGATCTGTGGACAAGATACGGTGCCGTGGGGACAAGCTGAGCTAAGCCGCAGGTCAACGGGTACAAGGCTGTGGTCGCGAAATGCATACCAGTGGTCCACAGCACCATCCAAAGATTTTTAAATTCATCGCCAAGTCGCTTATGAATACCCCTTTTGAACAATTGAGTTGATCAACCACGCTGGTCGGAAGCCGTTTTTTGGCACCTCAAACCCCACTGCAACGCCAAGCGCGGCAAAGCGTTTTAAAAAATGCCAACTTTTCTGTTTGCACTTTGCGATTCCTCGTGTATACTGACTTTCGCATTTAACGGAGAGTTGTCCGAGTGGCCGAAGGAGCACGATTGGAAATCGTGTAGGCGTCAAAAGCGTCTCCAGGGTTCAAATCCCTGACTCTCCGCCAGTTAATTCCAAAGCAGGCCTTCGAGCCTGCTTTGTTTTACCCCACGCGGAGGGGTGGCAGAGTGGTTGAATGCGGCGGTCTCGAAAACCGTTTGGCCTGTATAAGGTCACGAGGGTTCGAATCCCTCCTCCTCCGCCATTTTGGTTGAGAAAGCTCCCAACAACGGGAGCTTTTTTGTTTTGAGTCCCTTACAAACAAATACGGCGAAGGAGAAGGGATTCGAACCCGCCAGGGCGCAAAGCGTAAAGAAAACGCGCCCGTAGCGCGTTTTTAGCGCAGCGCGGTCGGCGTAAGCCGACCGGATAAATTTTGAGCTCCGCTCACAATTTGGACATCCCTCCTATTCAACCACGCCCCCATCGCGTTCAGCATCAACCCAGATCCCCAAACATGTACGTCACCCTCCAAAACCGACATTTTTCGACATCTTTGAAGGCTGACGTACACGTTTGGTACCTACGCCCCCACCCAGTCCCAACCGTTTACCGAGCAATAGGGTCGCCACGCCCGCCAACCATGTACTATGTACGGGCATTGTCTAAACCCACAATCCAAAGGACCCCATCTTGCCCGTCGTCGCCGCCATAACCGTTACCTCACATGCCTCGGATGCCATGGTCGCTATTCCATTTTGGCTCGAGATGTTCGCTGTTGTCGCTGCATCGATCTCGGGTGTACTGGTTGCGCGCGAGCACAAGCTCGACCTGGTGGGCGCGGTCGCGCTCGCGGTGGTCTGCGGTCTGGGCGGCGGTCTCTTGCGCGACATGACGCTGCAGGTGGGCAACGTCTACATCCTCAACCAGCCGATGGCGCTGCCACTCTCCATCGCCACGGCGGCCATCATCTACATATTCCCGGCAATCGTCGATAAACCCGAGAAACTCATCCCATTGCTCGACATCATCTCGGTCGGCATCTACGCCGCCACCGGAGCGGACAAAGCACTGGTTTATGGCTTTGCGCCGGCCGTATGCATCATGATGGGCTTTTTCACCGCGGTGGGCGGCGGCATGTTGCGCGACGGCTTTATGGGCGTGGTTCCGGGCATTTTCCAACGCACTAACTTTTATGCCATCGCGGCCATCGCCGGATCGACAAGCTATGTGTGTCTCGTTATGAGCGGCATCATGAGCAATGTCGCCGCGCTGGTCGTATGCGTTGTCGTGACCATGGGTCTGCGCTGGCTCTCGCTGCGCTTTGACATCAAAAGCCCCACCGAGGAAGACATCGCACGCTTTTTGCACCGCAAAAAGTAGATTGCGCGGCCTCATCCTTCGAAATGCAACCGAGAGGTTCTTTTAGAGCGCCCACGCGTTGGGTACCCTGTTAGATGCATATCGAGCATCTGACGAAGGATTCACTATGCCCTGTAATCAATTCCCGTTGACCCAGCGCCGTAAAGCATGGGGCCGCATCACCATCCTGTTCGCGCTCATCGCGCTGGCGCTCACCGCACTTCCCACGGCGTCGTTCGCCGGCACGGACACCGCAGGCAACGTACTTGCGACCGACAATGACGCCAATCCGTCCGGCGTCGAAGGTGACCTGTACTGGGCAGGTCAGGCCCTCAACTTGGACGATACGTCCATCGACCGCGATATCATCGCCGCGGGCGATACCCTCTCAATTCGCGACTGCACGGTGGGCGGCGCCGTCCGTCTGGCGGCACGCACCATCGATGTTGCCAAGACCACGGTTGATGGCAGCGTCACGGTCGTCGGTCAGCATGTCGTGCTCAATTCCGACAGCACCGCCAACTGTTTCTATGCGATAGGCGAGACGGTTGCCCTGCGCGGCTCTACCAAGTCGGCAGCGCTTGCGGGCGACACGGTGACCATCGATAGCACCGTCAAGGGCGATGTCGAGGTTTGGGCCGACAAGCTCATCCTGGGCAAGAACGCCCACATCACCGGCACCGTGAACGCGCACGTCTCCGAGGACCCCGAGCGCGCCGCGGGAGCCGAGGTCGGTGCGCTCAAGATCGACCGCACCGAGAACGAGGATACTTCCACCGTTAACGATGTCATCGGCGGTATCGTCGCCGCGGCACTCTCGACCTGCTTTGTCGCTCTGCTGCTCGAGCTCATCTTTCCGCGCGCGACCGCCAGCGCCGCCGGCATGCTCCACCAGCGCTCCATGCCCCTGTGGGTGAGCGGTCTTCTGGGCACGATTGCTATCGTCCCCGCCGTCCTACTGCTGATTATCTCTATCGCTGGTCTGTCGCTTGCCGGAACCCTCTTGTGCGGCGTTATCGGCATCGCGTTGATGTCGAGTGCCTTTGCGGGGTGCGCGATCGCCCGCATGGTTGGACACAACCAAAACCGCTACGCCATGGCAGCCGTGGGCGGCGTAATCGCAGGCGCCCTCACGGGGCTTCCCCTCGTAGGTGACTTCATCAGCGGCGTGGCCTTTGTCTTTATGCTCGGTTACATCATCCAAATCATCTGGCGCAACGCCCGCGTCAAGCCGCAGCAGCCGGCTAACACGCCAGGACTCCCCACCGCTTAGCCGCCAACCACCACAAAGGGACCAGGCACCTTTGTGGTGGTGCAGACCAGCTCAGTCCCTATGCACAAAAAGGGCGCCGACCATTACGGTCGACGCCCTTTCTTGTTAGACGCTATAAAGTCCAGCGCTTATTTGTTGACCTGGCCGGCGCGGACGGCGGCCTTCTTGCGGTCGGTGGCGTTGAGCAGGCGCTTGCGCAGGCGGATGTTCTTGGGGGTAATCTCGACCAGCTCGTCGTCGGCGATGTACTCCAGCGCCTCCTCCAGCGAGAAGGTGCGGGGCGGCACCAGCTGAACGGAGATATCGGAGGTCGAGGAACGCTGGTTGCCCAGGTTCTTGGTACGGGCGATGTTGACGACCATGTCGCCGGCCTTGCTGCGCTCGCCCACGATCATGCCCTCGTAGCACTCGGTGCCCGGCTCAACAAACAGCTGGCCGCGCTCCTGCAGCGTGCCCAGAGCGTAGGCAACGGCCTTCTCGGTGGTCATGGAGATCATGGCGCCGTTCTG
>DBEZXW010000035.1:0-53774 GCA_048291725.1 Collinsella sp. | reverse complement strand
GCCCGTCTTGAGGGCGAGCGCCGCTCGTTGCTCTCCGAGATCGGCCGCTTGGAGCAAAGCGCCAACAATGCCGAGGTCGAGCGCGTGCGCATCTCCAAGCGCCGCGAGCAGGCCTCCGAAGCCGTTCGCGCTGCGCGCCCGCGCGTTGACGAGCTCACCCGTTCGCGTGACGAGGCGCGTGCACAGGCAAGCGACCTGGGCTTGCAGATTGCCGAGGCCAACGACGAACTCGACCGCGTTCGCCGTGACGATTCCGAGGCCGCCGGTAAGCTCGCCGATGCCAAGGTGCGCCTGGCCCAGACGAGCGAGCGCCTGCGTTCGCTGAAGGGCCGCGTGCCCGACCTGGAGCATCGCTTGGAGGGCATCGACCGCCGTATCCGCGGAACACGCCAGGCTTCGCGCTCGCTCGAACTGCTGCGCCTGCGCGTCGACCCCATGCACGAACGCTATTCTGCCCTGTTGGAACGCGCATCGGATTGGGCAGCGCGCCTGCGTGACCAGGCCTCTCTGGAAGAGGCGGACTCCGCTTCGCTCAAGAAGACCATCGAGGATGCCAAGGCGGAGGTTGCCCGTGCCAAGGAGCGGGTTGATGCCGCCACGGCGACGCAAAATGAGTTCAAGGTTGCGCGCGGCAAGCTCGAGGTTCAGGTCGAGGCGGCCATCAAGGCCATTACCGCCGATGGCACCACGGTACTCGAGGAAGCGCTCATGCTTCCTGCTCCCACGGACCGCGATGCCGCCGAGCGCGAACTCAACCAGCTTGTGCGCCAGATCAACAACCTTGGTCCTGTGAACCAAGTTGCCATGGAGGAGTACGAGCAGCTCAAGCGCCGCGCCGACTACATCGAGGAGCAGCTGGCCGATCTGGAGAGCGCGCGCAAGGCGCTTACCAAGATCACGGTGGCCATTGATCGCAAGATGCGGAAGGCCTTCCTGGTGACGTTTGAAAAGGTCGACGCGAACTTCCGCGAGATCTTCGCTATGCTCTTCCCGGGCGGTCAGGCTCATCTGGAGATGACCGATCCCGAGCATCCTGCCGAGACAGGTATCGAGGTCGTGGCGCAGCCGCGCGGCAAGCGCATTACCAAGATGATGCTCATGTCGGGTGGCGAGAAGAGTCTGACGGCGCTCGCCCTGCTCTTTGCCGTGTACCGCACGCGCACGGTGCCGTTCTATGTGCTGGACGAGGTCGAGGCGGCGCTTGATGACGCCAACCTGTCCAAGCTCATCGGCGCGCTCGATGTGTTGCGTTCCGATACGCAGCTCTTGGTCATTTCGCATCAGCGCCGTACTATGGAGGACGCTGACGTCCTCTATGGCGTCTCGATGCAAGCCGACGGCGTCAGTCGCGTCGTCTCGCAAAAACTCGATCGCGAAACCGGAAAGGTCGTGAATGCATAATGGGATTCTTTGACGCTCTCTCGCGCGGACTTGAGCGCAGCCGCGAGGCCCTTAACGAGGTCTTCTACTTTGGCGGCGAGGTCGACGAGGACTTTTGGGAGGACCTTGAGGACACTCTCGTCATGGGTGACATGGGTGCCGAGGTCGCCATTCAGGTCTCCGATGACCTACGCGATGCCGCGGCCAAGAAGAACCTCAAGACCGCCCCGCAACTCCGTCGCGCCCTGGCCGAGCAGCTTGAGCAGCACTTTGTGCCCATCGAGCGCGATCCGTTCTCCGATACGCCGAGCTGCGTGCTGTTTGTGGGCATCAACGGTGCCGGCAAGACCACTACGGTCGGTAAGATCGCGAGCGCCATGGCTGCCCGCGGCAAGAACGTGGTGATCGGTTCGGCCGACACCTTCCGCGCCGCCGCCATCGAGCAGCTTGATGTGTGGGGCCAGCGCGCCGGCGTTCCCGTCATCAAGCGCGATCGCGGCTCCGACCCGGCAAGCGTTTGCTACGACGTGCTCGACGAGGCCGATAAGCGTGGCAGCGACCTGGTGCTTATCGATACCGCCGGCCGCCTGCACACGAGCCCCGAGCTCATGCGCGAGCTTGCCAAGGTGGTCAACGTGACGCGCAAGCGCGCCGCCAATATGGCCGCCGGTCCCATGCCGGTCTCGGTCGTGCTTGTGATCGATGCCGCGACGGGCCAAAACGGTCTGAACCAGGCGCTCGAGTTTAACGAGGCGCTTGGCCTGGACGGTATTATCATGACAAAGCTCGACGGCACGGCAAAGGGCGGTATCGCCATGGCCGTGGCCGAGAAGCTCAAGCTCCCGATCCTGCGCATCGGCGTGGGTGAGCAGGTCGATGACCTGCAGGAGTTTAATGCCAAAGATTTCTGCCGCGCCCTGGTGGGCGAGTCCAACTAAGGAGTGACTAGTGTTTGATTCTCTGAGCGATCGCCTCAACGACACATTTGACCGCCTGCGCGGCAAGGGTAAACTGACCGAGGCCGATATCACCTCTGCCATGCGCGACATTCGCATGGCGTTGCTCGAGGCCGACGTCAACTTTAAGGTCGTCAAGGAGTTTGTCGCCAAGACCAAGGAGCGCTGCATGACCGCCGAGGTCATGGAGTCGCTGTCGCCGGCGCAAAACGTCGTCAAGATCGTGCTCGACGAGCTTACCGAGATGCTCGGCTCCACCGAGAGCAAGCTCGTCTTTAGCAACCGCATTCCCAACGTCATCATGCTCGTGGGCCTTCAGGGCTCCGGTAAGACCACGGCGGCCGTAAAGCTGGCCTACCTGCTCAAGAAGCAGGGTCGCTCGCCGCTGCTCGCCGCGTGCGACGTCTATCGTCCCGCCGCTGCCGACCAGCTTGCCACGCTCGGTGGCGAGATCGGCGTGCCGGTCTTCCGCGGCGACGGTGCGCACCCGGTCGACATCGCCAAGGGCGCCATTCAGGAGGCCGTCGACCACCTGCGTGACGTGGTCATCGTCGATACCGCCGGTCGTTTGCAGATCGACGAGCAGATGATGCAGGAGGCCGTGGACATCAAGAAGGCCGTCAAGCCCGATCAGGTGCTGATGGTCGTCGATGCCATGACCGGCCAGGATATTGTCAACGTCGTCTCGACCTTCGCCGAGCGCACCGACTTTGACGGCGTGATCATCTCCAAGCTCGACGGCGACGCCCGTGGCGGCGGCGCACTTTCCGTGCGCCAGGTGACCGGCAAGCCCATCAAGTTCGTGAGCATGGGCGAGAAGCCTGATTCGCTGGAGCCGTTCTACCCCGACCGCATGGCCAAGCGCATTTTGGGCATGGGTGATGTCGTCGGCATTATCGAGAAGGCCCAGGAGGCCGCCGATGCCGAGCAGCTCGAGGCCGCCGAGCGCATGCTGCGCGAGGGCTTTACCATGAACGACATGCTCGACCAGATGAAGGCCGTCAAGAAGATGGGCGGCATGAAGGGCATTCTGGGCATGCTTCCCGGTGGTCAGCGCGCGCTCAACCAGATGGGCGGCAACCTGGACGAGGGCATCTTTGACAAGAACGAGGCCATCATCATGTCGATGACCAAGGAGGAGCGACTGCGTCCCTCCATCATCAACGGTCAGCGCCGTGCCCGCATTGCCAAGGGCGCTGGTGTGACCCCCACCGAGGTTAACAACCTTATGAAGCAGTGGGGCGAGATGAACAAGATGATGGGCCGCATGCGCACGATGGCCAATCAGGCGCAGGCCGGCGGCAAGAAGGGCAAAAAGGGTAAGAAGGGCAAGAAGATGCGCATGCCCAATATTCCCGGTCTGGATGCCATGGGTCTGGGCGGCATGGGCGGCTTGGGAACGGGCGGCCCTAAGTCCGATATGGACCTGCTGCGCCAGATGGAAGCGCAGATGCGCAATAAGAAATAACGACTGGTTGAGTCGTGTATGGCGAAGGCCGCCTGGATGGTACTCCAGGCGGCCTTCGCCGTTCGTTCGCAGGTTGTCGCACGCACGGAAGCGTGCTGGCGCCGGGGTATGTGCCGCTAGTGGCAGCCGCAGCCCTCGTGGCCCTCGTGCTCGTGATGGCCGTGGCAACCACAGGATTCGCCGTGCTCATGGGCGTGCTCGTGGTCATGTCCGTGGCAGCCGCACGTGGCCTCGCCGGTCTGCGCGAGCGTGCCGGCAATGAGGGCCTCGACGCAGGCATCGCAGCTGCCCTGGGCGCCCGCATAGACCGTGATGCCGGCTTGAGCAAGCGCGTTGATAGCGCCACCGCCGATACCGCCGCAAATGAGCGTATCAACGCCACCGTTGGCAAGCAGGCCTGCCAAGGCGCCGTGGCCGGTGCCGCCGGTGCCTACGACCTGCTCGTTGAGCACCTTGCCGTCCTGAATGTCGTAGATTTTGAACTGCTCGCTGCGGCCAAAGTGCATAAAGATGTTGCCGTTGTCGTACGTGGTTGCCACCCTCATGGTGTCGACCTCCTTTGCTGGCCATGCGGCCATTGTCGTGGTGATGGGGGAGTATGCGATATTGCCGCCCTCGATGACAATCGCCCGTCCATTGACCAGCGCGTTTGCCACCTTGCGATGCGCGCGACTGCTGATTGCCGCCACCGTGGCGCGGGCGATGCCCATGTGCAGGGCGACGGCCTCCTGATTGAGACCCTCCAGATCGCACAGGCGCAGTACTTCGAGCTCATCGACCGTCATATCGATAGCGTCTCCGCTGGCAAGGCCATCGGGGGTAAAGCCGCGATATTCGGGGATGATCCCGACGCGGCGCAGTTTTTCGCGTCTTCCAGCCATACACTCTCCAAATCTGACATATGTCAACAATAGAATAGCGAACGTGCGGATTTGCGCAAGGAATTTCTGGCATATGTCAGAAAATGAGGGCTTATGTTTGGGCTGTGGGGCCACGTGCGCCTGGGCTACAATGAATCTCGCTTGTAGGCGACTGACAGGAGGGTCAATGAGCAAAGCTGATCAACAGTTTGTAACCATGTGCCGCGATATCTTGGACCATGGCACCACCACCGAGGGCCAAAAGGTCCGCCCGGTGTGGGAGGACGGCACCCCTGCCTATACCATTAAAAACTTTGGTGTCACGGCGCGCTATGATCTGCGCGAGGAGTTCCCCGCGCTCACCCTGCGTCGTACGGCGCTTAAGTCTGCCATGGACGAGATTCTGTGGATCTATCAAAAGAAGTCCAATAACGTGCATGACCTCAACAGCCATATCTGGGATGAGTGGGCCGATGAGACCGGTTCCATCGGTAAAGCCTACGGCTATCAGATTGGTCAGAAGAGCCATTACGCCGAGGGCGACTTCGACCAGATGGACCGCGTACTGTACGACCTCAAGCACACGCCGTATAGTCGTCGCATTATGACCAATACGTACGTGTTTAGCGATCTGTCCGAGATGCACCTTTATCCGTGCGCCTATGGCGTGACCTATAACGTGACGCAGCGTCCTCAGGACGACAAGCCGACGCTCAACATGATTCTCAACCAGCGCAGCCAGGACATTTTGGCCGCGAACAACTGGAACGTGTGCCAGTACGCCATTTTGCTGATGATGGTCGCGCAGTCGGTCGATATGATTCCCGGTGAGCTGCTGCACGTGATCGCCGACGCCCATATCTATGATCGTCATGTCGATATCGTCCGCGAGCTTATCGAGCGTCCGCAGTTTGCGGCACCCAAGGTAACGCTCAACCCCGATGTGCATGACTTCTATGCGTTTACGACCGATGACCTGATCGTCGAGGGCTATGAGCACGGCCCGCAGGTCAAGAACATTCCCATTGCGGTGTAGGTGGTGCTCATGACGTGTAAGCTATCTGCTATCGTCGCCGTGTGTGACGATTGGGGCATTGGGTGCGAGGGCGACATGGTGGTGTCCAATCGTGCTGACATGCGCCATTTTGTGGCGTGCACCAAAGGTTGCCCGGTCATTATGGGGCGCAAGACTCTGCTGAGTTTTCCCGGCGGGCGTCCGCTCAAGAACCGCCGCAATATTGTGCTTACCCGCGACGAGAGCTTTGCCCCCGAGGGCGTCGACGTGGTGCATAGCGTTGACGAAGCGCTCTCTGCGGTTGCCGATGAGCTCGTTGCCTGGGTGATCGGTGGCGGCGATGTCTATCGGCAGTTTTTGCCGTACTGCGTGGAGGCCGAGGTCACTCATAACCACTGCGTCCATCCCGTGGACACGTACTTTCCCGACTTGGACGCCGATCCCGCGTGGGAGATTGCGCAGCGTAGCGGGGTCGCGACGATTGCCGCCGGTGAGGGTGACGAGGGCGTCGATTATGAGTTCGTGACGTATCATCGCGTTGAGGCGTAAATCGTCTGGCGTGAACGGTATCATCGGGTTGATTGAATGCATGGGGCGGCGCTTAGCGTCGCCTCGTTTGGTATAGATGTGCTGTAAAGAAGGGTGTGGGCTGGCTGCTATGACTGATGCCGTTGAGGTTCTGCGAATTGATTCGCTCGAGGACGAGCGGCTCGATGCCTACGTGCGGCTGACCGAGCGCGAGCTGCGCTGTGTGCTGGAGCCGCAAAAGGGCATCTTTATCGCCGAGAGCGCCAAGGTTATCGAGCGCGCGGTGCGTGCCGGATACCAGCCGGTGAGCTTTCTTTTGGGCGAGCGCTGGCTCGACCAGATGATGCCGCTGTTTGACCAGCTTGTCGTGCGCGAGGGAGCGGGTCCGGTTCCCGTGTTCGTGGCCTCCATGGAGCTCATGGAGCAGTTGACGGGCTTTAACGTGACGCGCGGCGCGCTGGCGGCGTTCCGTCGCCCGCGTCAGATTCCGGTTGATGAGTTCTTGGGCGGCGTCGTCGAGGCGGCGGGGGATCGTCCGGTGCGCGTGTGCGTGCTTGAGGGTATTGTCGACCACACCAATGTTGGCGCGATTTTCCGCTCGGCGGCTGCGCTGAACGTCGATGGCATTTTGGTGAGCCCCACTTGCTGTGACCCGCTGTACCGTCGCTCGGCCCGCGTGAGCATGGGCACGGTTTTCCAGGTGCCTTGGACGCGCATTGGCAGCGAGGCGCGCGTATGGCCGCATGATGGGCTGGCGGCGCTGCACGATGCCGGCTTTTCGTGTGCCGCCATGGCGTTGACGGACGATTCCGTATCGTTGGACGATCCCGCGCTGCAGGAGATTGATCGCCTGGCAATCTTTATGGGCACCGAGGGTGCTGGCTTGGGCGCCAAGACCATTGCGGGCTGCGACCGAGCCGTGCGTATTCCGATGGCGCACGGGGTCGATTCGCTCAACGTGGCCGCGGCGAGCGCCGTCGCCTTTTGGCAGCTGTGCCCGCACGTGAGTAATGAGTATCACTACCAGCCAGGTTTGTATCACTAGGCAGTTTTCCGCACCGTGCTCTAATTCGGGGTGTTTCGGTCGCCGCCAGTCGGTGCTAAGCTAGTATTGGCTTTGGTCTTAAATTGCCGTTATGTTGTTTGACGTACGCTGGCGGGGAGGGCGTGTGGCTAAGAAATCTACGGCTATCGATGTAACGCAGGGTGTCATTTGGCAACAGCTGCTGTCGCTGTGCGTTCCCATCTTTTTTAGTTCGTTTTTTCAGCAGGCCTACACGCTTATCGGTACGTATATCGTTGGCCAGTTTGGCGGCAAGCTCGCGCTGGGTGGCATTCAAGCCACGATGGTGCTCACCGAGCTCTGCATTGGCTTTTGCGTTGGCGTCGGCGCCGGCTGCGCGGTCATTACCGGTCAGTATTTTGGCCAGCACGATGATGAGCGACTGGGTCGTTCGGTCCATACAGCCATGACGCTCGCGCTGGTGGGCGGTATCGTTTTCTCGATTCTTGGCATAGTGTTCGTTGAGCCCATGCTGGTGCTTATGAACACGCCGCATGAACTATTGGCCGAGGGTGTGGCCTATGCTCGCTGTTATTTTGCCGCGATGGTTGCGGCACTGCTGCTCAATATGGGAACGGCATTGCTGCGCGCCGTGGGCGACACGCGCGGGCCTGCTGTGATCATCGCTTCCGGCTGCCTTGTTAATGCGGTGTTGGATGTCATCTTCGTTGCCGTGCTTCATATGGAGGCGCTGGGCTGCGGCATCGCGGTGGCGCTGACCATTTGCTCCAACGCCACGATGATCGTGATTCGCATGATGCACGCACCGGGTGCGTGGCGGCTTTCGTTGCCCAAGCTCGGCATCGATCGCGGTATTTGTAAGAGCATGATCTCATGTGGTCTGCCGCTTGGCTTTCAGTCTGCTGCGTATTCGATTTCCAACGTTTTGATTCAGGTGTCGGTCAACTCGTTTGGCGCCGATGTCACCACGGCGTGGGGTCTTTCGGGCCGCTTAGATGGCATTGTCTGGATGGTTACCGAGGCGCTTGGCGTGTCGATCACCACGTTCTCGGCACAGAACTTTGGCGCGCGCAACTACGAGCGCATGCGCAAGGGCTACCATATGTCGCTCGTGCTGTCGTTTATGCTCATTGGTGGCCTGTCAGCCGTGCTGTTGGTGTTCTCAGGTCCGTTGTCGCGTCTGTTTGTCGACGATGCTTCGATTTCGGCGTACACCACGACGATCCTTCATTTTATCGCGCCGTTCTACGCGATTTTCTCGATTATCGAGAACGCATCGGGCTCCATTCGCGGCGCCGGCGTGAGTTTGCAGCCTATGATGCTCACCATCTTTGGCACCGTTGTCTTGAGGGTGATCTGGGTGTTTGCGATCATGCCCTTCGATCCGTCGCTTGAGCATCTACTGCTGGTCTACCCCGTAACCTGGCTCATCACCGCAACCATGTTCACCATCTACCACCACAGCGGCAACTGGCTAGGCCGCGCCACCGCCTAATGATCCCTTGGGGCGGAGGAGAACGGATCATTGCTCTCCGTCGTGATGTCGATGATCCGTTTTCCTCTGCCCCCTTCGGATCAATTAGTATTCGATGCCTTGGCGGGCTAGGAGGCCTTCGTCGAAGTAGTGTTTGACGGGGCGCATTTCGGTGACCAGGTCGGCGAGGTCCGCGAGGGGCAGCAGCCCGCGGCCGGTGAGCACGAGCTCCGTGGTGGCGGGCTTTATCGCAATCAGTTCCTCGACATCCTCTCGCGCCCCAGCGCAGCCGTCGTCTTACCCTTGCCGTCGCCCGTATAAATCTGAACCTTGCCGACTTACAGTGATGCCATCTCTGTCCTTTCGAGCCCGGCGTCGGTTTATCGCCGTCCGGGTTGGGTATTCTAGAAAGCATTATCAACCCCAGTAGATGGAGTTCAAGCAGATGGAGATGGATGACAACAAGCGTAGACGGAATATGATCCTCTACGTGCTCATCGCCTTCGTCGTCTACCTCGTGCTCTCGACCGTTCTGTTCCCCAACATCGGTCACACGCAGCAGATTACGAAGACCGATTACTCGACGTTTGTCAAGGCGCTCGATAAGAAGAGTGTCGACAAGGTCGAGTACAACACGGACGATTACTCGATTTATTACACCAAGAAGGGCGAGGACGAGAACATCGCCTATAAGACGACCGGTGTGCCGAACGATGCGGGCTTTACCGATCGCGTGCTTGAGTCTGGCGCTTCGCTGGAGTCGGTCGTTCCCGATAAGAACTCGGGTTTGATGACCTACTACCTGCTCAC
Organism: Collinsella sp.; assembly: GCA_048291725.1. Classification (GTDB taxonomy): domain Bacteria; phylum Actinomycetota; class Coriobacteriia; order Coriobacteriales; family Coriobacteriaceae; genus Collinsella. The sequence goes on along the minus strand of DBEZXW010000035.1, from coordinate 44,259 downwards.
ACTCATTCTTCCCATGGCGATTTTCTTCCTCATCGGTTGGTGGCTCAACCGCCGCATGAAGAAGGCTATGGGCGATGACGGCCCGTCGATGAACTTTGGCGGCGGCGGTTTTGGCGGCGGCGGACTGGGTAAGTCCGGCGCGCGCGTGATCGCCTCCAAGGACGTGGGCGTGACCTTTAAGGACGTCGCCGGCCAGGAAGAGGCCAAGGAGTCTCTCAAGGAGGTCGTCGACTTTCTGGAGAAGCCGCAGCGCTACGAGGAGATCGGCGCCAAGCTGCCGCGCGGTGCTCTCCTTGTTGGCCCTCCGGGTACCGGTAAGACCCTGCTTGCCAAGGCTGTTGCCGGCGAGGCCGGTGTTCCGTTCTTTAGCATTTCGGGCTCTGAGTTCGTTGAGATGTTTGTTGGTCGCGGCGCTGCAAAGGTTCGTGACCTGTTTAAGCAGGCCAAGGAAAAGGCCCCGTGTATCGTCTTTATCGATGAGATCGATACCATCGGTAAGAAGCGCGATGGCGGCGGCTTTAGCGGCAACGACGAGCGCGAGCAGACGCTCAATCAGTTGCTGACCGAGATGGATGGCTTCGATAACCACAAGGGTATCGTTGTCCTTGCCGCAACCAACCGTCCCGACAGTCTCGATCCCGCTCTACTGCGCCCCGGTCGTTTTGACCGCCGCATCCCCGTTGAGCTGCCCGATCTGACCGGCCGCAAGAACATCCTCGAGCTGCATGCCAAGAGCGTGAAGACCGAGCCGCCGATCGACCTGACCGCGATTGCCCGCGCCACGCCCGGTGCCTCGGGCGCTGACCTGGCCAATATCATCAACGAGGGCGCCCTGCGCGCCGTTCGCGAGGGTCGCAAGCGTGCAACCCAGGACGACTTCGAGGAGTCGGTGGAGGTCGTCATTGCCGGTCAACAGCGTAAGTCCACGGTGCTGTCCGACCACGAGAAGCAGGTCGTTTCTTATCACGAGATCGGCCATGCCATCGTCGCTGCCCGCCAGAAGGGCTCTGCGCCGGTCACGAAGATCACCATCGTGCCGCGCACGAGCGGTGCTCTTGGTTATACCATGCAGGTCGAGGAGGACGAGCGCTTCCTGACGACGCGCCAGGAGGTCTTGGACAAGCTCGCTGTCTATTGCGGTGGCCGCGCAGCCGAGGAGCTCATCTTTGGAGAGATGACGACCGGCGCCGCCAACGACATCGAGCAGGCCACCAAGCTCGCCCGTAATATGGTGACTCGCTTTGGTATGTCCGACGAGTTTGGCATGATGGCGCTCGGTACCGTGCAGAACGCGTATCTCAATCAGGACACGTCGCTCACCTGCGCCCCCGGTACGGCCGAGCGCGTGGACGCGATTGTCGCCAAGCTGATCGAGGATGCGCACGACCACGCTTTGCAGATTCTGAAGGAGAACAAGTTTAAGCTCCACGAGCTGGCTCGTTATCTGTATAAGAAGGAGACCATCACGGGCGAGGAGTTCATGAACCTCCTCACGCGCGAGAATCCGCTGATGCCCAAGCAACAGTAATACTAGTTGCGCAGTGTCAATCGCCCCATTTGAGTGTCCATCTCAAATGGGGCGTTTTGCGTGGGGAGTGTTGTATATGAAGATCGTGGTGAGCGCCTGTTTAATGGGCGAGAGCTGCAAGTATAACGGGCTCGACAACTATCATCGAGAGCTGATCGAGGCTTGCGAGCGCACGGGGACCGAGGTCCTCTTGGTGTGCCCTGAGGTCTTTGGCGGCCTGCCCACGCCGCGCAAGCCGTCCGAGATTGTGAACGGAGAAGTTCGTACCTGCGAGGGTATCTCGGTCGATCGCGAATTTCGTCTGGGCGCTCAACGTGCGCTCGATATGTGCGAGCAAGCGGGCGGTCCGTCCGAGATCGTTGCGTGCATTTTGCAGGATCGCAGTCCGTCGTGCGGCGTGGGCCATATCTACGACGGATCCTTCAGCGGCACGCTCACAACAGGTAACGGTGTCTTCGTTGACCTGCTCCTGCGCCACGGCTACCGCGTTATCCCGGCTAGCGAGTTCGACTCGAGCATGTTACGGCAATAAAAAACCGCCACAAAGGTATTGTCCCCTTTGTGGCGGTTTTGGTCGGTTAGGCCAGGATAGAATGGCCGTAGGCGTTGGCGGCCTTGATGGCGGCGGCAAACTTCTCGTCGGTGAAGGGCTCCGGGTTACCCTGCTTCCACTCGTTGGTGGCGTGGGCATACTCACACAGCGCCGGGATGTCGGCCTCGGTAAGGCCGACCTGCTCCAGCGTCACGGGCAGCCCCATCTGCTTGTTAAAGGCGGCGTAGCGCTCAAGGTTCTCGGTATCGCCCGTATAGGCAAACAGCACGAGCACGCCCAGGCTCACGACCTCGCCGTGCAGATAGGTTCCCTCGCGCGCAATGCTGCACGTCGCATTGTAGAACGCGTGCGCCACGCTCGAGTTGTAGTAGTAATCGTTTTGGTTGGTCAGGTTCGAGACATAGCCCGTGTTGACCACGATGTCGAGCGCGATCTGCTTTACGGCCTCGGTCGACAGGTCTTGGCGCACGTCCTCAAGACCCTGGACGCCATAGGTAAACAGCGGCTCGGAGCAGGTGTGGGCGAGTGCCAGGCCAAGACCGGCGGTGTGTTCCAAATTACCGGCGCTCGTGGCGTACTCGACCTCGGGCTGCTTAGACAGGGCATCGCCCACGCCGGCCCAGAAGTACTCTGCCGGTGCCTCGGCGATGATCTTGGGGTTGATGAAGATGTGCGCCGGTCGGTTGGGGTACGAATAGCCCTCGAGCGAGCCATCGTCATTGTAGACAACGGCAATGGCGGTCGCGGCCGAGCAGTTGGAGCAAATCGTCGGTACGGTAAAGACGATCTTCTTGAGCTCGATGGCTGCGGTCTTCACGGTGTCGAGCGCCTTGCCGCCGCCGCATGCGATGAGCACGTCGGCTTCCTGGCAGGCAGGGGAGTTCACGACCTTGGCGATATTGGCACGCGTACTGTTGGTGCCATAGACGCGCGTCTCCAGGACCTCGACATCGGTACCTTCAAGTGCCGCCTCGATTCCCGGCAGCGCCGCAGCCAGGGCTCGCTTGCCGCCGATGATGGCGACCTTGGTCGCTCCGTACTCGGCCAGTGCGGCGGGCAGCTCGGTAAAGCAATCCTCGCCAACGGTATAATCACTCATTCCAATCGTGCGCATGGCAACCTTCTTTCTTTCGATAAAGTGCTTTCAGGTATTTTGCTCCTAGAGAAGGTCCACAGCCGCGAGAAATTTCGAACGTATAAAACCAGTGTTGAGGGTTTTTCGCCGGCGCGGAACGTGCTAGCATACTCTGCATAAGCGTTGATGGGGACGAGTAGTCGGCCGTCCGCATGTTACAGAGAGCGGGGAGCGCTGAGAACCCGTGCATGCGACCGATGAAAATCACCCCGGAGCTGCGGTCCCAACGGACGCGTCGCACAGGCTCGTCTTAGTAGATATCGCCGAGATGGTCGTCGATACAGGCCAGCCGAGTAACGGATGCGAGCGCGCGAATACGCGGGCGAGGGCATCTAAGCTGGGTGGTTAAGCGAAGAGCTTTTACGGGCAGACTGTCCGTTTTGTGGCGCTTCGTCCCAGCTTGTAGGGACGGGCGCTTTTTTGGTGCCCAGAGGGCGTGCGCGCCCATGACAAGAAAGGGGTACCGTGGCAAACGAGTACAAGCAGACGATGAATCTGCCCAAAACCGGATTTCCCATGCGTGCCGGTCTTTCCAAGTCCGAGCCAAAGCGACTCAAGGACTGGCAAGACAACAAGGTCTACGAGCAAGTTCTAAAGAAGAACGAGGGTCACAAGAAGTTCGTGCTGCACGACGGCCCTCCGTACGCCAACGGCCCGATCCACATCGGCCACGCCATGAACAAGATCTCCAAGGACATGATCAACCGCTACTGGATGATGCAGGGCTATGAGGTTCCCTATGTCCCTGGTTGGGACTGCCACGGCCAGCCGATCGAGCACAAGGTCGAGGAGAAGCTCGGCACCGAGAAGTTCAACCAGACCCCCACGGCCAAGATTCGTGAGCTCTGCAACGAGTTCGCTGTCGAGAACATCGAACTGCAGAAGGCCGGCTTCCGTCGTCTGGGCGTGCTTGGCGACTGGGACAACCCCTATCTGACGCTCTATCACCAGCATGATGCCGCCGACATCGAGGTCTTCAAGGCCATGTTCGATAAGGGCATGATCTATCGCGGCCACAAGCCCGTCCACTGGTGCAAGCACTGCCACACCGCACTCGCCGAGGCCGAGATTGAATACTCCGACGAGACGAGCCCCTCCATCTTCGTTCGCTTTGAGATGACCTCCAAGCCCGCCGGCCTTGAGAGCTTCGACGGCCCGGTCGACTTTATCATTTGGACGACCACGCCGTGGACCATCCCCTCCGACCAGGCCGTTTCCCTTAAGCCCGGCGCTGCGTATGTCGCCGTTGAGCACGAGGGTCGTGCCGAGGTCATGCTCGAGGACCTGGCTCCCAAGTGCTGCGAGGAGTTTGGCTGGGAGTACACCCCGGTTATGGTCGACGGCAAGCCCTATGTGGTTCCCGCCGAGACCTTCCACCACATCCACTACAAGCAGCCAATCTTTGACGGTGTTGAGGGCGTGGCGCTGCTGGCCGATTACGTCGGTGTCGATGACGGTACCGGTATCGTCCACAACTCGCCCGGCCACGGCGTCGACGACTATTTTGCCTGCCTCAAGGAGGGCATCACCGACATCTGCATGCCGGTCGATGACGACGGCAAGTTCTACACCGGTGAGGAGTTTGGCACCGGTGGCCCCTTCAGCGGTATGGATACCGACGAGGCCAACCCGCACATCATCGAGTTCCTGCGCGAGCGCGGCACCCTGGTCCTCGAGAAGAAGATCACGCACAGTTATCCGCACTGCTGGCGCTGCAAGCACCCGGTGCTCTTCCGTGCTACCGACCAGTGGTTTGTCTCGATGGACAAGACCGGTTTGCGCGAGCAGGCTGGCAAAGAGGTCCGCGAGAACGTCAAGTGGTATCCGGCCCACGCGGCCAACCGCATCGGTGCCATGGTCGAGCAGCGTCCCGACTGGTGCATCAGCCGTCAGCGCAACTGGGGCGTGCCCATCCCGAGCTACACCTGTGCCGACTGCGGCGAGAAAGTCATGAACGACGCCACGCTCGACGCCGTCATCAAGCTCTTCCACGAGAAGGGCTCCGACGCTTGGTTCACCGACGCTCCCGAGAGCTACCTGGGCGAGGCCTGCGTCTGCCCCAAGTGCGGCGGCCATCACCTCAAGGCCGATAAGGACATCCTCGACGTGTGGTGGGATTCCGGCGTCTCCTGGAAGGCCGTCTGCGAGTATCGCCCTGAGCTTGAGTACCCGGCGGATGTGTACCTCGAGGGCTCCGACCAGCATCGTGGTTGGTTCCAGAGCTCGCTGCTCACCTCGGTGGGTGCCAACGGCCACGCCCCGTACAAGGCAGTCGTCTCGCAGGGCTTCACCCTCGACGGCCAGGGCCGCAAGATGTCCAAGTCGCTCGGCAACGTCATCGACCCCAACAAGGTCTGTGACGAGATGGGCGCCGACATCATTCGTCTGTGGGTTGCGTCCGTCGATACCAGCTCCGACGTGTCGATCGACCACGAGATCCTTGCCCGTACGTCCGATGCCTACCGTCGTTTCCGCAACACGCTGCGCTTCCTGCTCTCCGAGCTCGAGGGTCAGTTTGAGCCCGAGACCGACGGTGTCGCCTTTGCCGACCTGCTGCCGCTCGACAAGCTCATGGTTGCCCGTCTGACCCAGGTCCAGGCCGAGGTCGACGATGCCTACGCCAGCTACGAGTTCCCGCGCGCCTACCGTGCGCTTTACGACTTCGTGGTTACCGAGCTCTCCAACGTGTACCTCGACGCCCTGAAGGACCGTCTGTACTGCGACAAGCCCGGTTCGCTCGAGCGCCGCAGCGCCCAGACCGTACTTGCCGAGCTCTTCTCGATGCTCATGCGCGACCTGCAGCCGATCCTGTCCTACACGGTCGACGAGGCCATGGCCTATGCGCCTGCCGGCTGCGTTGACCACCAGAAGTACGCCGCGCTGCTCGATTGGTACAAGTCGCCCATCACGGTCGACGAGGCCAATGAGTTTGAGGGCGTGCTCGAGGCCTCACTCGAGCTCCGTAGCGCCGTGACCAAGGCCCTTGAGGATGCCCGTTCTGCCGGCACCTTCACCAAGAGCCAGCAGGTTCGCGTCAAGGCGGTCGTTCCCGCCGAGATGTACGCGCTGCTGACCGGCGACAAGGCCGTCGACCTGGCCGAGTTCTACATCGTCTCCGATGTTGAGCTGACCCAGGGCGAGGAGCTTTCCGTTGCCATCGAGGCTGCCGAGGGCGAGTGCTGCGATCGTTGCTGGAACTACCGCACCACCGTCGGCGAGTACAACGGCCATGCGCATATCTGCAAGCGCTGCGCTGACGCTTTGTAGGTTACGGCGTTCGTAGAACGCCGTAACCTACCGACGCTGCAAACGCCCCTAAGCGGCAATCTGACGTTCAATCGTCGGTCGCGTACCAAAGTACGCTTCCCTCCTCTTTCACGTCACCTTGCTCGCTTAGGGACGTTTTCGCTGTTGGCGACGGTAATGCGGCGTTTCTATTGTTTAGTTGTTGGGGACGTTCTTAAACGACTAGTCAAACAAGAACGTCCCCATTGACTACCTGTGTCACATTCAAGCGGCATTCTGTTTTTCGGAATGCCGCTTTCGTTTTTAGCTGGTTATTTCGCTTGCGTTGGTGGATATGTCGTGCGCTCTGCTTGTGGCAATATAAGATGTTTAATTACGTTAAACGGAATTCGATGTTCTTGAGGGTAGGGGATTGATTTGGGTCGTGCTGGGGATATGACGCCGCCTTTGCGTTGGCGGTTGGGTGTTGCTGGTGGCGTGGCGTTGGCCGTGCTGCTTGTTGACCAGCTGACCAAGCTTGCGGTTCGTGTCGTGGGCGATGCTCTGCATGTGACTGTTATCCCCGGTGTGATCGACTTCCTTTTCGTGCGTAACATCGGTGCTGCCTTTAGCATGGGCGAGGGCCATGGCATCGCGTTTGCCGTGCTGGCGCTGGCGGTTATTGTCGCCATCGCCGTGTACCTGGTTCGCGCGCCCCAACTCGCTCGCCTGGAGGTCATAGGTATGGCTATGGTTGCGGGCGGTGCTATCGGCAACGCGATCGATCGCTTAGCCATGGGCTTTGTGACTGATTTTATTGCCACTACCTTCATTGATTTCCCTGTCTTTAACGTTGCGGACATTGGTATTACCGTGGGTGTCGTGCTCGCCCTCGTTGGTTATATGTTCTTGAGCCCCGCCGCTCGCGAGGTCGATGCGACGGCCGAGCTCAACGCCCGTGACGAGGCCCGCGCTAAGCGCAAGGCCCAGCAACGTGGGGAGCGTGCCCGCAAGATTCGCGAAAGGAATGAGCGCTAATGGCCGACATCCATATTCTTGTTGCCGACGATGCCGCCGGTCAGCGTCTCGACGCCTATCTGGGCGCCAACGACGGCTGCCCCACGCGCTCTGCCTGCGCACATCTGATCGAGGGAGGCGCCGTTGCCGTCAATGGCGAGACCTGTCTGTCCAAAAAGTACGCCGTGCGCGCCGGCGATCGCATTTCGGTCGACCTGCCCGAGCCGCACGATCCCACCGATGTGATTCCCGAGGCTATCCCCCTCGACATTCGCTACGAGGACGACTACCTCATTGTTCTCTCCAAGCAGCGCGGTCTCGTGTGCCATCCTGCTCACGGCCACGAGAGCGGTACGCTTGCGAACGCCCTGGTCTACCACTGCGGTATCGACCATCTGGGCACCGTGCAGGGCGAGGACCGTCCCGGTATCGTGCACCGTCTGGATCGCGATACCTCGGGCCTCATGCTTGCGGCAAAGGACGACGACACCCAGCGCGCGCTTCAAAATCTCATCCGCACGCGTACGCTCGATCGTCGCTATATCACGCTTGTTCACGGTCACATTGCCATGGACGAGGGAACCATTAACACTGGTATCGCCCGCTCAACGCGCGATCGCGTCAAGATGGCAGTGTCCGACGATCCCTTTGCGCGTCAGGCCATTACGACCTTTAAGGTGCTCGAGCGCTTTGATTCTACGCGCTTTGACGACGGCTATACGCTGGTGGAATGCCACTTGTTTACGGGTCGCACGCATCAGATTCGCGTGCACATGCGTCATATCAACCACGCTTGCGTGGGTGATCCGCTCTACGGCAAATGCGATGCGCGCGCCGACCAGGGTCTGACCAGGCAATTCCTGCATTCCTGGCGCGTGGCGTTCGATCATCCGGTAACGGGGGAGCGCATCGAGTGCCGTGACGAATTGCCCTGGGATCTCGCCGCGGTTCTTGACGACTTAGCTCCGCGCTCGCTTGGCCGCACTGCCGCCGGCGACGAGATTGTTCCTCAGCTCGGCTTGCTCGAAGCCTAGTCAGTTTTAGGTGGTTTCTTGAACTCGGTAAGCCTGCGGTAAGATATACGATTGTCTACGTTACGCGTTCCCGGGAGCCTGTATGCTCGCCTTTTTACAAACCAACACGCCCATCGTGATCTTCAATCAGATCGTGGTTACGTTGCTTACGGTCTGCTTCTTGTACCAGGTGGTCTTCTTTATCATCGGCGCCCTCCGTGGTGAGGTCGCACCTCCCAAGGCCAAAAAGCTTCATCGCTACGCTTTCTTTATCGCGGCCCATAACGAGGAGGCCGTAATCGCCAACCTCGTACGCTCCATTAAGGACCAAGATTATCCGTCCGAGCTTATCGAAGTCTTTGTGGTCGCCGACGCCTGTACTGACAACACGGCGCAGCTTGCGCGCGAGGCCGGTGCCATTGTTTACGAGCGCAATGACCTGGCCCGCAAGGGCAAGAGCTGGGTCATGGACTTTGGCTTCGATCGCATTCTCAACGAGTATCCCGATACGTTTGAGGGCTACTTTATCTTCGATGCCGACAACGTTATCTCCCGCGATTACGTCTCCAAGATGAATGATGCCTTTGACCAGGGCTTTCATGTGGTCACCAGCTACCGCAACTCTAAGAACTTTGGCAGTTCGTGGATCTCTGCTGCCAACGCCACCTGGTATCTGCGTGAGGCCCGCTTCCTCAACAACGCGCGTAATATCTGCAAGACGTCCTGTGCTGTCTCGGGTTCGGGCTACCTTATCTCGGCGAGCGTTATCGAGGGCATGCACGGTTGGCAGTTCCATACGCTGACCGAGGACATCCAGTTCACCACGTTCTGCGCCATCCATGGCATTCGCATCGGTTATGCACCGGCGGAGTTCTTTGACGAACAGCCCGTGACGTTTAAGGCGTCCTGGAAGCAGCGTATGCGCTGGACTAAGGGCTTCTACCAGGTGTTCTTTACGTATGGCAAACACTTGGTCAAGTCGACCTTCCGCTACCATCGCTTTGCCGCCTACGACATGTTTATGACGATCGCCCCGGGCATGCTTCTGTCCCTGATCTCCATGCTCGCTAACGTGACCTTCCTCGTCGTGGGTGGCCTCTCGCACGGCTTTTTGGCCACCGAGGTCGAGATGCAGGCTTGTGCAGCGTCGCTTATCATGACCTTCGTGATGCTGTATCAGACGTTCTTTATCCTGGCGCTACTCACAACCATCTTTGAGTACAAGCACATTCACTGCGCGCAAAAGTGGCGCTTGGTGACCAACCTGTTTACCTTCCCGATTTTTATGTTCAGCTATATCCCCATTACGGTGGCCGCGCTGTTCCTCAAGGTCGACTGGGTCCCGACGCAACACGCCGTAAGCGTTACCCTCGACGAAGTCATGCAGGGTGCCAAATAACCACCACCAAAAACCACTGCAAAGGGGACAGGCCCCTTTGTGGTGGTTTTTGCGTTTGAGCTGCTGCCTAAGGAGGTGTTCGATGGTCTATTTCTCGTTTTGGATTTGCATCTTTGCCGGCGCGGCGATTGATGCCCGTGAGCGACGGTTTCCCAATGAGCTTGCCGGCGCGTGTGCCGTGGCTGCTCTTGCAGGCGTTTGGCTCGACAAGGGCGTTAACACGGCGCTTGACCACGCTGGTCTTGCGGTTATCGTCTACCTTGCCCTTGTGCTTACTGAGTCCCTCTGGCGTCGTGTTCGTCAGGCCCCCGGTGTCGGCATGGGAGATGCCAAGGCGCTCTTTGCGCTTTGCACGCTCGACCCTCTGGGTGGCATCGTGGCATTTGCCGTCGCACTCCTGGTCCTTGCCCTCTCCTGCCTCTTCACAAAATCGCGCTCCCTGCCATTGCTCCCGTTTTTGGTGCCGATTTTTGCCATAATCGAGGTCGTGGGCTGCACGTTGTAACCGATTGTGCATCCTTCTTAAGGAGCATGCCATGGCAACTAATCAAGAAACGGCCGTCATTAAGGCGCGCATGGACCGGATTCCGTCGGCGTTGTCGCCCGAGCTTGTCGAGCGCATTTCCGCCGATCGTGCTTCGGGTTCTGTCAACCCGTATCGTTGCAACGACAACCAGGTCATCCGTCGTGTTGATCGGGCCGCGGACCAAGGCACGCTCATGCGTCCGGCCTTTATGCGCGATGCCGAAAAGATTCTTCATCTGCCCGCGTACGCCCGATACGCCGGTAAAACGCAGGTCTTCAGTTTTCGCAGCAACGACGACCTGTCGCGCCGCGGCCTGCACGTTCAGCTTGTTTCGCGCATTGCACGCGATATCGGACGTGCTCTGGGGCTCAACTGCGACCTGATCGAAGCGATTGGCTTAGGCCACGACTTGGGTCACACGCCCTTTGGCCATGCCGGCGAGCGATTCCTCAACGATATCTATCTCGAGCGCACGGGTCGTTATTTTTCCCATAACGTGCAGTCGGTCCGCGTGCTCGATGCACTGTACGGTCGCAACGTGTCGCTTCAGACGCTCGATGGTGTGCTGTGCCACAATGGCGAGTACGAGCAACGCGTGTTTGATCTCTCGGATATGGGTTCCTTTGAGCAGTTCGACCAGACGGTCGAGGACTGTATCGCCACAGGCTATAGCGCGATTGAGCACCTGCGCCCCATGACGCTCGAGGGCTGCGTGGTTCGCATCTCGGATATCCTTGCCTACGTGGGGCGCGATCGCCAGGATGCCATTGCGGCAGGTCTGCTGTCGCCCGATGCTTTTGAAGATGGCCTCGGCGGTGCGTACAACAGCTGGATCCTCACGCATGCCTCCATCGATATCGTTGAGCACAGCTATGGCAAGCCGCGCATCGAGATGAGCGAGGTCCTGTTTGAGGAAATCCGTCGGGCCAAGCGCGAGAACTACGAGAAGATCTATAGCAAGGGCGGCATCGAAGGCGACTCTGAAGCGGAACTGCGCGAGGCGTTCGAAAAGCTCTACGACCGTTGCCTGCTGGATATAAACGAAGGCGACGAGTCCTCCTACATCTTTAAGCACCACATTTCGCGCATTGAGCAGCAGCTTTCCTACTACGACCGTACCTATGCATGGCAGGATGACAAGGACCAAGCCGTGGTGGATTACATTGCGAGCATGACAGATGGCTATTTCTGCGAGCTCACAAGCAAGCTGTTTCCGGGACTGAAGTTTCCGCACCGTACCTATATTAACGAACGGTAGTTCGTATTTATTCGGTATACTGTTCGTGGAAAAAAGTTTTTGATTGATGCACGGGATGGCTATGGACGACCTATTTTCTGCTTCGACGCGCGAGCGTTCCTTTCAGAATGCACCGCTTGCGGTGCGCATGCGCCCCAATTCGCTCGACGAGTATGTGGGCCAGCAAAAGGCCGTCGGTAAGGGATCGTGGTTGCGTGCGGCCATCGAGCATGATGTGCTATCGAGCGTGATTCTGTATGGGCCGGCCGGTACGGGCAAGACGACGCTGGCGCATATCATCGCCAACCATACCAAGAGCGAGTTTGTCGAGGTCAGCGCCGTGACGGGTACCGTGAAGGACCTGCGTCGCGTGATTGACGAGGCCAAGACGCGCCTGAACACCTACGACCGCCGCACTATTTTATTCATCGACGAGATTCATCGCTTCTCTAAGTCGCAGCAGGATGCCTTGCTGCATGCGGTTGAGAACCGTACCGTCATTATGATTGGCGCCACGACGGAGAACCCGTACTTTGAGGTCAACTCGGCATTGTTGTCGCGCGGTCGCGTCGTGGAGCTTGAGCATCTTAAGGACGAGGATATCGCCACGCTGATCGAGCGTGCACTCGAGGCGCCGCAGGGTTTGAACGGTAAGTTCTCGGCCGATGAGGATACGGTTAAGACCATCTGCACGTTGGCTGCGGGCGATGCTCGCTCGGCGCTTACGACGCTCGAGTTGGCGAGCGAGATTGCCGTTACGCGTCCCGATACCGAGGGAACGCCGGCGCCGGCGGCGGGGGAGTGCTATCCCATCACCGTGGATGACGTAAAGATTGCCAACCCGCGTCGCGGGTTTTCATATGACAAAAACGGCGACATGCACTACGACATCATCAGTGCGTTTATTAAGTCCATGCGCGGTAGCGACCCCGATGCCACGGTCTACTGGCTTGCGCGCATGATTGACGCGGGAGAGGATCCCAAGTTTATTGCACGCCGTATTATGATTCATGCTTCTGAGGACGTTGGCAACGCCGACCCGCAGGCGCTTTTGGTGGCACATGCCGCGTTTAAGTCTGCCGAGGTCATTGGCTATCCCGAGTGCCGCATTAACCTGGCTCAGGCTGCGCTCTATGTGTGCTTGGCGCCAAAATCCAACGCGTGCGAGGCTTCGATCGATGCGGCGCTTGCCGATATCCATAACAGCGGATTGCGCGAGGTGCCCAGCTATCTTCGCGATCGTCACCGTCCCGGCAGCGACGAGTACGGTGTATACAAATACCCGCACGATTATCCCGAAGGCTGGGTCGATCAACGCTATTTGCCCGAGGGGTTGGAGCGCGGCGCGTTCTGGCAGCCTGCGGGCCGCGGCTGGGAAGAATGGCGTGTGGAGCAAAGCGAACGCGACCGGAGCGGTAACGCGCCCAAGTAGGTCATTGGCACCACCCACATTCCCCTTGGGTATCTTTCCCCTTCTTTGGGGTACCATGAACAGCGTCTGTATTTCGATTTTTCCGGGAGGCTTGTATGAGTCCCATTCAAATCGCCCTGCTGGTGCTTGCCATTGCCGGCGTGTGGGCCATCGTTGAGCTCGCGCTTACCCTGCGCAAGACCCGCAACGTTGTCGACTCGCTCGATAAGACCGTGAACGACCTCAACAACACCATCGCCGAGGCGCAGCCGGTGGTGGCAAAACTCGACGGCGCTGTCGACGAGCTTACGCCGGCACTTGCCCAGATGGAGCCGCTGCTTAAGTCGAGCAAGACGGCAGTTGATGCCCTTACCTCCAATCTCGTCGAGGTTGAGGCGGTTGTCCGCGATATTTCCGAGGTTACGGGCAGCATGGCCGAGGCCAGCAATGCTGTGTCGAGCGTGACTGATTCTGCGGCAGGCGCCGTGCAAAAGCTCTTTAATAAGGTGAAAGCCCCCGCAGCCGACGCCGAGCGCAAGCTTTCCGCTGCGGCCGAAGCCGAGCAGCCGACCGAGCGCGTCCTGATTGGCGAAGCCGGGGACGAGGCCGCCGCGGACGACGATGATGGCCAGAAGCCTGTTGGCAAGCCGACTCAGTATTACACCTACACACCCGCCCAGACCTCCGAGGAGTCCTGTGATGAGTAGCGAAGCAACCTGCCCCATTACGCTGACCGTTGCCGGTGACCCACGTCTGGCGCGCCTGGTGCGTATGACGGCCGCCAACGTTGGCGCGCTGTGCTCTATGTCCGTCGATCGCATCGAGGACATCCGTATGGCTGCCGAGGAAGCCTTCATCTTTGGCTGCACGGCGGTTGATTCCGATGACATTACGATCAGGTTCGATGTCGACGAGTCTCACGTTGGCATGACCTTTACCTTTGGTGATCAGGCAACTGTCGACGAAGATGACCAGGCTGCCGTATATGCCGAGCTCATTTTGGCGAGCGTGTGCGATTCCTACGAAAAGACTTCGGCGCCCCTGACGCTTTCCCTCGACCTCAAGGCGGATATCTAATATGACCGAACGTTCCCGGAGCGGTAAGACCGCTTGGGACAAGGAGAAAACCCGCGAGCTGTTTCGTCGCTATAAAGAGACCGGTGATCCGGATGCTCGCGAGCAGCTCGTCATGTCCCATATGAACCTGGTAAGGTTTCTTGCCAACAAATTTAAGAATCGCGGTGAGCCGCTCGACGACCTGATGCAGGTTGGCTATCTGGGCCTGCTCAAGGCGATTGATCGTTTTGACGCCGAGCGTGGTCTCGAGTTCACCACGTTTGCCACGCCCACCATTCTTGGCGAGATTAAGCGCCACTTCCGCGACAAGGGCTGGAGCGTGCGCGTGCCGCGCCGTCTGCAGGAGCTCTCGGCTAAGGTCAACCAGGCCACCGACAAGCTTACCAACGAGTTGCAGCGCTCGCCCAAGGTTGAGGAAATCGCCGAGTACCTGGGCGTGACCGTCGACGAGGTGCTCGAAGCTATGGAATCGTCCTCGGCCTACACCTCGGTGCCCATCGAGGCCCCCGGTGCGTCCGATTCCGACGATGCGCCTTCGATTCTCGACCGCTATGTCGATGATGACAACGAGCTCGACTTTACCGATGACCGCCTGGTGATCGAGGAGGCCATTCGCGATTTCTCGCCGCGCGAGCGTGAGGTTATCGAGCTGCGCTTTGTGAAGGGCATGACCCAGATTGAGATTGCCAAGAAGCTGGGCATCTCGCAGGTGCAGGTCTCGCGCCTGCTTCGTCGTACCCTTAAGAAGATTCAAGACAAGATTGACCCCGACGGAGTGATGGTTCGTTCATGAATGAGCACCCCCAACAATCCGACCGCATACTGCGCGATACCCGCATTCTGACGCTTCGCATTTGGGCCGTCGTCGGTTGCATCGTTATCGCCGCTGTCATCTTTAACCTTATGGGCATCCTGGCGCCGGTTATCGAGTTTCTCGCTGTCGGTTCTATCATTGCTTTTGTGATGTCGCCGATCACTAACTGGCTCGAGCATCACGGCGTCGGTCGTGGCATCGGTTCGCTTGTCGCGCTCATCGTGTTTGTGGCGGTACTCGTTGGCGTCGTCTGCATCCTGTCGCCGATTCTGTTCGGCCAGATTATGGAAGTCCTGAGCCGTCTGCCCGCGCAGCTTCGCGTTGCGGGCGGCGACCTCAATGAGATGATCTCACACGCCAAGACGCTCAACAACACGCCGCTCAAGGAGTATCTGGACGACAATCTTTCTTCGCTGGTTACCGTGGCGTCGAAGTATGTCTCGCAAATCGCTGCCGAGCTCGGTCGCGGTGTATTTCCGCTCATTACCAACACGGCCTCGCAGCTGTTCGTCATCTTCCTGGGCCTGGTGCTTGCCTATTGGATGGCCTGCGACTACCCTCGCATGCACCACGAGATCTGCACTATTATCGGACAGGAAAAGGAGACCTCGTACCGCTTTATGGTCGCCATTCTGTCGCGCTCAGTGGGCGGCTACATGCGCGGTATGGTCGTGACGTCCATCTGCGGCGGTTTTCTCGCCTTTATCGGTTTTATGATCATCGGTCATCCGTATGCGGCGCTTATGGCCATATTTACCGGTATCATGCATTTGGTTCCGGTCGTAGGCCCCTGGGTGAGCGCTGCAATCGCCACAGTGCTCGGTTTCATGTTCAGCCCCATGTTGGCGTTATGGACGCTCATCGTGACGATGGTCGCGCAAAACGTCACCGATAACGTGATTTCGCCTAAGGTTATGCAGAGCTCGGTGCAGGTGCATCCCATCATGAGCCTCGCGGCGCTCGTTATTGGTTCGGCGCTCATGGGTCCCATTGGCATGATCATTGCCATTCCGCTGTGCGCAGCCCTTAAGGGCATTTTCGTCTACTACTTTGAGAATGAGACCGGCCGCCAGCTTGTGGCATACGACGGCGCCGTGTTTAAGGGCACGCCGTATCGCGATGCCGAGGGCAATCCGGTCGCCGCCTATGACGCGCTTGGAGACGATACATTCATTTACGAGTCCGAGCTCATCGGCAACGAGACTGCGCCCGAGGCCCAGGCAATGCCCAAGCCCGAGCTCGAGAATCCCTGGATCAAGCTCTCGGGCCTGCAGCCCGATGCGACGGGTTTCTTCAAGAACCCCTTCGCCAAGGATGACGATTCCGATACGGACGACGACACCAAAACCGGCATCGACGGCTCCATGGACGATGATGACAACTAGCGGGGTAATTTGAGTCAACATTCATACGCGCTAACATGCAATTTCGCTGAAGGGCCGGCATTGTGCCGGCCCTCTTTTTTGCATGTGTGCGGCGGGATGGTAATATCGTTACGTTTGAACTGTTTCGATGTGAAACCGAGGAGATTCCCTCTATGAGTGCTGACTACCCGTCAATGACTACGGCCGAGATCCGCTCCAAGTTCCTCAACTTCTTTGAGGAGCGCGGTCTTAAGCTCTATCCTTCTTCGTCCCTCGTCCCCGATGATCCCTCGCTGCTGCTTGCCAACGCCGGCATGAACCAGTTTAAGGAGTACTACCAGGGCAAGAAGACCATGAAGGAGATCGGCGCGATCTCTTGCCAGAAGTGCGTCCGCACCAACGACATCGACTGCATCGGCGAGGACGGCCGTCACTTGTCGTTCTTCGAGATGCTCGGCGATTTCTCTTTTGGCGGCGTCTCCAAGGAGCAGGCTTGCGCCTGGGCCTTTGAGCTCATCACCAAGGAGTTCAAGCTGCCGCTCGACCGCCTGTACTTCACCGTCTTTACCGAGGACGACGAGACCCACGACGTGTGGCGCTCCCTGGGCGTTGCCGAGGATCACATTTCGCGTCTGGGCGAGGACGACAACTTCTGGGCCGCTGGCCCCACCGGCCCCTGCGGTCCGTGCTCCGAGATCTACTTTGACATGGGCGAGGAGGTTGGTTGCGGTAGTCCCGACTGCAAGCCCGGCTGCGACTGCGACCGCTTCCTTGAGTTCTGGAACCTCGTGTTTACCCAGTACGATCGCCAGGAGGACGGCTCCATGCCGGAGCTACCGCACCGCAACCTCGATACGGGCATGGGTCTGGAGCGCATGGCCGCTATCATGCAGCACAAGACCGCTAACTACGACGGCGATTTAATGCAGCACCTCATCAAACTCGGTGAGGAAATCAGCGGCAAGACCTATGACGCCGACGATTACTCCGGCGCCAGCCGCTCCCTGCGCATCATCGCCGACCACTCCCGCGCCGTTGACTTTATGATCTCGGACGGCATCCTGCCCGGTAACGAGGGTCGCGAGTACGTCCTTCGCCGCCTGCTCCGTCGTGCCGTGTTCCACGGCCGCCTGCTGGGCATCGAGGGCGCTTTCCTGACCAAGTTTATCGACGAAGTCAACGCTCAGATGGGCGAGGCCTATCCCGAGCTGCTCAAGAACGTCGCGCTCGTCAAGGGCATCGTCGCCTCCGAGGAGGAGCGTTTCTCCACGACGCTCGACAACGGCCGCGTTTACCTGGATGAGGCCCTGGCCGCGCTCGCCGAGGGCGCTGTGCTTCCGGGCGACGTTGCCTTTAAGCTGCACGACACCTTTGGTTTCCCCATCGACCTGACCGTTGAGATCGCCGGCACCGCTGGCCACGATGTCGACATGGACGGCTTTACCGCCTGCATGGAGGACCAGAAGGCCCGCGCTCGCGCCAACGCCAAGGGCGACGCCTGGGGCAGCTTCAACGACGTGTGGGTCGAGCTTTCGGACAAGGTCGCCGCGACCGAGTTCGACGGCTACGACAACGATGTCATCGAGGGCGCCAAGGTTGTCGCCATCGTGCGCAACGGTGAATCCGTCGAGTCCGCTGCCGCGGGCGAGGATGTCGAGGTTGTGCTCGATCGCACGCCGTTCTATGCCGAGATGGGCGGCCAGCAGGGTGACGCCGGCAAGCTTTCCGCCGAGGGCGTTGCACTGACCGTTTCCGATACCAAGAACCACAACGGCCTGTATGCCCACGTCGCTCACGTTGCCGAGGGTACGCTGACCGTCGGTGCTGCCGTGACCGCCATGCTCGACGCCGAGCGCCGTGGCTTCCTGCGCCGCAACCACACCGCCACCCACCTGCTCGACGCTGCGCTTAAGCAGGTCCTGGGTGAGCATGTCTCCCAGGCCGGCTCGCTGGTGACTCCTGAGCACCTTCGCTTTGACTTCACGCACTTCGAGGCCCTGTCCTCCGAGCAGCTCAAGGCTGTCGAGGACCTGGTCAACCAGCAGATCTTCGCTTCCAAGCCGGTCGTGACCCGCGTCATGGGCATCGATGAGGCCAAGGCCGCCGGTGCTGTCGCCCTGTTTGGCGAGAAGTATGGCGACGTCGTCCGCGTTGTCTCCGTGGGCGCCGAGGACCAGCCGTTCTCCCGTGAGCTCTGCGGTGGCACCCATGCCGCCAACACTGCCGAGATTGGCCTGTTCAAGATCATTTCCGAGTCCTCTACGGGTTCCAACGTCCGCCGTATCGAGGCCGTGACCTCTAAGGGTGCCCTCGACTACATGGCCGACCGCCTGGCGCTCGTTGACGCCGCCGCCGCTGCGCTCAAGTGCCGCGTCGACGAGGTTCCCGCCCGCGTGGAGAACCTGCAGGCCGAGCTGCGCGAGACGTCCAACAAGCTCAAAAAGGCTCTGACCGGTGGCTCCTCCGACGCCATTTCCAGTGCCATCGAGGGTGCTGTCGAGCTCGGCGGCTACAAGCTAGTCGTCGCTGAGCTCCAGGGCCTTGAGGCTGCCGACCTGCGCAACGTATGGGATACCGTGCATCAGAAGGTCGCCGGCCCTGTCGCTTGTGTCGTCGCCAGCGTGACTGAGAAGGGCACTCCGGCCCTGCTCGCTGCCGGCTCCGATGACGCCGTCAAGGCCGGTTTCCACGCCGGTAACGTGATCAAGCAGATCGCGGGTCTGGTCGACGGTCGCGGTGGCGGTCGTCCCAACATGGCCCAGGCCGGTGGCAAGAATGCTGCCGGCATCGCCGATGCCCTCGCGGCCGCTAAGACCGCGCTCGGCGCCTAAGAATCTAAGAAGTCGCTGTGGTTGCGCTCGCGCTGGACATAGGGGAGACCAGGATTGGCATCGCCGTCTCGAGCCGTGATGGCAAGATGGCGATGCCTGTCAAGGTGCTTCCGGCTGCCGAGGTCACCGGTATGGCCAAGACGTTCCGCTACCTGGTTGAGGACTATGAGCCCGACATCCTGGTAAGCGGACGTCCCCTGACCATGGCCGGTGAGCCCGGCCCTCAGGCCGAGCGCGTTGCCGCTGTGGCGCAAAAGATTGCCGACGAGCTCGATCTTCCGCTGGAGTTTGAGGACGAGCGTCTGTCCTCGCAAGAGGCCAAGCGTATCCTGCGTGAGCAGGGACTCAACGAAAAGCAGATGAGGGGCAAGATCGACATGATTGCCGCCAGCCTGTTTTTGCAGACGTGGCTCGATCGTAAAAACGAGGAGGTTTCGCATGCCTAGCGCTTCCGATCCGCGCCAGCAGAATCGTACACGGCAGCCGGCGTCGCGCCCTGCCCAGCCTGGCCAGCGTCCGGCACAGCCGACGCAGCGCGCAGCTCAGCCTGCCGCGCGCCCGGTGCAGTCCTTCTCTCATTCGGCCCAACCTGTTCAACGGACGGGTCAGCAGCCTTCTGCTCGTTCGGTTCAGCATTCGGCTTCTCACGCGGCTCAGCAGCCCACTGCTCGTACGGCCCAGCCTGCAGGCGGTACCCGCTTTAAGCAGCAGGCACCTACCCAGCGAACTCAGCCCCCCCAATCGCATTCGCATCACGCTCGCGGTTCGCATGGCGTTGCTCCGGCGACCCGCTCGAGTTACAACACGCATTCTCGTCGCGGTGCTCAAAAGAAGGGTTCTCCGGTTCCCATGATTATCGGCGTTGTGGTGGCGGTGCTCGCGCTTGCTGCGATCGCTTTCTTTGTCGTGCCGGCCGTCAAGGGCTTCTTTGCCGGTGAGGATACGAAGGTCACGGCTGGTCAGCAGGTTACGGTGACCATTCCCGATGGTGCTTCGGGCGATACGATCGCTTCGATTCTCTCCGAGAACCATATCGTCGAAAATCCCAAAGATTATTATGCGGCGGTGAAAAAGCTCAACGCCGATATGTCGCTCAAGCCTGGTACCTATTCGTTCACCACACTCATGGATGCGACCAAGGTTGTTCAGCAGCTCATGGAAGGTCCCAACGCGGGCTCCAATGCGCTGACTATCCCTGAGGGCCTAACGGTCGATCAAGTCGCCGACCGTGTGGCCCAGGCCTACGACAGCATCTCTAAGGAAGACTTCCTCAACCAGGCCAAGGCCTCCAACTACGTGGACGACTATAGCTTCCTTAAGGGCGCCGCCAACGACTCGCTCGAGGGTTTCTTGTTCCCCAAGACCTATTCGTTGGGTGATTCGCCGACGGCCGATGACGTGATTCGCGCTATGCTCGATCAGTTTAAGACCGAGTATAAGTCGCTAGACTTTGCGAGCTGCGAAGCCAAGATCAAGGAGCGCTACGGTGTGGAGATGTCCGACTACGATATCGTCAACTTGGCCTCTATCGTTGAGCGCGAGGGCCTCAACGCCGATCAACGTGCGCACGTGGCCTCGGTCTTTTACAACCGCCTTGCCGGCAAGCTCGACGGTCTGCGCTATCTCAACAGCGATGCGACCATGATGTATGTCACCGGTGGCGAGGTTACCGCCGACGACCTGCAGAGCGATAG
This sequence comes from Collinsella sp., assembly GCA_048291725.1. Classification (GTDB taxonomy): domain Bacteria; phylum Actinomycetota; class Coriobacteriia; order Coriobacteriales; family Coriobacteriaceae; genus Collinsella. Next base: position 23,435 of record DBEZXW010000035.1, on the reverse strand, counting down.
TCCGTATAACACCTATAAGCACGAGGGCCTGCCGCCCACGCCCATCTGTTCTCCGTCGCTCGAGGCACTCAAGGCCACGCTTGAGCCGACCGACTCCGATGACCTGTATTTCTACATTACGCAGGACGAGGAGTACTTCTCGCAAACCTACGAAGAGCATCAACAGTCTTGGAATTAACATGAGGATTTTTAGCCCCAAACGATACGTTGCCTCGGTCGATCGCATCGACCTTGATACCCTGTGGGCCGACGGCAAACGCGCCATTCTGCTCGATCGCGATAACACCCTGGTGCCACGCGACACCGAGCAGGTTCCCACCGCGGTTTCCGCTTGGCTCGACGCCGCCCGCGCCAAAGGCTTTAAGCTGTGCATGGTGTCCAACAACTGGCATCGCGACCAGGTCATGAGCTCTGCACGCGAGCTGGGACTCGAGGCTATCAGCCACGCCATGAAGCCGGCGCCGTTTGCCCTTAAGGCGGGTCTTAAGCGCCTCGGCGCCACAGCCGACGAGGCGGTGCTGATCGGTGATCAGCTCTACACGGACGTGTGGAGCGGCAACTTCGCCGGCGTCGATACCATCCTGGTAAAGCCGCAAGCGACGCAGGACCTGTGGTATACGCAGATCTTCCGTATCTTCGAGCGCCGGGCCCTACGCGACCTTCCCTGCGAGGAATAGGTCTCGCTATGTCCCAGCACATCAAACACGGCTGCGACCATATCTTCTTTATCGGCTTTTTGGGCGCGGGCAAATCGACGCTCGCGCGCAACGTCGGGACTATGTTCAAGCGGCGTTTTATCGATACCGACCGTCTGGTCGTGCGCCGTTGCGGCAAGTCGGTAACCGAGATTTTTAAGACCGAGGGCGAGGATCGTTTTCGCGAGCTCGAGACCTCGGCGCTCCGTTCGCTCCAAAGCGAGCGCAGCCTGTTGGTTTCGTGCGGGGGCGGTATCGTAGAAACGCCGGTGAATATTGAGCTGATGCACGAAATGGGTACGTGCGTGTACCTCGAGGGCGATTTCGAGGATTCGATTCGCCAGATTCGTCGGTCCGACACGCGCCCCGATTTCCGCTCTCCCGAGCATGCCGCGCGCCTGTTTGAGCATCGCCGTCCGCTGTATCGACAGGCCGCCGACCTTACCCTCGATATTCGCAACAAGTCCTTCGAGGACGTTTCCTACCTTTGTGCCGAGATGCTTTTGGAGCGTGGACTGCTATGATTCGCCGTCAACTGATCAATTTCCAAAACCGCAGTGTCGATGTTCGCGTCGGATTGGGTGCGTTCGATGAGCTTTCGCGCATGTTTGCCTCGGCCGTGGGCAAGCCTAAGCGCGCGATGGTGGTTTGGAATACCGCCACGTCAGAGCGTTTAGGCGAGGTCGTCGAGCATGCGCTGGTTGATGCCGGTTTTGTCATGTCACAGCTCCCCCTCGAGGTTTCGCCTGCTGGTGCCACGCTGGCCGATGCCGATGCTATCTTTGGTGCCCTGTCGGCTAACGGCATTACCTGCGACGATCTGGTTGTCGCCGTTGGCGATGCTGCAACCTGCTCGGTCGTTTGCTGGTGTGCCAATCAGTGGTGCGGTCGCACCGAGTGCGCGCTGCTGCCGACGACCTTCGATGCCATGCTCACGGTCGCGACGACCATGAAGCCGCTCGTCGCCTCGTCGGCCAATGCGCTTCCCGCTATCGCGTTCCGTCCCGAGCCCGGGTTGGTCGTGTGCAACCTCGACCTTATTCGCGAGGCCAGCCCCGAGGACCTTAAGCTCGGCTACGCGGTACTTGTTGGCACCATGCTTTCAAGTAGCAAATCCCGCTGGAATCAGTTTACCGAGACCGTCCCCGAGATTCTTGCCGGCGACGAAGTTGCACTCGTCAATGCCGTCCAGTGGTCTCAGACTGCCCGCAAGGACGTACTGATGGCCACGAACCCGAGCGCCCGCCATGCGCTCGATTTTGGCAAGACGGGGGAGCGTACCCTGCGCGCCTGCTTGGGCGATGCCGCTTCGCAGGTTCCTGCCTATCAGCTGTTGTCCGAGGGCATGCGCTTTGAGGCGCGCCTAGCACATGACGCCTGCGACTTCGATATCGATTACGTTTTTGAGGTCGATGACTGCCTGGAGGACTTTGGTATCGAGGAGCTTGCCTTCGATCTGGAGCCTGCCGCATATATCGATGAGTTCCGCAGGCAGCAGTTTGCACGCTCGAACCGCAGTATGTTGCCGCTGCCCGCGGCACTCGGCGCCATTCGCCTAACGAACGTCGAGTACGAGGTTCTTGAGCGCCATGCTCACGCCTACTTGGCTTCTCGCAAAGAACTTCTCTAAGTTTTATTGACATCCATCGTCTTTCGTATCATGTTGAGGGGCGGGTTTCCAATCGGTTGCGGATCGCATGCGATTCCGTCGTTCGGTTGAGACCCGTCCCGTCTTTATAGAGACAAAAAGAAAGGAATCTGCATGTCTGAGTTTGCTGCCGGTCCTGCCGGTCGTATCGAGCGTGTCCGTGCCCTGATGGCCGAGCGTGGCTACGACGCCATCGTGGTGCGCGACGAGGCCAACCTTCGTTGGCTTACGGGCGTGAAGGGCGTTTTCGATTACACCTTCGAGTTCCCGCACGCGGCGTTTATTACGGCCGACCAGTGCCTGTTCCATACCGACTCGCGCTACCTCAACAGCTTTGAGGAGAACACGCCCGCCGGCAGCCCCTGGGTTTACGACATGGACGAGGGTACCATCCCCGGCTGGGTCGCCGGCAAGATTGCGGCTAACAAGTGCCGTGTCTGTGCTGTCGAGGACGATATGCAGATTAACTTCTACCAGGGTATTCAGCGCGGCCTGGAGGACCGTTCCGTCGCCTGCATGCTGCCGCTGATGCACGACGACATCCGCAAGATGCGCGCCATCAAGGATGCCGAGGAGATCGAGCTTATGCGCCACGCACAGTCGATCACCGACGCCGCCTTCCAGCACATGCTCGGCTTTATTAAGCCTGGCATGACCGAGAAGCAGGTTCGCAACGAGCTCGAGAACTTTATGTTCGCCAACGGCGCCGACAGCCTGGCCTTCGGCTCCATTGTGGCGAGCGGCCCCAACACCGCCAACCCGCATGCCGTGCCGAGTGACCGTGTCATCGAGAAGGGCGACTTCGTCCTGATGGACTACGGCGCGGGCTACTGTGATTACCGCTCCGACATGACACGCACCGTCGTGATGGGCGAGCCCACGCAGGAGCAGCTCGACCTGTACGCGCTCGTGCGCCGTACGCACGAGGAGTGCGTCGCCGCCATCCATCCGGGCGTCGAGGGCAACGACATTTTCAAGCTTTCCAAGAAGATCATCGGCGATGCCGGTTATGGCGATTACTACAACCATGGCCTGGGCCACGGCGTTGGTATCGACATCCACGAGCTGCCCAACTTCAACCGTAGCAAGAACATCATTGAGGTCGGCTCGGTTATTACCATGGAGCCCGGCGTCTACCTGCCCGGTGTGGGCGGCGTGCGCCTGGAGGACTACGGCGTGGTCACCGAGAACGGATATGAGCCCTTCACCAAGACCCCGCACGACCTGCACGTCATCGATTGCTAGCCCATTTCGATAGATTTTTGGGGCGGGGCGTCCGGAGCAATTCGGACGCCCCGCGTTCTCTTTTTATGCGCTCGCTGCAGGCGCCGTCTGCAAGTGTATAATTTCGCTCGTATGTAATTTGGACGCTTGTGCGTTCTGCCCATAACAAGAAAGGTCGCTATGCCTACCATTTCTACCGCCGACTTCAAGAACGGCCTCGGTCTCCGCATTAAGGACAAGGTCTACACCATCGTCGAGTTCCAGCATGTCAAGCCGGGCAAGGGTGGCGCGTTTGTGCGCTACAAGACCCGCGACATCAAGAGCGGCCGCGTCGTCGAGAACACCTGCAACGCCGGCACCAAGTTCGAGAGCGTCATGCTCACCACCCGTGAGTTCCAGTACCTCTACAACGATGGCGCTGACTACATCTTCATGGACAACGAGACCTATGAGCAGGTTCCCGTTCCCGAGGACATGGTGGGCGAGAACTCCAAGTGGCTGCGCGAGAACGACATCTGCCAGCTGCTCTTCGCCGACGATGAGCTCATGGGCGTGACGCCGCCGATGTTCATCGAGACCACCATCGTCCAGACCGACCCGGGCTTTAAGGGCGACACCGTCCAGGGTTCCACCAAGCCGGCCACGATTGACACCGGCGCTGTCATCCAGGTCCCCATGTACCTCAACGAGGGCGAGGTCATCAAGGTTGACACCCGCGACGGCAAGTTCGTCTCCCGCGTCTAGCAACCAACTCTTCTAGGAGGACTCATGCCCCAGGAAATCAAGATTGACGGCATCGGCATTTCGCCCGATGTTCTGACCGCCATCGTCTCGCGCGCCGTGTCGGATGTCGAGGGCATCGCCTCCGTTGGCGTCAAGGACCTTGCCACCAACCTTGTCTCCATGATGCTCTCGTCCAAGGCCCCGGCTTCCGAGCCGGCGGTCGAGGCCGAGGTCGTCGGCGACAAGCTCGCACTCACCGTGCGTGTCGTGGTGTTCTTTGGCTATCCGTTCAAGAAACTCGCCGAGGCCGTTCGCGCCGCCGTGGTCGCCGCCATCGATGCCCAGGTGGGCGTCGAGGTCGAACGCGTTGACGTTTGCATCGACGGCCTCGTTTTCCCCAAGGAGTAACCTTTGAGCCTTAAGGTTTATCGCGGGCGCACGCTTGCCCGCAGTCAGGCGCTGCAGCTGCTGTTCCAGGCCGAGGCCACGGACAGCCCGCTCGAGCGCGTCCTCGAGGGCGATTTCCTGATTTCGAAGGGTCCCCTCGACCCCTATGCGTTGGAGCTTTGCCGCGGTGCCTACGAGCACATTGATCGCATCGATTGTGCCCTGCGCGCCGTCGCCAAGAACTGGGATCTTATGCGCATGCCCGGTGCCGACCGCAACCTGCTGCGTATCGCCGTTTACGAGATGCGCTTCCTCACCGACGAAGAGGTCTCGGACGCCATCGTCATCAACGAGGCTGTCGAGCTTGCCAAGGCCTATGGCACCGACCAGTCTGCGTCGTTCGTCAACGGCGTGCTGGGCAAGATCGCTCGTAGCGAGGAGCTGCCGGGTGAGGACCTGTACCAGGAGCTGCTGGCCGAAGATCGCGCTCGCGAGGAGGCCCAAGCCGTCGAGGCTGCCGCCAAGGTTGCGGTTGCTCAGGCTGAGGCTGGCGTGCTGGCCGAGGATGCGGACGCCGCCGAGGCTGTTGTCGACTCCGTCGAGGAGTAGCCATGCCAGAGGGTTCTGTCCGTAACTTTGATGAGATCTCGGACCGTCTGGATCAGATCATCGCTACCGTTCGCTCCAAGGATACCTCCTTGGAGCGTTCGCTCGATCTGTTTGACGAAGCGATTGAGCTGGGCTCCCGCGCGGTCGATATGGTCGACAAGTTTGAGCTTACACCGCGTGAGGCCGACAAGCTCGAGCAGGAATATGATGAGGATGCGGCAAACGAATCCCAGGATAGCTAGGCCGCATCTCCGGATACGAATGGTTGATGGCATTCATGAAACGCGTGCGTCTTGATGACGAACTGATTTCACAGGGCATCTGCGCAGATCGCGCGGATGCCCTTCGCACTCTTATGGCCGGCTTGGTCTCGAGTGGCGGTGAGCGCTTGACTTCGCCGGGCCTTAAGGTGATCCCGGGGCTGCCGCTGCACGTGAAGGGGCGCATTCCCTATGTTGGCCGCGGCGGTCTTAAGCTCGAAGGCGCGCTTGATGCGTTTGACATCAATCCGACGGGCCTTGCCTGTCTGGATGTGGGCTGCTCTACCGGCGGTTTTACCGATTGCCTGCTCAAGCGCGGAGCTGCGACCGTTGTCTCGGTGGACGTGGGTCGCGCCCAGTTCGATTGGTCGTTGCGTCAGGACGATCGCGTGACGCTGCATGAGCGCACAAATGTGACGCAGCTGCCTGAGCTTGGCTATGCCGGCGCCATCGACCTGGCTGTGTGTGATGTCTCGTTTACCAGCATCGCGAACATTATCGATGCGGTACTGGCGTGCCTGGCTCCTACGGGTGCATTCTGCACGCTCGTAAAGCCGCAGTTTGAGGCTCCGGCGGCGCTGGTGGGCGAGGGCGGCATTGTGACCGATCCCGCCGTGCGCCGCGATACACTCGTGAGGGCGGTTGAACTCTTTGCTGCCAAGGGCCTGTTCCCGGTCGATGTGTGCGTGTCACCCATTCATGGTGCCAAGGGCAACGTTGAGTTTTTCCTGTACGGCACGAGGTTTGCCCCCGGTGAACGCACCGACGATGAGCTGCAATCCCAGGTATCGGTTTTGAGCGAGAAAGCTGCAACGCTATGAAGGTCTTTCTGGTTCCCAATTACTACAAGCAAGAGGCGGTCGAGAGCGGCCTGATGCTCGAGCTTTGGCTTTCGCGCCAGGGCTATGAGGTCGCATGGGCTGCCGACCAGCGATCCAAGATTCAGAGCACGCCTGATATTGACGGCTCCGATCTGGTCATTACGCTCGGCGGCGACGGTACGTTGCTACGTGCTGCCCGCATCCTCAACCATCGCGAGATTCCTATCCTCGGTCTTTCCTATGGTCACCTGGGCTTTTTAACTGCTGCGAGCCCCGAGGAGCGCGACATTCTGCAGGTTGTGAGTGATGCCCTGTCCGGCGAGCTGCACGTGAGCCGTCGCGCTACCATCGCCGCGGATATCGTGTCCGTGCGCGAAGACGGTACGAAGGATGTCGTGCGCACGTTCGCCCTCAACGACATGGCGCTTACCCGCGGTCCGCTGTCCGATATGGTCGAGTTCGACATCACGGTGTCCGGCCATCATATCGACCGCCTGCGCGGTGACGGCGTGGTCGTTTCGACGGCGACTGGTTCTACGGGTTACGCGCTCAGTGCCGGTGGCCCCATCGTGAGCCCCGACTATACGGGCATGGTCTGCGTACCCATTGCGCCGCACACCATTCAGGCCCGTGCCTTCTTGACTTCGCCGAGTGATGTCGTCGAAATCTTTATGTCCGATGATCGCCCGAGCGTTCCGGCGATTGCTATCGATGGACAGTTTATTACCTGCGATGGCACCGTTGAGAGCGTGGCTGTGCGCCGCGGGCCCGGAGATGTGCTGCTCCTCGATTACGGCCCCGAGAGCTTCTATAACTCGGTGAGCCGCGTTTTCTACGGAGTCCGTCATGATCGATGAGCTGCAGGTTTCTAACATTGCACTCATTCGCGAGGCGACGCTGGTGCCGAGTGCCGGTCTGACTGTTCTGACCGGCGAGACCGGCGCCGGCAAGACCGCGCTGCTCTCGGCCCTCAAGCTTATTTTGGGTGAGCGCGCGGATTCGTCGACGGTGCGCGAGGGCGAGGCGCTGGCGAGCGTCGAGGCGCGGCTGTTTGACGGCCCGCACGACACGGAAGGCTTCACGGTCCAGCGCAGCCTTTCTGCCGAGGGCCGCAGCCGCGTGAAGATTGACGGTCGCATCGCCAGTGTGCGCGAGCTTTCGGAGCGCGTTGGCGTGATGATGGATCTGTGCGGCCAACACGAGCACCAGCGCTTGCTCGATCCGGCGCATCACGTTGCGATGGTCGATGCGTGGGCGGGCCGCTCTGCGCTCGAGGCGCTGGATGCGTACCGCGCCTGCTTTAAAGCATCGCGCGCTGCCGCCAAGGAGGTTCGACGTGTCGAAGAGGCCTCGCGTGCGCAGGGGAGTCGCGTCGAGGAAGCGCGTTTTGCCCTCGAGCGTATCACCGAGGTCGACCCCAAGCCAGGCGAGTACGAGGAACTCGAGGAGCTGCTGCCTCGCTCGGAGCACGCCGAGGTCTTGGTGGCGACGGCAAACGAGGCCCATGCATCGCTTGCCTCTGAAGGGGGAGCGCTCGATGCCGTGAACAGCGCCGTGGCAGAGCTTTCCCGAATGGCTACCGTCGATCGCAAACTGGGCGACATTGCCGATGCACTTTCGGATGCCTGCATCTCTCTTGAGGATTGCGCGAACGAGCTTCGTTCCTATCGCGATGGGGTTGCCTTCGATCCTCGCGAGCTCGCTCGCATGCGCGAGCGGTATTCCGATCTCAAGGGCCTGCTGCGTCAGTGGGGTCCGACCATGGACGATGTCTTTGCCATGCGCGACCGCTCACAAGAGCTGCTGTCGCTGGTCGATGATGGCGATGAACAGATAAAAAAGGCGCGTGAGGCACTCGGGAGCGCCGAGCGCGAGCTGTTCGCTGCTGCCAGGGCACTTAAGCGCGCTCGCAATACGGCGGCCCCGCGCTTCTGCCACGAGGTCGGCCGCCAGATGGCTCGCTTGGAGATGGGTGGCGCCGAGCTCGTCTGGGAGTCGCGCGATCTTCCCCGTGCTGAGTGGACGCCCGTTGGTCCTTCGAGCTACGAGCTGCTATACCGCAGCGGTGCCGGCTTGACGCCACGTCCCCTGCGCCGCATTGCGTCGGGCGGCGAGCTCAGCCGCGTCATGCTGGCAAGCAAGGTCGTCCTCGGTAACGCGGACGGTGTTGATACGCTGGTGTTTGACGAGGTCGATGCCGGTGTCGGTGGCTCCACGGCGCGTGCGCTCGCGGGCGTGCTGGCAGATCTCGCCGCTACGCATCAGGTGATTGTCGTAACCCACTTGGCGCAGGTCGCCGTCATGGCTGACAAGCATTATGTCGTCAGCAAGGAACCGGGCGATGTTCCCCAGACGCATTTGGACGAGGTAACCGGCGAAACGCGTACCGCCGAGATCGCCCGCATGTTGAGCGGCGATCAGTCCGAGGCAAGCCTGGCGCACGCCAGGCAGATGCTTGCGGAGGCGCGTGCCTAGGCCGAGCCGCCACATGCATTTCCAACCCGGCCGCCACGAAACGGGGCCATCTACTACGTTTGGTAGGGCATCGGCAACCATGCCAAGAATTGAAAAAAGAAAACCGCAGGTAGAACACCTGCGGTTTTCTCTATTTTGGGTGTATGGTTGGCGGTTGCGGTTAAAACGTAGCAGATGGGCGGGTTTCGTGACGAGAGGCGTCTATCGGCTCCCCAATCTACCTACTCAACGACTTTATCCGGCTGGATGAGCTCTTCGTAGTAGCTGATATGCTCGCGGGCGTCTTCGATTTCGGGCAGCAGGAAGTTGTAGATGACCTCGATGATCATCGTGGCGCTCATCTTGGAGAACGCGAAGTCGCCCGTTGTCAGTAGTGCTTCGTGGTTGACGGTATTAAAAGTGTAGTCTGCCAGGCGCGCGAGTGGAGACTTGCTGTCGCTGCTGATGACGACCACGGTTGCGCCGCAGTCGCGAGCCGCTTTTGCCATGCGATTCAGTCGGCGCGATTTGCCGGAGTTTGAGATTAGCACGATGACGTCACCCGGGCGCAACGTGAGCGCAAAGCCGATTGATGTCTCGCTAATGGTACTCGTCATGCAGCGCAGGCCCAGCTGCGAAAACTTAAATGTCGCGTCGAGCGCGACCGCGTTTGTATTGCCCACGGCGGCGAACTCAATAACGCCGGCATTCTTAAGCGCGTGTACAACTGCGGCCAACGTGTCGTGATCAATGCCGTCGATGGTCGCATTAAGCTCGCTCACCTTGGCAGCCAGGATGTTCTTGAGGCTCTGCTCCATATTGTCGAGTGAGACCTCGTCAGTCAGGCCCTCGTTACGCTGGCTTTCCAAATCCCTCGCCAACGAAAACTGAAAGCTGCGGAAGCTACCAAAGCCAAGCTTGCGGCAGAAGCGCGAAACGGTCGCCTCGGACGTGGCGGCGGCGCGCGAGAGCTGAGCGGCCGTGAGGCGTGGCGCCTCGGACTGGTGCTCCAATATATAGTCGACAATGCGCTGCTCGGACTCGCTGTATCCCTGATGGGTGCTAATGAGGGAAAGTGCGCTCTTGCTACTATCGGTCATGGATGGCTCCTGGTTGGCATGAAAATCTAATTTGATTCGCAATGCCATAGTATACGGGCATTTTCAATTACAAGATACACCTTGCCGTTTCAAGTGTTGATGGTAAACTTTCACTTACCGTTTACGGTTATGAAAGAACCTTTCACCGGAGATTTGCACCTTAGCTCTTCTCACGCGGACGGTAGGTTGGTATCTTTCAGTTGTGGAAAAACGCGCATCGAAGCGCGTGTAGGGGAGCGCCCGCGGGCGCTGTACTCAAGAAGGAGGGACACATGGCTAAGTTTGACATCATCGCCGCGACCGGTTGCCCGACCGGCATTGCGCACACCTTCATGGCGAAGGAGGCGCTGGAGAAGGCAGCTGCCGAGCGTGGTCTGACCATTAAGGTCGAGACACATGGCCAGGTCGGTGTCGAGAACGAGCTCACCAAGAGTGAGATCGCTGGTGCCAAGGCCGTCGTCGTCGCAGCCGATAAGGATGTCCAGGCTGAGCGTTTCGCCGGCAAGCCCATGGTTTCCGTCGGTGTTTCCAAGGCCCTGTCCGTCGAGGCCGCCGGAAAGCTGATCGACCGCGCGCTCGCCGCCAAGGGCGACGACACGGTTGCCGCTGCCGCCGATGTCGAGGACGAGGTCGAGGAGAAGGAGTCCATCGGTCACGTCATCTACAAGCACCTCATGAACGGCGTCAGCCACATGCTGGTCTTCGTCGTTGCCGGTGGTGTTCTGACCGCCATTTCGTTCCTGTGGGGCATCACGTCCTTTGATTCGACGGCTGCCGACTACAACAGCTTTGCCGCGATGCTCAAGATTATCGGCGGTATCGCCATGAATCTCATGGTTCCGGTGCTCTCCGCCTACATCGCCGAGTCTATCGGCAAGCGCCCGGCGCTCGTCCCCGGCTTTGTTGCCGGTATGATTGCCATCCAGGGTCTTCCCATCAACGCCGATACCGGCATGATCGACGCTGGAGGCTCGGGTGTGGGCTTCGGCTTCCTGGGCGGCATCGTCGGCGGCTTCCTCGCTGGCTATGTCATCCTGCTGCTCGAGAAGGTTTTCTCTAAAATTCCCGCGAGCCTTAATGGCCTGAAGGCAATCTTCCTGTATCCGCTTTGCTCTACCGCCATCGTCGGCCTGGTCATGCTCGGTATTTCCGGCCCCATGGCTGCCATTAACCAGGGCATGATGGATTTCCTGCAGAGCCTCGGTAACTCCGGTCCGGTGATCCTTGGCCTGGCCATCGGCTGCATGTGCGCCTTTGATATGGGCGGCCCGGTCAACAAGGCTGCTTACGCTACTGGCACCTTCCTGCTCGGTACCGCTCTCGAAGCTGGCGTCGGCACCGAGACCTACAACTTCGGCACCAACTTCATGGCTGCCGTCTCCGCCGCTTGCATCGTTCCGCCGCTGATCACCACCTTCGCCGTCGTTGTCGGCAAGAAGTACTTCAGCCAGGAGGATCATGACGCCGGTATCGTCAACCTCATCCTTGGTTGCACCCACATCACCGAGGGCGCCATTCCGTTCATGACCAAGAACATCTGGCCCGTCATGCCCATCATGATGCTCGGTTCTTCCATCGCTTCCATCTTGACCATCTTCTTCAACGTTCACGATCCGGCGCCTCACGGCGGCTTCCTGGTCCTGCCCGTTGTCGAGAACGGCCCGCAGTGGGTCCTCGCGATCCTCATCGGCGCTGTGGTCGGTGGCATCCTGTTCGTGGCCTTTAAGAAGTACGACTTTGAGAAGAACCAGAAGGCCGCTCCTGCAACCAAGCCGGTTGAGGCCCCCAAGGCCGCTGCCGTCGAGGCCCCCAAGGCCGAGGCTGCTGACTTCGTGAAGGTCGAGAACGTCTTTGTCGCCGAGGACTTCGCTTCTCGTGACGAGGCTCTGAGCTTTGTCTCCAACCAGGCCGTTAAGGCCGGTATCGCCGGCGATGCCGACGCCGTGATGAACGCCTTCCTGGCCCGCGAGGCCGAGGGCACCACGGGCATGATGGAGGGCTTCGCCATTCCGCATGCCAAGTCCGACGCCATCACCGAGGCCGCTGTCATCGTCGTCAAGGACGACTCTGGCGTGACCGGCTGGGACACCATGGACGGCGCTCCCGTCAACGTTGCCATCGCCCTGCTCATCCCGGGCGCTCAGGCTGGAACCACGCACCTCAAGATCCTGTCCAAGGTCGCCGAGGCGCTTATGGACGAGGACTTCCGTGCCACCGTCAAGGGTTCCACCGACGCCGCCGAGATCGCCAAGACGATCAACGCCCGCCTGGTCTAATCCCGCAACACGCGAATACCATCGCCACCTGTATATAAGGCGGAGTCCCTCTCCAGGGCCTCCGCCTATTTTTCTATCCCTCCCATAAGTTGCGGTGAAATAGGGACTGTTTAAACGATTCAACCCCAAATTCAGCCCCTATTTCACCGCAACTTATAAAAGGGCATAGAGGGGGCTGCCTATCGAGTCTTTGTCGCGAACAGGTTATCAGCCAGAATTCCTTTCAGCCGACATTACTCTGGTCCGACTGGGTTTCCGCAGCTTGCTCGCCCACAGGGGCCCGCGCGCGGCCTGTGAGATTTATCGCGAGTTCCGCACGAGCCGAAGAGCACTTAATGTGCTCTTCGTGCGAGCAGGACTGTAGAGCAGGAAATCTCACAGGCCGCGCGCGGGCCCCTGTGGGCGAGCAAGCGGACGACAAACACATCTGTCCAATAATTCGTCTGAAACACAATGAAAAACCGTTTGATGTGAGTTAATATAAACAACGTCGTGAATCTGACTCCTGCCACATGCATGACAGGGGTTAAACACAAAAAAGGAGTCAACTATGGTTTCTGAGAAGGCTACCCTCGTTAATCCTCAGGGTCTGCACATGCGTCCGGCTGGTCTGTTCGCCTCCACCATGGGCAAGTACGCCTGTGACGTGACGGTCGTCACCCCCGAGAAGGAGGTCAACGGCAAGTCCCCGATGGCCCTCATGGCTGCTGGTATCCCCTGCGGTACCGAGGTCGAGGTCAAGTGCGACGGCGCCGACGAGGCCGAGGCTCTGGCTGCTGCCATCGAGCTCATCAAGAGCGGTCTTGGCGAGTAGAACTCAAACGGGTCGCATGTTGAACAACTAAGTTCATATTTGGGGGCGCAGTGACCTGTTGTAAGGTAACTGCGCTCTTTTGTCATGGATATGGCAAAACGCTTTATCACATGACACGGAGAGAGGAATGGGAATGTATCAGGGAGTCAACGCTTCCGAGGGCATCGGTATCGGCACCGTCATGGTCGCCGTCGATCCCGACTTGACGTTTGAGCCGCACGAGGTTGCTGATTCGGCAGCAGAGAAGGAGCGCTATCAGTCCGCTCTTTCGGTCTTCTGCGAGAAGACCCAGGCTCAGGCCGACCACATGAAGGAGACGGTGGGCGAGGCCGAGGCCGAGATCATGAGCGGACACATTGTCCTGGCTCAGGACCCGGGCATGACCGACGCCATCAACGCCGCCATTGACGGCGGTACCTGCGCCGAGCAGGCGCTCATGGACACCTCGACAATGTTCGAGAACATGTTCCTGTCCATGGACGACGAGATGTTCCGTCTGCGCGCGGCCGACATCGCCGACATCCGTACCGGTATTCTGGCCGAGCTGCTGGGCAAGGAGGTCGTCGACCTCTCCGTCCTGCCCGAGAACACCGTCGTTGTCGTGCACGACCTCACGCCGTCCATGACCGCCACGATCGATAAGGCCCACGTTGCCGGTATCGTCACCGAGACCGGTGGCCGCACGTCGCACTCCGCGATCATTGCGCGCGCCCTCGAGATCCCGGCTGTCCTTTCGGTTTCCAACAGCTGCACCGCGCTGCGCAACGGTATGACCGTTGTCGTCGACGGTGGCAAGGGTATCGTCGAGGCCGATCCCGACGAGGAGACGCTCGCCGCCTACACCGCCAAGGCCGAGGCCTTCGCTGCCGAGAAGGCAGCCCTCGAGGCCTTCCGTGGCAAGCCGTCCGTGACTGCCGATGGCATCAAGAAGATCATCGCCTGCAACATCGGTAACCCCGATGACGTGCCCAACGCGCTCGATCACGACGCCGAGGCCATCGGTCTGTTCCGCTCCGAGTTCCTGTTCATGGACTCCGCTGAGCTTCCTTCCGAGGAGGAGCAGTTCAACGCCTACCGTAAGGTCGCCAGTGCGCTCAAGGGTGCTCCGGTCATCATCCGTACGCTCGATGTGGGTGGCGACAAGGAGATTCCGTATCTGCACATGGTCAAGGAAGACAACCCCTTCATGGGCTTCCGCGCTGTGCGTTACTGCCTGGCCAATCCCGACCAGTACAAGGTCCAGCTCCGCGCTCTGCTGCGCGCTAGCGCCTTCGGTGACGTCAAGATCATGATCCCGCTCGTCACCTGCGTCGAGGAGGTCTTGGCTGTCAAGGAGCTCGTCGAGCAGTGCAAGGCCGAGCTGACCGAAGAGGGTCGCAAGTTCAACGAGAACATCGAGGTCGGCATCATGGTTGAGACGCCTGCCGCTTCGCTGCTCGCAGACCGTCTTGCCGAGGTTGCCGACTTCTTCTCCATCGGCACCAACGACCTGATCGGCTACACCATGTGCGCCGACCGTGGCAACGACACCATCTCCAACCTGTACCAGGTTTACTATCCCGCCGTGCTCCGTTCGCTCAAGAACATCATCGAGAGCGGCGTGAAGGCCGGCATCATGGTCGGTATGTGCGGCGAGGCCGCTGCCGATCCGCTGCTCGAGCCGCTGCTGATCAGCTGGGGCCTGGAGGAGTTCTCGATGAGCGCTCCGTCGATCCTGCGTGCCCGCAAGACCATCAGCCAGTGGACCAAGGCCGAGTGCGACGAGCTCGCCGAGAAGGCGCTCGCCTGCAACACCGCCGCCGAGGTCAAGGCGCTGCTCGAGTCCGCAGCTCGCTAATTTGGTATCAGAGGTAACCGCGTGGTTGGAATGGGCCGGCCACGCGGCCCTCACATATACAGGGGGTACTGTAAATGTTCTACACGCTAACCGCTAACCCGGCTGTCGACATGACGGTTTCGAGCTCTCCGCTCGAGCCCGACGAGAACGTCCGCACCGGCTCGGCCAGCTACACGGCTAACGGCAAGGGCCTCGACGTGTCCTTCGCCTTTAAGAAGATGGGCGTCGACACCGTCGCGCTCGGCTTCTTCGCTGGCTTCACAGGCAAGTTCATCGTCGAGGAGGTCATGAACCTGGGTTGCCTCTGCCGCCCGGTCTGGACCGACGGTATCACGCGCATCAACACCTACGTCAACGATGGCCAGCACGAGTACGGCATCCTGAACCCGGGTGCTCCTATTACGCCGCAGCACCAGGAGGAGCTCTACAACATCCTGGACACCGCGGGCGATCTCGAGTGCCTGATCGTCTCCGGCTCCGTGCCTCCCAAAGCTACGCCCGACTTCCTGGCTCAGGTCATGGAACACGCTCAGGCTCGTGGCGCCGACGTCGTCCTGGACCTGTCCTCCGATAAGCTCAAGGAGCTCGCTCACAAGAAGCCGCTGCTCATCAAGCCGAACCATCACGAGATGAAGGCCATCTTCGGCGTGCCGGTCGACACCGACGACGAGGTTCGCGTTGCCATGAAGATGGCTCACGACGCTGGCGTTCAGAACGTGCTGCTCACCCGTGGTAGCCGCGGCGACGCTTACTTCTCCAACGGCGAGGACATCTGGTACGCCAAGCGTGAGTTCAACATCAAGCTGGTTTCTTCCGTCTGCGCCGGCGACTGCACCCTTGCTGCGTTCCTGCACAAGTGGTACAGGGATCGCGACAACGTCGAGGAGGCCATGAAGCTCGCTATGGCCACCGGCGCCAACGTTGCCGAGTCCGTCGGCATCGGCGACTTCGGTCACGTCGATGAGTACAGCAAGCGCGTTGCTGTCCGCAAGCTCGATCGTCAGTAATCGAAACGCGACATATTCGTGCGCATGCGGCGCCCCGGTTTCGGCCGGGGCGCCTTTTTTTGTTCCGCCATGGGGGAGAGGTGTCCTGCCGTGCTCCATCGCTTCCACACCGTTCACCGAGTTGTCCTAGCCTTTTGTCGATGCGTGGAATATACTTTCATCAACACGTTGCTTCGTGAAAGGAACATTCATGATTTACACGCTCACTGCAAATCCCGCCATTGACTACAACATCGCCTGTGACGGTCTTGCTGCCAACACCGTCACGCGTACCCGCAACGCCGTCTACACGCCCAACGGCAAGGGCCTCAACGTCTCGTTTACGCTTGACCACTATGGTGTCGACACCACGATCCTGGGTTTCTTCGCCGGCTTCTCGGGCGAGTTTATCGTTAAGGGCGCCGAGGCCCTGGGCGTGCCCGTCAAGCCCGTGTGGACCGACGGCATCACGCGCGTCAACGTGTTCCTCAATGCCGGACCCGACACCGAGTACAACATGGTCAACGCCGGTGCCGCCATCAACGAGGCCAACGAGCAGGAGATGTTTGAGCTCATCGATTCGCTCGATGACATGACCTGCCTGGTCATCAGCGGCTCGCTGCCTCCCAACACTTCCGAGGGCTTCCTGGCCGAGGTCCTGCGCCGCGTCAAGGCCAAGGGGGCCGAGTTCGTCCTCGACATCTCGAGCCATCAGCTGGCAGACCTCATTGCCATGGAGCCGCTGCTGATCAAGCCCAATGACGACGAGCTGCTCGACATCTTTGGCATTAAGGTGAGCGGTGGCGACGACGAGTCCGTCAAGGGCGCGATGGCCGAGCTGCACGCCAAGGGCGCCAAGAATGTACTGCTGACCCTTGGTGGCGATGGCGCGTATTTCTCCAACGGCGAGCACATCTGGTTTGCCAACCGCACCTTTGAGGTCAAGCTGCTGTCGACCGTCTGCGCCGGCGATTCCTCGCTCGCTGCCTTCCTGTCCGTGTGGCACGACGCTCCCGAGCGCGTCGAGGATGCCTTGCGTCTTTCGATGGCCACCGGCGCCAATGTGGTCGAGTGCCCCGGTCTGGGCGATTTTGCCAAGGTGGACGAATATAAGAAGCACATCGAGGTTCGCCAGGTCTGCTAGCCGCATCGAAAAATCGCTGCCGTACACCCGCTTTGGATTTCCGAGGCGGGTGTTTTTTGTGCACTGATCGCATATGGCGTCTGCTGTCTCGTTTTATCGAATTGACGACGCGATTGCGTGTGCGCGCTTTCTCGTTTCTTGTTAGACTTCTTGGGAACCATCGATTAACGCTCACAAGTGCAGGAGGCCATAGGCATGTGCAATGTTTCGCTCAACGGTACCCAACCGTCCGATGCGTCCCTGCGCGTCCTGCGCGCGCTTGAGGCGGCTGGTCTTGAGGCTTGGTATGTGGGCGGTTGGGTGCGCGACGCCCTGATGGGGTGCCCCAGCCACGATGTTGATATGTGCTGTAGCGGCCTGTGGCAGGAGTCCAAGGCGGCGCTCGAGGCCGCTGGTATTGCGGTCGTGGAGTCGGGCATTAAATTTGGCGGAATCACGGCTATTTCCGATGGCGAGCGTATCGAGGTCACCACCTACCGCCTGGATGGCTTTTACACTGATGGTCGCCATCCCCAGAGTGTGGAGCGTGCCGCCTCGCTCGAGGACGATCTGGCGCGCCGTGACTTTACCGTCAACGCCATGGCCTGGCATCCCGAGCGCGGACTTGTCGACCGCTACGACGGCCAGGGCGACTTGGAGCGCAAGCTGATTCGCGCTGTCGGCGATCCCAAGCGTCGCTTTAACGAGGACGCCCTGCGCATGCTGCGTGCGGTGCGCTTTGCCTGCCGTCTGGACTTTATGATTGAGCCCGAGACTAAGCGCGCGCTTGCCGAGTGCGCGCTGCTGCTCGATGCCGTGGCGTGCGAGCGTGTGGGTATTGAGCTCGAGGGCATTCTTTCGACCGGTCATGGGGGAGACGCGATGCTGCGCTACCCCGAGCTCATCTGTGCCGCCGTGCCCGAGCTTGCGCCCGCTCGCGGGTTTGATCAGCGCAGTGTCTATCATGCGTTTAACGTCTACGAGCATATCGCCCGTGTGCTGACGGTGGCAGGGGAGCTGGCGCTGTGCGACGGCGTCGCGCCATCGTCGAGCCTTATGTGGGCGGCGTTTTTGCACGATGTCTCCAAGCCCGAGTGCTTTACGGTCGATCACGCCGGCAGCGGACACTTCTACGGTCATCCCGAGCTCGGCGCCAAGAAAGCGCGCGTCATTATGGATCGCCTGGCTCTCTCGCACGACCTGGTGCGCGACGTGTGCCTGCTCATCAAATATCACGACAAACCGCTGCGTCCCGAGCGATCCTGCCTGCTCAATATGATGTGTGCGCTTTCCGGCGAGGGTGTCGACACGGCCCGTCTGATTGACGAGCTCATGGACCTTAAGCGTGCTGACACGCTCGGCAAGGCCCCGTCGTGCTTCTATTATGTTGAGACGATTGAGGAGATGCGCGCGATGGCGCACGAGCTGCTGAAGGCAGGGGAGCCCTATACGCTCAAGATGCTCGCCATCAACGGCGGCGACCTGATCCGTGCCGGAGTCAAGCCCGGGCCGGAACTGGGTCAGCTTCTCAACTCCGCCCTCGACGCCGTGATCGAAGACAACATTCCCAACGATCGCGAAGCTCTTTTGGTCCATCTCAACTTGAATTAGCCACCCAGTTTACCTGCGTGTTCCATAACCTGCCGACAATTTATCGGCAATTTGGAATTTCTTCTTGCGCTGACGTTTTTTGTCCCGTAATATATTTCCTCGCAGCACGGCAGTGCAGATGTCATGTGGCCCGTTCGTCTAGCGGTTTAGGACGCCGCCCTCTCAAGGCGGAGATCACCAGTTCGAATCTGGTACGGGCTACCACTTCTTTTCTGCTGAGGTCTATGGCCCGTTCGTCTAGCGGTTTAGGACGCCGCCCTCTCAAGGCGGAGATCACCAGTTCGAATCTGGTACGGGCTACCACGCATCTGATACCCGGACTTCCCATGGAAGGCCGGGTTTTTTATTTTCAAACAACCGTCTGCAATTCCCGTTTGAACCAGAGCTTTGCGTTCTGCTTATGGTCCTTGCGGGTACAATATGCAAGATATTTTGACTGTTAGAAGGAGTCTCATGACGGAGTCCTCTCAGCATACGTCTAAGCCCCAGGTTGAGGTTGAGGCCTCGGGTGGCGATGACAATAAGAGCGCACGCCGCGGCGCCATCTTTATCGGCGTCGTGCTGGTGGGTTATATCGTCTATCTGGTGGTAACCGGGCAGATGGGGCAGTTCTGGGCCGCTATGTCGAGCGTGCAGGCGTCATGGCTCTTTGTCGCGTGTCTTTGCATGTTCATGTATCTGTTCTTTGGCATTGTGGCCTATGCGATCGCTGTCTGGCTCGACCCCAATTCACCCGTCGGCATTCGCGACCTGATCTCGGTCGAGGCGAGTGGCATCTTCTTTGGCAACCTCACACCTATGATGATGGGCTCGACTCCCGCCCAGATCTACCGCCTGACCAAGGCGGGCCAAAATGTTGGCGAGGCTGGCGCCACGCAGTTCACGCGCTTTATCGTGTACCAGTTTGGCCTCGTTGCCTGGGGCGCTATCCTATTGCTTGCTCGCATGCCGTTTTTTGCCGATCGCTATGGCGATATGACGTTGCTGTGCGTCTTTAGCTTTGGTGGACACTGCTGCATCTTGCTGGGCATCTTCGCCGTCGCGCTCATGCCTAAGACCGTCACGCGCGTTGCCCATTGCATCATCAATTGGCTTGAGCGCATTGGTGTCTCGGCCACTAAGATCGAGGGATGGCGCACGTTTGTCGACGGCGAGATCTACTCCTTCTCCGAGAAGTTCAAGCTTTCAGCCGGACATTTTTCTTCCATGCTGCTCACCGTGTTTATCACCATGCTGCAGCTCGCGTTTTTCTATCTGGTGCCGTATTTCCTGATGCTTGCCTTTGGCCACCACGAGGTCGACTTTTTCTCGGTCATGGCCGCGAGCGCCTTTGTCCAGCTTCTGAGCTCTGCGGTCCCCTTGCCCGGTGGAACTGGTGGCGCTGAGGGTGGCTTTGCATTGTTCTTGGGTCATTTCTTTGGGTCGGCTTCGACCGCCGGCTATCTGCTGTGGCGCCTCATTACGTTCATTGCGCCGACCATTTTGGCTGCGCCCCTGTTGGGCCTTAAGAGCGCCCACAACGAGAGCATCCATGCGCGCTGGGATCGCGTGATGCGCAAACTCGGCCGCACGTCTCAGACGCCCTCTGCGCCCACTAAGCCGCACCCCACGAATGCTGATACCGTTGATCCCAAGAAGCACGCTCAGAAGGCTTCTGGGGCCGCTAAGCCGGCTCATAAAGCCTATGTGCGCCAGACAGGCGATGGTATTCGCGTATCTCCGTCGGCACTCAATAAGAAGAAGCGCCCTAAGTCGCAGTAGGACAGTCGTGCGTTCTTCATGATGCGGGGCATATTTGTGCTGTATGGGGGATAATCCTCTTACGTAGATTATCTCTCATCTGTTGATGAATGCTCGCATATCGAAGGGACACGCCCATGGCAACCAGCAAACCGCGTCTTGACCGCCGCATTGTTCGCAGCCGTAATGCCATCCTTTCTGCTTTCGAGCGCCTGCTCATGGAAAAGCCGCTGGCAGACATTACGGTGAGTGCCATCGCACGCGAGGCCAATGTCGACCGCAAAACCTTCTACGTGCACTTTGGCACGGTTGACGGCCTGCTCGATGCCATTGCCGTCGATGTGGTGGAGATGATTGTCGACTCGGTCGAGAAAACGCTTGCTTCTATGGACGGCGACACCAATGAGCGCGCTCTTGGCGCGGCGGCGACCTTCTTTAAAACCGTTAACGAGGCACTGTGCAACAACTTGGTGCTCAATCGTCAGCTGATCGAGAACATTCCGCTCGATGATTTTATGGCTCGTCTTCGTGCGCCGCTCGAGCACGAGATTGCCGAGCGCGATCTGCTGCCCCAAGGTCTCAAGGACGAGATGTTCGACTATTATTTGGCGTTTTTGCTATCGGGTATTATCGGTATCTATCGCACGTGGGCGCTGTGTGACGGCTCGGTTCCTATCGAGCGTGTCTCGGAGGTTGCTAACGACCTCACGCTCAACGGCCTGTCGAGTCTGGAATCTCGCTTCGAATAGCATCGATAATTCAACAACTTAAAGAAGTTGCGGTGGAATAGGGATCGTTTTGGCTATTGGAAGGCCGATCTAGTCCCTATTTCACCGCAACTTAGTAAAACTGTTTTGATGGTAAGGCGGAGCAGCCTCGAAGATGAGCCTCGAGACTGCTCCGCTTCATTTCTGAGCGTTTGTCATGTAGGGCAGCATTAATCGCCGTTTTTGAGTATGCGGCCCTGTTTTTCGAACTTGTGCATGTCGCTATCGGCCATGCCCTGCGACTTGTCCTCGTGACGCTTGGCGTATAACGGATCGTCGGAGTCGTTCCAGATGCGGTCGGCGACAGGTGACCATGCCTCGGCGGCAGCCTGGGTTTTTTCGCGCAGCTGCTCGGGTGACTCCTTCTCGATTAGGTCGGTGCTCATTGCGCCACTCTCGGCGACCAGTTTGGGTAGCACGTCGGGATTCTCGAGCATGGGGCATGGTTTGAGGTAGTTGTCGTTAAACGGCATGTTCTCGTAGTACTTCATAAAGAGGGGAGAGCGCAGCGCGTCGAGTAAGCTCACATCGTGGATGTTGGCGTTTGAGTAGTGGATGAACACGCACGGCTCCACGTCTCCGGCGGCGTTGATGTGCAGGTAGCGGCGGCCGCCGGCGATACATCCGCCTACAAACTCGCCGTCGTTTTGGAAGTCGTGCGTAAACAGCGGCTTCTTCTCTCGCATCTCGCGGATAAAGTGATACATGTGCTCGCGCTGCTCGGGCGTGGGCATGAGCTCGGGGGTTGCATTGCGGCCAACCGGCATAAAGTGGAAGTACCAGCAGAAGAGTGCTCCCTCGCCGATCATCCAGTCCATGTTCTCCTCGGTAGCAACCGTATCGGCATTGGCGCTGGTCCAACAGGTGGAGATACCAAACGGCAAGTCGCGCTCGCGCAGGAGTTTCATTGCGTGCTCGATCTTTGCGTAGGTACCTTCGCCGCGACGGGCGTCGGTGGTGTGCTCATTGCCCTCGGCGCTGATGGCGGGGACAAAATTACCTACGCGAATCATGTCGTCGCAGAAGGCCTCGTCGATCAACGTGGAGTTGGTAAAGCACAGGAATGCGCAGTCCTGGTGCTTCTCGCAAATCCGGATGAGGTCCCGCTTGCGCACCAATGGCTCGCCACCAGTGTAGATGTAGATGTGGGTACCCAGAGCTTTGCCCTGCGTAACAATAGAGTCGATGTCTTCGAACGAGAGGTTCTGCTTGTAGCCGTACTCGGCGGCCCAGCAGCCCGTGCAATGCAGGTTGCAGGCGCTCGTGGGATCGAGCAGGATGGCCCACGGAATATTGCACTGGTACTTTTCGCGGTTTTTTTCCTGCTCTGGCCAAGCAAGCAGGTTAGCGTCGACAATGAGGGTCTTAAGCAGTTTGGTTCGCATCTGGGGATTAAGGCTGAACACACGCATGATCAGGTCATACCAATTGCCGCGGCTCTTGATGACATTGGTGAATGCCTCTCGCTCATATGACCCAATCCGCTGTCAAGAGCCACAATGGCCCCGCCGACCGCTTGCAATCGGTCGGCGGGGCCTGCCGTTGAACCCGTCCCGGTCCGCCCCCGGCATGTCGTCGACGCCTTCGGCTCAGTCTCATATCCGCGGATACCGCTCCGGCGGCCCGCAATCCTCTCCTTCGGCGGGGCTCCCCAAGTCTGTCTACGCGCATGCGGCCGCTGCCGCGCGCCCAGCGAAAGCGGGGGTATCCCCGAAGGCTGCCCGGCTCGCCGGGACGGGGGCTATGTCTATTCGGTCGCCTCCCGGCACATCGCGCCGAGGGCCCACAGCCACCTCACGAGCTCGGCGGCGGTGGCGGCGTTCGCCTTCGCCTGGGGCATGCCCCTGGCGAGCATCTCCTCGCGTCGCCGGAGCAGGCGCTCGGACCCCTTCCTCCCGTGCATCCTCACCTCGAGCGGGACGCCGCTGCCCTTGGGCATCAGCTTCGGTTGGTGGCTCGCCTGGACGTAGCTCCAGGACCCCTCGACTGCCAACCTCCTGACGAGCGCGTCGCCGGCCCCGCTGATCCCGCCGAGGCGCACGGAGTCCGCGCTCGACCTCTGCTTCGGGGCGAGGCCGAAGTAGGACGTCACCTGCCTGCCGGAGCGGAACCTCGAGAAGTCGCCGACCTCGGACGCGAAGGCCGCGGCGAGCGCGAACCCGCATCCCTTGATCGACTGGAGCGCCTCGACCTCCGCCGAGAGGGGGCCCGCCGCGACGGCTGTGTTTCGTCAAGAGGATTTGAGCAAAAAGAGCATCGGAAATTGAGCAGTCTGAGCATCGGAAGCGCGCACGCTTTTGAGCGGCTAGCCCTCCTGCATGAGGGCATGGCGGACGCGGTAGGACTCGCCGTGGAACTGG
>DBEZXW010000034.1:0-4574 GCA_048291725.1 Collinsella sp. | reverse complement strand
TGGCTTGATGAGCGACGCCTTGTCGTGTAATGAGTCAAAAAGCAGTAACGTAATCAACTTGTAACAAACCTAGACGTTTAAACAAATAATCCAACCTTTTGCGGATTTAGCTATAATTCCACAAACCAAACAGCTATACTCCTTTCATGTCGTGTAGGAAATACGTAGACAAAAAGGAGGTTATGTGATGGTAAGTATTGTTCTTGCTAGCCACGGGGACTTGGCAGCTGGAATCAAGCAGACGGGCTCGATGGTCTTTGGCGATCAGCCGTCTGTTGCCGTGGTCTCGCTCGAGCCGAGCATGGGCCCCGACGACTTCCGTGCCAAGGTCGAGGAAGCAATCGCTTCCTTCGAAGACCAGGAGCAGGTGCTCTTCCTCGTTGATCTGTGGGGCGGCACGCCGTTCAACCAGATCAGCGGGCTCATCGAGGGCCACGATTCCTGGGCTATCGTCACCGGTGTCAACCTGCCTATGCTCATCGAGGCATATTCGCAGCGCTTTGACGCAAAGAACACTGCACATGCGATCGCAAAACATCTCGTGACTGAGGCTAAGGCTGGCGTGCGTGTCAAGCCCGAGTCTCTGGAGCCCGAGGAGAAGAAGCCGGCTGCGGCCGCCGCTGCTCCTGCAGGCGCCATCCCTCCGGGAACGGTCATCGGCGACGGGCACATCAAGATCGCCCACGTCCGTATCGACACCCGTCTGCTTCATGGTCAGGTGGCCACCACGTGGACCAAGCAGATCAACCCCAACCGCATCATCGTGGTTTCCGACGGCGTTGCTCACGACGAGCTCCGTAAGACCATGATCGAGCAGGCTGCCCCTCCGGGAGTCCATGCCAACGTCGTGCCCATCAAGAAGATGGCCGAGGTCGTCAAGGACACGCGCTTTGGTGACACCAAGGCCATGCTGCTCTTTGAGAACCCGCAGGATCTGCTCAAGGCCATCGAGGCCGGTGTCGACATCAAGGAAGTCAACATCGGTTCCATGGCTCACTCCAAGGGCAAGGTCGTCGTCACCAACGCCGTCGCTATGGGCGATGACGATGTCAAGACTCTCGAGGCTCTCAAGGCCAAGGGCGTCAAGTTCGAGGTCCGCAAGGTTCCTTCGGATTCCTCCGAGGATCTCGACGCCATGTTGAAGAAAGCTAAGGCCGAACTGGCCGCTCAAGCATAGTAAAGGAGGGTCCGATACATGTCTGCAATCACTATTCTGCTTGTTGCGATTGTCGCGTTGCTTGCCGGTATGGAAGGCATTCTGGATGAGTTCCAGTTCCATCAGCCGCTCGTGGCATGCACGCTTATCGGTCTCGTAACCGGTCACCTTCAGGAGGGCATCCTCCTGGGCGGTTCGCTCCAGATGATGGCCCTTGGCTGGGCTAACGTCGGCGCCGCTGTCGCGCCTGACGCCGCTCTGGCCTCGGTCGCTTCTTCGATCATCATGGTGCTCGCCCTCAACGGTGGCGCCACCGATTCGGCCAAGGCCGTTACCACCGCTATCGCCGTCGCCGTCCCGCTGTCGGTCGCTGGTCTGTTCCTGACCATGATCTGCCGTACCATTGCTACCGCTATCGCTCACGCCATGGACGGTTGCGCCGAGAAGGGCGACTTCTCCGGCATCGAGCGCTGGCAGTATGCTGCCATCCTCATGCAGGGCCTTCGTATCGCCATCCCGGCAGTGCTTCTGTGCGTCATCCCGGCCGAGGCCGTTACCAACGCGCTTAACGCTATGCCCGACTGGCTGTCCGGCGGCATGGCTGTCGGCGGCGGCATGGTCGCTTCCGTCGGTTACGCCATGGTCATCAACATGATGGCCACCAAGGAGACTTGGCCGTTCTTCGTCCTCGGCTTCGTCCTTGCTGCCATCCCTCAGCTCACGCTGATCGCCCTTGGTCTCATTGGCATCTCCCTTGCCCTCATCTACCTTGGCCTTAAGGATCTGGCCAAGCAGGGTGGCGGCATGGGCGGTGGCTCCGGCGACCCGCTCGGCGACATTCTGAACGATTACGAGTAGGAGGGGAGTGATACATATGGCAGAGAACAAGATTCAGCTCACCAAGGCTGACCGCAAGAAGGTTTGCTTCCGTCATCAGTTCCTTCAGGGCTCGTGGAACTACGAGCGTATGCAGAACGGCGGCTGGTGCTTCGCAATGATCCCTGCGATCAAGAAGCTCTACACCAGCAAGGATGACCAGATTGCCGCTCTTAAGCGCCACCTGGAGTTCTATAACACCCACCCCTATGTTTCCGCCCCCGTCATTGGCGTTACCCTCGCCCTCGAGGAGGAGCGCGCCAACGGTGCTCCGATCGATGATGTCGCCATCCAGGGCGTCAAGGTCGGTATGATGGGCCCGCTCGCCGGCGTCGGTGACCCCGTCTTCTGGTTCACCCTTCGCCCGATTCTGGGCGCTCTGGGCGCTTCCCTGGCCATGTCCGGCAGCATTGTCGGTCCGCTGCTGTTCTTCTTCGCGTGGAACATCATCCGTTACGCTTTCCTGTGGTACACGCAGGAGTTTGGCTACAAGGTCGGCTCCTCCATCGCCAAGGACCTCTCCGGTGGTCTGATGGGCAAGGTCACCGAGGGCGCTTCCATCCTGGGTATGTTCATCATCGGCGCCCTGGTCGAGCGCTGGGTGTCCATTTCCTTCACCCCGATCGTCTCCACGGTCAAGCAGTCTGCTGGCGCCTTTATCGACTGGGCTAGCCTGCCCTCCGGTTCCGAGGGTATCAAGGAAGCGCTGACGATGTACAACTCCGTCGGTGCTACCGCCCTTGATCAGATGAAGGTAACCACGCTTCAGGCCAACCTCGATCAGCTCATCCCCGGCCTTGCCGCCGTGTGCCTGACCCTGCTGGTCTGCAAGCTCCTCAAGAAGAAGGTCAGCCCGATCGTCATCATCCTGGCTCTCTTCGCCGTCGGCATCATCGGTCGCTTCTGCGGCTTCATGTAAGCACGCTTCGGCTTAAGACCGAGAGTTGCTAGGTAAGGGCTTTTGAGCCATTGAAACGGACCGCACCCGGTGGGTACACTGGATGCGGTCCGATTGTTTTTATTGGAGGGCGAGGCGCGTATGGCGCAATCTCAGAACAGCACGGTCGATCTGGCAACGCCGGCAACCTGCCTGATGGGGCTTACCAGCCACGGTAACGTGATGGTGGGCAATAAGGCGTTCGAGTATTACAACGAGCGCAATCCCGAGGATTATATTCAAATCCCGTGGGACGAGGTCGACTATATTGCCGCCGAGGTTTTGCGCGGCACCAAGAAGATTACGCGTTTTGCCATCTTCACCAAGGACAACGGTCACTTTACGTTTTCGACGCGCGACGACAAAGAGACGCTTCGTGCTGTCCGCAAGTACGTCGACGAGGATAAGCTTGTGCGTTCGCCCGACTTTATCGATGTGACGGCCAAGGGCGCCAAGAGCATCCCTTCCGTCATCAAAAACCTCTTCCACAAAGGCAACTAGCTCTTCACAAGTTGCGGTGAAATAGTTCCTAAATACGGCTTTAGATGCTTCAGACAGGAACTATTCCACCGCAACTTCGAAGTCTAGTCATGCGACGTATTGCGATGCAGTAAATCTGCTACACTAGTACAACATGCCTCCGTAGCTCAGGGGATAGAGCACCGCTCTCCTAAAGCGGGTGTCGTACGTTCGAATCGTATCTGGGGCACCATGAAACACCAGGCCATCGGCTCAAGCCGATGGCCTTTTCATTTCCCAAGGGGCCTCATATTCCGACAGAGCGGATGCACCGGGGCGAATCCGCTCGAAATCACCCCGCAACCGTTATCAATGAAGCGGAGAAGCCCATTCGCGCTCAGACGAAAGCGCTGGCACACGCACGGGCAAGGTAGCCTCAAGGGTGCTGCCCCACAACTCTTCGATTCCCAAATCTCGGCTACCCACGCGCGATGTGCCGGGGATACCACTTTTGGAACCAGGCGGTGAATACGCCCATCAGCGCCGGAAGAATGGAGTTGATCGCGCCGACGAAGCTGGCTGCATCCGTTTGCATGATGAAGCACGTCCAGATGGGCGTGATCAAGTACAGCACGCCCCACGCCGCGGTCAGGATGCGGTTCGTCCTCATGAAGATCGGATTGCGCAATGCCGCTTCCCCGTTGTAGCTGTTCTTCGAGTAATGCGCGGTCAGCGGCACTTTGAAGAAACAAGTAGCTGCCCACATCGCCCCGAACAGGAAGTACGACGACGGAATGATCAGGGTGGAAGACGCGCCCGTCAGCAACGCGATGGAGCACGCCGCAACCGCCAGAGCGGAAACCTGGTCATACACGGTCGCCTTCGTCCGTCGCATCAGAACGGGCAGCAAGACGCATACCGCAATGCTGACCAAGCTTCCCCAGAAGCCATCGATTGCAGCCGCAACCCAAAAGACGATCCAAGGAATCAAAAGCAGCAGCATATTGGTTTTCGGTTCGCTTGCGTTCGCGCCCGCAGCAGGGCCTCCGCCCGCAACGGCGTCCGATTCGCCAGCATCCATTTCGCCGCCATCCGCGCCGCTCGCTGCGCCGAAATAATCGTCCCAGTGCATCATCAAGTCGAAAT
>DBEZXW010000033.1:0-11393 GCA_048291725.1 Collinsella sp. | reverse complement strand
TTTCAAACCCACCGGTTGTTAATAAACCCCCGGCCCCGCCCGCGAAGCGCCACACAGACCGCAGGGACGGGAGCAGCTATACTACTCTCAGTAGTTAAGGGTCGCGGATCCGCCGCGTCGCCGTTCTCAACAGGAGGTCTTTGTTTATGGCAGATCAAAAGCCGGTTGTCGGGATCATCATGGGCTCCAAGTCCGATCTGGGCGTTATGGAAGGCTGCACCGCCGAGCTCGAGGCGCTCGGTGTGCCCTATGAGCTTGTCATTGCGAGCGCACACCGCACGCCGGCGAAGGTCCACGAGTGGGCTTCGACTGCTGCCGACCGTGGCATTAAGGTGATCATTGCCGCCGCCGGCAAGGCCGCTCACTTGGGTGGTGTCGTGGCTGCCTTTACGCCGCTACCGGTTATCGGTGTGCCTATGAAGACGAGTGACCTGGGCGGTATGGATTCGCTGCTGTCGATGGTGCAGATGCCTTCGGGCGTACCCGTGGCCTGCGTTGCCATCAACGGCGCCAAGAACGCCGCCATCTATGCCACGCAGATTCTGGGCGCATGCGACCCCGAGTACCGCAAGGTTATCGAGAAGATGAAGCAGGAGATGGCTGACGCCTAGGCGTTCCGCCGTTTCACCGCAGTATAAGGAGAGCCATGTCCGACTATCAGGGAAAACGATTCAAGGCTTCTCAGATTCCCGATCCGTCGAAGCCGGGTGCTGCCCATGCGGCACAGCAGGGTCGGACATCCTCTCCTCAGCAGCGCGCGCCGCGTCCTGTGACGCCGGCGACGCACCGCCGCCAGGACACGCCGGCGGCGTATCGTCCCTCGTCTTATAGCGCAGCTAAGAAGCCGTCCCGGTCTTCATCGCATGCCGCGCCGTCGGATTACACCGAGCCGCCGCGCAAAAAGCGCCGCTCCATTATTCCCATTCTGCTCATCATCATCGGCATCGGCCTGATTGTTGCCGCCGCTGCCATCTTTATCAATGCGCAGATCGGTTACAAGCAGGCGAGCGAGTCGTACCAAAAGATCGAAAAGCAATATGCGCCCGCTAAGGACGCCAGCGGCGTGCCGATTATCGATTTCAATGCTCTTGCCCAGACAAATCCCGAGGTCGTCGGTTGGATTTACGCACCGGGCACCAACATTAACTATCCCGTAGTGCAGGCTACTGATAATTCCAAGTATCTCAACACGTTGTTCGATGGCACGTCCAACGCATCGGGTGCCATCTTCTTGGATTACGAGGACACTGCGCCCGGCATGGTGGATCAGCAGACTACGATCTACGGCCACCATATGAACGACGGGTCGATGTTCAACGTGATTTCGGACACCACTGATCAGGCGACGTTCGATAGCATCGAGTTTGTGTATTACATCACACGGGATGCTACGTATAAACTGCGGCCACTGGCGACCAAGGTGGTCGAGGACACGTATGCCAAGGCGCGCACGCCCAATTTTGAGGGCGATGACGGGCTCAAGAACTACCTGTCCGAGATGCTCGACGGCGCTTCTGCCGTGGCGAGTGATGCCACCGATCGTGCCGCTTCGGCAACTAAGGTTGTAACGCTTGTGACCTGTCGTTCGCTGTCGTTGAGCAACACACGCGCCGTCATGGTGCTCACGCCGGTCGAGGAATAAGTTGTTCGAGAGTAGCTAAAAAGGCCCCGTCCCAAATTGGCTACTCGACGACGGTAAGGGAGAAATGATGCTCGAGAGTGGCAAATTGATGCCTTCGATTGATGCTTGGCTGCGCGAGGCCAAGGCCGATGCTTCGGCGGCAGGCTGTGGGATGTATCTGACGCATAACGGTGTGGTGCGCGTGACGCCCAAGGCCGAGGTGCGCGGAGTCGAGACCGATGGCGTGGCGCCAGGCCACAGGGTGGGCGGCATGGTCTTTGACTACGACGCCGAAAAGGTACGGTCTGCTATCGAGGCCACGCGCGCGATGCCGGGTATCGGCTATGTGCGCGTGTGGCTGGCAAGCGGCGAGCTTACCGTAGGTGACGACATCATGCTCGTGCTCATCGGCGGGGACATTCGCCCACACGTGGTCGATGCACTGCAGGCGCTCGTTGGCACCATCAAGAACGAATGCGTGAGTGAGGTCGAGCGCGAGGCATAGAGGATTGCGTCGATAGAAGGATCGTTTATAAAAATGCCCACCGGTACATGTGATACCGGCGGGCATTTTGCGTTTTGGGCGCGGTGAGCGCTATACGCGCGTCGCATCCTTGGGGCTCATGGTCATGCTCTGGAAGCGGTTTTCCATGTACTCGTTATCGAAGTGCTCTCCGTAGAACTGTGCGACGGGAATGTCCGGCTCCGTGCCGTTAACGCGCTGGTACCAGTAGTCGAGCGACTGCAGCGTCATGACGCCGTCGACCAGCATGATAACGGTAAAGATGACGGTGGCCGAGTAGCGGCTCTTCCAGGGGATCTTGTTGATAAGCTTAAGCAGCCTCGGCAGCAGCAGCTTGATCCAGATGAGGCCGCCCAGGCCCCACAGGCAGGCGAAGCCCGTGCAGGTGCGTCCGCCCGTGAGGACCACGAGCGGATCGGGCAAACCGAACAGCGTTATGTGCGAGTAGCTCCACGAGACCACGCCAAACGCGGTCTGCATAAACCAGCCCACGAACACCTCAAAGCTGGCGCCGAGCAGGGCGCTCACCAGGAAAATGATGATGGGGTTCTTTTTGTAGAAGCGGTTAAGCACCATGGTCATGAGCACGGCGCCAAATCCGTAGATGGGGCTGAAGGGGCCAAACAGCATGCCGGCGCGGTTCTGGTAGACGCCCGGGTCGTCGACCGTCATGTGCCAGATGTCCTCGGCGATCAGGCCGAGCACGCAGCAGACAAAGAATACCCAGAACAGGTTGAAGTAGTTGAGCTTGATGTAGCCCTCGCCGGTTTCATCGCGGCCGAGCATGCCCTCGGCGGCGGCGTCGCGGTCGAGCATCTCCTGCAGGCGGCGCTGCAGTTCGCGCTCCTGACGAAGCGTGGGGTCGACGGTTGCCGAAAGTGCAACGAGGATGCCGAGCTGGATCGCGGGACGCAGCAGGAAGGGCCCGATGCCCTGGAGCATCACGTCGACCAAAAGCTCGACGACGGTGAATGCAATAAGGATGTAGGACAGGCGGGCGGCGTTGCGGCGCTGGTTTTTGATAAGGTCCAGGCCAAAGATGATTAGGATGACGGCACTTGCCGCAGAGAGCATGATGCCGGCGACGATAAGGCCGACTGCGACGAGCGTGTTGTCGCCGAGCTTTTCGGTGGCGTTGCCGTTAACAAGTGCCGTGATGACCTGCCACATAAAGGCAGCGACCGACGGGAGCGTGCCCACGCCGGAAAGGATGCACAGGACGGCGTACACCTTAATGATGAGGGGGATCTTCTTGACCTCTGTGGCGCTGGGGACGCTGGGGTCGAGTTCGTTTCGATCCATACAGAACCTTTCTCGCTTTGCTTTAGGTTACAAGGATACGCCGCCGACCTGCCAAAAGACAGGACGAACGTCCCAATTGCAACAATGTAATCCCTAACGGTGGGTGAGGCACGCCGCGACGGCGGCCTGCGAGACCGTGGCATGGAGGGCGGGCTGGCCAATAAAATGTTTGGCTGCAAAACGGATTATTAGCTCGGTGGGCTTTTAAAAAGCGCTGCTCATGCGCTGGGGAGCGCGTCGCGCCGTGCGTATAATAAGGCGGGTAACGCCAAAATACGAGGCTCTGAGGGGATGCCATGTCTCAAGAAACCATCCGCGCGGCCGAGCGTGCCGCGGGACAGGTGAACGCCATGTCGACGTATGATCCGGACTCCGACCAGCTGCATGAGGAATGCGGCGTTTTTGGTGTTTGGGCGCCCGATCGCGACGTGGCTCGACTGACGTACTTTGGCCTGCGTGCACTGCAGCACCGTGGCCAAGAATCGGCGGGAATCGCCGTGGGTGACGGCGGTACGGTTATGGTCCGCAAGGATCTGGGCCTGCTCGACCGCGTGTTCTCCAATGCCGACTTGTCGACGCTCTCCGGTCAGCTGGCCGTGGGTCATGTGCGCTACGGCACCGCCGGCGCCAAGAGCTGGGAAGCCTCTCAGCCGCACCTCTCTACCATCAATAGCGTCATTATCGCGCTCGCGCACAACGGCACCCTCGTCAACACCGACGAGCTGCGCCGTCAGCTGATCGAGCTGGGCGTGCCGTTCCTCTCCAACTCGGATTCCGAGGTCGCGACCAAACTCATCGGCTACTTTACCCAGCGTACGGGCCATCTGCGCGAGGGTATTCGCAAGACCATGGAGCTCGTGCGCGGCGGCTACGCCATGACGCTCATCAACGAGCAGGCGCTCTACGCATTCCGCGATCCGCACGGCATTCGCCCGCTGGTGCTGGGCAAGCTGGTGGACGAGGGCCTGGACCAGGCCGATGCCGCATCCGTTTCGCAGCTGCCGTCGCAGGACGGCGCCGCGACGTTTGACGCCACTACCCATGTCACCCGCGCCGGCGGCTGGGTCGTCGCCTCCGAGACCTGCGCGCTCGATATCGTGGGTGCCGAGTACGTCCGCGACGTCCGCCCCGGTGAGATCTTGCGCATCAGCGCCGAGGGCCTGGTGTCCGAGCAGGGTGTGCCCGCGGCCGAAGAGCCCGCCAACTGCATCTTTGAGCAGGTCTACTTTGCCCGCCCCGATTCGATCATGAACGGCAAGAGCGTCTACGCCTGCCGTTACGACATGGGCCGTCAGCTGGCACATGAGGAGCCCGTCGAGGCCGACCTAGTCATCGGCGTGCCCGACTCCGGCCTGCCGCCCGCGGAGGGGTATTCGCACGAGAGCGGCATTCCCTTTGGCGAGGGCCTTATCAAGAACCGCTACGTGGGCCGTACGTTTATCGAGCCTACGCAGGAGTTGCGCGCCATGGGCGTGCGTATGAAGCTCAACCCGCTGCGCGACAACATCGAGGGCAAGCGCCTGGTCGTCATCGACGACTCCATCGTGCGCGGCACCACCATGGTGCAGCTCGTCAAGATGCTGCGCAACGCTGGCGCCAAGGAGATTCATATCCGCATCAACTCGCCCGAGGTCATCTGGCCGTGCTTCTACGGTATCGATACCGACGTGCAGTCGCAGCTTATCAGCGCCAACAAGACGGTCGACGAGATTTGCGAGTATATCGGCGCCGATTCGCTGGCCTTCCTTTCGGTCGAGGGCTTGCTTAAGGTCATGCCCAAAGGCGGTTACTGCGATGCGTGCTTTACCGGCCGCTACCCCGTGGCGATTCCCGAGAGCTTTGGCCGCGACAAGTTCATGGAGGGCTTTAAGCCCCGCAACCTGGACAAGCCGCTGCACTTTGATGACGACGCCGTGGTCGAGAAATACGACGACCGCAGCTGGGAAGAGGAACACGGCGAGGCCTAAAACCTGCCAAAAAGGGACAGGTTTATTTTGGTAGGTTTTACCTGCTGTTTTGTTGATATGACGGCGTACGTTGTTATGGCGCGCGCCGAAATGAACGCAACTATGAGCACCGTTTGGCGCCCGGGCGGCGGACGGTAGTGGGAGAGGAAGGCTCAGATGAGCGACAGCAAGCATGTGACGTATGAGGATGCCGGCGTCGATACCGCCGAGGGCGGCCGCGCCGTCGACGCTATTAAGCAGATGGTTAAGGACACCAACCGCCCCGAGGTCATCGGCGGTATCGGTGGCTTCGGTGGCCTGTTCTCGGCCGCCGCGCTTAAGGATATGGAAGACCCGATTCTGATTAGCGGTACCGACGGCGTGGGCACCAAGCTCGTGCTCGCCCAGATCATGGACCGTCACGAGACGGTGGGCCAGGACCTGGTCGCCATGTGCGTCAACGACATTTTGGCTTCGGGCGCCGAGCCGCTGTTCTTCCTGGACTACGTCGCCATCGGCCACATTGAGGCCGAGCACATGACAAAGATCATCAAGGGCGTGGCCGACGGCTGCAAGCTCGCGGGCTGCGCGCTCGTGGGCGGCGAGATGGCCGAGCATCCGGGCGTCATGGCTCCGGCCGACTACGACCTCGCCGGCTTTACCGTGGGCGTCGTCGATCGTCCCAAGATGCTCGACCCCGCGAATGTCCGTCCCGGCGACGTGATTCTGGGCCTGCCCTCCACCGGCGTGCATTCCAACGGCTACTCGCTCGTGCGCAAGGTCATTGGCGTCGACGGCATCAAGCCGGGCACGCCCGAGGCCGCCGCTAAGGCCGAGGAGCTGAGCCGCCCGCTCGAGGAGCTCGGCGGCGCATCGCTGGCCGACGCTCTGCTGGCTCCCACGCGCATCTACGTCAAGCCGATTCTGGAGCTGCTGCGCGGCGGCGCCAACGTGCACGCTATCGCCCACATCACTGGCGGCGGTATTACCGAGAACCTCAACCGCGCGCTTGCCGACGACGTTGACGCCGTGGTCACCCGTAACGGTGCCGAGATGGGTTGGGACGTTCCGCCCGTCATCACCTACGTGTCGCGCCAGGCCGAGCTCGCGCCCAACGAGGCATGCAAGACTTTCAACATGGGCGTCGGCCTGTGCCTGATCATCGCCCCCGAGGACGAGGCCGCGGTTACCGAGGCCCTGGTCGCGCTGGGCGAGAAGCCGTTCCGCGTGGGCGAGTGTGTCGAGGGTTCCGGTAAGGTCGTGTACTCCGATGAGCGCTAACGAGCAGATGGCTGCTGCCACGAGCCTGGATTTTGTGCCCTACACCCGTCCGACCGGCACCGATACGGCCGAGCCGCTCAAGATCGGTGTGCTCATCAGCGGTTCGGGTACCAACCTGCAGGCGCTGATCGATCTGATCGCTGCCGGCAAGCTCAACGCTTCGATTGAGCTTGTGGTGTCGAGCCGTCCTTCGGCTAAGGGTTTGCAGCGCGCTGAGCGCGCGGGCATCCAGACGCTCACACTGTCCAAGGATGTCTATGCCGACCCTATTGCCGCCGACGAGATCATCGCGCACGAGCTTCTCGAGCGCGGCTGCGAGTATGTGGTCATGGCCGGCTACATGCGCATGGTGCACACGCCGCTGCTGGCGGCGTTCCCCAACCGCGTGGTCAATCTGCATCCAGCGCTGCTGCCGAGCTTTACCGGTGCGCATGCGATTGACGATGCCTTTGCGCGCGGCGTCAAGGTGACCGGCGTGACCGTGCACTTTGCCAACGAGATTTACGACAACGGCCCCATCATCGCCCAGCGTGCGCTGGCTGTTGAGGAGGGCTGGGATGTCGACACGCTCGAGGAGCGCATCCATGCGATCGAGCACGTGCTGTATCCCGAGGTCGTGCAGATGCTCGCCGACGGCCGCGTCCACGTGCTGGAGAGCGGCAAGGTCGCAATTGACGCGCCTCGCGGCTAGCGGCGCACAGTACAATTTAGCCGAGTAGTCAGGGTGGTCATTGGCGCCAAGGCGCACGTGGCCACCCTTTGTTTTGGGTAGTCATCGGGAACGGGCTTTAACGACTGGTCATTCAAGAACGTCGCAGGTGACTAGGTGAGAGGGGTGAGCGCATGGCGGATAACGAAGCGCTGTTTACGCCTGAGCTGGTGTTTTTTGATTGGGAGTGTGCGACGCCGGATGAGGTGTTCGCGCGGCTTGAGGGCGAGCTTGCCCCGCGCGGCTACATTGCCGACGGTTGGCTCGACGCCGTTCTCACGCGCGAGGATGCCTATCCCACGGGCCTTGCCATGCCGGCGGCAAACATTGCCATTCCGCATACCGATCCGGGGTTTGTGACCAAGCCCTATATCGCGGTGGTGAAGCCCGCCGCGCCCGTGACATTTAACGCTATGGCTGGCATGGGCGCTCCGGTGCCGGCGCAGATCGTCATCAATCTGGGCATCGCCGAGCCGGGCGGTCAGGTCGAGGCCCTGCAGGCGCTCATGAACATCTTTATGGACGCCGATGCTGCAGCCGACGTGCTCGGCCAGACTACGTCCCAGGGCATGGTCGACGCCATCCGCCGCCACTTCTAAGGTGGGGCTGAGTCGGCACTTGGGGACGTTCCTTTTCTGCCGGCAGTAAGGGACAGTCCCCAAGTGCCGGCACATAAAGAACGTCCCCAAGTGCCAAGTGCCACATCTGTCCCCTTTGCACCAAAATGGTGCAGATTAACCTGTCCCCAATGCACCAAGCGTGTCGCGGGGGCCGCGTTGTGACACAATGGCGTTTGTTCGATTCGTTATGCGAAAGGCCAACTATGGCAAATAAGAAAAAGAACTCCGAGGCCGCGCCGACGCCCGAGCAGCAGGCCCGCGCTGCCTCCAGCTCTCGCAAGAAGCAGCGCAAGACGTACGTGTCTAAGACCGTCAAGATCGTTCTGGTGGTCATCGGCGTGCTGGCGATGCTGCTTTCCGTCTCGGCGATGGCGTGCTCCGGCCTTATGTCGCAGGCTGAGGACACCTCGGGCTACAAGCTGACCGGCGGTGTTGCTGCCACTATCAACGGCACCAACCTTACCGAGGACACCGTGACCAAGCAGATCATGAGCATGCGCACGTCCTACGGCTACACCAAGGATGAGGATTGGGCGCAGTATCTGGTTGACAACGACCTCACGCCCAAGAAGTACCGCAAGCAGCTCATCGACTCCTACACGCAGCAGATTCTGCTTCAACAGGCACAGAAGGAGAACGGCGTGACGGTGTCGGATGAGGAGGTCGAGAAGGCTTGGAAGGACGCGTGCAAGAGCGCGGGCGGTGCCAAGGCCTTTAAGAAGACCCTCAAGACCTACGGCTATACCGAGGACACCTACAAGGACTCGCTCAAGGAGAGTCTGGCGCAACAGAAACTCAAGGATGCCGTCGCGCCCACGAGCAAGCCCAAGGACAGCGAGATTGTCGATTACATCAACGAAAACCTGTCCAGCTACAACGACGCCCGCCGCTCGTCGAACATCCTGATCAAGGTTGATTCCGACGCTTCCGACGAGGACAAGGCTGCCGCCAAGGCCAAGGCGCAGGAGTGCCTGGACAAGATCAACTCCGGTGAGCTGAGCTTTGAGGACGCCGTTGAGCAGTACTCCGAGGACACCGGTTCCAAGGAGAAGAAGGGCGATGTGGGCTGGGATAAGCTCACCACCTTTGTCGACAGCTACCAGACGGCGCTCGAGGGACTCAACAAGGGCGACGTGAGCGAAGTCGTCGAGTCGACCTATGGTTACCACATCATCAAGTGCACCGACTACTTCCATGTCGATAATCAGGTCGATGACATCAACCAGGTACCCAAGGCCATCAAGAAGTACGTCTCCAACGTGGTGAAGACGCAAGCGGCCAGCACTGCGTACAGCGAGTGGCTAGAGCAGTACAAGAAGGATGCCGACATCACCGTTAATCCCATGCCCAAAGACGTGCCATACAACGTCAGCCTGAAGGGCGTCACCAAGAGTTCGACCGACGATTCGTCGACGACTGAGTAATCATGGGGCGGTGCTCGCGCGAGTGCCGCCCACGCTATTAGAGAGGATTTGCAGATGACCAACGAAGAGCTGCAGAAGGAAATGATCGCGGCCATGAAGGCCAAGGACAAGGTTCGCCTGTCCATCATTCGCCAGGTTAAGGCCGAGGTGAAGAATATCGAGGTCAACGAGCGCCGCGATGTGACCGAGGAAGACGTCAACAGCATGATCAAGCGTCTGATCAAGCAGACGAGCGAGACGCTGGAGATGTCCATCAAGGCCGGCACCGACCAGGAGCGTACCGACAACCTGACCGAGCAGGTCAAGATTCTGGAAAGCCTGCTGCCCGCGCAGGTTTCGGGCGAGGAGCTCGAGGCCCTGATCGAGCAGGTTATCGCCGAGCTGGGCGCCACGTCCAAGAAGCAGATGGGCCAGGTTATGGGTGCCCTGGGCAAGGCCACCGGTGGCAACTTCGATAAGCCGGCCGCGGCAAAGATCGTCGGAGCCAAACTCGCATAGGGGCCTAGCGGTACATAGTTGATGTCGAGGGGGCGTGACCATTGCGGTCGCGCCCCTTTTTTGTTGGCCGATGAAGGGCGCCTTCCCTGGCTGGTCATTGGGCACTCATTGGGGACAGACTTAAATGAGTGCCAATGAGCGGGTACTCATTTAAGCCTGTCCCCAATGAGTGGGTGGAAGGTTGCGGGTTCTTTACGGGGATGTAGCGTGGGCTGCGGAAACGTGGTTCTTTCCGTACAATAGTGCAACTCGTGTAAACGCAGGGAAGGGACATTCATGGCAGACATGATCGAGATCAAGCATCTCAACAAGTACTTTGGCGACCTGCATGTGCTCAAAGATATCAATCTCACCGTCAAGCGCGGCGAGAAGCTCGTAATGATCGGGCCTTCCGGTTCGGGTAAGTCGACGCTCATCCGTTGCGTCGATTATCTGGAGGAGCCCACTTCGGGCGAGGTCGTCATCGACGGTACGCCGCTCACAAAAAAGAATCACCTGGAGATGGCTCGCAAGTATAGTTCCATGGTGTTTCAGCAGTTCAACCTGTATCCCAACATGACGGTGCTGGGCAACCTGACGCTCGCGCCCATCAAGCTGCAAAAGAAGAGCAAGGAGGAGGCGACCGAGATCGCCATTGCCGCGCTCAAGCGCGTCGGCATGGCGCATAAGGCCGGCGAGTATCCGCAGAATCTCTCGGGCGGTCAGCAGCAGCGCATCGCCATCGCCCGTGCCCTGTGCACCAAGCAGCCCATCATCCTGTTTGACGAGCCGACCTCGGCGCTCGACCCCGAGATGGTCCAGGAAGTCTTGGACGTTATGATTGAGCTCGCGCAGGAGGACATCACCATGATCTGCGTGACGCACGAGATGGGCTTTGCGCGCCAGGTGGCCGACCGCGTCATCTTTATGGAGGACGGCCGCATCCTGGAGGAGGGCACGCCCGAGCACTTCTTCGATAACCCCGAGAACCCGCGCTGCCGCGAGTTCCTGTCCAAGATTCTGCACTAGGTGCGGTGATGGACATGACGGATATGACGAGGGCGGCCGTGTCGCGCCGTCACTTTTTGCAGCTGGCGGGCGCCGGCATGCTTGCGCTGACGGGGACCGCGCTTGCCGGTTGCGGCAACTCCACCAGCAGCGAGGGCTCCGACAAGGGGTCCAAGCTTGCGGCCATCAAGTCGCGTGGCCATCTGAATGCCGGCGTTAAGAAGGACGTTCCCGGCTATGGCTATTACGACACCGCCAAGGGCCGCTTTGAGGGCATGGAAGTTGATTTGTGCTACCAGATCGCTGCTGCCGTCTTTGGCGTGAGTTACAAGGAGGCCCGCGCCCAGGAGCTTGTCGAGTTTACTGATGTAACGCCCAAGACGCGCGGCCCGCTGATCGATAACGGCCAGCTTGACGTGGTCGCGGCGACCTACACCATCACCGACGAGCGCAAGAAGAGCTGGGATTTCTCGACGCCGTAC
>DBEZXW010000032.1:0-3152 GCA_048291725.1 Collinsella sp. | reverse complement strand
AATAGGCCGTTTCAGGAACTATTCCACCGCAACTTATATGTCTGGTGGGGCAGCGCCGGCTATTTGAGGCTGCTGGCGACGATGGGGCGGCCGAGGGCGGCCTCGAAGCGGTCGGCCATCGTGGGGTCGCTGAGCGTGTCGACTTGGTTGAGCATGATGCGGGCATTGTTGAGGTTCAGCATCCGCAGCTCGGCATTGAGCACCTGGGCGACGCGCTCTGGGGTGGCAGTGTCGGTGAGCTCGCAGCCGCAACGCTCGCAAAAGAGCTCGGGGCGGTGGACAACCTCGGCGACGGGTTTGCCCAGTCCCGAGGCGCCGACGACCCAGACAACGTTTGCCGTGGCGGCGGGAATTACCGGCTCCCAGGCGGCATGCGCCTTGAGCGGGAGTCGCTTGCTACCGTCTGCCTCGGCCAACACATAGTCAAAGCGCTGTGCCAGCTCGCCGAGTGGCTCGGCGGGGGCGGAGAGCTTGCCTGTCTCCGGGTCCAAGATGCCTGCCTGGCAGATGCCTCCGCGTGCAAGCCCCGCGCAGGCCTCGCAGGTGCAGCCTGGGGCGTGTGGGGCACCTGGCTTCCAAGGCGCGGCGTCCAGGCGACGATTCGACCCGTCCCATGGCACGCCGGCAACGGGAAGCATATGCGTGGTGGTGCAGAGGAGCACGCGGCCGCCAGCGCGCATGAGCTCAAGACCCAGCGTTTTGAGCAACGTCGACTTGCCGCCGCTGCCGATAATCGCGGTAATGCCCGGCTCGATCCTGAGCGCCGAGGCAAGATTGCCGCTAACCGTTTCCATCTGTTCACCGCCGTATAATACTGTGATAATAAATAATCATCAGAGTAGCGGTCGAACCGCTTTTGCTCTGCTCAAACCGTAGCACAGGGAGGTGCCCCGGGAATGCTCGTTTATGTTCGCGGCGCCGGCGATATCGCCACGGGCGTCGCCGCCCGTTTGGTGCGCGCCGGCGTGTCGGTCGTTATGGCCGATATCGCGGTTCCCACGTGCATCCGCCGCACAATCAGTTTTTGCGAGGCCATTCGCCTGGGCGAGGTCCAGGTCGAGGGCATTCGCGCTCGCTTGGCGCAGACGCCGGCAGAGGCGCTTGCAATTACCGAGGCCGGAGACGTCGCCGTCGTGGTAGACCCCCAGGCCAAGATGCTCGATGAGCTTAAACCCGCTGCCGTGGTCGACGCGATTTTGGCCAAGCGCAACCTGGGTACCACGCGCGACATGGCGCCTGCCGTCATCGCCGTGGGGCCGGGCTTTACCGCGCCGGTCGATTGCGACGCCGTGGTCGAGACCATGCGCGGGCATTTCCTGGGCCGTGTCATTACCCAAGGTTCACCCCAGCCCAACACGGGCGTGCCGGGCATTATCGCTGGCTATGGCAAAGAGCGTGTTATCCACAGCCCCGCCGCCGGCGTGTTTCGGTCCGACCGCGCAATCGGCGACATCGTGCGCGCCGGAGACGTGATTGGCTACGCGGGCGATACGCCCATGCGCACGCAGATCGATGGCTGTCTGCGCGGGCTTTTGGCGAACGGCGTGCAGGTGACCGAGGGCTTTAAATGCGCCGATGTCGATCCGCGCGGCGATGCCAGCTATATCAACTACATTTCGGACAAGGCGACGTCGGTCGGCGGCGGCGTGCTCGAGGCACTCGCTATGCTCACCGATATCTTTAGAGGATAGAAGGCGGCAATGGAAAAGCTCGATGTTGTGAATGCGGCGCTTGCCGCCCTGCGTGCTGGCGAGACGTGCGAGCTCGTGGTCGTGGCCGGCACGGCGGGGTCGTCGCCGCGCGGCGTGGGCGCCTGGATGGCCGTCTTTGCCGACGGCAGCCAGGCGGGCACTATCGGCGGCGGCAAGATTGAGCTCTTTGCGCTGGATGAGGCGCGCGAACTCCTGAGCGCGGGACAGTCGCGTCTGGTCCGCTACACCATGGGCGGCGAGAACTCCGATACCGGCATGATCTGCGGCGGAGCCATTTGCCTGTGCTATCTGCATCTGGATGCGACCCAGGCACCGTTGTTCCAGGAAATTGCCGACGTCTTGGTCTATCGGCGCATCGGCGACTTCGTCATCGACTTTGAGCCGTTTATCGCGAGCGCGCTCGAGGGCGATGTGCCCGAGTACCATGGCGAGGCATCGCGCCATACCATTGCGGGCTGCCCCGGGCTTTCACTGGTGGAGGAGGGGAGTAACGTCACCTACACCAACGCTGCCTCTGAGATTCCCGCGGCGCACATCGAGACGCTCTGCCCCGAGGGCCTGACCTACATCTTTGGCTGCGGACACGTGGGCGCCGCGACGGCGCGCGTGCTCACGGCGGCGGGCTTTGCCGTCGTGGCCTGCGATGACCGCCCCGGCACGTTGACGCCCGAATGGGTGCCCGGTGTCTACGATCGTCGCCTGGTCGATTACAAGAACCTGAGCGAGCTGTGTCCCATCGGTCCGCGCGACTTGGTGGTCGTCGCCACGGCGGGTCACAAGTCCGATATCGACGTGGTGATTCAGGCCATGCGTGCCAAGCCTGCCTATCTGGGCTGTCTGGGTTCGCGCCGCAAGACGGCCTTTGTGCGTGCCCGCCTGGAGCAGGAAGGTTTTACGCAGGACCAGATCGACGAGCTGCACCTTCCGATCGGCGTTGCCATCGAGGCCGAGGACCCCAAGGAGATCGCCATCTCCATCGCCGCCGAGATGATCCACCTGCGCCGCACCAAACTCGTCCCCCGCAAGCGCTAATCGGATCCCCACCAATAAGTTGCGGTGAAATACGGACTGTTTAAGCCTGTTAGGCCGCCAAACAGTCCCTATTTCACCGCAACTGCTTTTTGGGATCCATTTGTGCGGGGGAGTTGTGGAGTTGTGCAGGCAGACGAGGTTTTTCTGGAAATACGCTCCCGATGCGCGTATAGTACCGATTGTTTTGTCGGCTCCTGCTGCGTCGAGTCCAAACCGCGAAATGCCATGAGCGGCGCGGATGCAGCCAGGAGGCACGAGGACAACCCGTCGTGGCCACGCCCCGTGCTTAAAACCCCAAGAAGGAGTGAACAATGGCAGAAGAGAAGTATGTGCCGCGTCTGAAGACCAAGTACAACAACGAGGTCAAGCAGCAGCTTCAGGACAAGTTCCAGTACGAGAACGTCATGA
>DBEZXW010000031.1:0-3184 GCA_048291725.1 Collinsella sp. | reverse complement strand
CGCCGGAACATCCTGCAGCGCATCAAGCCCCGGCACGCTTGCCAGCAACTCCTCAGCAGATGCAGGGGCTTCGGTCGCGAGCTTCCGACGACGATCGCGCTTAGCCCGCGCCCCCGTCGTCTTTTTCTTCGCCTTAGCCTTGCCCACAAGCGCCTCCCAGCACCATAAATCACAACTGAGCAGGTATTTTCCCACAAAAAGAGCCGGTCGAGCAAACGCTCGACCGGCTCACACACTTTCCCTCAGCCCTTTATCATCCGCGCGGGAGAAAAGCCAACAAGGATACCGCAGGGCCCGCCCGCCGGGAGGGGTTTCCTAAGGGCACATCCCGCAGCCGCAAAGCGGCGAGGACGTGCCCGTGGAAACCCCGCAGGCGGTCGGGCCCGGACAGGAACGTTACTCTTTTTCGACCGCGCGCATGATCGCCTTGTAGATCTCCATCAACGGAATGATCAGGAAGGCAAGGCCCAGCGCGGCGACAACGCCCTTGAGCTCAAGCGTCACAGGGCCAAAGAACATCTCGGCAAGCGTCGGCTGCACGGTTACGATCACCGTCAGCACCAGCGCCAGCGCGGCCGAAGCCCACAGCCACTTGTTCTGCTTCTTCATGCTAAACAGCGACGCACGACGGCTGCGCATATTGAAGCAGTGGAAGATCTCGACCATGTTGAGCGTGATGAAAGCCATCATTACACCTTCCTCGTCGGCGTTGCCGGCAATCATATCGGAGATGTGGATGTAGCCCATGTCAAAGTACACGCCCACAAAGAAGCTCGCCAGCACCAGCACGGTGATGATCAGGCCCTGGACCACACAGTCCAGGCCCATATTACCGGCAAAGACGCCGTCCTTGGCGTTGCGCGGCTTGCGCTTCATGATGTCGCCCTCGGCATCCTCCATGCCCAGCGCGAGCGCGGGGAAGCAGTCGGTGACCAGGTTCACCCACAGCAGCTGCACCGGTTGGAAGATGGTAAAGCCGATGAGCGTGGCAATAAACACCGAGAACACCTCGGCAAGGTTGGCCGAAAGCAGGAACTGGATGACCTTGCGGATGTTGTCGTAGATGCGACGGCCCTCTTCGCAGGCACCGATGATGGTGGCGAAGTTGTCGTCGGCGAGCACCATGTCGGCGACGTTCTTGGTAACGTCGGTGCCGGTGATGCCCATGCCCACGCCGATGTCGGCGCGCTTGATGGACGGGGCGTCGTTGACGCCGTCGCCCGTCATGGCCACAATCTGGTCGCGCGACTTCCATGCCTCGACGATGCGGGTCTTGTGCTCAGGCTGGACGCGAGCGTACACGCCGTAGTCCTCGATGTGTGCGTCGAGTTCCTCGTCGCTCATGCGATCGAGGTCGGCACCGGTGATGGCCTGGCTGCGATCGGTGACGATTCCCAGCTGCTTGGCAATGGCCACGGCGGTGTCGATATGGTCACCCGTGATCATGACGGTGCGGATACCGGCGTCGTGGGCCTCGCGGATGGCTTCGGCGACCTCGGGGCGGACAGGGTCAATCATGCCGGACAGGCCGCAGAAGACCAGGTCGTGCTCGAGCGCAGCGGGGCTGCAGTCGCTCGGGACCTCGGTGTAGGTGCGGCTTGCCAGCGCCAACACGCGCAAGGCCTCGTCGGCCATGGCCTTGTTGGCGGCCACGAGCTCGGCGCGACGCTCCTCGGTCAGGGGGACGACCCTATCGCCCTCGTAGATGTGGGTGCACAGGCCGATTACCACGTCGGGCGCGCCCTTGGTGTACTGCTCGTACTCGCCGTCCAGGGTCTCGACGACCACGGACATCATCTTGCGGCCCGAGTCGAACGGGGCCTCGCCCACGCGCGGGTGCTCGGCAGTCAGACCGGTGAGACCAGCCTTGCCGGCGTCGTTGACGAGCGCACACTCGGTCGGCTCGCCCACGGCCTCGCCCAGCTCCTCGTCCCACTGGGCATCGGAGCACAGCGCCATACCGGCCAGGAACTTCTCCTTAGGCGCGGCGAGCTCGTGCTTGACGACGGTCATCTTGTTTTGGGTAAGGGTGCCGGTCTTGTCAGAGCAGATGGTCTGCGTGCAGCCGAGAGTCTCGACGGCAGAGAGCTTGCGGATGATTGCCTGGCGCTTGGCCATCTTGGTCACGCCGAGCGACAGCACGATGGTCACGACGGCGACCAGGCCCTCGGGGATGGCAGCGACGGCGAGCGAGACGGCGACCATAAAGGTGTCGAGCAGGGCAGTCGGGTCGGTAAGGACGTTGCCCACGCCGTGGCGGAGGATATCGACGCCAAAGATCACGACGCAGATGACGATCACCATGATGGTAAGGATGCGGCTGAGCTCGGCAAGCTTCACTTGCAGCGGCGTAAGCTCTTCCTTGGCCTCGGCCAGGGCGCCGGCGATCTTGC
This sequence comes from Collinsella sp., assembly GCA_048291725.1. Classification (GTDB taxonomy): domain Bacteria; phylum Actinomycetota; class Coriobacteriia; order Coriobacteriales; family Coriobacteriaceae; genus Collinsella. Next base: position 791 of record DBEZXW010000031.1, on the reverse strand, counting down.
CCATCTCGGTATCCATGCCGGTACCGACCACGACGGCGCGGCCGCGGCCGTACACCACGGTGGAGCCCATGTAGCACATGTTCTTGCGGTCGCCGAGCGGCACGTCATCGGTGCCCGCGGCAAGCTCGATCACGTTGGCGTGCTTCTCTACGGGCACGGACTCGCCGGTGAGTGCGGCCTCTTCGATCTTCATCGTGGCGCTCTCGAGCACGCGGCAGTCGGCCGGGACGGAGTCGCCCGCCTCGAGCATGATCACGTCACCGGGCACGAGCTCGGCGCTCGGCAGGTGCACGAGCTTGCCGTCGCGCAGCACCTTGGACTGCGCCGCGCTCATCTCCTGCAGGGCCTCGAGAGCCTCCTCGCTCTTGGCTTCCTGGACCACGCCCAGCACCGAGTTGACGATAACGACGAACATGATGATGGCGACATCGGCAAAGTCCGCCTCGCCCTTGACCAGGCCCGTGAGCGCGCTGATAACCGCGGCTGCGATCAGCATGATGACCATGGGATCTGCCATCTGCTCAAAGAAGCGCTTCCACAGCGGCGTCTTCTCGGCTTCCTCGAGCTTGTTAGGGCCTGTCTTAGCGAGGCGCGACGACGCCTCGTCGTCGCTCAGGCCGAGGTTCTCATCGACACCTTGGTCGCTGAGCACCTCCGCCGCGGCGGACAGGTATTCCTTTTGCATATAGAGTCCCCTCCTGGGATTCGGGCCACTCAGCAGATTGATGCCCGATCATAATTCCCAGGAGAAGGGCAAGGGCTCATCAAGGCTGCCGTGCTGAGCGGCAGTT
>DBEZXW010000030.1:0-1713 GCA_048291725.1 Collinsella sp. | reverse complement strand
GGATGTTTTGGAGCGCGTCGGGGGCATTCATGGGGGCACCTCCAAATTGCTGTCTGTGACAATCAAATTATACCCTGCCATCATGAGCGCCGCCTCGAGCAGCGGTTCGGCATTTTGTTATCTAGCTGGATGCAGAAAATGCCGGATTCCGGCTCTACAAGATTTAGCTTTCAATATTATGCAGATGCGAATTATTCAACTTTGCATAATCTTTGGGCGCGGCTTGCACTCCAGGACATGTATATCGACTGAGGGAACACGTCCGCCCCGCTCGCTTGCCCCGCGCCGTGGTACGATTTTTGAGTTTGAAAGTCCCGCCGTGCTCCGGCTGCCCTTGCAGCTTGTCGCGCGGCCGCACGTAAAGGAGCCATCATGGCCGGTATGAACATGCAGCAGATGATGAAGCAGGCTCGCAAGATGCAGGAGCAGCTTGCCGCCGCGCAGGAGAACCTCAAGTCCCAGACCGTCGACGCCTCTGCCGGCGGCGGCATGGTCAAGGTGACCGTTAACGGCGAGATGGAGCTCGTCAACCTCACCATCGATCCCGATGCGCTTGATCCCGAGGACGTCGATATGCTGCAGGACATGATCATGGCTGCCGTCAACGAGGCCGTCCGCGGCGTCAACGAGCTCGCCAACAAGCAGATGGGCGCCATCACCGGCGGCCTCAACATCCCGGGCATGCCGTTCTAAGACACGCATATATATGAGTGCGAATCACAGTCTGCAAAAACTGCTCGATGAGCTGGGTCGTCTGCCGGGTATTGGTCCCAAGTCGGCCCAGCGCATCGCCTATTACCTGCTCGAGGCCGATGCCGAGGAGGCCCGCCGCCTGGCCGAGGCCATCCTGGAGGTTAAGCAGGAGGTCCACTTTTGCAGCCGTTGCTTTAACTACGCCACGGCCGACGAGTGCTCCATCTGTCAGGATTCGATGCGCGACACAACTCGTATTTGCGTGGTGGGCGAGCCGCGCGACGTCCAGGCAATCGAGCGCACGGGCAGCTACCATGGCCTGTACCATGTGCTGGGCGGCGTGATCAGCCCCATGGACAAGATAGGTCCCGAGCAGTTGCACATCCGCGAGCTGCTGGCGCGTCTGGGCCACGAGGATATCCATGAGGTCATCATCGCCACCAACCCCAACATCGAGGGCGAGACCACGGCGAGCTACCTGGCCCGCACTATCAAGCCGCTGGGCGTCGAGGTGTCGCGTCTGGCGAGCGGCCTGCCCGTGGGCGGCGACCTGGAGTATGCCGACGAGCTTACACTTGGCCGCGCCATCGAGGCCCGTCGTGCGATTTAGGTGGCGAGCCTGCTCCTGCCGTATGTTTTCCTCGCGACGCACGGGGTAGTCATAATTTCCCCGTGCGACTGTGAGTTTGTTGTGCAACAAAGATGCTTCGTGTCCGCTTATCGCATGGATGCTTCCGCTCGCATCCTTAATTTGCCCATTCGTTGCGCAACCTTTTTGGTTCGCTGATACACTCAAATATGGATTTGAATGAATGCGCCGCTTCTGAGCGGCGTGTTTTTCTTCAAGACTTTAGTCTGCTGGCCGCGCAGCGGCCAGCTTTAAACCACCCGCTACGCGGGTGGAGACAAACGGCTTTACAAAGCCACCCCTCCGACCGATATTGACGATTGTTCAGGCCGTCAAGAATTCGAGTCGAAGGGGTGGTCGCCATGGCCCAGAAGGCCTACAGCCTTTCCCAC
>DBEZXW010000029.1:0-24233 GCA_048291725.1 Collinsella sp. | reverse complement strand
GGTTAAGTTTGCTGCTCTACAGTCCTGCGCAAGACGGAAAGCACATTAAGTGCTTTCCTTTGCGTGCGGAACTCGCGACAAACTTAACCCCCGCCCTCAGCCCCGGAAGCCCTCCCTGCCGTCACATTATTCAACCAGTTTTGCGGGCGTGCGCCGCTGCGCGGCTAGCCCGCGTGCTCCTCGGCGGGGTTGGTCTGATTGTTTTTGTTGAAGCTCTGCCTTTGGCTTAAAGAAAAACGAGGGACGCATCTGCATCCCCCGTTTTTGTTGTGATTACTCTAGGTCAATAAACTTAGTGCTTAGGATCTTGCCGTCTTTTACTAGCATTCTAGCCATGGTGGGGCCTCGGGTGCCTCTGGGGTAGCTGGCGCTACCCGGGTTGAGGACTAAGCAGCGGCCCACTTGGGCTTCTTTGGTTACGTGGGTGTGGCCGTTGATGGCTACGTCTACGGATCCCACCGGAAGGTCTTCGCGGTAGTGGGCTACGGCGAATTTGAGGCCTTCGTAGGTAAAGAGCGCAAGACGGTCTACATCGGGACCGTAGTCGCGGTAGTAATCGTTGTTGCCCAGTACGGCCCGCACGGGGGCGATGGTGCATAGGTGCTCGTAGTCTATCTCTGACGTGAGGTCGCCGGCATGGATGATCAGGTCTGCGCCCTCAAGCTCATCCAAGAGCGCAGGCGATAAATAGCCGTGGGTGTCCGAGATGATGTCGATGCGCTTGGCGCTTGCACTGTTCATGGGATCCCTTCCGCAAAAAACGATTCGGCAGATACATACAAAAAAGGCCCCACGGCTCCGCAGACGATGGGTCTACAGGGCTGCGGGGCCAGTGTGCTAGAGACTCAGAGCCTTCTTGAGCGGCACGACGCGGCGACGCGAAACCGGAACGCGTTCGTCGACGCCCGTAATGCCCAGCTGGATGGCACCCGAGGGCACCGTCTCCACATCCGTGACGCACGCCAAGTTGACGATATAGCGGCGGTGAACACGGAAGAAGCCAAAGTCGCAGAGCTTGGCCTCAAACTGCGCCAGCGAGGTCGTCGACAAAAAGCGATCATCGACGGTATAGATGCAGGAGTAATCGTCCTTGGCCATGATAAAGCGAATATCGTCCACGGGAATGAGCACCTTGCGGCCGCCCTTTTCCACCGGGATACGCTCGATGGTCACCTTGCTGTCCGTAACCGGCTTGGCGCGCTGCATGACCTTCTCGATCGCACGATCCAAGCGAGCTTCCTCGACCGGCTTCATCAGATAATCGACGGCATCCACGTCGAATGCCTCGACCGCATGGTCGCTATACGCAGTCACAAACACGATCGCCGGCGGATTTTTGAGCTTATGCAGCGCCTCGGCAAGTTGCAGGCCCGAGGCACCGGGCATCGAGATATCGAGAAACACGACATCCACGCGACTTTCCATAAGCATCTCGATGGCGGAGCGGACGCTCGACGCCTCCGTGATCGTGCCGATCTTGCCCGTTTGCTCGAGCAGGAAGCGAAGCTCCGAGCGAGCCGGCGCCTCATCATCCACAATCATCGCACGCAGCATAGGGATAAAACCTTTCGTCAACTAACTACGCCGGGCATCCGTCGCATGACGTTGAGCCCGTAGCCTTTTATTTTACTCTTGAATGTCGAAGATGCTCTCTGACAAATCAAGATGAAGGAGCACTTTGGTGCCCTTGCCCGGCGCCGATTCGACACGCGTATAGGAGTGCGGCCCATAAAAGCGATGGATGCGCTCCGAAATATTGTGCATGGCCACACCGGCGCCGCCACCCTGGGGAGAGCTGGCGTCGGGACGGGCAGAGCGCTCGTCAAACAGTCTGGCGGCGGTACCCTCATCCATGCCCACGCCATTATCGGCCACGGCAATCAAGATTGCATCCTCGCCGTCTTGGTGAACGGTCACGTCGATCCTTAGGGCGTCGTCATCGCCCATACCATGACGTACGGCGTTCTCGACAATCGGCTGGATCACGAACGCCGGCACCAGCGTGTCTTCCACGTCCTCGGACACATCGAACGTCGCAAGCACGCGGTCCTCGCCAAAGCGGGCCTTCTCAAAGGTAAGGTAGCGCTTGGTCTGTGCGACCTCGCGCGAGACCGGAATAAGCGATCCCGAGTTGTCGAGCGTGGCACGATAGAACGATGAGAACTCACGAAGCAGTTCGCGGGCCCGCAGCGGGTCGGTGCGCGTAAACGATGCAATGGTGTTCAGCGTGTTGAACAGGAAGTGCGGGTTAATCTGCGCCTGCAGCGCACGCACCTCAGCGCGCGCTGTGAGTTCCTTTTGCACCTCGAGCTCGTGGATGGCGAGCTGCGTGGACAAGATCTCGGCAAAGCCCGAGGCAAGCGCGTACTGGGTACGGTCGACGGCGCGCGGGGTCTTGTAGTAGAACTTGAGCGTGCCGACGGTACGATCGCCTACCTTGATGGGGGCGATAATGCCGGCGGGGACTTGGTTGTGCGAGCCGTCCGAGCCTACGACATCCACCATACGGTTGAACGACTGCACGATGCCATGTTCGATAACGTAGCGTGTGGCAAGCGTGTGGATGGGAGAATCTGGCAGTAGTTTTTCCTCAAACTCTCCCGCGCAGGCAAGCACGTTGCCCTCGTCGGTGATGGCCACCGTCATGGCGCGCGTCTCGGGCAAAATGCGCCGGCACACCAAACGCGCCGACTCCTGCGTCAGACCGCCCTTAATGTCCTCGAGCATGGCCGAGGCCACCGAGAGCGTCTCCTCGGTGTACTGGGAGCGCACCGAATCGGGATTGAGCGTCAAAAAGATAAAGATGCACAGAAAGATGCACAGCAGCGCGCAGGCAATCACCGTGGCGATCGGCTCGATACCGGTCACCAAGGCAAAAATAAAGTACACCAGCACGCAAATGGCGCAGGCAACGGCAATGATGCGAAAGATTGATATTGAACTATCGCGCTGGGCTCGGCGGTCGATCATTCGGCCCCCTCCAGGATACTGATCAGTTGTGCGTCACGCCAAAGCCCGTCCATGATCTTGGGCCAAAAGCTCTGGAAACGCAGGTAGCTTGCAGCGTTTTGGCGCGCATAGGCCTTTGCCTCGTCGATACCATGGCGCCAAATGCGCAGGTAGCCCTCATGCTCGCGGGTAAACACGCTGCGGACCATAGCGGTCTTGCGCACGCGGTCGTCGAGCTCGCGCGAAATCCACGGGCCCGGGTAGGGCATGAGCGATGCCGCCGTAACGGGAATGAGCTCCTTTTGATGCGCGGCGAATGTCAACTTGGCCCGTTCGTAGTACCAACGGTATACATCCTGCATAAAGCGCGGTGAGCGCTTTTCGGACTCCGGAGGCAGATGGCGCACGGTCCACTCGTTATCGAACCACACGTCGTAGCCAAACATGCGCATGTTAAAGAGGTAATCCAAGTCCTCGCCGCGGGTGATAAACGGGTCAAAGGCTACACGCGTAAAGGCGCGGGCGTGCAGGGCCATCAGGCCGCCGCACACGTAGTTGGAGCGCGAGATGCGGGTGCCCGAGAGCGCCTTTTTCATCCAACGGTTGAACTCGATGCGCTTGGTCCACCAACGATGGCAGATGCCCGCCTTGTCCGTGGGAGCCAGCGGCGAGCCGTCGCGATCGTAGAAATAACCGCTCTTGACCAAGATCGGCAAGCCCTGACGCGTCTGCTGCCCCAACGCATAGGTCGCGCGCTTCATAAAGTCGGCGTCGATGACAGTCTCATCGTCATCCAAAAAGATAACCGCGTCATGCCCCAGCACAGCGGCACAGGCTAGCCCCATGTTGCGGATGGCACCGTAGCCTCGCAGGCTCACGCACTCGCCCGAACCCTTGGGCGCGATCTGAGCAACCCGGTCTGCGATGCGCGAGGCCTGGGTGTTGGTGACAACGGTGACCTTGAGCGTGGGATGCGCGTCGACAATCTCGCGCACGCGCAGCGACACATCGGCTGTGGCAGAAACGGGACAGACCACCAAAAGGATGATGCGCGGGATGTCACGTACCTGCTCAAGCGAGGCCAGGCAGCGGTCGAGTTCGGGATTGTCGGCGTTGAGTCGCGTCGAATGGTCATAGGTGCCAGGGGCGTTTGCGCAAGCGTCATCGCCCGCCCAATACGTTGGAATCACGACTGTGGCGTTCATGCCTTACCCTCCCTGCAACACAAAAACGGGACGCCGCCAAACACAGGCGACGCCCCGCGACCTAGCTGATTCCATCATACCCACTTGGGCAAATCATTGCTCGCAAGTCTCAATGTTTATTGCGGATAACCCCAAAAGAGTACCGTGGACAGGCACAATAGCTGCTCGCTCCTATGCGGCATGCTCTGCCGCCCGAGTCATGCGGGACAGGCGGACCAGCAGCATAAAGCCAACGATCAGCAGCACGCCAATGGAAAGGACGCCCAGCGACGGGTTGCCGGTCAGCGAGGTGACGACCGACACCAGGAAGGTGCCCATAACGCTTGCATAACGACCAAAGATGTCAAAGAAGCCGTAGTACTCGTTGGACTTTTCCTTGGGGATAATGCGGCCAAAGTAGCTACGGCTGAGCGCCTGCACGCCGCCCTGGAACAGGCCGACCATAATGGCAAGCACCCAAAACTCAAAGGCGGTCTTTAGGAAGAACGCGGCGAACAGCACAATGCCCATATAGGCGGCGACTGCCACCAAGATCATGTTGAGCGTGCCCACGCGTCCGGCGAGCTTGCCGTAGATGATGGCGGACGGAAAGGCCACGAACTGCGTGACGAGCAGCGCCAGGACCAACTGGGTCGAATCGATGCCCAAAGCCGAGCCGTAGCTGGTAGCCATGGAAATGACCGTGTGCACACCGTCGATATAGAAGAAGAACGCAATCATGTAGACCAGCACGGTCTTGTTGTGGGCGATCTCGCGCATGGTGTGTCCGACCTCGGAGAACACACCGCCCACGATGTGGCCGATAGTGTCCTCGGGACCGCGCTCGCGACCGTACTTTTGCTTATAGGTGCGAATGAGCGGCAGGGTAAAGATGAGCCACCAGGCACCAGTGATGATAAACGACAGACGCGTTGCCAGCATGGTGGGGACGCCAAGAGCGGGGCCGCCCATGATGAGCGCCAGGCAGATGACGAACGGCACGGTGGAACCGATGTAGCCCCAGGCATAGCCCGAGCTGGACACGGCGTCCATGCGCTCGTCGGTGGTAATGTCGGGCAGCATGGCGTCGTAGAACGTCATAGAAGAGTTAAGGCCGATGGTGCACAGCACGTACACGGTCAAAAATGCCATGGCGGACATTGGGATAGCCTGCGCAAGGCAAAGCACCAGGCCCGTGAGGAAGAAGCCCAAGAAGAACTTGATCTTGTTGCCGGCGTAGTCGGCAAGCGCGCCCAGAATGGGCATGAGCATGGCGATGACCAGCGAGGCAATCGTCTGCGCATTGCCCCAGGCGACCACCAGGTCGGCCGAAGAAGCGCCGGTATTGATGGCGTTAAAGTAAATGGGCACCACCGAGGTATTGAGCAGCACGAGGGCCGAATTGCCCACATCATACATAACCCAGTTACGCTCGAGCTTGGTGTATTTCATGGACAGGGACCCTTCGTATTCGCCCGATATGCAGTTAGTTCATCGTACCCCAATTGTCCAGAACCGCCGGTAAGGATTCGGCAAAGGGGCACGCACGGGCCCTATTCCTCGCGGTCGAACTCCTCATCGGCATTGAGCACGCGACCGCTGTAGTTGACGTGACTGGTCACGGCCTCCATGTCGCCGGTCTCGATAAAGCGGGCGACCGTGCACTCGTAATCGACCAACGCGTGGTCAAAGACCTCGGGGAAGCTCTCGTTCGAGACCTCGTCGGTAAAGGGGTTCTTCCATGTCAGGTGGCCCAGGTTGCCGGTGCGCTCGGGCAGCTCCGTCGTCACACGATGGGCAAGGCCGTCGAGCAGCGAGTAGTCGTGCACCAAGCCCTCAACCAGGGCGATCGCGCGCGTCTTTACCGAGCCGGCAGGCTCAATGGTGCGATAGAGCATCTGCATGTCCGAGACGGCGCCGGCGTACTCCCCTGCCGGGATGTCGATACCGTACACGCGCCCGGCGACGTAGCTCATCAGCACACCGGCCACGCGATTGATGCGGTCGGTGGTGACAATCTCGCCCGCCGGAGGATAATCCTCGACCGTGGCCCCGCCACGTTTGAGTTGCAGCATCAGCACGTCCAGGTCGCTTTCGAGCACGGCGTGAACTTGACTGCCCGAAGCCTCGAGCTCGGGATCGGACTCGACAATGCCAAACTGCTGCTCGTAGACAAAGGGGTGGGCATTGCGGTCGAGCACATAGTGCGACAGCAGGCCCAGCGCAAAGGCACGACCCAGATTGGCATCACGCGGCTGCAGGTGTGACACGCCGTCGCGCAGGCACGCAAACTGGCGCGACATGCGCGAGCGGTGCATGACCTGAGCAAGCGACGTGCAGTCGGAAACGCGCGGCGTGAGTATGTGGAAGAAAAACGGGTCGGGACCTTGGTTTCCCAGGATAAAGGCGATGCGCTCCTCGTCGGACGTAATAACGCCCTGCGGAAGACGGTCGATGCTTTCCTCGCCAAACAGATGATGCGTAATGAGCGCGGGCATAATAATCCTTTCGATTTCATTCGATGTCACCCATTATGCCCACCGCACGGTCATGCCAAACCTGTGGTGGTAAACGACGGTCTGTAGACCGCCTACGCAAGCCCCAAGTGTGCCTTAACCTCGGCAGCGCGACGACGGGACACAGGCACCGTCGAGGTTACGCGATCGAGCCTGAGCTCCATAAGACCCGTGGAGCCGATCTCGACATTGTGCACGTCTTCCAAATTGACCAGATAACTGCGGTGGACACGGATAAAGCCCTCGGAGGCCAGGCGCCGCTCGAGCGAGGAAATCGACTCATTGATCAGGTATGTTCCCTCGGCGCAGACGGCGTTGCAAAAATCGGCGCGCGCCTCAAAGTAGCAGACATCCGCCACGGGAATGAACACCTTTTTACCCCCGCGGTCCACCGTCAGGCGCAAAGGCTGGCGCGGAGCGTGGACGACACGGCGAGCACCCAGGGCAGTCTCGATCTTGTCGAGTGCCTTTGACAAGCGGGCATCCTCGACCGGTTTGACGATGTAATCGACCGCATCGAGGTTATAGGCATCAGCCGCATACTCGGCAAATGCCGTCACAAACACCACGATCGGCGGCGTCTTTAGGTTCTGCAGCGTCTCGGCAAGCTCAATTCCCGAGCGACCGGGCATGGTAATGTCTAAAAACAGCACATCGGGCTTGTTCGACAGAATCGACTCCGCGGCTTCGGTGACATTGCCCGCCTCGGCAATCTGACCCACACGCGTATCCTTTTCCAACAGATAGCGTAGCTCAGCCCTAATGGGAGGCTCGTCATCAACCACCAAGATGTTCCAGCCTTCGGACATATGTGCTTCCCCTCTTTTTCTCTCAATCCAACCGCGTGCTACGCCGTCAACGGCGCGGGCTCATGCGGCTCGCCGTTCAGCTCGACGATGACCTGCGTTCCCACGCCCTCCTGGGACTTCACGCGCATGCCGGAATCTTCTCCGTAAAAGAAATGGATGCGCTGAAGCACGTTGAAGAGCGCCAGGCCGCAACCTCGCTTGACGGAGCCGTCGGCGGTAATGCTCTCGGGCTCCTCCAGGCGATGCTGCTCAAACAGATGCGCGCAGACTTCTTCGCTCATACCGATGCCGTCGTCCTCGACGATGATCTCCAAACCGTCATCGGTCTCGAAAGCCCTAACATGAATAGAAAGCGGCTCGGTCTCGCGCTGCGCGTGCTTAATGCAGTTTTCGAGCAACGGCTGCAAGATAAACGGCGGCACCATGCAATCGCGCACCTCAAAGTCGATATCGACCGAGACGCGCAGACGGCCGTCGCCATAACGAGCCTGCATAAGGTTGATATAGCGAGTGCCCTGTTCCACCTCGTGCTCGAGCGTTGTGAGGGTATCGGAATCAGAAAGCGTCTGACGGTAGTAATTGGAAAAGTCGATCAGCAGCGATCGCGCCTTGTCGGGCTCGGTTCGAACGAGCGACACGATCGTGCTAATGGTATTGAATAGAAAATGAGGATCGACCTGCGATTGCAAGGCGCGCAGCTCCACGCGGGCCGTAAGCTCGTCCTGGCGCTCGAGCTCAAAGCTCGCAAGCTGCGTGGAAATGAGGTCGGCAAAGCCCGAGGCAAGCGCCGTCTGGCGCATATCGATGCTGCTCAGACGGGGATAATACAGCTCGAGCGTGCCCACGCAATGCCCGCGCACGGTAAGCGGTGCGACAATACCGGCGCGCAGGCGCGGAAAGTAGCCACCTGTCTCGGTCGAGGCATCGCGCGAGAACACGCTTTGCTCACCGCTGTTGATCACGTTGAGCGTAGTCCGCAGCACCACCGGGGTGCCCGCGGGGCATTTTGCCGAGTCCTCGCCCCAGCTTGCCAACACCTGCTTGCCGTCGGTAAAGCAGATGGCAGAGGCGATAGTTTCGGACAGGATGATCTTAGAGGCGCCCAGGGCAGCTTCGGGCGTAAGGCCGCGCGACGTGTAGGCGAATATTTTTGAAGCGATGGCGAGCGTGCGGTCGGTTGCGCTCGATGTGAGGTCGTCGGGAACCACAAAGACGTACGAGAAGAAGAAGCACAGCATGACCAAGCCGGCAATGACGACAACGGCCGGAACGGGATTGGGATTATCGGTTAGATCCCAGATGAGCAGCAGGATAAGCAGCGGAACGACAATACCGAGCAAAATGGCTTGAACCACATGCTGAGCGGTACGAAAGACCTTGGTAGAGTTGTAGCTCTTGCCCAGAATCAGCCTATTGAGATCCACCGTCATCTCCTTCTTACCGACGCACCCCATAGCAATAAAGAGGGCCGCAAGCGACCCTCTCCATTGCATTATGCAATCAAATACTGTGTTTTACATCCAGCCATCGATGAACGGTAGCTTAGGCGCTGTACTTGTTTGCCTCGCCGAAGCTGCCGGCCTCGACAATCCAGCCGTCCTTCATGATGACGTCCATGTTGTCGGTGTTGAGCACGTGGATGTCGGCGGCGACGTCACCGTTGACGACCAGCAGGTCGGCGCACTTGCCGGCCTCGATGGAACCGGTCTCGTCCTCGATGTGGCACATCTTGGCACCGTTAAGGGTGGCACAGGTGATGGTCTCGACCGGGGTGAAGCCGATCTTGTCGACGAACTCGTACATCTCCTCGATGGAGCAGGTGCCGTACGGGGTGACGAAGGAGAAGGAGTCGGAGCCGATCGTCATGACGACGCCACGCTTCTTGGCCTCGCGCAGGCAGTCGTAGTTGCGCTGCAGCTCCTTCTCGACCAGGGTGCCCTCGTACTTGTCGTGCAGCTCGGGGACGTAGACGGGCGGATAGGTGGCGTACCAGGTGGGCAGGAAGGCGATCGTCGGGGTGAAGAAGGTGCCCTGCTCGGCCATGAGGTCCATGGTGCGCTCATCGATATCGAAGCCGTGAATCAGCTGCTCGCAGCCAAAGCGAACGGAGTCGTAGGCGGCGGCGTGGTTGTTGTAGCAGTGACTCCACACGGGGATGCCGACCATCTTGGCCTCTTCGACCACGGCCTGGATCTCCTCGGAGCAGTAGTGCTGGTCGCGGCCGGAGTCCCAGCGCCAGATGCCGCCACCGGTAGCCCAGATCTTGATGGCATCGGGGTTCTCGCGCAGGCGACGACGGACGGCCTTGCGCAGATCCCAAGGACCGTCGACCTGGTCGCCCCAGGGATGGGATTCCTTGTTGAGCTCCTGGGTGCAGTGGTGGGAGTCACCGTGGCCGGCAACACGGCAGAAGCCAAGGCCGGTGGCCAGGACGCGCGGGCCCTTAAAGACGCCCTTGTCGATGCAGTCGCGAATCTGGATGCCAAAGCGGCCGATCTCGCAGACGGTGGTGAGGCCGTGGGTGAGGCAGTCGTAGGCCTGCTTGACGGCGACGGCCTGCTTCTCGAGGAGCGGCTGCATGACCCAGTCGGTGTCATCGTCGGTCAGGTTGCCCGAGAAGTGCAGGTGGGTGTCGATCAGGCCGGGAAGGACGGTCTTGCCGGCGGCGTCGATAACCTCAACGCCCTCGGGAAGGTCCTGCATGACACCGGCATACTCGATCTTGCCGTTGTCGTCGACGAGAACGAGGGAGTTCTCGACCGGCTCGGCACCGGTACCGTCGATGAGCTTGCCGCCAACGATTGCGTACTTAGTGGACATGGTTCCTCCTTATGGATCCATATAGTGGGCGAGGCCATGTTGGGTTAAGGCCTCACAAAGCTACCCAAGTGGTGCCGGGTTCGGTGCGCGGAAGAGAGGGGTCCGCGCACCCGATCCGCCCCGGCTAGGCGTTACTTTTTGCGGGAATTGGTGAAGGCCATGAGGGCCAGGCCAACGGCCAGCCAGCCGATCACGATGCTCCACTCCACCATGTTGAGGGAGGCGGGAGAGAACGGGACCACGAGCAGGCCGATGATGACGGCGCAGGCAGCGACAGCGAGGCTGATGCCAAACTTGCCGCCGGGCACCTCGTAGGGACGAGGCAGGTCGGGCTCGGTGAAGCGCATGCGCAGGCAAGCGAGGGCGACCATGCCGCAGGAGAAGATGAAGGCGAGAGCCGACACGTTGGTCAGAGGGATGAGCATGTTCTTGCCCAGGAACGGACCGATGACGGTGATGACGCCCAGAACGGCGCAGGCGAGCTTGGGAGCGCCGGACTTGGGATCGACCTCGGCGAACTTCTCGGGCAGCTGGCCCTTGCGGCCCATGGCGAGCATGATGCGGCTCGTGGCGCCGTAGAAGGAGTTCATCGGGCCCATGGGTCCAAGCGTGGCGATGACGAGCATGGCCAGGTACAGGAGCATGTTGATGCCCTTGAGGCAGGCAAGCGCGGGAACCGGGCTCTTAACAAACTCATGCCAGTCGAGGATGGTGCCGAACGAGTAGATGCAGACCATGTAGAAGCCGCCGGCGGCCAGCAGGGCCAGGGAGATGATCTTGCCGAACTTGTTCCAGTTGAGGCCCTCGGCTGCTTCCTCAGCCTGCTGAGGAATGGTATCGAAGCCGGCGTAGAAGAACGGGGTCAAAACCAGGACCGACACGATGCCGGCGAACAGGCTGGTGCCCTCGGTAGCGGGCTTGCCGCCGCCAGCACCGGTGACCTGGGAGAACACGGGCATGGCGTGTTCCGGCGAACCGGTGAACAGCGAGACACCCATGGCGAGCAGCATGCCGCAGAGCAGAGCCTTGGTCAGGAAGGCCTGGAGCTTGGCGGCCGAGCTGGCACCGCGGAAGTTGAGGAAGATGACGTAGACTGCAAAGCCGAGCGCAATCAGCGTCGGGAACAGGTAAACATCGGCGCCCAGGATGGTGTAGAGCTTGACGGCGCGCAGCCACTCAAGGCCGGGCAGGCTGCCGAACATCTCGGATACGAGGGTCGAGATGGCGATGGCCTCCCACGGGCACAGGATGCCGTTGCCCAGGGCCAAGAGCCAACCGGTAATGTAGCTCAGTGTACGGCCAAAGCTACGATCGACATACTCGACGATGCCACCCGAGATGGGGATAGCAGCCGTGAGCTCACCGAAAACAGCTCCGACGGGCACGAGGAAGATTGCACCCAAGAGGAATGCGATCATAGCGGGAACGGGACCGCCGCCCACGACCATCCAGTCGCCGACCTGCAGAACCCAACCGGTACCGATGATGGCACCGAAACCGATGGTGAAGAAGTTCCAGAGCGAAAGCGTTTTCTTCATACCGCCGTTATCCTCGACTGCAACTTCTGCGTTCTTGTCCGCCATTGTTCCCCTCCTTTCCTTTTTGACGCCCCTTGACGTCACCCCTTGCGCGGTCTGTTTTGCCGCGCTCTTTTATTTCGTGGCTTTAAGATACGGCCTTGGCGCAGCAGCGCCGCTCGCAGCTCGACCGAAGGCAGAACTGCAAAACGAGCGGCACCGTTTTTGGGACGAACGGCAGGAGACGTCATTCGTCTTGGACGCTTTCATCTTGTCTGCTTTTGAATACCTGTTGCCGCGACGCTTGACGCGCGGCGCGGCAACGTTCATACCATTTGTCAGGCTTTTGGCGCACATACCCATGTGTCGTGCATCTTTTTATGTAGGATAGACAAGTTACACATGAGGCAAGGTGATTCGAATGGCATACGGATACAATGACGGCGGCCAACGGCCACAAAGCGCGCGCCTTGCCGGCCGCACCACGCCAACGCCCAGAAGCACCTCCGACAACGACAACCCGCAGCGCCCCCAAGAGCAGCCCGGGGCTTCTTCGCGGCAACAAAGCCGTGCCGTGCAGCAGTCAGACCGCGCGAGTACGAGCACACGCCAACGCCAGACCGACACATCGCAGCCACGCCGCTACGATCGCCGTAAGACCGACTACTACGTCAAGCGCTCCTTTTCGCGACCTCAACGCGATCGCGGCAATTCCGCCCCTCACCCCGTGTCGCATACCACAAGCCACGCGCTTCCGGCCCGCCGCCTACGCCTTGCGCTTTGCTCCATCGCCGCCTGCCTCGTCTTTGTGTTTTTGGGATCCTGTATCTCCCACGGATCAGCCGGTCTTGAGCCCACTGCCGAGGACAAGCTGCTTAAAGCTCCCGTCGCGCCCGGCTACTCCTTTGCGTTCTCGACCCCACGCTCGCAATGGCAGGCCGGCACCATGCCCCACATCTACCAAATTGACCCCGCATGGTCGGAGCTGCCCTATGCCGGTGGCACTATTCGCGAAAACGCTTGCGGTCCCACCTGCCTCACCATGGTCTATATCTTTAAGACCGGCCAAACCGATAAAACGCCGGTCGATGTATGTGCACTGGCCGAAGCCGGCAACTACGCCCCCACCGGTGCCACCGAGTGGTCGTTTATGACAGGCGGTGCGTGGCAGCTGGGGCTCAACGGAACACAGCTCTATAACGATCGCGAATCGATTACCCAAGCACTTCGCTCGGGTGCGCCTGTCATCGCCGCAGTGCGCCCCGGTACGTTTACCAACGTAGGCCACTACATCGTGCTCTACGGCATCGACGATGCCAACCAGATTGGCGTCTACGACCCCAACTCGGCCAGCCGCAGCGCCCGCCGCTGGGGCGTCGTAGAGGTCCTCAACGAAGTCGAAGCCATGTGGGCCTACTACTAGTCATTGGGGACAGACTTAAATGAGTGGTCATTGGGGACGCTCTTGTTTGACTAGTCATTTAAGAACGTCCCCAATGACTAGGTGAATAGCAAAAGCCCCGCAGTCGGAGCGGACTGCGGGGCTCATGAAGAGAGGCTAGTTTGTGGGCGCTTTGCCTGGCGCCCACGAGAGATGCAACAGAGTAGAGACTACTCGTGGATGCGGGTACCGGAGAGACCGGCCATGGTCTCGGCGGCCTTGTCCAGGGCGCCGATGATGCAGGTGCGGCCCTTGCGGGAACGGGCGAACTTGATGGCAGCGCGGACCTTGGGCTCCATGGAGCCCTTGCCGAACTGGCCCTCGTCGGCCAGGCGCTCGGCCTCGTCGGCAGTGAGGTCCTCGAGCTCCTCCTGGTTGGGCTTGCCGAAGTTGATGGCGACATGCTCAACGGCGGTCAGCAGGAACAGGACGTCGGCGTCGCAGTCCTCGGCCAGCAGCTCGCCGCCCAGGTCCTTGTCGATGACGGCGGGAACGCCCTTGTAGCAGCCCTTGTTCTCGTAGTCGCGGACGACGGGGATGCCGCCGCCACCGCAGGCGATGACGATGAACTCGTTGTCGAGCAGGTTGAGGATGGAGTCAGCCTCGACGATCTTCTTGGGGTCGGGGGAGGCGACGACGCGACGCCAGCCGCGGCCGGAATCCTCGACGAAGACCTTGGAGGGATCCTCGGCCATGAACTCCTTGGCCTGCTCCTCGGTGTAGAAGGGGCCGATCGGCTTGGTCGGGTTCTTGAACGCGGGATCGTCGGGATCGCACTCGATCTGGGTGACGACGGTGGCGGCGTGCCAACGCTTATAGCGCTTGTGCATCTCGCGGCCGATGCCCTGCTGCAGGTGATAACCGATGTAGCCCTGGGACATGGCGCCGCACTCGGGCAGCGGCATCTCGGGGGTACCGATGGCATCGTGGGCGGCGGCGAAGGCATTCTGGATCATGCCGACCTGCGGGCCGTTGCCGTGGGTGATGATAATCTCGTTGCCCTGCTCGATGAGACCGAGGAGAGCGTGGGCGGTGTTGCTCACGGCCTCGATCTGCTCGACGGGGTTGTTGCCGAGGGCGTTGCCGCCAAGGGCGACGACAATACGATCGGGCTTGCCAAGAGGCTTAGACATTGCTGGAATCCTTTCTGTAAAAGGCCTACAACCCATTAATAACCCGCGTCCGTGCGATACGCGAGTTTATTAAGGTTTATATTCTCTTTATCGCTCATTTTATTCATTTTGAAAATAGTGGAACGGTGAACGGTCGTTTTTACCCGCTCAGCGTACAGAACCCCAGCTCACGCATATCTACGCCATTTACGTGCAACTTTATTTAAATAGAGCAGGGATTAGACCGGATTATGCAAACTATATCTTTGCTAAACACAAAACGAACAGCGCAAAATCTTACTCGCACTATACGAGATTCTATGCACTTATAAGACGAGTATGCACCCCTGCAAAAACATGGGGCTTTTCATCCAGCATAAGGAATAAAGAAGAGCTCCGAAAAGGCGCCCAACCCCAAAGCACGGGGATAGAAGGCGGCAACAGCCAAAACCTCCATCCATCCCCAAAGTGACGCGAGGTTTCGCGGCAAAGCCGCGAAACAGCGACCGGGACAAGGCACCCCACCAACCACGTCCTTCATCAGCCCACACAATCTGAGGACGTAGTCGTAGCAGGATCTGAGGGCTGACCTTCGCGGACATTCCGCAGGACGAAAGAACCCCCGCCGCACGTAGTGCGCAGCGGGGGTTCTTTCATGTCCGAGGACGTCCGCGAAGGTCAGCCCTCAGATCCTGCGGTGGGAGACCTAAGCCTCGTTGTACACCGTCTTGAGCTTCAGCAGGTGAGCGTAGCGGTCCATAGCGGCCTGCTCATTCTCCTTGAAGAGCTCCTCGGCGCGCTCGGGGAAGGAACGCGTCAGCGAAGCGTAACGGGCCTCGTTCATCAGGAACTCCTGATAACCGCCCGCGGGCTCCTTGGAATCGAGCGAGAACTTCTTGCCGGCAGCAGCCTCGGGGTTGAAGCGGAAGAGGTTCCAGTAACCGCACTCGACAGCCTTCTTCATCTCGGCCTGGCAGTTCTGCATGCCGCCCTTCTTGATGGAGTGCATCTCGCAGGGGCTGTAGCCGATGATGAGGGACGGGCCGTCGTAGGCCTCGGCCTCGTGGATAGCCTTGAGGGTCTGAGCCGGGTTGGCGCCCATGGCAACCTGTGCCACGTAGACGTAACCGTAGCTCATGGCAATCTCGGCCAGAGACTTCTTCTTGGTCACCTTACCGGCAGCGGCGAACTGAGCGACCTGGCCCAGGTTCGAGGCCTTGGAGGCCTGACCGCCGGTGTTGGAGTAGACCTCGGTGTCGAAGACGAAGACGTTGACGTTGTGACCGGAAGCCAAGACGTGGTCCAGGCCACCGAAGCCGATGTCGTAGGCCCAGCCGTCGCCGCCGAAGATCCAGAAGGACTTCTTGGTGAGGTAAGCCTTGTCGGCGAGGATTGCCTTGGAAGCGTCGCAGCCACACTTCTCGAGCTCGGCAACGTAGGCAGCGGCAGCGGTCTTGGAGGCCTCGGCGTCATTGACGGAGTCGATCCAAGCCTGACCGGCGGCCTTGAGCTCGTCGGACGGACCATCGGCAGCGATGATGTCCTGGGTAGCGGCGATCAGCTTGTGCTGAACGGCCTCATAGCCAACGGCCATGCCCAGACCATGCTCGGCGTTGTCCTCGAACAGGGAGTTGTTCCACGCCGGTCCGTGACCGTCCTTGTCCTTGCAGTAAGGAGCGGTGGCAGCGGGGTTGCCCCAAATGGAGGAGCAGCCGGTGGCGTTGGAGATGAACATGCGGTCGCCGGCGACCTGGGTCACCAGACGTGCATAGGCGGTCTCGGCACAGCCGGCGCAGGAGCCAGAGAACTCCAGGTAGGGCTGCTTAAACTGGCTGCCCTTGACGTTGGCCGCGATGAGCTCCTTCTTCTCGGAGACGTTCTCGACCATGTAGTCCCAAACGGGCTGCTGGTCCATCTCCTGCTCGGTGGGAACCATCTCGAGGGCGCCCTTGGGGCAGACCTTGACGCAGTTGGTGCAACCCATGCAGTCGAGCGGGGACACAGCCATGGTGAACTTCATACCCTTGGCCTTGGGGCCCATGGCGTCGAGCGTGCGGGTAGCCTCGGGCGCGGCGGCAGCCTCGTCCTCGGTCATCGCAAACGGACGGATGGTGGCATGCGGGCACACATAGGCGCACTGGTTGCACTGGATGCACTTGGTCTCGTCCCAGTGGGGAACGACCACGGCGACGCCGCGCTTCTCGTATGCGGAGGCGCCCAGCTCAAACTGGCCGTCGGCACAATCGACGAAGGCAGAAACAGGCAGGCTGTCGCCGTCCATGCGATCGATGGGCTCGAGCAGGTTCTTGACCTGCTGGGCGATAGCGGACTTGGTCTCCTCGGAGAGCTCGACGGGGGCGGCATCCTCGGCGGTAGCCCAGTCGGCCGGAACCTCGAACTTACGGAAGGCGGTAGCGCCGGCATCGATGGCCTTGTGGTTGGCGTCGACGATGGCCTGGCCCTTCTTCATGTAGGACTTGGTAGCCGCGTCCTTCATGTACTGCAGGGCGTCCTCGGCGGGCAGGACCTTGGCCAGCGCGAAGAAGGCGGACTGGAGCACCGTGTTGGTGCGCTTGCCCATGCCGACCTTAGCGGCCAGGTCGATAGCGTCGATCAGGTAGACGTTGACGTTGTTGTTCGCGATGTAGCGCTTGGCCACGGCGGGCATGTGCTCGGCAAACTCCTCGTCGCTCCACTGGCAGTTGACCAGGAAGGTGCCGCCCGGCTTGACGTCGCGGACCATCTTGAAGCCCTTAACGATGTAGCTGGGGTTGTGGCAAGCGACAAAGTCGGCCTTGGTCACGTAGTACGGCGAACGGATCGGAGAATCACCAAAGCGCAGGTGCGAAACGGTGACGCCGCCGGTCTTCTTGGAGTCGTACTGGAAGTAGGCCTGAACGTACTTGTCGGTGTGGTCGCCGATGATCTTGATCGAGTTCTTGTTGGCGCCGACGGTACCGTCGCCACCCAGACCCCAGAACTTGCACTCGATGGTGCCGGGGGCTGCGGTGTTGGGCGCATCCTCGGCCTCGGGCAGGCTCAGGTTGGTCACGTCATCGACAATGCCGATGGTGAACTCGCGCTTGGGCTCGTCCTTCTTGAGCTCCTCGAAGACAGCGAACGCGGACGCGGGAGGCGTGTCCTTGCTGCCCAGGCCATAACGGCCGCCGACAACCTTGATGCCCGTCTTGCCGGCCTCGTAGAGAGCGGAGACGACGTCCTGGTAGAGCGGCTCGCCGATGGAACCCGGCTCCTTGGTGCGGTCCATGACGGCGATCTTCTGGACGGTCTCGGGGAGAACGTCGACGAAGTGCTTGATGGAGAACGGACGGAACAGGCGAACTTTGACCAGGCCGACCTTCTCGCCGTGAGCGTTGAGGTAGTCGATGACTTCCTCAAGCACGTCGCAGAAGGAGCCCATGCACACGACGACGCGATCAGCATCGGGAGCGCCGTAGTAGTTGAACAGGCCGTAATCGGTGCCGAGCTTCTCGTTGATCTTCTTCATGTAGCCCTCGACGACGGCGGGAAGCTCGTCGTAGACCTTGTTGCAGGCCTCACGGTTCTGGAAGAAGATATCGCCGTTCTCGTGGCTGCCGCGGGTGTGCGGGTGCTCAGGGTTGAGCGCGTGGTCGCGGAAAGCCTGGACGGCGTCCATGTCGCACATCTCGGCCAGATCCTTGTAGTCCCACATGGCGACCTTCTGGATCTCGTGGCTGGTGCGGAAGCCGTCGAAGAAGTTAAGGAACGGGGTCTTACCCTCGATGGCGGCAAGGTGAGCCACCGGCGAGAGGTCCATGACCTCCTGGACGTTGCCCTCGGCGAGCATGGCGAAGCCGGTCTGACGACAGGCCATGACGTCGGAGTGATCGCCAAAAATGTTTAGGGCGTGGGAAGCGACGCAACGCGCGGAGACGTGGAAGACGCCCGGGAGCTGCTCGCCCGCGATCTTGTACATGTTCGGGATCATCAGGAGCAGACCCTGAGAAGCCGTGTAGGTGGTGGTCAGAGCACCGGCGCCCAGCGAACCGTGAACGGTACCGGCTGCACCTGCCTCGGACTCCATCTCGACGACCTTGACCGGGGTGCCGAAGATATTCTTGCGACCCTGGGCCGCCCACTGGTCGACATGGTCGGCCATCGGGCTGGACGGCGTAATGGGATAGATTCCCGCTACCTCGGTGTACGCATACGAAACATATGCGGCCGCCTCGTTGCCGTCCATAGACTTAAACTTACGCGCCATATACCCCTCTCCTCTCATATAGGTATACAGGCCCCGGCGATCGCCGGGATGTTGGCGTGATGGGATTTTCGCTGTTGCTTCCAATCATCTGGCAGGCAGGCTCAGCAGCAGGTACATGGCGTGGAGAGAAGGCATGCCGAGGCGAGGAGGGCTGCACGCGCTCCACAAGCCCAGCTACCCGTCTTGCACATGACCGAGCGCCGCAAAGGCCGCATGCCGGATGCTCCCGGGCACGCCCCGGCGATGGGAAGCGCCCGCAACGGAAATCCGCATGCGGGTTTATTGTACCCCGCCGTCAAGTGTAATTTCGGCAAATATAGGCGGGCGGTAAAGGTTTACCTCGGGTGACTGCCGGGAGCAAAATGATCCCTTGGGGACGGAGGGACCATTTGGCAGGACTGGCTAAAGGGCACCGAAGAGAATGGCGTAGGTAGTGGATTCGCCGAGCTTGAGCTCGTCGCCGGGATTGAGTTGGGCGGAACGGCCGGGCTCGACCTGAATGCAGACGCGCGTGGCCCCGTTTACCACCACGGTTCCGTTGGTGGACGACAAGTCCTCGACGTGCCAGATATTTTGAGCATCGCACCAGATATGGGCATGGCGGGCCGAGACATCGTCGCCGACGTCGGTAATATCGCCCTCACCAGTGGCCAGCGCGCCAATCTCAACACCCTGCTCACTCGGCTGAATCCAGCGCGGGGCGCTCACGACAAAACTGTTTTGCACGCGCAGCAAGCCCAAGGGGTGCGCCGGGGCGGGTTCGCGCTCGCCCGCAGTCAGCGACATGCCAAGCGAACGCGGCGTGGATGTGCCTCCGCCACAGGTCGCGTGTGCGTAGTCGATGGCATAGTTCACCGAGGACCGCACATCCGCCGAACAACCGACGGCGACAAACAGCACCAGCACGGCCTCGGCGCGCTCGGCGGGCATGAGCTCCGCCGCTTGGGACAGGCGATCGAGCGCGTTGCGATAGAGATTTGTGTCCTGGTGACACTCTTCGAGCGCGCGTACCATCGGTTCACCTGCAGGGCCGCACACCATATTGATCACAGCCGTGGAGTCCATGGGATTGCGCTGGCGCAGGGCCAGTTGCGACATAATACGCGCAGCCGAGGTACCGTATTCGGCAAAGTAGCGCTGCTGAAGCGTGCCGACCGGCGCGCGAACGATAAAGCGGGAAACCCAAGAGCGATCGGCGGCCCGGCTCTGCGGGCTGCGGCCGTCGGCGAGCGGACGGGACGAAAGCACCGAGCCGCACAGCTCGATATGGCTCAGATGCGCCGCGCGCTTAAAGATGTCAAACATGGCCCCGCATGGGGTGAGCTCAACTTGAGATGCCATGACCTAGGCCTCCTTGGTCGTAGAAATAGAATCGGACGATACTTCGACAGGTCCGCCAAAAGTACGGGCAGCTGCGGCTCCACCGGCAAGCGGAGTCGCCATCTGGGCTTTTGTGCGTCGCGGTGCCGAAACGGGAAGTTCAAAGGCAAAGCCCATCGCAAGCAAAAACCACGTAAGCGTATAGGTTGCAACCAGAGCGGCAACAAGGCCGCCCATCACGGCGCGTTGGGAAAATACGCTACATGCAGCCACAACCAGCACCGGAACCTCGCAGGCAGAAAGCGCAAGCACACCCTGCAGGAACCCCGAGCGCCGATTGCGCGCAAGTGCCCCCGCGGCAACGCCGGCTATGCCTGGCAGCGCCAAAGCCAGTGCGGCAATAATACCCGGTAGCGACCCAGACCACACGAGCGATCCCAAAATCGCCGTCACGCGAGCGCCCGACGCCAGCAGCGCGGCCGAAACCACGACCACAGCCCAAACCACGCTGCAAACGACCGCCGCACCGATCATCAGCGCGCGACGAACCGCGCGGCCAGACGCATCCATGGGGCACGGCGTGAGCGGCTCGCCGCGGAGCGAACGACCGACATTTTGCGCATAGTGGTCACAAAACGCCGAGAGCGCCGCCTCGACCGCCGCCGGCTCGGGACGATCTTTTTGATGGCTGGACAGACAGGCCATCACCACGTCGAACAGCTGGGCATCGACAAACGCCAGCGCATCACGTAGCTCTTCGGAATCCGGCTCAAGCCCTAGCTGCTGGGCCTGCTCGGCCGCGGCGAGCGCCACATCGGGCTCACGACGAAGCAGCTGAGTCAAATCGCAACCGGGCGCATGGGCACCAATGGGATAGTCGGGCCGCGTGTCCATCTTAAGACGGTAGGGGCTGGCGATGTCGCGCGTCTTTTTGCGCGAACCCGAGGTGCCCGAAGTGCTCGGCGCGGCTTCGTATGGCGCGACGCCGGCAATGAGCTCGTAAACCGTGCTTGCCGCGGCATAGACGTCAATCGCCGGCGACATACGCAAAGCGCGTAGGTCGGGAATATCGTCAGTGAGCATCTCGGGCGGGGCGTAGGCAACCGTCGCGCGACGCAGCGTGGCATAACGCTCCGTAAACGACGCCTTGCCGCCGGCACCGGCCACGGCCGACGCAGGCTCGAGCGCCAGCGACGAGCCAAAGTCGATCAGGCACAGGTCAAAGGTGCCCTCGGCAAGCTGTCGGTCAAGCGGCAGGCGCGCCGTACGCACCATAATATTAGCGGGCGAGATATCGCGATGGACAAAGCCCTCGCCCACCAGGCTCATACGGCAGAGCAGATCGAACAGGTCGCGACCCAGACGCGCCGCCACAAGCGGCGACAGGCGTCCGGCATCGTCCACGGCGAGTCGCGAACGCAAGCGGGCAAGCGTCTCGCCCTCGACCCATTCCATGACAATTGCAGGCACACCGTCGACCTCGCCCCAGCCATAGAGGCGGGGAAAGCCCTTAAGGCCCGAAAGGGCGCGATGGCATTCGTATTCCTCGCGAAACGCCGCCTTGAACTTGGCGACCAGCGCCTCGTGAGCGGCATCGTCGTCAAACTCATCGCGCGTCGGCAAGATGAGCTGCTTGAGTGCCACGGCCTCGCCTTGGGCGTTGACGGCACGCGTCACGCGGCCGATACCGCCACGGCGCATGGTGGCATCGTCGGCAAACAGCATCGTAAAACGACGCAGATAGGCAGGCAGTTCGTCCTGACCGAGCGCAATGGCCGGCTCAAACCCGTCGACACGCGCCAGGCGCAGGCCGACCATGGGATCGCGACCGAGTGATTGTGGTGTGGTGGATGCAAGATCGGTCATCATAGGGCAAGCGCCGCCACGTTATTGTTGAAGTTACCGAGCGCGACGTCATCATCGCCGTAATGGCCGACCCATTGACATAGGTTGGTGTAACAGCCCCACAGATTGGCATACTGCTGATACCACTTTGACCGGGGCGAGAATGTCTGACGACCGAACTCGGCTCGAATGACAAACATCTCCCCGACCAGGCTGTCGCACGGCCTGGGATCTCCCGTAGAGTTATAGGTCGAGACCACGTCATTGGCACGAGAAACGTAACTGTCGAGCATGTTGTACTTGGTCACAAGCCAACTGTGAATGCTCTCTTCCTCAGCAGCGGAAAGGCCACCGGAGTTTGCATCGTTGTCAGTGTTGCCGCCCGTCGAGCCGCCGTTTCCAGACCCTCCGGCAGAGGAACCCGACCCAGAGCCGCCGCCCGAACTCGATGAATCCGAACCGGAGCCAGAAGTATCCGAGCTACCGGGCTTTCCGGACTGCTGGGCGTCCTGCTCCTTCTGCCGCTCGACCTTATTCACCGTTGCCGCCACGCTATTGTTGGACAACCGATCGATGATCTTGGTGTTGGTGAGCACGATGGTTTTGCCATTGGCAAGCGTGACTTCGTTGTCCGGGGCCTCGGCGCCGTCCGCGTCGTCGGCGCCAAACACAATATGCGCGACCACACTTGCCCAAGCATATCCAGTCGTGGTGCCCAGATCACTTTTGACCTCATGCCCTACGCGCGGTTCGCATGCGGCATGTGCCTGTATCATGGACGGCACGGTCATGCCATAGGCAGAAACGCCAGCTATGACCAGCACCAGCGAGCACGACAGCAGCGCGTACGCCCGAGGCGCCAAGCCCAGTCGGCGTCGCATGCGCACCGCGGCGCCGCGCTTTGTCTGAGTGCCACCGGGCCGCATGCGTTCTCCTCCAACAAAAACACGCCGCTCGGGAGCGGCGCATTCATTCGAATCCATATTTGAGTGTATCAGCGAACCCAAAAGGTTGCGCAACGAATGGGCAAATTAAGGATGCGAGTGGAAGCATCCATGCGATAAGCGGATACAAAGCATCTTTGTTGCACAACAAACTTACAGTCGCACGGGGAAATTATGACTACCCCGTGCGTCGCGAGGAAAACATACGGCAGGAGCAGGCTCGCCACCTAAATCGTGCGACGGGCCTCGATGGCGCGCCCAAGCGTAAGCTCGTCGGCATACTCCAGGTCGCCGCCCACGGGCAGGCCGCTCGCCAGACGCGACACCTCAACGCCCAGCGGCTTGATAGTGCGAGCCAGGTAGCTCGCCGTGGTCTCGCCCTCAATATTGGGGTTGGTGGCGATGATGACCTCGTGGATGTCCTCGTGGCCCAAGCGTGCCAGCAGCTCGCGAATGTGCAGCTGCTCGGGGCCAATCTTGTCCATGGGACTGATCACGCCGCCCAGCACATGGTACAGGCCATGGTAGCTGCCCGTGCGCTCGATTGCCTGGACGTCGCGCGGCTCGCCCACCACGCAAATGCGAGTGGTGTCGCGCATCGAATCCTGGCAGATGGAGCACTCGTCGGCCGTGGCGTAGTTAAAGCAGCGGCTGCAAAAGAGACCCTCCTGCTTAACCTCCAGGATGGCCTCGGCCAGGCGGCGCGCCTCCTCGGCGTCAGCCTCCAACAGGTAATAGGCGATGCGCTGAGCCGACTTAGGGCCAATGCCCGGCAGGCGACCCAGCTCATCGAGCAATTTTTGCAGGCTATGGTTGGCACTCATATATATGCGCGTCTTAGAACGGCATGCCCGGGATGTTGAGGCCGCCGGTGATGGCGCCCATCTGCTTGTTGGCGAGCTCGTTGACGCCGCGAACGGCCTCGTTGACGGCAGCCATAATCATGTCCTGCAGCATATCGACGTCCTCGGGATCGAGGGCATCGGGATCGATGGTGAGGTTGACGAGTTCCATCTCGCCGTTAACGGTCACCTTGACCATACCGCCGCCGGCAGAGGCATCGACGGTCTGGGACTTGAGGTTCTCCTGCGCGGCGGCAAGCTGCTCCTGCATCTTGCGGGCCTGCTTCATCATCTGCTGCATGTTCATACCGGCCATGACGGCTCCTTTACGTGCGGCCGCACGCCGAGCTGCAAGGGCAGCCGGAGCACGGCGGGACTTTCAAACTCAAAAATCGTACCACGGCGCGGGGCAAGCAAGCGGGGCGGACACGCTACCTCAGTCGATATACATGTCCTGGAGTGCAAACCGCACCCAAAGATTATGCGAAGTTGAATAATTCGCATCTGCATAATATTGAAAGCTAAATCTTGTAGAGCCGGAATCCGACATTTTCTGCATCCAGCTAGATAACAAAATGCCGAACCGCTGCTCGAGGCGGCGCTCATGATGGCAGGGTATAATTTGATTGTCACAGACAGCAATTTGGAGGTGCCCCCATGAATGCCCCCGACGCGCTCCAAAACATCC
>DBEZXW010000028.1:0-34919 GCA_048291725.1 Collinsella sp. | reverse complement strand
CTATCGAAACACATCTCCACCGTTCCTTCAACTGGGAAAACGGCGCCCCCGGACCCCAGGAGGGGCCGCGGGGGCGTTCAGCTAACTGCGGGAACGGCCTATCCGCTCAAAGTGTTCGGCTGAGATCGGAAATCAACCGTTACCAGGCTCGCTGCCTAGGCGCCGATCTCGGGCAGCTCGGGAACATTGGTGTCGCCCGTACGGTCGCCGATGCAGATCTGCCACAGCTCGGTCCAGGTGCCATCGTCCTCGATCTTCTTAAGGAAGTCGTTGACAAAGGCGACACCGTCGGAATCGAGCGGCAGGCCGATGCCATAGGGCTCCTTGCTGCCGAAGGGCTTGCCGGCGATCTTGTACTTACCGGGCTCGCGGACCAGGGCGCTCTGCTGCATGTTGTTATCGATGACGTAGGCGTCAACGCGGCCCTGCTGGAGTGCCTGACGAGCCTCCTCGTCGGTCTTGAACTCCTGCTGGCTGGCCTTGGGAGCGAACTCCTCCAGGATGGCGGGGCCGTTGGAGCCGGACTGGACGGCGACGTTCTTGTCGGCCAGGTCGTCGACGCTCTTGATGTCGTCGTTATCGGCGAGTACCAGGATGGCCTGCTGGGTGTAGTAGTAGGGACCGGCAAAGGAGACGAGCTTCTTGCGCTCATCGGTAATGGTGTAGGTGGCGAAGACGGCGTCGACCTGGCCGTTCTGCAGGACGGACTCACGCGTGTCCGAGGTTACCTGGGTGATCTCGACCTTGTTCTCGCCCAGAATGTAGTTGGACAGGAGCTGTGCGATACCGGCGTCGAAGCCGCGGGTCTGACCGTCTTTCTCGTTGAGGAGGGAGAAGAGCGTGGAGGTCTGAACGCCACCGATCTTAAAGACGCCGGCGTCCTTAACGGCCGTGGCCCAGGTGCTGGCGGCGATGGCGTCGTCATCGGCCTTGGGGCCGTTGTCGACGAGCTTGTCGAATGCCTTAGCGTCGAGCGTGGTGGAAGCCTCGGTATCATTGGAGCTCGTGGAAGAGCCGGCGGCGGAACCCTTGTCGGCCTCGGTGCTGGTGTCGGAGCAGCCGGCAAGACCAAGGCCGGCGACGGTTGCGAAGGTGGCGGCAACGAAGCCGCGGCGGTCGAGAACGACCTGCTGGGAGAGGTTCTTGCTCATGGTAGAACACCTTTCTCAATAAAATCCCTAGCGGTTGAGTAGAGTTATACCCTATCGCGCTCAAATGGGTCAACACGAAATAACTCAGAAACATACTTAACTTATGGGTAATTCTACCTACCAAAAAGGGACAGGCACCTTTGTGGTGGTTTTGGCCGATGCGGCGGCATGCCTTGTTGCTTTGTCTCGATCTGTAACATCTGCAGCCGTTTTTGCCGAGTAACTGTTACAGATTGAGATAATCGCGTCGCGAAAATAAAAACCTCCGCAGGGGTGCTTCTCTTGCGGAGGTTTTCTTACTCGTTCAGTAGCCTTACGGCTTCGGCGGCCATGTTCTCGACCGTCATGCCGTTCTGCGCGAGCAGTTCATTGGGGTCGTAGCGGTCGGGGAAGCCCTTGGCGATGCCGAAGGTGCGCGTGCGCAACGGCGTGCATGCCAGATAACATGCCACGCGCTCGCCCCAGCCGCCGTCCAAGATGCCGTCCTCGAGGGTGACGACAACGCGATGCTCGGCGGCAAGGCTGTCGAGGAACTCGCGGTCGAGCTCGGTTGCGAAGCGCGGGTTGACGAGCGTGGCCTCGATGCCGTACTCGGCAGTCAGACGGTTTGCCACGCGCTTGCCCAGCTCAAAGAAATCGCCGAGCGCGAGCACGGCAACGTCGCGGCCCTGACGCACCACGTTGTAGCGAACGGCGCTGTAGTCGGTGTCTTCGGCGGGCGCAAGGTCGGGACGGCTCACCAGGCCGATGCCCGGTACGCGGATTGCCACGGGATGCTCGCGGTGGTCGAGCGACCAGCTCAGCATGGACAGATATTCCTCCATGCAGGCCGGCGCCAAGTAGTGCATGTTGGGAAGACCGCCCAGCATGGAAATATCAAAGAACGAAAGGTGTGTCTCGGACGTGGTGCCAAAGATTGACGCACCAAACACCAAAATGGTTGCGGGGGCGTCGTTGAGGCACAGGTCGTGCCACAGCTCGTCGTAGGCGCGCTGCAAAAACGTGCCGTACACACCAAAGACTGGCTTGGCGCCCGAGCGCGCAAGCGCGGTGGCAAAGGTCACGGCGTGCTCCTCGGCAATGCCCACATCGACGAACTGTTTGCCGGCGGCAGCGCGAAGCTCGGGTGTAAAGCCCATGATGTAGGGTGTGGCGGCCGTGATGCCCACGACCTGCGGATCGCGCTCGATGGCGGCGCTGAGCGCCTCGCCCGTAATGTCGGCGTAGGTGCGCGGCGCAGGCTCGCTCGGATGGCCCGGGCAGAGCTTGCGCCCGGTCGCCATGTCAAACGGACCCACGTGGTGCCAGCGCTCGGGGTCGTTTTGGGCTGGCTCAAAGCCCTTGCCCTTGGCGGTGGAGACGTGCAGCACGATGGGATGATCGATATTGCGCAGTTCCTGCAGCGCGTCGACCAGGGCCAACACGTCGTTGCCGGCGTCCAAATAACGGTAGTCGAGTCCCATCGCGCGGAAAACGTTGCGCTCACAGGTGCCGTTGCTGGTGCGCAGCTCGGCCAGATTGCGATAGAGGCCACCGTGGTTCTCGGCGATGGACTGGTCGTTATCGTTGACGATGATGATCAGGTTGCTGTCGAGTTCGGCGGCATTGTTGAAGCCCTCAAACGCCAAGCCGCCCGAAAGCGAGCCGTCGCCAATGATGGTGATGACGTTGTAGCTGTCGCCCGCCAGATCGCGGGCGTGTGCCAAGCCGCAGCCCAGGCTCACCGATGTGGAGGTGTGGCCCATGGCGAACAGGTCGTGCTCGGACTCGTCGGGATTGGCAAAGCCAGAAGCCTCGCCAAAACGTTCCGGATCGATATAGGTATACGCGCGCCCGGTCAGCGCCTTGTGGGCGTAGGTCTGGTGCGAAACGTCAAAGACAATCTTGTCGATAGGGGAGTTAAACACGCGATGAAGCGCAACCGTAAGCTCAACGACGCCCAGGTTGGGGGCAACGTGTCCGCCGACAGCGGCGGAGCTTTCGAGGATGGCGTGGCGAATCTCGCCGCAGAGCAGCGGAAGCTCGGCGCGGTCGAGAGCCTTGACGTCCTCGGGCGTTGTCGTTTGCGTAAGCAGCATCGTTGTGGGTTACTCCATGCGAATCGAGCGCCGGCGCTCCCTCGGCCGACACAATTGCACAAGACAGTCTCGCACATTTTGGCGTTTGATATGTGACGGCGGCGCGGTAATTCGCCAACTGGTGGGGCAAAACGTTTTGTCCGATGCCATACTGATGTGTTCCATGATGTTTTTATCGATTGTGCACAGGCCGTGGCTTGTCGCCATGAGCCGCTGGAAGGAGGCAGCATGTCCGATGCCGTTCGTGCCGAGAAAATCGCGCACGAGGTCGACTATGCCGCCCGCCAGCTGGCCCAGGCGGGCCGTCTGGACCTGACGCGCGAGTTTATCCAGCATGGCGATGTGACGGTGTATACGCATGTGACCTCGGTGGCACGGGCGAGTCTGTCCTTTGCCGAGCGCCTGGGCCGCGTCGGTGTCTCGGTCGACCGCGCCTCGTTGCTGCGCGGGGCCTTGTTACACGATTACTTTCTCTACGATTGGCACGACCCCAACCCGAGTCATCGCCTGCACGGATTTCGACATCCGTTTTTTGCCCTGGCGCGTGCCGAGGAAGATTTTGAGCTGACGCCGCGAGAGCGGAATATTATCGTGCGGCATATGTTTCCGCTGGTGCCGGTGCCGCCGACGTGTCGCGAGGCGTGGATTGTTTGTCTGGCGGATAAATGGTGTGCTCTGCGTGAGACGATCGCCGGCCGCTTGCCGCGCAGGGACGAGACGGACGATAGCGTGAGCAAAGATTCGAGTGAAAAGAGGAGAGGGTAGACGGTGGGGACCGCGATCGACATGGCATTTGACGGCGCGACGCTTGCCGCCTGTCCGCTTTCGGCACTGGTGCTCTCGTTCGCCTTCTACGGGTTTTGCGGCTGGGCATGGGAATCGACGGTCTGCGCCATGCTCAACCACGGACGCTTTGCCAACAGCGGCTTTTTGCTGGGACCGTGTTGCCCCATCTATGGCGCGGGCGGCATTGCCTGCTGGCTGCTGTTGCGCGGAATTCCTGACGCGTCGAGCCAGTTTGTCGCTGCAGCGCTCGTATGCAGCGTGATTGAGTACAGCGTGGGCGTGCTGCTGGAAAAAACAACAGGCGCTCGCTTTTGGGACTATTCGCACCTGCCGTTTAACCTGCACGGACGCATCTGTCTGTACTGGGCATGCGCGTTTGGCCTGGGTGCGTTGTGCATTTGTCGCGTGGTGGAGCCGGCGGTGTTGGGCCTGCTTGCCCATCTGCCGGTGCTGATTGTGCGGCTGTCCGCCTTTATCGTCGCGGTCGCGATGATGGTCGACGCGGTGTGCTCGTTGGCGAGCTGGCGGCGTCTGTCCGATCAGTTGGAGCGCGTCCGGGCCGACCTTGCCGACCGCATCAATGAGTCGCTTGCCGATGCCTCGGACTCAATGCTCGAGCGCATTCCCGAATCGACGATTGACTCGGTGACACAGACGCACATCCGTAGCCGTGCCGTTAACGCGTGGCTGGCCGAGCTGGGCGACGCGACGCTCGATGCCCTTCGTGAGAAGGCTTCGATGCCGACGTTTATCTCGGATGGTGCTCGCGGCCTGGCGCTCGCTGCCCGCCGCGTGGCCGATGCCGCGCCGAGCATGCCGCGTCCGTCGCTCAGTCGTCGCCTTGCCGGCAAGCGCATAAGCCGTCCGGTGCCGAGCGTGTCACTCAGCCGCCGCGACCTACGCTTCTTTAACGCCTTCCCGCGTCTGCGCATCAATCGCTACGAAGGTGTCATTCGAGCAACTAATCTCCGCGACCGAGCCCGCGAGCTGTTCCGCCACTAGCCGGGACGGGCGCACTCACGGCTTCCTTGCTCGCGTATTTCCCGTTCGTTTCGCGTCCGTTGCCGCGCCGTTTCCAAGATTGCGGCGCCGTTTCCATTCGACAACGCCGCGTTTAACAACGC
Source organism: Collinsella sp. (assembly GCA_048291725.1). Taxonomy (GTDB): domain Bacteria; phylum Actinomycetota; class Coriobacteriia; order Coriobacteriales; family Coriobacteriaceae; genus Collinsella. Next base: position 29,780 of record DBEZXW010000028.1, on the reverse strand, counting down.
CGTATCTGGTCTACACCAGTTGCCCCTCGGCCGCATTATGGGCGCCGACAACGTTCATGCGACCAAGGGAGAGCGAATGTACGATACGGGATCGACAACGTTTATGCTCATCTGCACCATGCTCGTGTTTTTAATGACACCGGGTCTGGCGTTTTTCTACGGCGGCCTGTCCAGGCGTAAAAATGTCATCAACACCATGCTCATGTGCTTTGGCGCCATTGGCCTGGTTGGTGTGCTGTGGATTGCTGCCGGCTGGTCGCTGGCCTACGGCGGCGACGGCTCGAGCCCGTTTATTGGAGGCTTTGACCAGCTGCTGTGCCTGCCGGTGCTCAACCAGGTGCTGCAGGCGGCCGAGGGCAATGCCGCGGACGGTGCCGTCTACCCTCAGATCATCAACATCGCCTTCCAGATGGCGTTTGCCATGATCACCGCCGCTATCGTCACGGGCAGCCTGGCCGGCCGCGTTAAGTTTGGTGCCATGGCGGCCTTCCTGGGCATTTGGCTGCTCGTGGTCTATGCGCCGCTTGCCCACATGGTTTGGGGCGGCGAGGGCTCCTTTATCGGCGACATCATCGGCGCGCTCGACTTTGCCGGCGGCGACGTGGTGCACATCTCGTCCGGTCTGACGGGTCTGATTCTTTGCTTGATGCTCGGCCGTCGTCGCGGTTTTGGCATGGTGAGCTATCGCCCGCATAACGTGCCGTTTGTGGCGCTGGGCGCCGGCTTGCTTTGGTTTGGCTGGTTTGGCTTTAACGGCGGCAGCGAGTTTAAGGCCGACGCCGTGGCGGCGCTCGCCATCCTCAACACCGTGACGGCTAGCGCGGCGGGCATGGTCTCGTGGCTTGCCGTCGAGCGCGTGCACACCGGTCGCCCCACGCTGGTGGGCGCCAGCACCGGTCTGGTTGCGGGCCTTGTGGTGGTCACGCCGGGTGCGGGCTTTGTCGAGCCGTGGGCGGCGCTGGTCATGGGCCTGATCGTATCTCCCGTCTGCTACCTGGCCATCAGCCATCTTAAGACCAAATTTGGCTACGACGATGCGCTCGACGCGTTTGGCTGTCACGGCATCGGTGGCATCCTGGGCGGCGTGCTCACGGGGCTGTTCTGCGTGCCGGAGCTCTCGTGGACCGGTAAGGGCGGCCTGTTCTACACGGGCGATGTCTCGCTGCTCATCTCGCAGATTTTGGGCATTGTGGTGACGGTCGCTATTGTACTGGTGCTCGACTTGGTGATCGCCGCGGTGGTCAAGGCGCTGTTCCACGGCAGCCTGCGCGTGGACGAGGCCGACGAGGCGCTGGGCTTGGATGCGAGTCAGCACGGCGAGAGCGCGTATCCTTCGTTCTCCGGACTCGATTAGCAGCTTCCCCAAGCACCGCACCTTGCCGTTCAATCGTCGCTCACGTACTTAAGTACGCTTCGCTCCTCTTTCACGGCAATCTGCGGCACTTGGGAAACCTGCTAAGACCAGTCAGTTGAACTTTTTGATTTCTGAGGTTGGTTTGCGGCACCTGGGAAACCCGTGCCATGTGAAGGACAATTCATTTCTTTATTAAAGAGAGGAATTCACTATGAAGAAAATTACGGCGGTCGTTCGTGCCGAGAAGCTTGAGGTTCTCAAAGACGCGCTGTTTGCTGCCGATGTTCGCGGTATGACTATCAACCAGGTGCAGGGCTGCGGCTCACAGCATGGCTGGAAGGAATACGTGCGCGGCAACGAGTTGCTTGTCAACACGATCCCTAAGGTGCAGTTCACGCTCATTTGCGCCGACGAGCACGTCGACGGCATTGTCGATATCATCTGCAGCGCCGCCCGCACCGGCGCCGTCGGAGACGGCAAGATTTGGGTCGAGCCGGTCGAAGAAGTTATCCGCATCCGTACTGGCGAACACGGCCCTTCTGCGGTGTAGGACAATCTTTCGACTGACGGGCGTGCCTCTCTTGGGGCGCGCCCGTTCTCGTCTACAATATCGTGCAGACGAAGGAGAGGCATGCCCATGATCAAGATGTTTGCGAGTGACTTAGACGGAACGCTGCTGAACGCCCTGCACGAGGCGGATGGGACCATCCGCCGTGCCATTCGCGAGCTGACCGAGGCTGGCCTGCATGTGGTTCCCGCGACCGGACGCTCGACGCTGCCGGTCGGCGAGCATGGCTTTACGGGCCTGACGCTTGACGCCTGCTGCTCCAACGGATCCATCGTGCGCGACAGTCATGGCGAGGTGCTCAAGACCTGGACCATCGACCCGCAGGTTACCGAGGAACTGCTCAAGGCGTTCCCGGACATTTGCTTCGACTGCTCCACGCCCGACGGCATGTTTTCGAGCGGGTCGTTCGAGATGCACCAGGCGGGTTTTAAGAAGGACAGCCCCATCAAGCGCATCGTGATGCGCGGCATGCGCGCGCGTGGCGGGTATCACGAGGAGCAGTATTTCGATCAGTCGATCGGCGATATCTTGCGTCACGATGTATGCAAGATCAATTGTCGCGTGACCTCGCCCGAGCTAGAGCGCGACCTTAAGGCCTATTTGGCCGAGCGCTCGGACCACGTGGTCAACGCGCCGTTCGATCCGGTGATGTTCGAGATCACGGACGCAGCGTGCAACAAGGGCGAGAGTGTGGCCTGGCTGGCGGGCTACTACGGCATTGCCGAGGACGAGGTCGCGGTTTACGGCGACGGCGGCAACGACATCGCCATGCTCAAGCGTTTCCGCCACAGCTATGCCACCAAGAATGGCAGTGACGCGGCCAAGGCCGCCGCGAGCGCGACTATCGGCAGCTGCATGGTCCACGCCGTCCCCAAACACATGCTCGCCACCATGCGCAAGCAAAACTCCCGCACCGTCATCGAATAATGTGACAAAGGGACTGCCCTTTGTCACATCCAAAATATCGCCTTTACGTGTTGATGCACACGGTGTGCAATAATACTCGCACTGTGCAATAGCGCACAGGCTGAGTAACAAGGAGGACGCTTGTCCCAGCTCGAGAAATGCGATCGCCGGTCCCTTCGCTCGCAGCGTGCCCTTCGCCAGGCACTTGCCAGCGAACTTGCCGAAAGCGGCGACCTTTCGCGCATTAATGTCGCGTCGCTCACCGAGCGCGCTGGCCTTACGCGCCGCACGTTCTATTCGCACTACCGCGATATTCCCGACTTTATCAATCAAATCGAGGACGGCTTGCTGGCCGAGATTCGTGAGCGCATTGAGCTCATCACCGCAGCTCAACTGCCCGATCTCTATCACAACATCGATGAGCTCGAGCCGGCGCCCGGTTCGGTTGAGTTGCTGCGCTACCTTGCGGCCAACCGCGATTTGATCGGATCACTGCTGGGTCCGGGCGGCGACCAGGCCTTCATTAAAAGAATCATCGATACCGCTCGTGAGGCTGTGGTACCGCGTGCGCAGACGGGCATTTTGGGCTTGGCGCTGGGTACATTCTTTGACTACTACGTTACCTACGTCGTGAGCGCCGAGGTCGGCCTGATTCAGCGCTGGTTTGAGCGTGGGCTCACCGAATCGCCCGAGGCCATGGCGCGCATTATGACGGTTATCGCCTTTGTGCGTCCCGGCGACCTATATGGCCAACCCATCGATATCAACGTGCCGGAATACGGCTTGAAGCTATTGAACCTGCAGCTCGAGGACGCGGCCGACACCGCCGCAACCGTCGAGTCCAACAACTAAGAGGAGAGACAATGAGCAAACTCGTCGAGGGCATCAAGGACCGTATGGTCGCTGCCGCGCGTGAGGCCGCGCCCACCGTGGTGGACGCCGCGCAGAAGGCCGCGACCGCGGCTGCCGAGAAAGTTGTCGAGGCTGTTGCCGATGCCAAGAACGCGGCAGGGGAGACGTCCGTCGCTAGCGAGCCCGCCACCGCCGCCGATTCCGTAGCTGCCGGCCAGGCCCCCGAAGGCGCGATCTTCAACTCCGAGAACGCCCGCGGCAACCTGCACCTGGGCATCGACGTGGGCTCCACCACCGTTAAGCTCGCTGTGCTCAACGACGACAACCAGATTGTCTACGCCAAGTACCAGCGTCACCACACCGACGTCCGCGCTTGCGCCCGCGACTTGTTCGAGGGTGCCGCGACCGTGCTGCCGACGGCCCAAATGACCTGCGCCATTACCGGTTCGGGTGGCCTGCTGCTGTCTCAGTGGCTCGACCTGGAGTTTGTCCAGGAGGTCATCGCCAGCAAGCGTGCCGTCGAGACCCTCATCCCGGCCACCGATGTCGCTATCGAGCTGGGCGGCGAGGACGCCAAGATCATCTACTTTGACAACGGCATCGAGCAGCGCATGAACGGCACCTGCGCCGGCGGCACGGGCGCGTTCATCGATCAGATGGCAACCCTGCTGCACACCGACGCGAGCGGCCTCAACGAGCTCGCTGCCAACGCCACCACCATCTATCCCATCGCTAGCCGCTGCGGCGTTTTTGCCAAGACCGACGTCCAGCCGCTGCTCAACGAGGGCGCCCGCCCCGAGGACGTGGCTGCCTCCATCTTCCAGGCTGTCGTGACCCAGACCATCTCAGGCCTGGCGTGCGGCCGTCCCATCCGCGGCAACGTCGCCTTCCTGGGCGGCCCGCTGCAGTATCTCTCCGAGCTGCGCCACCGCTTCTACCTCACGCTCAATCTGGACGAGGAGCACCGTATCGTGCCCCAAAACGCTCACCTGTTTGTGGCGAGCGGCGCCGCCATGGCGCACGAGTCCAACAAGCTCAGCACGTTCCCGCAGCTCATCGGGGCCATCGATGCCCTGGGTGACACGCAGGGTGCCGAGGTTGAGCGTCTGGATCCGCTCTTTGCCACCGACGAGGACTTTGCCGAGTTCAAGGGCCGCCACGACACCGAGGTCGTCCCCAAGGGCAAGCTCGAAGGCTACACCGGCCGCGTGTTCATCGGCATCGACGCCGGTTCCACCACCATGAAGGCCGCGCTCGTGGGCGAGGACGGTCAGCTGCTGCACACCTGGTACGGCAACAACAACGGCGACATCCTGGGCACGGCCAAGGTCATCATGGCCGATTTCTACAACCACATCCCCGCCGACTGCACCATCGGCCACGTGACCACCACGGGCTATGGCGAGGCGCTGCTCATCGAGGCCCTCAAGGCCGATTCCGGCGAGATCGAGACCGTCGCGCACCTGCGCGGCGCCAAGGCGTTCCTGCCCGGCGTCGAGTTCATTCTGGACATTGGCGGACAGGACATGAAGTGCCTGCGCGTCAAGGACGGCGTCATCGAGCACATCATGCTCAACGAGGCCTGCTCGTCGGGCTGCGGCAGCTTTATCGAGAGCTTCGCGGTCTCTATGAACATGGACGTGCGCGCGTTCGCCGATGCCGCCATCCATGCCAAGGCCCCGGTCGACCTGGGCAGCCGCTGCACGGTCTTTATGAACTCGCGCGTCAAGCAGGCGCAAAAGGAAGGCGCCACGGTGGGCGACATCGCGGCCGGCCTGTCCTATTCCGTCATCAAGAACGCTCTGTTCAAGGTCATTAAGCTGCGCGATCCCAAGGAAATCGGCAGCCAGGTGATCGTTCAGGGCGGCACTTTTATGTCCGATGCCACGCTGCGTGCGTTTGAGCAGCTCACCGGCGTTCACGCCGTGCGCCCCGACATCGCCGGCTGCATGGGTGCCTACGGTGCTGCCCTGCTCGCCCGCGATCGCGCCGGCGCCGATGGCACTTCGACCATCCTTTCGGCCGAGGACATCGCGCACCTCACCGTGACGCAAAAGCATGTCCGCTGCGGCCGTTGCTCCAACAACTGCCAGCTCACCGTCAACGACTTTGGCGGCGGCAGGCGCTTCATTACCGGTAACCGCTGCGAGAAGGGTGCCGGCCACAAAAAGCAAAAGACCGAGGCCCCCAACCTCTTCAAAAAGAAAAACGAGCTGCTCTTTAACCGCGAGGTCCTGAGTCCCGACGAGGCCCCCCGCGGCACTGTGGGTATCCCGCGCGCGCTCAACATGTACGAGAACTACCCCTTCTGGCACGCGTTCTTTACGCGCCTGGGCTTTAGCGTGCAGCTGTCCGACCAGTCGAGCAAAAAGACCTACCAGGCGGGCATCGAGTCCATGCCGTCCGAGAGCGTGTGCTACCCGGCAAAGATGAGCCACGGCCATGTGATGAACCTCATCGACCGCGATGTCGACTTCATCTGGATGCCGTGCGTGCGCTGGGAGCGCAAGGAGGATCCGACCGCTGGCAACTGCTACAACTGCCCCATCGTCATGAGCTACCCCACGGCGCTGGCGCTCAACATCGACGAGATCCGCGAGCAGAACATCGAGTTCCTGTACCCGTTTGTGCCGTATCACGACAAGACCGAGCTCAAGCGCCGTCTGTATCAGGTGCTCGCTGTCGACCGTGTGGCCGATGCTGAGGCCGGTCGCGGTCGTGTGCGTGGACCCAAGATCACGCGCTCCGAGGTCGATGCCGCCGTCAACGCTGCCTTTGAGGCCGATGCGCGTTTCCACGAGGACATCCAGACCATGGGCGAGGAGGCCCTTAAGTGGGTCGAGGACCACGGCGGCCACGGCATTGTGCTCGCCGGCCGCCCCTACCATAACGACCCCGAGATCAACCACGCCCTGCCCGAGCTGATCTCGAGCTTTGGCTTTGCGGTCTTTACCGAGGATTCGCTCGCGCATCTCGTGAAGCCCGAGCGTCCGATTCGCGTCGTTGACCAGTGGATGTACCACAGCCGCCTGTACGCCGTCGCCCGTTTTGTGACGATGCGCAACGACCTGGACCTGATTCAGCTCAACTCTTTCGGCTGCGGTCTCGATGCCCTGACTACCGACCAGGTGCAGGAGATCCTGGAGGCCAGCGGCAAGATCTACACCGTGCTCAAGATCGACGAGGTGTCCAACCTGGGCGCCGCGCGCATCCGCATCCGCTCGCTCATGGCCGCGCTCAGGGACCAGGAGGCCGAGCGCTTGGCCGAGGCCACGGCAGCGGGCGAGGCCTACGAGCAGGGCGACGCCGCGCCGGTGGCACCCTCCACGGATGCCCCCGCGTTCGCGAGCCGCAAGTACACGTTTGAGGCCCAGCGCGAGAGTGCATCGACCGCGTGGCCCAAGGTGCCCTTTACCGAGCAGATGCGCGAGGAGGGCTACACCATCCTGTGCCCGCAGATGGCGCCAATCCACTTTGACCTGGTCAAAGAGGTGTTCCGTGGTGCTGGCTACAACTTAGAGCTGCTGCCCTCGACTGACCACGATGCCGTCGAGGCCGGCCTGCGCTACGTGAACAACGACATCTGCTATCCGTCGATCCTGGTGACGGGCCAGATCATGGAGGCCATCGAGAGCGGTCGATACGACCTGTCCAAGACGGCCGTGGTTATCAGCCAGACCGGCGGCGGCTGCCGTGCCACCAACTACATCGCACTCATCCGCAAGGCCCTGCGCGAGAGCGGCCACCCCGAGATCCCGGTGATCTCGCTTTCGGCCGTGGCGCTGGGCGAGGACAACCCCGGCTTTAAGATTACGCCGGCGCTGCTTAAGCAGGCAGTCTACGCGGTGCTCTTTGGCGACGTGATGATGCAGATGCTCTATCGCTGCCGCCCGTACGAGGCTACGCCCGGTGCCGCCAACGCGCTCTACGAGGAGTACATGGCACGAGCCCGCAAGCTGGCGCCCAAGTTCAATCGCCACAACTACACCAAGCTGTGCCGCGAGGCCATCCGCGCGTTCGACACCATGCCGCTCGTGGGCGAGGGCACCAAGCCGCGCGTGGGCGTGGTCGGCGAGATCCTGGTCAAGTTCCACCCCACAGCCAACAACCACGTGGTCGATGTCATCGAGCGCGAGGGCTGCGAGGCCGTGGTGCCGGGTCTGCTCGACTTTTTCCTGTACTCCATGAGCAACGCCGAGCTGCAGAAGGACGAGTTGGGAAGCTCCGCTACCACGCGCGCTGGTATGCAGGCGCTCATCAAGCTCGTGGACTGGATGCGCACGCCGGTGGAGGAGATGCTCGAGAAGTCTCGCCGCTTCGAGGCGCCCGAGCGCATCGGCACCATGGCTGATAAGGCCCGCACGGTGCTGTCGGTGTGCAACAACATGGGCGAGGGCTGGCTGCTCACGGCCGAGATGCTCGACCTGATCGACCATGGCGCACCAAACATCATCTGCACGCAGCCCTTCGCGTGCCTGCCCAACCACGTGGTGGGTAAGGCTGTGATCAAGGAACTGCGCCGTCAGCACCCCGAAAGCAACATTGTCGCGGTGGACTACGACCCCGGCGCGTCCGAGGTCAACCAGCTCAACCGTATTAAGCTCATGATTAGCGTGGCCAAGGAGAACATGCGCGCCGGTAAGGGCTTTAAGCTCGAGAAGGTGGCGCCGCTCGCGATGGACGAGGTCACCGGCCAGATGCGTGCCCATGATGGCTGCGTGAGCTGCGGGCCGGCCAGCGAGGAGGCCGTTGCATCGGTCGCCAAGCGTCTGGGACGTGGCATTAAGAAGTAGCTGGCCTGCTATGGGCTGGATATGAGACAAACGGGTGGTAGCCGTACCGGCTACCACCCGTTTTTGCTGGACATATGTGGTGTAAATTGCCTCGCTTTCCTCTCCTGCGAGCTTGGATTTCGGAAGTGCGGGGAAAAACTCGGAACCTCCGAGCACACCGCCCTTTTCGACTCTTGTGACCTGCGGTTTTGTTGCCTAAAAAGCCGGTCTGGTCGGCGGCATTCGATTTTTCCCCGCACTTTCGACAACTGCTGCCCGGTGGCACCAATAACGGGCTACAGAAAGCTAAGATAATGAACAGGTGTAGCCGTTCGCGGCAAAAAACCATCCGTTTATAGAACCCGCCCCCGGCTCGCGGCCTCCTTACGGTTGAATAAATACACATCTATGGAATTACGTAAGAGAGGACCGTCCCATGAGCTACAAGACCGTTTGCGTCGCCGGCGGTGGCGTGCTGGGAAGCCAGATTGCCTTTCAGGCTGCCTACTGCGGCTTTGATGTAACGATTTGGCTGCGCAGCGAGGGCAGCATCGGCCGCACCCAGCCCAAGATCGATCATGTGCGCGAGGAGTACATCGCGGCAATCGAGGGTATGGCGGACGGCACGGGCGAGTGGTGCTCCGGTATCGCCGATAGCGGCAAGCCCTTCGACAAAGAGGCGGCACTCGCCGCCGTTGAGCGCGCCTACTCCACACTCAAGCTGGAGCTCGATCTTGCCAAGGCAGTGGCCGACGCCGATTTGGTCATCGAGTCTATGGCTGAGGATACCCAGGCAAAGATTGACTTCTACAAGAAGCTCGCCCCGGTCCTTCCGCAAAAGACCGTCGTCGTGACCAACTCCTCCACGTTACTGCCGAGTACCTTTGCCAAGTACACTGGCCGCCCCGAGAAGTACCTGTCGCTGCACTTTGCCAATTCCATCTGGAAGAACAACATGACCGAGGTCATGGCGCAGGACCAAACCGACAAGCGCTACTTCGACGAGCTCGTCGACTTCGCCAACGACATTCGCATGCTTGCCCTGCCCGTCAACAAGGAAAAGAACGGCTATCTGCTCAACTCCATGTTGGTACCGTGGCTGCTTTCGGGCCTTGATCTGTACGTCTCGGGCGTGAGCGATCCCAAGAGCATCGACCTCGCGTGGACGCGTGGCACCGGCGCTCCCAAGGGCCCGTTCCGCGTATTCGACACGGTGGGTATCCAGACGGCCTACAACATCGTCATGCAGTATCAGAAGGTGCCGGGCCTGGTGAGCCCGCTGCTCAAGAAGATGATGATGCCCTACAACTTTAAGGCCATGGCCTCCGTCCTCAAGAAAATGCTCGACGAAGGCAAGCTGGGCGAAAGCTCGGGCGAGGGCTTCTTCAAGTACTAAGAACGATCCCTCGGGGTCGGAGGAAAACGGATCATTTTCGGCCGCCAGCAGTGAGAAGATGGACCCAGAAATAGAAAGGAGTGGCAATGGGCTGGCTCGGGCTTTGAAGACAAGTTATTGCAGGCCCAGGGCGATTTTTCGCTCAACGCAGGCCAGCACAGTGTGACCTATCTGCCGAGCTTCGTTACGGCGGCAACCGCTCGCTATCAGGTGCTGCTATACGACAACCACTTTGGTGCGGCCGAAAGCTATCCCAAGTTCGACTGGGGCCAGCTGGGCTCCGCGGTGGTGACCGACTACAACAAGGGCACGCATTCGTTTGGGCGCATCTTTACGGTAGACGAGACCGCACGCACCTACGAGCTTGTGGACCAGATCGCGGTGCCGTTCTCGGGCTACGTCAGCAGTGCGCAGCGCGTCGGCGATTCGAATAGTATGCTCGTGGCATCGGGCCAGGCCAAGACCTTTGCCGAGTACGATCGCTATGGACTGCCCATCGCCGCCTACAAAATGGAAGCCGAGAAGTACATCTACCGCGTGTACAAGTACGAGCTGTAGCGCTGCGCTTGGCTGCGCCTGTGCCCCGTGGCTGCGCGCGCTCGCGCCGGGCCCGCCTCGCGTCCCGCATTACTCCACATCGAACTCCACGCGATCGAGTTCGGGCACGTTGAGGTCGATGAGCTTGCGGGCGACGTGGCGGTCGTGCGCCCCAAGCGCCTCGCTTGTCGTCACGTGGGCGACAGTCTGGCGCTCTACAATGCCTTCCTCGTCCCCTTCGGTAGCCGAGGTCTCGACGGCGACGGTGTAATCCTTAAAGCCCGGCAGCACCGCGGCAAGTTCGCGCGTAGTTTCGGTGACGCCGTAGCCGTCCTGCACGCCGGCCTGCGCCGAGCCAATAGACCCCGCGGTCATAACGATGCAGGGGATGGCAAAGATCGCCGTGCCCACAATAATGCGGCGGCGCACCTTGCGTGACAGCTCACCGACCTCGGCGTCTTCTTCGGCGGTCACAATGCCGTCGCCGTTCAGGTCGCGCTTGAGCGGCACGCGCAAAAGAAGCAGCACGGCTTCGGCAGCCAGTACGATAAAGACTACATTGATGCCAAACTCGTAAAGCGCCGAGAGAAACAGCGACCCGCTTGCGATGGCGATGCCGTAGCCCGCCGCGCACAGGGGCGGCATGAGCGCGGTCGCCACGGCTACGCCGGCGATGAGCGTGGCGGGTTCCTGGTCGCGCGAGTTGCCCAGGCCGCCCGCAAAGCCGCCCGCGAGCGCGACGGCAAGGTCCCAGACGGTGGGTGTCGAGTTGTCGATGATGGCGGCCGTGGTGGTGCCAAGGGGCGAGAGCTTAAAGTACAGCGTGGACGTGACCAGGCAAAAGGCCATCTGCAGCGCAAGGCTGGCGACGGCTTCGACGGTAATCTCGCGGTCGAGCGTGGCAATGCCGTATGCCATGGCAAGAACCGAGCCCATGAGCGGGCAGATGAGCATGGCGCCCACGATGGCGATGTCCGAGTCGATATCGAGGCCGATGCTTGCGATGAGCATGGCGATGATGAGGATGCATAGGTGGGAGCCGGTCAGACGCGCTCCGTTTACAAAACGCTTGCGGATCACGTGATAGGGCGCGCGTCCCTCGCGAATGTTGAATGCGCGCTTTAGGAAGCGGGTGGCGTTCTCCATGGCCTCGCTATGAGCAGGGCGGATGCCGTGGCGCCGGTGATGGCGTTCGCGTAGTCGCTTGATCTGTTGTTTGTCGAGTTCCATGTCCACCTCGTTCCAGCGCGGTCCGCGCAACGCGCCCGTTGTCTTAACTCTACACCGTGGCGGGCGGGGTGTCTGTTGGATGCGGAATCCGATAGGGCGGATGACGCGGGAGCAAATGCAAATCACAGGCTCAATTCCATCCCGCGAGAATATGATGCACCAGCTCCTTCAAATGTGACGAAACTGTGAAGCACGAGAGCGTGAATTTCAAAAAATTCGCTGGTCGCCAATGTTGCGCAACAGAATTCAAAAATCGACAGCTACCATTTGATACGTATGGATACATCCGTGTCAAAGGGAGAAAGCCATGGCAAACTACAGTCCACAACACTTTGAGCCTCGGGCCAAGACTGTCAACGTCAAGGGCGTTGCTAACCGCGCCGTCGCAACCGTTTTGACGGCGGGCCTCATCGCTCAGCCGCTCATGTCGCCGCTGGCGGCAATCGCCGCACCGTCAACCGATAACGGCGATTCTGTTCAGGGGGGGGGGTAGTTCTGTAGAGAATACCGTTGCCGCCGGTAACCAAGCGGTCGTAAAGACGGCTGCCCAGCTGGCCGAGGAGTCGGCAAAGCAGCTCAAGGACGCTCAGGCCGCCTACGATGCCGCCCAGAAGAAGGCCGACGCGGCGGGCCAGTCTCAAAAGCAGGCGCAGCAGCAAAAGAATCAGGCCTCGCAGGCTGTGAGCGACAACGAAATCGAGCAGAACGCAGCAGAAGTCGCCGCGCTCCAGGAGAAGATTGACGAGCTCAAAGCCGCCGTCGAAAAGACCGAGCAGCAGCAGAAGAAGCTGGGCGACCTGAACGAGCAGCTCGATCAGGTCAACAAGAGTGTCGAGGATAGGACCCAGGCGCTCAAGGACGCCAAGGCAAAGCAGGATGAGGCCAAGAAGGCCCTCGATGATGCCCAGGCCAAGCTCGAGGCCATGGGTATGGACGAGTACGAGGCCGCCAAGAAGGCCGTCGAGGACGCGCAGGCAAAGCTCGATGACGCCAATAAGGCCGTTGCTACTGCACAGGCCAATCTGGACCAGGCCAAGGCTGCCGAGGCTAGCGCCCAGCAGGAAAAGAAGGACACTGAGGCCGCTCTGACGACTGCCCAGGCCAAGAAGCAGGAGACTGCCGCTGCGCTCGCAGCCGCAACCACCGCGCGCGATAACGCCCAGCAGAAGTTCAACCAGGCGCAGGCCGCGCTCGATGCTGCCGTCTCGGGTACGGGTGTCGACCTGAGTGCGCTTGAGGCCGCCAAGATCGCTGCTGCTGGTGAGCTCAAGACCGCGCAGGCGGAGCTCAATGCCGCGACGGATGCCGACGCCACCGCACAGACAAATCTGCAGGCCGCCCAGGCTGCCGTCGCTGCCGCGCAGGAGAAGGCCAACGCCGCCAACGCTGCTGTAGCATCTGCCCAGTCTGCATACGATGCGGCAAACAAGGAGTACAAGGACGCGGCCAGTAAGCGTGACGCCGCGAAGACGGCATACGAGCAGGCCCAGCAGACCGAGGCCGACAAGAAGGCTGAGTACGATAAGCTTGTCGAAGTTCGCAAGCAGAAGCGCAGCGAGTGGGAGGCAGCCTGCGCCGCTTCGAACGCCGCGGAAAAGGCTTATGACGCTGCTAATGCCCAGGTTGAGGCTCTTGAGCAGCAGATTGCAGACCTAAAGTCCAACATGACCGTTGACCAGGAAGTCATCAGTCAGGGTATGTTCGGCTTCATGAACTACATCATCGGCGGCAGCCAGTTCACAGCCACGCAGAAAAAGAACGCAAGCACTGCCGCGTCGATGCTCATGGGGACGACAGAGAAACAGGACTGGTATGACAAGTACGTCGATCAGGACATGTCTCGCGACACCAATCCGCTCTCCTTGGAGCAGATGCGTAACGCCCTGACCTACCTCGATACCCAGAACAACCTCCGCAAGGCGAACGGCCAGTCTGAGCTTAGCGTCAGCCTCCGCATGACTGCGGCAGCCGCCCTCAATACATCATATTCATCGAACATCTGGGGACACTCGAACTGCTATTTCGATCAAGGTGAGAATCTTGCAGGCGGCGGTGGGGCATACACCGGAGGCGAGACCGAGGATACGCTTGGCTGGCCATATACCGGTCTCTACACCCAGGAGAAAAAGGCGTTCGATAAGTACGTCGAGCAGTATGGTGACGCACTTGGAAGCCATCGATATGATTCCTACTATATCTACCAGCACTACAACAGCATCTACCATGAGTGCGGGCACTATCTAAACATCATCGATGCCGGCGCGAAGGCTATCGGCATCGCGACCGGTAGCGGTAAGAATACCGATTCCGAGGTAACCGTTTTCGACTATAGCGGGAGCACGGGGCAGAAGGATTTCACTGTCTCCGAGTTCAAGAAGCTCGTGAACGACTACATCGACTCTGCCTATAACGCTGGCGGCACGCAGGCGCAGAAGGCGCAGCTCAAGGAGCTTCAGGGCAAGCTCGCCGAGGCGCAGAAGAACTTTGGAACTACTAGGGAAGCTTACTTCGCAGCTGTAAACGGGCAGGATGCCGCCCAGGACGCTTTCACCGCAGCAGATGTGAACATGAACACCGCCAAGGGTGAGTACGAGAAGGCTAAGTCCGGTACCGCCGCCGCGAAGACGGCATACGACGCCGCGAAGGACGCACTCGGCGGAATCGACATCGAGTCCCTCAAGCAGAACCTCGATGCCGCCAAGGCCGAGGCCGCTACTGCCCAGGCGGCTCTCGATAAGGCAAACGCCACGCTTGCTGACAGCAAGACGAAGGCTGACGAGGCCGCTGCTCGCAAGGCGAAGGCTCGCAGCGCCCGCGATGCTGCCAAGGTAAAGTCCGACCAGGCCAGCGAGGCGTATGACAATGCTACCGCTTCGGTCAAGGACCTTACCGCCAAGCGCGATGCCGCCCAGGCGGACCTTGCGAATAAGCAGGTCTCGCTTGACGAGGCCAAGAAGGCCGACGATGCCGCCCAGGCTGGTGTAGACAAGGCCCAGGCCGCAGATGTCCAGGCCGCGACTGCTCTTTCGGACGCCAAGCAGGCAGTTGACGCCAAGAAGCAGGCCCTGTCCGACGCGCAGGCGAAGGCCAAGGCCGCCGAGGGTGAGCTGGCCGGCGCAAACAAGGCCTTCAAGCGCTTCGCCGGCGCCCAGAAGGCGGTCGATGACGCCAAGACCGCCTATGACGCTGCCGTCGCCGGTGTCGCCGATGCCCAGAAGCAGCTCGAGGCCGCCAACGAAGCCGTCGTCGATGCGAACCTCGATATTGTCAAGGCCAAGGCCGAGCTTGCCAACGACGAGGCACTCAGGGCCGATCTTGAGGCTGTCGACCACAAGGCATCCCTTGCCGCGGGCACGACGGGCAACGAGAAGCTGGTCAAGCTGAACGCTGCCTACGCTCGCTACAAGGCTGCCGTCGATGCTGCCGCTGGTCTCAAGGCTGCCCTGAGCGATGCCGATG
The DNA here is from genome assembly GCA_048291725.1 of Collinsella sp. Taxonomy (GTDB): domain Bacteria; phylum Actinomycetota; class Coriobacteriia; order Coriobacteriales; family Coriobacteriaceae; genus Collinsella. Next base: position 14,706 of record DBEZXW010000028.1, on the reverse strand, counting down.
CCAAGCTGTCCGATGCCAACGACGCCTATGCCGCTGCACTGGCCGAGCTCGGAGATGCCAAGGATGCCTTGGCTGCCGCTCAGGCCGAGTACGACAAGTATCATCCCAAGGCTGAGCCGCAGGCCAAGCCCCAGGTTACGCAGGCCGCCGCAAAGGCGTCTGCTGCCAAGAAGCAGACCACGTCGGGAGCACTTGCCCAGACCGGTGATGACTCCGCTCTTGCGGGCGAGGTATTCGTCATCGGCGGTATCACCCTCGTGGCCGCTGGTGTGACGCTGAGTGATCGTCGTCGCAAGCAGATGTAGCGTTTCGAGCGTAGTTTCTGCAACGAACTTCGGTTCATAGCAGGAGCGCTTCGATGGCTTAACCGATAAGGCCGGCGCGCTGTCATACGCAGCGCGTCGGCCTTTTTTTGCGTTGGTATCAAAAAGCCCGGTCGGTAGCCGCGAAAGCTACCGACCGGGCAGGTCGTAGGCAATATGGTCGCTGTCGAGCAGCTGCTCAGCTTATCCCAGCAGGCTTAAGCCCACGGAGACAAACGCCAGGATAACCCCGACGACGGACTCGCCGCCCAGCAAGCCACTGGCAACGACCAGGCCCTGCTCCTGGAAGGCGGCATCCTTGGCAGCCTTCTCCTCGTCCGAAAGACCGGCCTCGGCGTCGCGGCGAGCGGCCCACTTGTCGTAGGCGAGCTTGACGCAGGAGCCCAGGAAAGCCGTGAGCGACATGTAGAACGGCAGGTACACGCCCAGACCGATCATCATGGCCGGAATACCGAGCCAGTACATGATGATGCCGGCGATAAAACCACCTGCAAACCATGGCACGCTCGGGATGCCCGAGACCATGGTGGCGACCACGCTTGCCTGCGCGGCCACAAAGCTCTTGTCGGGGCCGAAGGCGTCCGGACCATAGGCGGTGACGAGCGCGACCATGACGCCGGCAGCGACCAGGGCGCCCACGATGCCGCCGATGGCCTGGCCGACCCACTGTGCGCGCGGGTTGGTGCCCAGCACGGCGCCGGCCTTAAAGTCGTTCATGACGTCGCCTGCAAGGCCGCACGCCACGGCCACGATGCCGGCGATAAAGAACAGCTTGACCTGCGCGATCTGCGCGAAAGCTGCCACGATGAGCATGACGATGAGGCCAAAGATCTCCATGGGGTCGATACCCGTCTGGCCGCAGCTCTGTGCGCTCATGATGGTGGCGACAAAGGTGAACAGCGTGACGATGACGGCCGGGACGGGACCGAGGTCGAGCGCGATGGCAACGATCACGGCGATGGCTGCGGTGCCCAGGCCGATGATGCCGGCGTCGAGCTTAAGCGAGCCCGAGATGAGCGACTGCTCGTCGGTGTCGGTGGAGCTGTCGGCGGCGAGGCCACGGACGATACCGGCGACCTGCGGCAGGATGTCCTTGAGGACGACGGCGACGCCAAAGCCCATCATAAGGCCCATACCTAAGGACTTGACGATACCCTGCGCGGTCGCAATATCGAACAGGCCGGCAGCGGTGCCGCCGACGATGATGCCAAAGTTGCCCAGCAGCGCGCCGGCAAACCAGAACGCGACGGGGGCGAAGCCCACCAAAAAGCCAATGGACAGCAGCATGGGCGAGTTGTAGATGGCAAAGGTCACGCCGGGGATATTGAGCGTGCACAGCATGCTGGGCACCACGCCCAGGGCGTCGCGCAGCACGCTGTAGATGCCTGCGATGGCCATGGAGCCAAAGAGCTGCTTGCCGGTCTTGCCGCCGGCCTCGGTGGCGCGCAGGGTCTGAGCTGCGGCGTTGCCGGTGGGGAACTCCAGCGCGGCGTCCACGATAAAGTGACGGTGGATGAGCGCTGTCGCCAGAAGGCCCAAGATGGTGCCGGCGAGCGCCACGATAAACATGTCGAGCCAACTGATCTGGTCGGCATAGCCCAGCATCCAGGCGCCTGGGATGGTAAACGCCAGGCCGCCAGCGACCATGGCGCCCGCAGACATGATGGTGTGGGTGACGTTGGCCTCGTTGAGGCTGGCGTTGCCCATGAGCTTCAGGAAGAACAGCGAAATGACGGCAGCGAAGATGATCGGCCAGGGGAGGGCGCCCATCTTGAGGGCCGTGTAGGCCGAGCTTGCCGTGATGATCACGCAGCCAAGGACGCCGATGACGACGCCGCGCAGCGTGAGTTGACCGCGCATCGAGGTGCGGTTCGAGGGATTGCTCATATAGAACTCCTTTGCGTATATCCGCTTCCCCCGCAAGCGCCGCTACGGATACGGCGCGGGAAGTCGGGTTACCAAGGGCCGCCGCGTGAGCTCGCGCACGACCGCGCATCAGTATAGCCGCAAGCTAGTCATTTTGGGATGACTGGTTTAGGTAGGCGATATACTGCTGGGCAGACGAAAGGAGCGCCGACGATGCTTAATGGGTGCGCATACATATTGACGGCCGACGTGGGCAACACGTTCATTCGCTTTGGCCTGTTTGCCGAGGATTCGGCCGCGGCGCAGGAATGCCCGCTTGCGACGTGCGAGATCACGACGCCGTCGAGCATCACGGCCGACGAGGCGCGCATGAGGCTCACACAGGTCATGAGCGCACTGTCAGCCGATGCGGGCATGCCGGGTGCGCTCGTTCCCGCAGCCGCAGTGCTGAGCTGCGTGGTGCCGGCGCTCGAGCGCCCGTGGAAAGCGGCGCTTTCCCGCATCTGCACGGGGCGCGTGCTCACCGTGGGGCCGGGCCTCAAGACCGGTATGTCCGTGCACTACGACGATCCAGCAGAGATCGGTCCCGACCGCATCGCCGACGCCGTGGCGGCCCGTGCCGTCTACGGCTCTCCGTGCATCGTGATTGACCTGGGTACTACGACAAATATCGAGGTCATCGATGCGCACGGAACCTTTGTCGGCGGCGTCATCGCGCCGGGTCTGGCACTTGGCGCCCGCTCGCTTTCGGCCGCTGCGGCGCGTTTGCCTCAGGTCGAGCCCTCGGCACCGACGCATGTGATCGGCCGCAACACACGCGAGGCCATGCGCTCGGGCGTGGTCTTGGGCGAGGTAGCCCGCATCGACGGCATGCTCGACATGGTGCTCGCCGAGATGCGCGCGACCAAGGCCGCGGGGGAGGGCGACGTGCCCATCGTCATTACCGGCGATGATGCCGAGGCGCTCGCGGCGTTGGTCGGCCATAGCCTGACGGTAGACGACGCACTGACGCTGCGGGGTCTCGCCGAGCTGTACCGCATCAACCAAAAGCCTCGTCGCGCATAAAGCCGAGGACGTCGGCGGGAGAGGAAACAGCCCCACCTTTCACCTGCTACAATGGGTCAAACTATTGCGATTTCGGAGGTGTCTGCCATGTCGGACGATCTTCATCAAACCGCGTCGGGCAAGCGCCGCGACGTTATTAGCTGGGACGAGTTCTTTATGAGCGTGGCCATCGCCGCGCAGCGCCGCAGCAAGGACCCCAATACGCAGGTGGGCGCGTGCATCGCCAGCACCAACCACCGCATCCTTTCGGTGGGCTACAACGGTACGCCCTCGGCGCTCAACGACGACTTTTTCCCATGGGGCACGAGCGATGATCCGCTGCAGGACAAGCATAACTACGTAGTTCATGCCGAGGCCAACGCCGTGCTCAACTATCGCGGCTCGCTCAAAGACCTCGAGGGTTCCACGGTCTACGTCACGCTGTTCCCGTGCCACGATTGCGCCAAGATCCTGGCGCAGGTGGGCGTGGGCGAGGTCGTCTACCTGGACAATAAGTACGCCGATACCGACGACGGCCGCATCAGCCGTCGCATTCTCGACTCCTGCGGCATTAGCTACCGCCAGGTTATCGTCGATGTCCAGATTGGTACCGGGGGACAAACTCGGTAGTAGCGGCAACGTGTGCTAGCGCCGGCCGCCGGCAAAAGCAGCTAAAAGCCCCGTTCCAAATTGACTGCTCGTGAAAGTCGTGTCCGCGCGCATGGACGGCTCGTGAGCGGGTACACGGCTGTAGTAACATAGCTCTGTCCGCGGGCGCGCCCGCGTTATTGTGAGAAAGGAGCCCCTGTGGCTGTTAACGAAGAGCTGCTTAAGAAGGTTCTTGAGGAGATCCGCCCCAACCTGCAGGCCGACGGCGGCGATATGGAGTATGTGGGTGTCGACGACGAGGGCGTCGTCAAGCTGGAACTGCAGGGCGCCTGCGCCGGCTGCCCTATGAGTGCACTGACCCTGTCCATGGGTATCGAGCGTATCCTCAAGGAGCATGTGCCCGGCGTTACGCGTGTCGAGCAGGTCAATGCCTCCGGCGAGGCCGACGACCTGTACGACGAGTACGCGCCGTTCTAAGATGCGAAAGCTGCGGGCGACATGCTCCGCATAGACGTTACGCCCAGATATGCGGCTGCGAGCGCAAGGCCCGCGGCCGCATTTGTATGTAGGGAGCAGGGGGATCGATATGCTCAACGACCTCTACCATATGCTTGATCCCGTCGCCATTTCGGCGGGGCCCATCACCATCTACTGGTACGGCTTAGCCTACGTGGTCGGCGCTCTGCTCACGGCGGTCGTCATGTATCGCACGCAGCGTCGCTGGGGTTTCGACATTACGGTCGACGACCTGACGAGCGTCGTGGTCGGTGTGGTCTTTGGCCTTATTTTCGGTGCCCGCCTGTTCTACGTCATCTTTTACGGTGATGGCTACTACTGGGCGCACCCGCTCGAGATCTTTGCCACCAACGAGGGCGGCATGAGCTTCCACGGCGGTTTGGTGGGCGGCATTATCGGCGGCATCATCGTATGCCGCATGTATAAGCTCGACGCATGGACTTTGGCAGACCTTGCCGTCATAGGCGCGCCGCTGGCCTTGTGCCTGGGACGCTGCGCCAACTTTGTCAACGGAGAGCTGTGGGGCAAGCCGACCGATCTGCCATGGGGCGTGGTCTTTGGCGGGACTGCGGGCGATATGCCGCGTCACCCCTCCCAGCTCTACGAGGCATTTCTTGAGGGCATCGTGCTCTTTTGCATTCTGCAGGTGCTCAGCCGCAAAAAGCCGCTACTGCCCCAAGGCACGTTTATGGGCGTGTTTGTGATGGGTTACGGCATCGTCCGCTTCCTCATTGAGTTTGTGCGCGTGCCCGATGCGCAGCTGGGCTATCTGCTGGGTGGCGTCATCACCATGGGTCAGCTGCTGAGCCTGCCGCTCGTAATCGCGGGCCTGGCGCTCATCATCTTTGCTCGTCGCCGCAACCAGCCCCAGCGCGTCTACCTCGACGCTTAACCACCAAAAAGTGAACAGGCACCTTTGTGGTGGTTCGCTGGGCAACGATGACAGAACCGTAACGTTTCCCCAGATAAAACCTGCCAAAATAAACCTGTCCCTTTTTGGCAGGTTTCTAGAAAGGCTTTCGGACTGTGAAGGATTCCGACCTCTCCACAACGGCTGCGCGCGACGCTGCCCGCATCGTCTGGTTTAAGCGCTACCTCGCCAAGCAGACGCTCATCGCATTTTTGCTCGCGCTGTTGGCGACCACGGCGTTTTCCATCGATCCCGCCCCGGTGTCGAGCAACGCAGTCTTGGCGATTGACCCCAAAGCCTCGGGCATGCTGTACGTGTGCTACGAGGTGCTCCTCTCGTTTGCCGGCCATACCGACGCGGTCATGCTGCTTGCGCTTGCCTGCCTGCTCACGCTGCCGTTTCGCTACGTATTCTTTGGCCGCGGCGACGCTTGGCGTCCCTCGGTGATTCTTCCGTCGCTGTTCTTTGCCGTCTGCATGGTGTTTGGCCGTAGCTACGACCTCACCGATTCGGCCGAGATCGTGCTCGGCGACAAGGCCCGCATCATCTGCGCCTGGATAGGCGGTGCGGGGTGGATGCTCTTGGCGGTCGTTGCCTTCTACCTGGCTTTTGAGTGTCTAGATTGGCTGAGCTCTCGGCGCATTCCGTTTTCCGAAGCGCACTTTGGCCGCGTATGGCGTGTGGCTCACGCCGTGCTCTCGGTCCATCCCTTTGCCGGGCCCTTCTTGGTGCTTATGATCGCCTGGGCGCCCACGCTCATCGCTTCGCTGCCCGGCCTTTTTATGGGAGATACGGGTGCGCAGATTCGCCAGTGGTTTAACTACCCCAACGGTACGAGCGACTACTTGCGTCTGCTCAATCCCAATGTGCTGCTCAACGGACATCACCCCGTGGTGCATACGGCTATCATCGGTTCGTGCGTCCAGTTGGGGCTTTCACTGTTTAACAGCGCCAACGCAGGTCTTGCCATCTACACCTGCACTCAGTTCGTCATTACGGCCGCCTGCATGGCCTATTCCATCTCGTCGCTGCGCAAGCTGGGCGTGAGCCTGCCGGTCCGCGGCGTAATCTTGCTGTTCTTTGTGTTTATGCCCATGTTCTCCAACTACGCGGCCCTGCTTACCAAAGATGTGCTGTTTGCCGACGCGTTTTTGGTGCTGTTGGTGCAGACCGTGAAGCTCGTGGCCTGCGGCCTGCCCCGTCGCGATGCCAATGTCGAGCGTACAGGCGAACAGAGGCCTGTGCTCTTTGCGCGCCACGACTGGCTGCTGCTCGCTCTGGGCGCCATGGGTTCCACGTTTCTGCGCAATGGCGGCCTGGTGTTTTCCCTGGCGGCATGCGTGATCGCGGCGGCGTTTTGCGCGTGGGACGCGCATGTGGCTCATCGTGCAGCCAAGCAGGCTGGTGCTGCGACTTCGGGCGCCACGCCGCGTTTCCGCTGGGTGGGAGTTCTTGCGGTGCTTGCGCTCTGCCTTGCCTCTAATATGTACTTCACTAAGGTCTTTATGCCGGTGCACGACATCACGCCTGGTTCCAAGCGCGAAATCCTCTCGATTCCGTTCCAGCAGACGGCTCGTTTCGTCCAAAAGCACGACGGCCTCAACTCGGGCGTCAACCCCACGGTTAAGGAGGACGGCACCATCGTGGAGGCTCCTTGCGACGGTTCGGTGACCGACGAAGAGCGTGCCGTGATCGACCGGGTGCTCAAGTACGAGAATCTGGGCCGCCGCTACAACCCTGACAAGTCCGACGCCGTCAAGAACTGCTTTAACGAGTACGCCTCGCAGGAGGACATCAAGGCCTATTTTGAGGTGTGGGCCCAGATGTTCAAAAAGGATTCCGAGTGTTATATCTCGGCGCTTATCAATAACTACTACGGCTACTTTTATCCGAGCGCGCGCGATGCCTGGGTCTACAGCACGGCGCGTAGTGCCGAGATCATGGCTCGTCCCGACAACCTCAAGTACTTCGACTTCCATCCGGTTGACAGCAACGTGGTGCGCTGGTGTGACCATCTGATCAACCTATACCGTGTGGCGGTGCAGCGTGTTCCCTTTATCTCGCTCACCATGAGCTCGGCCACCTATGTGTGGATCATGATCGCCGTGGTGGTCTACCTGCTGCGTCGTCATTCATGGCGTGCGCTGGCGATCTGGGTGCCGCTGTTGGGCGTGCTCGCCGTGTGCCTGATTGGCCCGTGCAACGGCTCGACCTACATGCGCTACCTGTATCCGGTCATCGCCTGCATGCCCTTCGCCATCGGCGCCACCGTCACCCGCAGCGACTTCCTCTGGTTCTAACTTGGTGCATTGAGGTCAGGTTTCTTTGCACCAAAGGGGGCATCATCACGACGCCTTCATTTTGGGGTTTATCTCGCAGGCCAGTAGGTATATCATAACGACGTTTGTTTATATTGCCCGAGCATCTGCGCTGGGCTTTAGGTCGAAACCGATAGGAGACACGTATGTCCGGACACTCTAAGTGGGCCACAACCAAGCATCGTAAGGGCGCGCAGGACGCCAAGCGTTCCGCCCTCTTCTCCAAGCTCAGCCGCAACATCACCGTTGCTGCCCGTCTCGGCGGTGACCCGCTGCCCGAGAACAACGCCAGCCTCGCCGCTGCCGTTGCCAAGGCCAAGGCTCAGTCCATGCCTAAGGACAAGATCAAGTCCGCTATCGACAAGGCTTTTGGTTCGGGTGCTGACGCTGCCGTCTACGAGAACATCGTGTACGAGGGCTACGGTCCCGCCGGTGTCGCCGTCTACGTCGACTGCCTGACCGACAACCGCAACCGTACCGCCGCTGATGTCCGTTCCGCCTTCTCCCACGCTGGTGGCAACCTGGGCACCTCCGGCTCCGTCGCCTTCCAGTTTGAGCGCAAGGGCCAGATCGTCGTCGCCAAGGAGATCCTGGACGAGAACGCCAAGAAGGTGACCATGATCGCCAACGGTGCTGCCGGTGACGAGGATGAGTTTATGATGGCCATCGCCGAGGCCGGCGGCGAGGACTACGAGGACGCCGGCGAGGAGTGGATCGTCTGGACTACTGCCAACGAGGTCATGGCTGTCTCCAAGGCGCTCGAGGAGCAGGGCGTCCAGGTCAAGGGCTCCGAGACCACCATGGTCCCGACCACCCCGACCGAGGTCTCCGGCGCCGACGCCAAGAAGGTTCAGCGCCTCATCGACCGTCTTGAGGAGCTCGACGACGTCCAGGATGTTTACAGCACCATGGACATGACCGACGAGGTCATCGCTGCCCTCGAGGAGGAGTAGCGCCCGCACGGGTTAAGCCGTGCATATCTGGGCATAATGAAGCGAGCATGCAAGCCTCGTGGAATAGATGAGCCGGATCCGCGTGCGTAGAGCACCGGACCCGGCTCTTTTATAATGATGCGAACCGTTTTGCATTTCGAGAGCCGAGATTTGAAGGGAGCGCCACGTGCGCGTACTCAAACGAGCCCTAGCGATCGTGTATCTTGCCGCCGCCATCGTGGCGCTGGGTACGCTTGTCTGCCAGTTTTGGGGGCCGTATACGTATCGCTTTATGCTGCTGATGCGCGACCCCATGCCGCGCATTGTCGTGACGGCATGCGGCGGAGTTGTGGCGATTGGCGTGCTGGTAAGCTTCTTCCGCCTGATGTTTGCTCGTCGCGAGCCGTCCTGCGTGCATCCGGCGGGGAAGCGCAATATCGAGGTCACGCTCGCGGCGCTTTCTTCGTGCGCCAGGGTTGCTGCCGAGCGCGACGACCGCGTGATGATCGAGCGCGTCGAGGCGCGCGTACAGGGCTCCGACGAATCGCGCGTCTGTTTTAAGGTCGACGCCATCGCGCTTGACGATAAGGACGTGGCGTCTCTGGCTACTGCGATGCAGCGGCGCATCGAGGAAGCTTGCGACACCATGCTCGGCACGCCGGGTACGACCACGCGCGTCCGTTTTTTGCCGTCCAAGACTACCGTCCAGACCATGGAGGTTTCCGGTGAGTGATACCAATCAAGATAAGACCGCTCGTACGCCGCGCCTGACGATTGACCAGAGCGCCACGCCGGCGAACGAACCTGTTGATTCCAATGCAGAGGCAACTGAGTTACAAGACGCGGCAGCCGCGGATTTTGACGAGGCTATGGGTCTCATCAAGGGTACGGGCGCTGCCATCTGGAGCTATGCTGTGCGTCATCCCAACACCACGCTCGGTGCCGTCGCTGGCTTTATCCTCGCCGTGTTGGTGCTCACGCTCGGCCTGTGGGACACGCTCGTCATCGCATTCTTTGTGCTGATCGGCGCCGTGATCGGCCAGATTCGCGACGGCGAGAACGGTATCGTCAACTTCTTCGGCCGTCTGTTTAGCGGCCGCTAATACGTATTCGACTGTCGCATCCGCGGCAGGCATAAGGAGGAACCATGGCTTTTAACACGAAGGTCGATGTAGCCGATACCGAGCTCGAGGCGAATGAGGCGGCCGTCGCCGAAGCTGAGGATGTAGAACTCGAAGGTCAGTCCCTCGCCGAGACAGAGGCCGAGTCCGATGCGGATGAGGACGACGAGGAAGCGGACGAGTCCGAGGACTCGCTGACCTATTCCAACGGCGTGATCGAGAAGATCGTTGCCATGGCCACCCGCGAGGTTCCGCACGTTCTGGGCATGAAGGGTAACCTCATGCATTTTGTGCAGGAGCAGTTTGGTGCCGAGAATCTGACCAAGGGCGTGACGGTCGAGGTCACCGACGATAATCGCGTGGTCGTCAACATCTCCGTCATCATCGAGTACGGCGCCTATGCGCCCGCGATCTTCGACGACGTCAAGGAGCGCGTCACCGAGCGCCTTGCCGCGATGACCGGCCTTGAGGTGGCGGGCGTCAACCTGCGCATCGAGGACGTCATCACCCCCGAGGAGTACGAGCACCGCACCAGCCAGCACGAATAACCTTCCAAAAAGGGACAGGTTTGTTTTGGCAGGTTTTATCTGCGAAAACGTTAAACGGCCGACCGCGCAAGCAAAAGCGTGGCCGGCCGTTTCTGTACGCTCCCGATATAGTCATACCGCTCGTCTAACTAAGGGTTGCAATCCCCACGTTCCGCGTTACCCTAATGAGCGCATTGTTTCCAAATTGTTAACGAGGAGTTGCCGTAATGGCCGACGAGCACGAAACAGAAAGCAAGGCATGGGCGATTGAGGCCGCTGCGGCAGAGGCGGCGTCGCGTGCTGCCGAGGAGGTGCATCGTCCTCCCGTAGTGCCGATGGAGCGCGTGGTCGATCGCACCGATATCGAGCGGGGCGAGCGTGCCGGTCAAAAGCGCAGCCAGGAGCCGGGCTTTCCACGCTTTTTTGGCGAGCTCAATCTGGGCCTGATCCTTACGGCCTTTGCCATCGTTGCGTTTAAAACCCCTAATCACTTTGCTTTTGGCGGCACCTCGGGCGTGTCGGTCATTCTGTCCACGCTGTTCCCGACCCTGCCCGTCGGCGTTTTTATGTGGATTATCAACGCGGTTCTCGTCGTCTTGGGCTTTATCTTTTTGGAGCGCAAGGCAATCCTGTGGAGCGTCTTCGCCTCGTTTGCGCTGTCCGCCTATGTTTCGCTTTTTGAGCTCTTTATCCCGACTGATGTCTCGATGACGGGCGATATGTGGCTCGACCTGTGCTTTGCCGTCATCTTGCCGGCGCTCGGCAGCGCTATTGTCTTTGACATCGGCGCCTCGACGGGCGGCACGGACATTCTTGCCATGATCCTCAAGCGCCGAACGACGCTCGAGATTGGCCGCGCCCTGCTGCTGGTCGATATCGGCATCGTGACCATCGCGGCCTTTTTGTATGGCCCGCGTGTCGGTCTGTATTGCGTGCTCGGCCTGTTTGCCAAGACGCTTGTGGTCGACAAGGCCATCGAGAGCATCCATCTTCGTAAGGTCTGCACGGTCATTTGCTCCGAACCCCTTAAGGTCGAGGAGTTTATCGTCAAGCATCTCAACCGTACGGCGACCATCAGTCGCGGCTACGGTGCCTTCTCGGGTAAGTGCGTGACGGTGATCATGAGCGTGCTGAGCCGTCGCGAGGCCGTGCAGCTGCGCCGCTATGCTCGCGAGATTGATCCGGGTGCCTTTATCACTATCGTCGACAGCTCCGAGATCGTCGGTAAGGGCTTCCGCGGAACGAACTAACGCGGACACACTCATCAAACAATCGAAAAGCGCCTCGCGCGTTGCAAATACGTCATCTAAGAGTATTTGTCCTCACATTGGGTGATAATGATGCTAAAGACATCGTTTGCGATCCAGGTGATTCGCTCTAGATACGAAGGGATGATTCTATGTTCTGCTCGCAGTGTGGCGCCCCCATGGGCGATAACGACAAGTTCTGCGGTGTGTGCGGTGCTCCTAATGCTGGTGCTGCAGCTTCCACCCCTCAGGGTCAGCCTCAGCAATTTGTCCCTCAGCCTCCCATGAACGCGCCAAAGGGCTGTGTGGCTCAGGCGTTCCAAGATATGACCAAGACTCCGGGTGTGCTTCAGCGTGTATGCCAAATCGCTTTTTTGCCGGCGCTGATTTGCGTTGTGTCGGTGCTCGTGTTGTTTATTCCCGTTATTGGCGGCATTGCAGCTGCCATCGGCTTTTTGGTAGCTTGCATTGCGAGCGTGTGCGGTTCCGGCTTTGGTATCGAGTGGGGTCGCGATCTGTCGCTCAAGGTCGATGACGGCATGGATCGTCCACTCATGCGTTCCACGTCGTTTGGCCTCGGAGTCTTTTCGAGCGTTATCTCGGTCGTGCTCGAGGTTATCGCTGCCATTCCCGTTATCGGTGTAGTGCTTTCGCTGGTGGAGGGCGTGGTAATTGGCGCCGCGGGCTCGTATTCTTATTACGGCTCTTATGCGCTCGAGGCTGCGCTGTTCGGTTCGCTCGGCCTGCTTGTCCTTGCGCTAATTGCCTCGGCGATTCTGGGTGTCTTCTTTAAGATGTTCGCCGACATTGCCGTGATGCACTTTGCGGTGACCGGGCGCGTCGAGAGCGCGTTTTCGCTCGATAAGGTCTGGGCGGCCTTTAAGCACAACAAGACCAAGCTGTTCTGTGCTTCGTTCCTCCCCGAGTTTTTGACGGGCCTGGTCGCCAACGTTGTCACATGGATCTTGACGGCCGTCTTTGGCGCCATTGCCTCTGTCGGTATGTATAGCTACTACTATCGTCCTACGGGTATTGAGGCAATTGTTACCGGCGGTGGCGTCACGCTCGTGCTGCTCCTGGTGCTGGTCGCTTTTGTCACCGTATTTCTTACGGTCTTTGGCAAGATGCTCAAGCACCGTGCCGTTGGCTATTGGGTTGCACGTTATGCAAGCGAATGGGCCGATGAGGATAAGGACGACGTCCTGACTTTTGTGTTGCCCTTCGAGAAGAAGTCCGCTGCTTCGGGTTACAGTGCTCCGGATGCTTCGCCGGCACCCGCTCCCGCTCCCGCGACCGAGTCTGAGCCGGCGCCCGAGCCTGAGCCTGAGCCTGAGCCGGCACCTGCACCTGAGTCGGCGTTCGAGCCAAGCTCCGACGAGGAACCTCAGGACGAGTAGCCACGCCGCCTGCTATTTGGGGACGGGGTAGAAATGGTAGAAATAGCGCTTGAAGAATGAGCGGGGGCGGACGTGTCGAAACGTCCGCCCCCGCTTTGACATCGCGATGTGGCTATGACTGCGAGATGCCAGTGAATCGATTACTCGTCGTGCTTCTCCTCACGGCGTGCAGCAGCGCGTGCGTCGTGGATGCCCTTGATCGCGGCATGGCGAGCCGTTCGGGCATCATGGATGGCGTCGCGAGCCTCGGCGGTCGTCGCCTTGGCAGAGCGCAACTTGGCGGCCAGATCGGGGTTGGTTTCGGCGACCGCGGTAATCGCGGGGCCGTCGAGCTCCTCTTGCGTGGGCTCGGCCAAAAAGTCGATAGCATACTGGGCGGCCACCATGGAGCCCTTTGCCAGCACGGTCTCGTCGATCTTGTAGAAGCAGGAATGTTGGGCGTACGTGGCGCCAATCTTGGGGTTGCGCGTACCTACAAAGGCGAGCACGCCCGGTACGCGACGCAGGTACTCCGAAAAATCCTCGCCCGAAAGCGTGCCGCGATAATGGCCTTGGCCGGCGGGGCCCAGACACTTAATTACAGCCTGACGGCAGCGCTCGCTCGAGGCCGCGTCGTTTTCGACCTTGTAGTTGGCGATGGTGTAGTCGGTGAGCTCTGCCTCGGCGCCCAAGGCGGCCGCGGTATGCTCCACGATGCGGCGCATGAGCTCCGGCATTTCCTCGTGGGTCGAATCGCCGTAGGTGCGCACCGTGCCGGCGAGGTAGGCCGTGCCGGCGATAACGTTGCGTGCGGTGCCGCCGTGCAGCTCGCCGACGGTGATGACAGCCGGCTCGTAGGGGCTGATCTCGCGCGAGACGATGGTCTGCAGGGCGTTGACGATCTCTGCGGCCACCATAACGGCGTCGTGACCGCGCTGGGGCATGGCGCCGTGGCACGAGGTGCCGCGTACGTCGATACGGAACCAGTCGGTATTGGCCATGCGCGGTCCGGGCTCGCAGCTCACGGTGCCGGCGTCGACCTCGCTCCAGATGTGCGCGGCGTAGGCGCCATCGACGCCGTCGAGCACACCCGTGCCGATCATGAGCTTGGCGCCCTGGCCGTTTTCCTCGCTGGGCTGGAAGACGATGCGGACCTCGCCGTGGATGTCGTCGGTCATATGGCGCAGGATTTGCAGCGTGCCGAGCATCATGGCGATATGGCAGTCGTGGCCGCAGGCGTGCATACAGCCCTCGTTGACGCTGGCGAACTCCTCGCCGGTCTGCTCGGTAACGGGCAGGGCGTCGATATCGGCGCGCAGCAGGATGCGGCGGCGTGGCGTGCCGTCCTCGCGATAGGCGTCGGGCGCGGTGCCGCGAAGCGTTGCCACCAGGCCCGTCTTAAGGGGACGCTCGTAGGGGATATTCATGGCGTCGAGCTGGTTGGCGATGTCGGAGGTCGTGCGCTCCTCGGCGAGGCTCAGCTCCGGGTGCTTATGGAAGTGCCGGCGCTGCTTGATGATATATGGTTCAAACTCGGTAGCGATATCTTGGATGGCCGCGGTGACGTCGTCAGCCGCGCGAGCCTCGGTCGCCGCCATAATCTGCTGTGCCTTGGTCTTCGTCATGGTCGATTTGCTCCTTGCTGGGTTGATCGCAAAATCGTACAGGCTCTCTCCAGTATGCCACCTGCCGCTAGGGCTGGTAAAGTTGCCGTTTGCCGCTTGGGGTTTTGTTACAAGCCTTGATTATCAACTTCATCCGAACACCTCCCACATACATCCGCACATGTGCGGATGAATGTGGGAACCCGATACCCTGAGGGCCGGACCGGCCGGCCCCGGGAGATCGGAGGACGGCATGTCCGGAAAGAGGAAGAAGGGTTCCGAGAAGGCGGTCCCGAGGGCCTACGGAAGGCTC
>DBEZXW010000027.1:0-10143 GCA_048291725.1 Collinsella sp. | reverse complement strand
GTCTGATAAGATTTCCATAGCGGTCTTCGTCCTTTCCCAGAACCTGTTGTTGTGGTGATTTCAGATTCTAGGACGAAGGCCGTTCTTCGTTAAACGGGCGCTGGGGCGTTACCCTTACACCAACTTTCTCGACGCGATCTTACGGGTATGGTGCCATTTCAAAACTATGCCGGATTACGGGGCAAAAGTCGGGGCCCTCATCCATACCCTCATTTTTTGAAAAACGGCAGGCTATCTACCTGCGGTTTTGTTTTTGCGATTTTCTGTATGGTCGGAGATTCGCTATCCAGCCCCGTAATCCGGCATAGTTTTGTTCGTGGCGGCCCAACCGCGCGTTTAAGCGCGGGGCCGATGGGGCATTTTTGCCCCACCGGCCCTATTCCAGCGCTATTCCGGCTTGGTTTCTACCGTGGGAGTCTTATCCGCCGCAACTGGAGTACGGGCGGTGTCCATAGTCAGGCAGTGCTTGGGGCAGCTCTCGATGCACTCGCCACACACCACACAAGCATACGGGTCAATCGACCACGTTCCGCCCTTGCGATCGACCGCGAGCGCGCCCGCCGGGCAGCGACGCGCGCACATGCCGCAGCAAATGCACACGTCCATGTCGTTGACGATATGCCCGCGCAGGCGCTCGGGCGCCGCCAGCTTCTCCTGCGGATAGCACACCGTGACCGGTTGCTTGACCATAGAGCCCAAGGCCGTCTTGGCAAATGTCAGCAAACTCATGCCGCGCCTACCTTTCCGTGCAGCTAATGCAGGGGTCGATGGTCAGGATAATCATGGGCACGTTGGCAATGAGCACGCCCTGCAGCGCATGCGTCAGACCCGCCAGATTTTGCGACGTCGGCGTGCGCACGCGGAAACGGTCCAAGTTCTTGGTGCCGTTGCCGCGCACATAGTAATACGCCTCGCCGCGCGGCTGCTCAATCACAACCTCGCCGCGCGCGCCGTCGGCCGGCGTGAGCTTGGTACGCCCACCGATACCGTCGTGCGGAATCTTGCCCACAAGCTCCTTGATGATGTCCATAGCCTGCGTGACCTCGGCGCAACGCACCTGGCAGCGGGCATAGCAGTCGCCATCGGTAGCGACAATTGGCTCAAACGCAGCCAGATCCGCATAGGCACCGTCGCCAAACATGCGCACGTCGTAGTCCACGCCCGAGGCGCGGCCGAACGGGCCGACCATCGACAGATCCAGCGCGTCTTTCTTGCTGATCACGCCCACGCCATGCAGACGCTCGCCGCAGCTGTCGTCGTCCAAAAACGTATGCACCAGGGCCTCGTAGTCGGGGCGCATGGCTTCGAGCGTCTGGACAATGCCCGCCAGCTCGGAGTCCTCGATATCGTGCTTAAGGCCGCCGATCTCGTTAATCGACAGAATCACGCGCCCGCCGCACGTGCTCTCAAAGATCTTGAGAATCTGCTCGCGCAGGGTCCACGACCGATAGAACAGCGCCTCAAAACCAAAGGCGTCGGCGAGCAGGCCCAGCCACAGCAGGTGCGAGTGGATGCGCGAAAGCTCGTGCAGAATGGTGCGAATATACTGCACACGGCCGGGCACCTCGGTGTCAAGCATGCGTTCGCAGGCGCTGGCATAGCCGCAGCTATGTCCCACGGCGCAAATGCCGCAGATGCGCTCGGCGATGTAGCCAAACTGATGCATGTCGCGCTTTTCGGTGAGCTTCTCGAGTCCGCGGTGCACAAAGCCGATCTGCGGAATTGCCTCGATGACGCGGTCGTCCTCGATCACCAGGTCCAGATGAAGCGGCTCGGGCAGCACCGGGTGCTGCGGGCCAAACGGAATTACGGAGCGATGAGCCATGGACCTTACGCCTCCTTTTTCTGCTTGTCGCGGGCGGCCTTGGCGGCAAGCGCCGCGCGGACCTTGGCCGCTTTCTCGGGATCCATGGCGGCGAGCTTTGCCTCCATCTCGGCGGCCTTGAGCGCCGCCTTCGCAGCAGCCTCATCGTGCTGAGCATCGGAGCCGGCAGCCGCAGCGGGCTGAGCAGCGGCGCCCGCGGCATCGCCGGCGCCCGCAACGCCCTCCCCTGCAGCAGCCGCAGCCGCGGCGGCCTTCTCGGCAGCGGCCTTGCGCGCCTTGGCCTCGGCAGCCGCGCGGACCTTCATGGCCTTCTCGCGCGCGGCCTTCACCTCGGGCGTGATAACGCTCATGGGCTCGGCAGTCGAAACCTGGTAGAAAAAGCCCTTAAAGTCGATCTGCATATCGGTAATGGCAAGACCAAACAGGTCGTGGGCCTCATTTTCAAACGGGAACACCGCGGGGTAATACGAGCTGATGGACGGAATCTCCTGGTACTGGTCGATGCCCTCAACCACCAGATTCTCGATCGCATAGCTGCCGTCCTGCGCAATATGTTCCTGAGCAGCGTGAACGTTGATAAACGTATAGACCAAGCGATACGAGCCGTCGTCGACGTTGCGCTCGGCGTGCATTTGCACAAAGCGCGCACCGACGCCCTTAAGCGCCTGGACATGCGACAGGAGCTCGTCGATCCCAACGATGGTATAGATTGCCTCTTGCATTACTCGGCCTCCTTTGCAGCGACGGACGCGGCGGGCGTCCCAGCAGGTGCGTCGCCAGCGGCGGGCGCGTCGCCGGCCTCAGCCGCGGCCACAAACCCGTCCTCGCCCAGCTCAACGCCACCGTCCCAGGTGGCGGCGCCGCCCACGGTGAGCGGATCGCCGCCGGCGCGCATCACGGCCTCCTTCTGGTCCAAGATGCCGCACGCCTCCACGATGGCATCGATCACCGTCTCGGGGCGAATGGCGCACCCGGGCGCGTACACGTCCACGGGAATCGCGCGGTCCACGCCGCCGATCACGTTGTAGGCATCGCGGAACACGCCGCCCGAGCACGCGCAGATGCCGCACGCCACCACGCACTTGGGCTCGAGCATCTGGTTGTAAATCTGACGCACGACGGGCAGGTTCTGGGCATTGACCGAACCCGTCACCAAAAAGATGTCCGCATGTTTGGGGTTGCCGGTGTTGACCACGCCAAAGCGCTCCGCATCGAACAGTGGGGTAAGCGAGGCCAGCACCTCGATATCGCATCCGTTGCAGCTCGAGCCGTCGTAATGAATAACCCACGGTGAGCGCGACATTTTATGATCCATGGATGCCGCCTCCTAAATAAACACGTCGACGAGGATGGGCATAAGGTTGAGCAGGCCAAACACCAGTGCCACGCCCCAGCCGAGCTTAAAGCAGCTGCGCCAGGTGCTACGGGCGAAGGTGTTATCGATCAGTACCTCGACAAAATACGTCGCGGCCATCACGACCAGGGCTACGGCCCAGCTCACCGGGTTGTCCCAGACAAAGAACATGCCCACCCACATCAAAAACAGCACGGTCTCGCACCAGTGCATAAGGGTCATCTTGGCCAGCGTGCTGCCGCTCATCTCGGTGGCGACGCCCTGGACAATCTCCTGATGCGCGTGATGCGAGTACGAAAGGTCGAACGGCGACTTGCGTAGCTTGATGGTAAGCACCGCGAGCAGCGCAAGGAAAATGGGCGCGCTGTACACGATGATGGGGGCTGACTGCCCCGTCACGGCAATGGAATCGAAGCTGTCGGTGGCAAGGTACAGGCCCACACTCATCAGCAGAACGGCGGGCTCGTAGCTCATAACCTGCAGCAGCTCGCGATCGGCGCCGACCTGCGCAAACGGGCTTTGCGTCGAGGCGGACGCCAGCACCACAAAGATCGCGGCGAGCGTCACCATAAAAGCGCACAGCAGCGTGTTGGAACCCGACACAAAGATGCCGCCGCCTACCACGGTAAAGATGAGCGCACATGCCATATAGGTATCGTCCATGGTGTTTACGCTGGCAGGGGCCTTGCGCAGTAGTTTGGCAACGTCGTAGAAGGGCTGCAGCAGACGCGGACCCACGCGGCCCTGCATGCGAGCCGAAAGCTTACGGTCAAGGCCGTCGATCAGGCCGCCCACAAGCGGCGCCAGCAAAGCAAACGCCACGGTGCCAATAAAAATGCCCACGACGCCCGAGCCTTCGAAATACTTGCCGCGCAGCACCGAGGGCGCGCTCATGGCAAGCCGCTCGGGCCCAATCCACGCGCAACACAGCAGCGCAAACAAGATAATGCTGCAACACACGACGCTACCCGCGGGGCCAATACGCTTCTCGCCAAGGGCGTCCTCCGAGTACCAATTGCGCTTTTCGGCCTTCACCTCGTGTCCCATCGAGCCACGGAAATGGCGATATTTGTCGGTCCCCACACCCGAAAGGTACACGTTGACGTGCGGTTTGTTGCTCACGCGGAATGAAGTCAGCAGCACCACGGCGATAAACGCCACGATAACCACCATCAGATACATGGAGTCCTTGCCAATAACGTACGGCACGCGGCCAAACACCATGGCCAAGTAAGGCGACACCAGGCCGCTCGAGATGAGCGGGAACGCCACGCAGCAAAGAATCAGCAGCGCGGCGATGGTGTTGAGGGCCATCCATTCGGTCTTATGGACATTGACCTCAACGTTTTGAGCCGTGGGGTCGACGCCCGAAAGCTTGGCAAGCCACTTGCCCCAGAAGAAGAACGTCGCGGCCGAGCCAAAGGCAAGCACCATGATCATGAGCACGTTGCCGGTCTGCGCGAACGCCACCAGGGCGCCCCACTTGGACACGAGCATGCCAAACGGTGCCACGAACATGCCCATGATGCCCAGCATCATCAGACGCGTAAGGTGCGGCATGCGGCTGAACATACCGTCCATGTCCTCGATATTGCGGCTGCCGATATGATGCTCGGCCGTGCCCACGCACAGGAACAGCAGCGACTTGGCCACCGTGTGGAACAGGATCAGGAAGATGGCGGCCCATACGGCCTCGGGCGCGCCGACACCCAAGCAAGCACTGATGAGGCCCAAGTTGGAAATGGTGGAGTACGCGAGGACGCGTTTGGCGTTGCTCTGCGAGATGGCCATGAGGGCAGCGAGCAAAAACGTGATGGCACCCACGCTCGTGACCATAAAGCCGGTCACGGGATAGATGGCATAGAGCGGGCTGAGCTTGACCATCAGGAACACGCCGGCTTTGACCATGGTTGACGAGTGCAGCAGGGCACTCGTGGGCGTGGGGGCAACCATGGCACCCAATAGCCAAGTGTGGAACGGCATCTGTGCGGCCTTGGTGAGCGCGGCAAGCGACAGCAACAGGACCGGCATCACCAGCAGCGCGGATTGCGCGGTTCCGGCGCTGGAAAGCTCGATCATGCCCGAGATGGTCAGCGGCATGCCGTTAACGTGCAGGTACATGAGTCCGGCCAAAAACGCGATGCCGCCCAGCATGTTGAGGATGATCTGGGTGAAAGCGTTTTTTATGGCCTCGGGCGTGCGCGTGTAGCCAATCATGAGGAACGAGCACACGGTGGTGATTTCCCAGCCACAGAACAGCCACTCAAGGTTGTCGCTTGTCACGATGACGAACATGGCCGAGAGGAACAGGAACATAAGCGCCAGGAACTGCGGGCGTCGGTCGGGCGCCGCCTGCCCGCGCAGCGCTGCCTCGTGCTCGTCGTGGGCCTGGAAGTCCTTCATGTAGCCCAGGGCGTACACGCAGATAAGGCTGCCGACAATGCCGACGGCAAGCACCATGATCACACTCATGTAATCCAGGTAGAGCGGCGTGGCGGTGACAACCTCGGCCGCGGGCAGCGTCATGGCAGCGAAGGCAACCGAACCCACCAGCTGCACCACGCCGAGCACCGTGGTGAGCGTGCTCTTATATTTACGCGCGTTGTACAGGATGACGGCGCACAGGATCACGTCGATGACGGAGCTGATGATCGAGAGCACATGCGAGGTGCCGGGGGCAACCTCGAAGCTCTGCGGGCCCGTGCCAAAAAACATGACGGCGACTACAACCGTCACCGCCATAATGATGCCAGAGCCTACAAGCCCTACCGCATCGCGGGCGCGGTCACCGCGCGCGAGCAGCATGCCCAGCGCCGGTACCAGCGGAAACAGGGTAAGGAAATACAGTAGCGTCATACCATCACTCCCCCATGCAAAAACGCTGCAATTGTTTAACGTTATAGCTCAATAGAGGAGTTGCGGCTGCGGGTTTTCGGTCAACTGGGGAGTTTTAGGCGTACGGGGTAAGGGCACGTCCGCTTTGGAGCAGAGAGGCGGCAAGAAAAATGCGCCCCTGTGGGCGCACCATCCCGTTCGCTATTCCGCCTTTTTAACGCGCGGCTTGCGACCGCGCGGCTTATCAACCAGCGCGGACTCACCGCTCTCGCGATACTGGCGGCACCAAGCCTTGACCGAAGACTCGCTGGGAATCTTGTGCTCGATCATGGCCTCGCGAACCGTTAAGCCGTTTTCCAAGCGGTCCTTGACCACGGCGAGCTTAACTTCGTACGAATAGGTGTGATGATGCGAACCGGCGTTGAGAACGGCGTCGGCACCGCCTACGGCATACGCGCGGGCCCACTGACGAGCCGTGGCCTGGGGAATGCCAAGCTCCGCGGCGAGGGCGCGATGACCGACCCCCTCTTGGAGGATCTCGACGGCGCGCTGCCTAACCTCGGGCGCATGCGTGCGAGTCCTAGTTGCTTCCGACATACCTGCCACTTCTTAGCCTTAACCGTTAATCTGCTTTCTTACGTGCAAGTTAGATAGTAGCATTTTACTGTTTGCTCAAAGCAGTTAATTAAAATAGACGCGGCGTTATCTGGGCATTTGGCACCAATTTACGACATTTCTTTATCGATTATTTACGTTGGTAGCTGACTCGCAGCCAATCGTCATTCGCCTGTCAACAAAATTGACACCTCTTTATGTCCTTTGGCATAGAGGATATAGTTATTAACCCCTCCCCCAATAATTTTGAGTAATCGGCAAGGCAGTAGACGTCCTTACTCCTCATGATTACCGCGCATTGCCATCCACCGAAGCAAAACAAAAAGGGCGGGGCCTGCTGCGCTTGCAGGCCCCGCACCGGTTGACACCCGACGGGACACAGCCGGGCGAGGCGGATCCGTGCTACCGCCCCGCCTGGCCGCGATGTTCAACTACAGCTCGTTGGCCGCGTGATACGCCGTGCGAATGGCGCTCGCAATGTCGGCGGTGCGCTCGCCCGAGCAGTCGCCCACGCAGGTCACGGGCACCGTCACGCCATCCAGGTCAAACGCGTTGGCCTTGGAGCCCACGGCCATCACCACGTAATCGCAGGCGATCTTCACCGGCTCCTCGGGGCCGTCCTCGGTGGTGTGCACGGCCTCCACGCCCTCGTCGGTAACGGCGGTCAGGCGGGTCTTAACGTGCTGTTCCACGTTGTGGGCGGCGAAGTCGCTCATGATCAGCGGCAGAATGGTCTCGGACTCGCCCGCGGCAATCTTGTCGAGCATCTCGACGATCGCCACCTCGCAGCCGTGCTGCAGCAGATACTCGGCAGTCTCGGTGCCCACCAGGCCACCGCCAATGACAGCGACGCGGCCGTTGAGCTCCGCCTTGCCGGCCAGCACGTCCCAGCTCGAGACGACCTTCTCCGAGTCGGCGCCCGGAACGGGGATGACCACGTCGTGCGCGCCCACGGCCACAATCGCGGCGTCGGCGGCGTTGAGGTCCTCAGCGGTAGCGGCATGGCTGAGCTCAACCTTCACGCCCAGGCCAGGCAGAATCTTCTCGTAGTACTCGACCGAGCGCATGATCTCGTCCTTGCGCGGAGGCGCAGCCGCCAGCACAATCTGGCCGCCCAGATGATCGCTCGCCTCGTAGACGGTCACGTCGTAGCCGCGCTTGGCCGCCACGCGTGCGGCCTCCAGGCCGGCGATGCCGCCGCCCACCACGGCGATCTTCTTGTCGCCCTCGCCCGGCTTAATGGCGATGGTCGCCTCGTCGCCGTTCTCCGCGTTGAGCACGCACGAAATGTACTTGCGGTTTTGAATCGCGTCGACACAGCCCTTGTTGCAGTTGAGGCACTCGCGGATGGGCTCACCCGTGGCGGCCTTCAGCGCAATGTCGGGGTCGCACATGAGCGAGCGGCCATAGGCGATGATGTCGGCGGCGCCGTCTTCCAGAATCTTCTCGCCGGCCTCGACCGAGACAACACGGCCGACGGTTGCCACCGGCACGGAGACCAGGGCCTTGACGCGCTCGGCCACGGACAGCGTCCAGTTGTAGGGCATGGCGCCCATGGGCGGAATGGTGTCGCCCATGTTGCCGGTGTGGTTGGCCTGCGCGACCTGGATCATGTCGATGCCCGCGCCCTCAAGCAGCTTGGCAAACTCGCAGGCCTCGTCGGGCTGCAGGCCGCCCTTGCCGCGCGGCGTGCCGTCGGGGTTCTCCATAATCACGGGGAGCTTGTACTCCACCATCAGCTGCGGCGCGGCTTCCTTAATGGCAGCGACGACCTCCAGCGCGTAGCGAACGCGGTTCTCGAACGAACCACCGTACTCGTCGGTGCGCTGGTTGAGGATGGCCGAGCACAGCGAACCCACCAGGCGGTCGCCGTGGACCTCGATGGCATCGATCCCGGCCTGCTGTGCGCGAGCGGCCGAGGCAGCGATGGCCTCCTTGATCTGGGTGAGTTGCTCCACACTCGCCTCGTTCACAAAGTGCTGCATGTCGTGGTGCAGCTTGGCGTAGGCCTGGTTGCGGATCTCGTTGGACTCGGCCATCTTGGCGGCAAAGGTCTCCTCGTCGCCGGCGGCCTTGGCCTCCTGCGCGGCCTTGGCGGCGGCCATGGATCCCATGACCATGCGGCCGACACCGGGCACATCGTACTCGGGGTGGAACAGCTGCAGCGCGACCTTGGCGCCGTGCTTGTGGACGACGTCGGCCAGGGCCTCAAACGTGGGGATCTGGGCGTCGGTTGCCAGCTTGGGCGTGGGGCTCGCGGTCATGACGGGAGCGACGTCGCCGATGACGATGTAGCTCACGCCGCCACGGGCCAGGCGCTCGTAAAAAGCCAGGCTGCGCTCGCCGATGGAACCGTCACGCTCCTCGTAGCCGGTGGTCAGCGGCGGAAACATAATGCGGTTCTTGAGCTCAAGGGGGCCAACCGTAATGGGCTGGAGCAGCTTGGATGCAGGTGTGGTCATGGACATTCCTCTCTTGTAGGCGCGGCGGCGATGTTGCCGCGTAGTTGTCTAGAGGATATGGCATGGGGGCACAGCGGCACAACGGAAATCGGCGAATATCAGGTGGCGGCAGGTGGATGGGGGTGGGCGGGGCGGCCCGTCGGTTTGTCTCAATCTGTAACAGTTACGCGGCAAAACTGGGTCTTACTGTTACAGATCGAGACATTCCTCTCGACCCATCCTCAACAATCTCGATCTGTAACAGCTACGCCCACTTTTGGCCCCTATCTGTTACAGATCGAGACAAACCAAACCCGCCTGCTAGAAAATCTCAATCTATAACAACAACTCGGCAAAAACCGTCCCTCGTGTTACAGATTTAGACAAACGGGACCCAACCCACCGGTATATCTCGATCTGTAACACCTAGCCGCCCAAATCGGGTCTAGATGTTACAGATCGAGATTTTGTTTGAGAGGCCGAAAATTGGACCGAAAACACGGTCCCGCAATAACAAAAAAGCTCGCCGGCTAGGCCGACGAGCTGCAAGTTCTTGGTCGCGGGGGCAGGATTTGAACCTACGACCTCCGGGTTATGAGCCCTTTCCCGATGAGTAAAGCATATTATTCCAATTATAACGCTTGTGTTTCTTTTGTGGCTCTGACCTGCGGCCTTTAGTCAATCTCGATAAATCTCGCACAACCACGCGAAACCGCGTAGCCCTGCCGATTCCCCCCGATTTCCCCCATTTCCGTTCGCCCCGTCTAACAAATCCCCCCCTGATACAATTCGCGCTAGAAGGGGGCTCCGAGCAGCCCCCTCGACACCGGGCCGCGCGGCCCCTCTTCCACACCACGGGCCGCGCGGGATACGTGAGGGAAAGGGGAGGCCATGCCGAAGGTCACGGGCTGCGGCGAGATCGAGGAGATCGAGCTGTGTTTCGTCAAGAGGATTTGAGCAAAAAGAGCATCGGAAATTGAGCAGTCTGAGCATCGGAAGCGCGCACGCTTTTGAGCGGCTAGCCCTCCTGCATGAGGGCATGGCGGACGCGGTAGGACTCGCCGTGGAACTGG